>JAPPLM010000068.1 GCA_028874195.1 Chloroflexota bacterium
ACGTTCACCTTCAAGCGCGAAGGAGAAAGTGAAAAGTCAATAGCTACTTATTCCCGTGGGTTGCGCGCTGGCTGCTCCACCAAAGAAGGCTCCGAAGTTAGGGTTCGGGCCGGGT
Organism: Chloroflexota bacterium; assembly: GCA_028874195.1. Classification (GTDB taxonomy): domain Bacteria; phylum Chloroflexota; class UBA11872; order VXOZ01; family VXOZ01; genus VXOZ01. The sequence continues at coordinate 116 of JAPPLM010000068.1, forward strand.
AGAACAACAGTGAGGTTGACTTCCATCTGGAAGCCGAGGTTTTGGTCGTTGATCTCGTTGGCGGCAGACTGGAGAGCGGCCAGGATGTTACCGGCCTGCGCCGCCTGAAAGTTCGCTCCCTGCCCTTGTGGCAAGAAGACCGCTACGTTGACCGTCTTGTCGCCGGAATCTCCGCCGACCAAGTCCTCAAAGAAGCCACAGCCGGACGCAAGGCTTGCCGCCAGCGGCACGCCTCCGACCAACCCGAGAAACGAACGCCGCGTTAATGCCATCTCCTGAACCCTCCTCTTACCACAGAACCAGCTACTCACTCATTCTCGATTTCTACGTATGACCACACGGGACACTTTGCCACCCATAATCTTGCACGGTACCAAAGAACTGTGAAGAAAGTGTGAAGTCACAGCGGAGGCAGGCGAATTACCTCGAAAAGTCTTCGATTAATGCTAATAGCCGGCTCTTTCCATTGCGGCACGCCGAACAGCGGCCTCACTCTTGCAGGGTACGGATCATGGCGATCTCGTCGCACTTGGAGAACTTAGGGCAGCGGTAGCACTCCTGCCAGACTTTGATGGAGAGCGTATCGCGCTCTACTTCCCGGAAGCCGCACTTAGTAAAAAACGTGGGTTCCAGCGTCAGAGTGAACACGGTCTTGATGCCCAGTTCCCGCGCTTCCGCGACGCAGGCGTCAACAAGCTGCCGCCCGATGCCCTGCCCCTGGTATTCCGGCAGCACGGCCAAACCGCGCACTTCCGCGAGGTCTTTCCACATGACGTGCAAAGCGCAGCACCCCGCCACCTTGCCGTCCTGCCGCCAGACCACATAATCGCGGATCCCGCCGTAAAGCTCCGCCAGCGAACGGAAGAGCATGCGGTTCTGCTTGGCGTAGTAGTCGATTATCTGCTTCATGGCGGGCACGTCTGCCACCTGTGCCCGTTCTGCTCTACCGGTGTCGAAAACCCGAAGCGTTGCCACGACGTTTAAATCCTCTACTGCTGCTATGTTTGGGAGATTAGGAAAGGAGCCTTCCCTATTATCGTAACGTATACGTCAACTTCGGGGAAGCAAATAGTGCATACCCTTATGCGCCGTCATTCCCGCGCAAGCGGGAATCCATCTTCAAGGTACTCACATTGTGCGAGGCGTACCAAGAGGCGGGGGCAACCCTCCCTGCGGTATCGCCGTTAGCTTGATGAACCAAGTGCGGCGCGTGAGCAGTCTTGCAGCTTAGATTCCTTGCTACGCTCGGAATTGTAGAAGTCAGGAGATTCGTTGACGGATTTGGGAGAAAGAGCGGTAGATCTGGCGTCGTATATACCAGTACACATGTCATTCCGAACGGAGCGCAGCGAAGTGAGGAATCTAGGGTGCTGGGTCTATAGACTGCTTAGTGCATGGCACTAGATTCCTCGCTACGCTCGGAATGACTGTGCTTTCGGGCCGCTCAGAGCCTACCCACGCTCTTGCCAGCCACCAGCACCCGCCGGATGTCGTCGGCGAAGACGACTTCCGAGTCGTCCTGCGGCGCGTAGCCAATCACTTTGCGGGCATTGGCGATGCTCCAAAAGGCCCGCGCGTTGTTGGACACGCCGTAGAAGATCTGGAAGGGGACGCCGTGCTCGTTCGTGATATCCGGCGTTTCAATGGATTTGACAAAGAGTTGCTGCAAGTCGCGGGGGCTGATGTATGCGCCCAGATTGCGCTTATAGCTCGTGAGGTCTTTTGCGGCGCTGTCCGCCGGTATCTGCCGTGGCGCCCCAATGCGCACCTGCACAATTTCCACTGCGCGGCCCATGGCCCCAGTGGCAGCAAGAAACCCCAGATGCTCGTAACACGCCTTCGCCCAGCCGTAGAAATTGTCTGAAAGCGGTGGCGCGGTGACGTCGAGCATCTCCATTTTGCGCTGCCGCAGCAAGTGTTCATACCAGTCGGCGGCATGGTTGGAACTGGCGATGACGACCCGCTTTACTCCCTCATCCACGGCGGTCTGGTAGACGTGGTAGGCCAGATCGAGATTCGACCGTTCTGAGTAGTAGTCGCCGTCATTCATCGAATGCCCCGCTTTGTAGTTGAAAGCCAGGTGCACGATGGCGTCCGCCCCATTGAAGAAGCGGCGGTACGTCTCCCGGTCGAATTCGCGGAGATCGGAGATGGTAACGCCCTCAACCAGGGCGCCGTCGCGGGTGCGGTTCCGATTGTCCAGCAGGACGAGATCATACCGCTCGCGAAACGCCGGCAAGAGCTGAGAAGCAACGTAGCCCGCAGCTCCGGTAACAACCACTTTCATGCGTGCCATAGGAATTCGTGCCTTAACTTGCTTGGGATCGATGCGCTTGAATCGGATTCAGTCTGCTCGGAATTGTCACGAAAACAAGACTCCGTCATTCCCGCGAAAGCGGGAAACCATCTTCTTCTTGGACACAGGACTGTACGCGCTTGCACATCTACGAGATTCTCTACTCTGCACCAGTTCTGGACTCCGGCTTTCGCCGGAGTGACGGAGACTGCTTGACTTGCCTTTACGCTCCTCTTTCCACCAAGGCATCACGCCAATTCGACCATCCGGCCGGTCTCGCCGGACTCGTAGATTGCATCCACGATCCGCTGCACCACCAGCGCTTCCTCTACTTTCACCAGCGGCGGCGTGCCTTCTTTCACGTTCCTTACGACCTGCGCGAACTGGCCTTCGTGATTGTGCTCTCTGCCTTCTTCGTGTGCCGGCGTGTAGTCGAGAAGTCCGGCGTGCGGCACCTCTTTGTGGATCTTCAGCGGTCGCAACGTCGCGCCGCCCTCGGTGCCGCAGAGATACGCGTTCACTTCGTTTTCGATATTGAGCGCCCAACTCGTCTCCAGGTTGATGACAGCGCCGGTGTCGAAGCGGATTTGCGCCGTGGCAAAGTCTTCCACTGAGTACCGGTCTTGATCGGCTTCTCTCCCGCGGGTAAAGAGGCCGGGTCGCTTGGCCAGCTTCGTGAAGACTGCGCCGGTGACCGCCGTCGGCGTGGGGTGGCCCATGAGCCACAGGGTCAGATCAAGCGTATGCACGCCGATATCGATCAATGGACCGCCGCCATTCTTGTCTTTCTCAATGAAGACGCCCCACCAGGGGATGCCCCGCCGCCGCAACGCCAGCACGCGGGCATAGTAGATTTCGCCGAGCTCGCCCTGCTCGATGAGATGCTTGAGAAATTGCGCGCGCTCGCCAAAGCGCGATTGAAAGCCGATGGTGAGCATCTTGTCGTTCTGCTTAGCGGCGGCGATCATCTCCTCGCACTCGGCGGCGTTCATGGCCATCGGCTTCTCGCAAATGACGTTGGCGCCCGCGTTGAGCGCGGCAACCGACGCGTCCTTGTGCATGAACGGCGGTGTGCAAACACTCACAAGGTCCAAGTCTTCCTGCACGACCATTTCATTGAAGTCGGCGTAGACCTGTGGGATTCCGTATTCGTCCGCAACGCTTTGCGCACGCGGCACATCGACGTCACTGATGGCGACGACTGTGGCTTCCTCAGGAATTTTCGCGTATCCCGGTAGGTGAGCGCCGCGGGCAATACCACCCGCGCCGATAACGCCGACCCGCACTTTCGAACCCATGGCACTTCTCCTCACTCATGATCCAGCGACTTGCGCGTTACCCTAGTATACATTGACGCAGTTTCAACCGCCCCGTACGATGAATTTGGCGGTTTAGATTGGAGTTCGCATGATCCTTCTTTCCGGCGGTACGGTCTACACGCCCCTGCAAGAACACCCGCAAACGAGTGTCGCCATCAAGGGTGGCCGCATCGCAAGCGTGGCGCCCGACGCGGAACTGACGGGCCTCGCCGATGCTGCGGAGACGATTGACGTATCCGGCTGCATCGTCTGCCCCGGCTTCATCGATATGCACGTGCACGGGGCTTTGGGCGCTTCCTTCAGCACGCACTCCGTGGAAGACGTGCACAAGATCTGCGCATACCGGGCCGAAACGGGCACGACCGGTCTGCTGGCAACGGTGGGCACGGCAGCGTGGGAGCACACGGTCGGGGCTTTGGAAACGCTCGTGGAAGCTGCCGTTCACCCCACCGGAACGCGGCTGCTCGGCGTGCACATGGAAGGACCGTATCTCAGTCCTGAGCGCCCCGGCGCCATGCGCATACCGCTCATGCGAGAGCCCAGCGTGAACGAGGTAGCCGCCCTGCAGGACGTCGCCCAAGGCATGATCAAGTCCATGACCCTCGCCCCCGAACGGGAGGGTGGCTTGGAGTTGGTAGCATACCTCGCCAAGCACGACATAATCCCCTCCATCGGCCACTCCGATGCCACCTTCGAGGAGGTTGCGGCTGCGGTTCGCAGCGGCGTGCGCCAGGCGACTCACACCTTCAACGCGATGCGCCCACTGCATCACCGTGATCCCGGTACCGTTGGCGGCGTCATGGCACATGCCGAGATCACGGCTGAGTTGATTGGCGACGGCGCGCATGTAGACCCACAGGTGGGCAGACTGCTCATCGCGGCGAAAGGCTGGGAACGCGTGGCCCTCGTTACGGACGGCGTGGAGTTTTCCGGTCTGCCGGCGGGCCGCTATGAGCGCGCGAGCGGCGTGGCCGTAACGGTTTCGGAAGTACTCGCCACACGGAACGATGGTACGATCACGGGGAGTTCATCGGCTATGAATCGCAATGTGCGCGTCTACGTAGAGGCCGGCATACCCTTGCCCCACGTGCTCGCCATGGCAAGCTACGTGCCCGCGCGGCAACTTGGCTTGAGCGACCGCAAGGGCATCATCCAAGCTGGGGCGGATGCCGACATTGCCGTGCTTTCTCAAGACTTTCGCGTTATGCTGACAGTAATAGGCGGAGAAATCGTGCATCGCGCACCGGAGTTCTCGTCGAGCTAAGGACTATGACCGGAATCGGCATTGATATCGGCGGCACGAAAGTTGCCGCCGGCGTTGTCGACCAGGACGGCGGCATTCTGGCAACCGACCGCGCGCCGATGGTGAAAGATTCCCATGAGACGATGCTGGAGAGCATCTGCACGGTGGTTGACCGGCTGCTCGCGCAGGGGCACGAAAAGCCGAACGCTATCGGTATCGCTGTGCCCGGTACGGTAGACCGCGACCAGGGCATCGCGGTCTCAGCGGTCAACGTGGGTTGGCGGAACTTGCCGCTCGTGGACTTGCTGCAAGACCGCTACGGCCTGTCCGGTGTCATTGCGAATGACGGCAACGCCGGGGCGTGGGGCGAGTACGCGTTCGGTAGAGGCAAAGACACGCAGAATTTGGTGTATCTAACCGTCGGCACGGGCATTGGCGGCGGCATCATCGACGCCGGACGGGTGGTGCGGGGCAGCGGCGCCGCGGGTGAAGTCGGACACATCCTGGTGAACCCAGGCGGTCCGCTCTGCAATTGCGGCGTGCACGGCTGCTTGGAATCACTGGCCGCCGGACCCGGCATCGCCCGCCGGGGGAAACAGGCTGCGGCCGAGGAGCCTACCGACATCGTGCGGCGTCTCACGGACGGCAACATAGAAAACCTTACAAGCGTAACCGTGCGCGACGCGGCAGATGAAGGCGATCCGGTGATGCAGGCCGTGCGCGACGATACAGCGCGCTGGCTCGCTATTGGCTGCCAAATCTGTCACCAGCTCTTCGCGCCCGAATGTATCGTCTTTGGCGGCGGGGTGATGCAGGACGGCGGACGCTTGATCCAGGATATCCGCAACTGGTACCAGCAACTGGCCGGCAGCCCACATCCCAACATTGAGAGCTTTATTCGACTGGCGGCAGAGAGCGAGCACTCCGGCATAGTAGGGGCGGCGGCGTTGGTTCTGCAACCGGAGCGCTGAGGAGCACAGGATCAGCAGATTCATGTCACATCGGGCCTTCAACCTAAGCGCTTTCTTGCTCATCAGCGCCATCGTGCTGCATCTCGCGCTGCCGTTCACCAATGGCGTCGTCTGCAGCCTGCCGGGCGCTCAAGACACCCCTGCAGCTTTGACCCTGGCATCCTTTGCGCCGGACGGACAATTGCCGTCATTTGCGGCCAATGACTCTTCTCGTTCGGTTGCATTCCCGGAAGTCCAGCCACAGACGGGAGCGCACGGCATTGTAACAAATACGGTGTGGGGCCCCATGCTCGTGACGTTGTCATTGCCCACGTACGTCTTGCGCTCACCCCCAACCATCTTCTCCGAGCGGTTAGCTACCAATAGCAACGCCCTCCTCATTTGGCGTCCGCCTATTCCCTTTCCTTCCTCGCTTTGAGGAGTTCCAAGTTTCGTAGCCTCAGCGGCACAAGCAACTGAGCTTGCCGCTCCCGGCTGCCTGTCATGCAACCGGCACGCGTGGCGCCGCCGCGTAGGGGCGGTTCGCGAACCGCCCTACCAGTCTACGCGCCGGGAAGAGTGAAACGCGCGCACGTTGCCCAGACCCTATCGCCCGTTGCTACTATGAAAGGGATAGCCCATTGGTTCGTTTAGGTCTTTCCGAAATCACGCACAATGCTCGAACGCTGGTTGTCGTCTTGATCGCCCTGTCTGTCGCGCTCGTATTCAGCGCGTGCGGACCGCGTGCCGGAGAGACCGGCGGACTCGACGTGACAATCGTCTCTATCTCGCCGGAGCCTGCGGCGGTAGGTGACGCCGAAATAACCCTGCAGATCCGGGACATGGCAGGTAATCTCGTATCAGACGCCACCATTCAGGTGGAGGGCACGATGACCCATGCCGGTATGCAGCCGGTTATCGTTGCGACTGAAGCCCGTGGCAACGGCACGTACGTTACTGAGGACTTCAGATTCACTATGGGCGGCGACTGGGTCATCATCGTGCGCGCCACGTTCGCCAACGGCAGAACGGCCGAACAGCGCATTGATCTGAAAGGCGTGCAGGGTGAGATGGACATGAAGTCCGACAAGGGCAAGGAAGGAAACTAGCCGTGGCTGTGCCGCGCACCCAGCCGTCGACCCAGCGCGATCTTCTCAACCTGCCCGTAATTGGGAGCTTTCTGCGCTGGAAGCATGCCCGGACATCAATGCAGGCTGTGCTGCTGGCAGTGTCGGCGCTCATCCTCTATGACGGTTTCTGGGGTCCGCAACTCGCGCCCAAGAATCTCGCCGGCGTGTTGCCCTGGGTGCATTGGCGGGGCTTGGTGGTGCTGGCGCTGCTCATTGCGGGCAACATCTTTTGCATGGCGTGCCCGTTCATGCTGCCGCGCCGCCTGGCCAAGAAGCTCCTGCCCGCCAACCGGCGCTGGCCGAAGGTCATTCGCAACAAGTGGCTGGCGCTTGGCGTTCTCTTGGTCTTCTTCTGGGCGTATGAGGCCTTCGATCTGTGGGCGAGTCCCTGGCTCACGGCGTGGGTGGCCTTGACGTACTTTGTGGCGGCCTTCGCCATTGACGGCATCTTTCGCGGCGCGGCCTTTTGCAAGTACGTCTGTCCCATCGGACAGTTCCACTTCGTCCACGGCATGGTCTCGCCGCTGGAGGTGAAGGTGCGCCAGCCGGACCTCTGCGGTTCGTGTCCGACCAAAGACTGCATCAAGGGGCGCTATGCGCAGAGGCCTGAGCCGGACGTTCTTCGTCACTCCCGCGAGACGAACGCCGCGCAGGACTCACCTTCTCTGTCGGCATTAAGCTGGTCTGCAAAGAGTCACCCTCACCCCGACCCTCTCCCTCAAGGGAGAGGGAGTCCCCCGAGTTTGGGCGAGGGAATTGGGGTCCCGGGTAAATCGCTGGACGCTACAAGAGGAAATTCCAATAGTGAGCCCGGCATCCGTCATTCCCGCGCAAGCGGGAATCCATCTTCTGCAGGGCGAGTGGGTCAAGAGCCTGCGCCGACGACATCTGAATCTTCCCACCGTGAAAGCAAGCAATCTTCAATAAAGGAGCCTAAGCAAGCCGAGAGAGACATCGCCATCCCCGCCGGCCTCCAACTCGTGCAGACCGGCTGCGAACTGTGGCTCTTCCAAGAACGCAAAGTCGGCAACATGGACTGTACGTTCTGCCTGGACTGCATTCAGGCCTGTCCTTACGACAACGTCGGCATCCAGCTCCGCGCTCCCACCAGCGAGTTCCGCAAACTGGATCAATTGCACTCCGGCGTCGGCGCGCTGGCGCAGCGCATCGACCTGGCGGCGCTCGTGTACGTGCTCGTGTTCGCGGCCTTTGTGAACGCTTTCGGCATGGTAGCGCCGGTCTACGCACTGGAACAGTGGCTCGCCGGGCAACTCGGTGTGACCAGTGAGCCGGTGGTGCTGGGCGTGCTGTTTATAGTGGGCCTCGTGGCGCTGCCGTTTGTGCTGGTGACCGCTGCGGCGTGGTCCAGCCGCGCCCTCAGCGGGAGCCGTGAAACGCTGGCGGCCACGGCGACACGCTTCAGCTTTGCCCTCATTCCCATCGGCTTTGGGATGTGGTTAGCGCACTACGGCTTCCACTTCCTCATCGGTGCATTGACCGCAATTCCCGTGACGCAGAGCTTTCTCGCGGACTTCGGCGTGATCCTACTGGGTGCTCCCCAATGGGAGTTGGCCGCAATCGTGCCAGATTCCTGGTTGGTGCCGCTTGAACTACTGCTGCTGGAACTCGGCATGCTCGTTTCGCTGACGGTTGGCTATCGCATCGCCAGAAAACAACACGGCTCCATGGCAAGGGCTATTCGTGCGCTCCTACCCTGGGCGGTTATCATTGTACTGTTGTTCTTTACCGGCGCCTGGATGATGACGCAGCCGATGGAGATGCGCGGGATAATTCTGGGATAGGATCGGCGCTTCAGCAATGAACTTGTACGGGGCATTCAGTAGAGTTGGGTAGCAAAAACCGATGAATTCGCGTCGCATAAACCGCTATTGCCGAACAACGCAAGCCGCAGGGGAGCACCGCGGTGCGCCACGCTCGGGCCGGCTCGCGCTCGCGGTTCCACTTCACATGCTGCCGGCCCCGCTGGAGCATGGCGCGTTGGGCGTGTGGGACGAGGTGGCTGTGGGTGCGCTCCTCGTCGGCTGCGCCGTAGCGTACACGCTCTGGTTCTACCTCACCGGACGCAAAGAGAAGCCACAGGACGAAGAGTAAGTACTGCTCACCGACAGGAGTGACCGTGTGAAAGGCGCGTCACTCGGCGTCGTGCGGCCGGAGCAGCGATGCGATGACTGACCCGCCCAGCAGCACTCCAACCACGGCCAGGGAGTACACCGGCTGTTCGTGGAAAGCAGATGCTACCACCTCGATCCCCTCGAGCACGGGTGTAAAGAAGTGGTCGCCTTTAGGTACGCCGTGGAAGTCGCCCACGACCATCTTGATGCCCACGAAAACGAGCACGAGGCCGAGGCCCACGCTGAGATAGTGGAACCGGTCCATCAAGTTCGCGAGCAGGAAGTACAGGGCGCGCAGGCCGAGAATGGCGAAGATGTTTGCCGAGTAGACGATGAAGGGTTCGCGTGTGATGGCGAAAATTGCGGGCACGGAATCGAGGGCAAAGACCACGTCGGTCACGTTCACCACGAGCAGCACGAGCAACAGCGGCGTTGCCAGCCAGCGGCCGTCGACCTTTACGATGTAACTTCCGCCATGGTAGTTCGCGGTGCTTGGGAGAATCTTGCGAAAGATGCGGACGGCGAAATTGCGCTCGGGATCGGTATCCTCGTCACCCTTGATCAGAATGCGAAAACCGGTATAGATGAGGAAGCCGCCAAAGACGAAGATCATCCAATGGAAGGTATTCAAGAGGGCGGCGCCGACCAGGATAAACGTGCCGCGTAAGATGATGGCGGCGAGAATCCCCCAAAAGAGCACGTTGTAGCGATACTCGTGGGGTACCGCAAAGTACGTGAAGATGATCAAGAAGACGAAGAGGTTGTCGACACTCAGAGTCCACTCGATGAGATAGCCCGTGATGAACTCCGTGCCGCGTTCGGGCCCGGCAAAGATGAACATGCCGACGGCGAAGATGAGAGCGAGGCTCACCCAAATTGCCACCCACGTAGCCGCTTCACGGGGTTTTATGACATGAGCGCCCCGGTGAAACACCAGCAGGTCGAGGATGAGTAGAGTGAGAACGACGGCGGTGAAGCCTATCCAGAGTACGGGCGAGTTGAACGTTCCGAGCATCATTGCTTCCTTCGACAGATTAGGGATCAGTCAAAATTCATGTCAGCGCGCGACACAATTAAGGCACCGTCGTATCGGTGCCGTTTACCCACTCTGGAAAGAGGAATTGTGCGCTGGCGCACGTCTCCTATAGTAGCGCACTGCGGGCATGAGCGTCACATGGCTGCAGTGAGTAAAGGATTTCCGGTAGAGGCAGCGAGTTCAGATCATCTAGAGTAGCGCCCGTTGGCAACCGCATAGGGTGTAAGATTGCAAGTAGTACTTTCAATTTTACACCCTTTTAGCGCCGCCCTTAATGACACTGAGAGTCAGATAGCGGGGTCAACTTGAGGGAGAGCTGTCGCTGCCTAACTCGATGGCGTCGATGAGGCGCGTAGTTCCAATTCTGGCGGCGAGAGAGGCAAGAGCCGGGCGCTCGATTGTGGTTAGTGCTTCCAGGCTCTCATCGTCGGCGACGCTGACGTATTCCACGTCGAGGAGGGGTTCCCGCGCGAGGACCGCGCGCATGGCGGCGCGCAAGACGTCGGCATTGCGCTCGCCGGCGACAAAGCCCTGCTGCGCTGCTTGGAGCGCTTGGTAGAGGGCGTTCGCCGCCTGGCGTTCAGCCGGTTTCAGGTGCACGTTGCGACTGGAGTGGGCGAGGCCGTCCGGTTCTCGCACGGTTTCCACCGGTACGATAGTGGTGGGGATGTTGAGGTCGCGCACCATGCGGCGGATGACGCGGAGTTGCTGGGCGTCTTTGCGACCCAAATAGACCCGATGGGGCTGCACGATATTGAGCAACTTGCAGACCACCGTGGTAACGCCGCGAAAGTGACCCGGGCGCGCTGCGCCTTCCAGGCGATCGGTGAGCTTCTCGACATCCACGTACGTGCTGAATTCTGCTGTGTACATGGTTTCAGCTTCAGGGACGAAGACGGCATCCACACCGGCTTCTTCGAAGAGAGCAAGATCGCGCGGCAGGTCGCGGGGATAGGTGTTGAAGTCCTCGTTTTGTCCAAATTGCAGTGAATTGACGAATACTGTGGCCCAGCAGTGATCGTTAGCATCGCGGGCGGCCCGCACCAGCGCCATGTGGCCCGCGTGCAGATAGCCCATAGTGGGCACCAGCCCAAGGCTGCCCCGGGCCTCTTGGCGAGCGGCGCGAACGGCTGGGATTGTGTGCAGAATCTGCATGTGAGAGTGCTTGGTTGATGCTTAGAGAAGAATCCAGGCGGTGCCTTTGCGCCCTTGCAACCCCGTTCCCGCTCACCTTTCGACACGCTTAGGGCGAACAGAAACGCTTCTAGGATGGGCATGGCCCCGTTCACCCTTCGACCCTTCGGCAAGCTCAGGACAGGCAAGCTCAGGGCGAACGGATTAGTCGTAGCGGGCGCAAAGAGGATTCCCAGTAAATCTTCGTGATTAGTCTTCGTCAGAGGCCGAAATCAGGGTCTCTTTACGCAAGGCGCGTGCGACTTCGTTGGGCAGCATGAAGCTGTGTTCGCGGGTAGGAAACGCCCTGTTTTCGACGTCCTGCACATAGGCATTTACCGCGGCGCGCATCGCTTCGCCCAATTTCGCGTAGGCCTTGGCATGCCGAGGGTGCACGGCGTGTGGATTCAGCCCGAGGAGATCGTGCAATACCTGAATCTGACCGTCACAGTGGACGCCTGCGCCGATACCGATGGTGGGAATGGAGAGGGACTCGGTGATCTTCTGCGCCAGCGTGGCCGGAATGCTCTCCAGGACAATGGCGAACGCGCCCGCGCGCTCGAGGGCAAGCGCATCGCTTTGCAGTTCTTCCGCCTCCGCCAGTGTGCGCCCCTGTGCCCGGTAGCCGCCGAGTTGATGGACCGATTGTGGGGTGAGTCCGATATGCCCCATCACCGGAATGCCGGCATCTACCAGATGGGCCGTTACCGTTACGGTTTGCTTGCCGCCTTCCAGCTTTACCCCGTGCGCGCCGCCCTCCTTGATCAACTGCCCGGCGTTAAGCAGCGCGCGCTCGTTGGAAACCTGGTACGAGAGAAAGGGCATGTCGGCTATCACCATAGCCCGGCGCGTGCCGCGCACCACGGCTTGGGTGTGGCGCAAGATGTCGTTCACGGTCACCGGCAAGGTATTCTCGTAGCCAAGCACCGTGTTGCCCAAGCTGTCGCCGACCAGGATTGCGGGCACACCGGCAGCCTCTACGAAGTGCGCCAGCGGCGCGTCGTACGCCGTCAGCATTACGATCTTGCGGCCCTCCGCCTTCATCCGCTTGAGGTCGGCGATGGTAACGCGCTCGGTGCTCATGACGTCCCTCGGTTCTTGAGCGTCGCGCTCAGAAGTGACCGCAACTCACGTTCGAGTGCAGCTTTGTCAGCGGCGCAATCTTTGTCGAAAGCGCCATCGTTGTCATCAATAGCTACGAGATTATTGTATATCATTGCAAGGGCCATTGCAGCGTACGGAAAAGCCTGTTGGGGGGCGGCCTCACGAATTGCCGTGAGGTTGCGTTGTACTGTTGCCCAGTCCCCACGTGCTATGGGACCGGTGAGGGCATCCTCCGACCCAAGACGACGAAGGTTATGCACGGTGCCTTGCAGTAAGGGAACCAAGGCCTCCAGCCCTTCCTGTTCCGATTTCCCAATAGCTTGCCAGAGTTCGACGCCGGCATGGGCGAGGGCCACGGTGTAGTTGGAGACGAGCACCGCCGCCGCATGATAGGCCGGCCGCGCCACGGCTGGCACATAGCCCCAGGTGCACTCCAGAGAAGTTGCGATCTCCTTGAGTTGGGTGAGAAGCGGCTCTTCCGCCTCGATGCCAATAAACGAGCCGGGCAGATTTGCAAATGCCGCCTGGGCGTCCGGCAGCGTCTGCAAAGGATGAAACGCGCCGGGCACTGCGCCATGCTGCGTTACCACGGCGAGTGCGGCTGCGGAGAGCGCGCCGCTGCAATGGACGACACCTTGTCCGGGCCGCCACGTATTGGCGCTGGCAATTGCCGGAATGCCGGAGTCGGGAGTGGTGATGAAGACTAGATCGCAGGTGTCAGCGACACGTTGTGGGCCGGCAGCTTCACATTCCGACAGAACTGCAGCGAGCGATTCAGCTTGGGCAGGAGTCCTTCCCGCAATTGCACGGACGACGTACCCACGATCCGCAAGGAGACGTGCCAGGCCTGATCCCACGCGGCCGGGCCCAATCACGCCGATGTTCATGGATTTCTCACCTGGAAAGGTGTGGCTCTTCTACAGGGAACCGGACGACGGCGAGCCGCTGGAGTCGTCTCTGGTGGACTCTTCGCGGCGAATTGCTCTTACCGGATCATCCCGTCGATGCGGTCGCCGACGACTTCCAACGTTTGAATGGGGAACGTACCCGTCTCGATGATGTTCTTCAGGTCGGCAAGGAGAGTCTTGATTTCCGCTATCTGTTCCTGCTGGCCTGCAGAACCCAGCTTCGCCGCGGCCGCCAGCGAACGATCGACTTCAGCCAACTCGCGGATCGCAAGACCGCCCTCTTGCTCGCGCAGGTGAGCCCGTGCCCGGCTGACGCGCACCGATGCCCGCAGGAGGTGGTTCTGGAACTGCAGCACACTCACTTGCTGGCTCAGTGCCTCAGCTTGCTGCTCCAATCCTGACACACGCGTATCTATTACGCTTGTGACCTGCGCCGCGTTCTGGGCCTGGTCGGCAGCAGTCTGAATGGTGGGACGGTCGCGCCAAAGGAAGACGCCGAGGGCCAGCGCCGCAACTCCCGCAGCGACACCAATCAGCGCAAGCGCCAGTGTAATAACCCGTATCCAGCTTCCGAGCCGGGTAGCCAATGAGGGTCGTGCGTTAGCCATGCTGTGGTTCTGCTCCTAGAAAGAGGATTTTGCAAGGTGTGGATGCCTACCCTTCAAGCATACCAAAGTGCGGCAGAGGCGCGTTTGCAGCGCAGGGCAGGCACACACCCGCAGCCACTGCGCAGTTCTCCGTCACTCCGCCGGAGGCCGGAGGCCAGAGGCCAGAGGCCAGGGACACGGTAGCTAACAAGAATCTACACCGTAGCGCGGGGGCTTGTCCCCCGCTTGGGGAAGTGTGCAGGTGGCGCGAGAAAAGATGGATTCCCGCTTTCGCGGGAATGACGGACGACGGCTCCTCGCGTTACCTTCTTACGTTCACCCATGTGCCCGCCTCTATTCGTCCTGCGGCTCCAAGGGCATGGCGTAGAAAATCTGCCGTGCTACTTCCTCGAACCCAAGATCGGGATAGAGGTGGCGGCCGATAGGATTCTGGTCCAGGGTCTCGATGCGGGCAAGTATCAGGTTCTGGTCGCGAAAGTACTGCAGGCAGTGCTCCAACAGCATGCGGCCGATCCCCTTGCCGCGAAACTTCTCGTCCACGGCCATATCGGGTATCTGGCCGACGCTATTGGTGCGGTTGATGCGCGTTGTGGCATAGCCGATTACTTCACCATCGTATTCGACCACAAAGCACTCTTCCGGATGAGCGGTGAGATCCATGGCAACCATGGGCCATTTGCGTTCGCCCCAGGGAACGGGCAAGAGCCCAGGCCAAGCGTGTTCGATGTTATTCTCGATGCTAACACCCGTAAAGGCGGCGATGGTAAGCTCCTTGACGCGCGCCTCGTCGCGTGGTTCATATGGGCGTATGCTCAATTCCTTGAGAAAATCCTCAGCGACCGGCATTATTCACCGTCCTGGTGTTCTTGGTTTGCAGCGGAATCTTGATCTTCATGAGTTGGAGCAGCAGCCGAGAAATTCGTGTTTGTCTCTTGTTTCGGCGTCGCAATGACCTTCTGCCATGAGGTAGAGGCAACGCACTGTTGAAATACCGCGCGCACTGGACGCTATGCGGGGGACAAGCCCCCGCGCTACTGAGGAATGAGCCAACGCCCACATCCGCAATGCCGCACTCCGTCATTCCCGTGAAAACGGGAATCCATCTTCTCAACCCGCAATAACTTATGCCCACTCGATACTGCCGCAGAACCATGTTGCGGCATGGCTGAGTCAAGAGCAGCAATCGTAATCTCTCAGACGCTTCAAACCCGGCAGGACCCGATTCTTCACAGATTAAACTCTGTCTACCCGACTCCCCTGCCGCCGTCGATGATGAGCGTCTGGCCGGTGACCCAATCGGCGGTGCAGATGAGGTAGTGCGTCGCCCCCGCAATGTCTTCCGGCGTGCCCAGACGCTGTGTGATAGTGGTCTGGCGTATCTCTTCATTGCGGTCGGGGTAATCTTCCGTCCAACGTGTGTAGATCAGGCCGGGCGCAACGCTATTCACGAGGATTTCCGGTCCTAAGGCAGCCGCCATAGACTTTGTGAGGGCGATCATGGCGGCCTTGGAGGCGGCATAGGGCACGGAACTGCCGCCGCCGGTGATGCCGGCCACGGAGGAGATGTTGACAATGCGTCCGCTGCCTTGCGCCTTCATGATGGGCGTGACCGCGCGGATGCCGTAGAACGCTCCCATGACGTTCACCGCAAAGATGCGGTTCCACAGCTCGTCGGTCAGTTTGTCAAGTTCGGTATGTTTGATAAATTGCGTATAGCCCGCGTTGTTCACCAGCGCGTCCACGCTGCCGAAAGACTCGTGGGCAAAGTTCACCATCTCTATGACCTTGGCTTCATCGGCCACGTCGGCCTTGAAGGTCACACCCCGACCGCCGGCTGCCGTAGCGTCGCGGGCGGTCTCTTCGGCCTCTTTTTCAGACCTGGAATAGTTGACGACGACGTTCGCTCCCTCACGGGCGAGTGAAATGCAGACCGCGCGGCCAATGCCGGTGGCGCCGCCGGTAACGATGGCACACTTACCTTTTAGCTGCATAGATTTGTCCTCCTTAGCGAATGATAAACCAGAGGCCGGCCAAAAGCAGCAGGCCTAGCCAACACGTAGTCAGCATCAGCATGCGGGCGGCAAAGGCGCTCCTCTTTATGAAGAAAGCGCACACCGCGCCATTTGCAAGTATCAGCAATGCCACGCCGAGTGGCAGGCGGTAGAGATAGACTTTATTCGCCACAAGATCGGCTTGGCCCTGGGCATTGAAGAGGATGGGCAATCGCTCCGGCAGTTGGGGATAGACACTCTGGATGACGCCGAACAGCGCAACGTCTGCCAGCAAGGCCAGTATCAGGAAGAAGTAGAATACCTTGTCCGTCCAGAAGCGATAGCGAGGCACAAACTCAACCTCGATGTTCGCGCCTGCTTGCTCTGCCATCCTGCTTCCTCGGCGGTGGTCTGCGCATCACGTGGGCCACTGCCTCTCCACGAACAACCGGTAAACGACGGCGGCACCGGCAAACCCCAAAGAACACTCACGTGACAAGGAGAAACACGGCTGCCACACGAGCGCGGTAAAGCGCGAAGCGCCCTACGAGACGCCGGCGCTTACGGGATAGACGGCGGCGCACCAGTCGCCGTACTTCGGATTGCGGTTGCGCACCGCGTCGAAGAAGACTTTCTGCAGCCGGGCCGTCACGGGGCCGATTTCGCCGCTGCCGATGACTCTGCCGTCTACCTCGCCGATGGCGGAAATCTGCGCGGCCGTGCCGGTAAAGAAGAGTTCATCGGCAATGTAGAGTTCGGTGCGCGCAATGCGCCGCTCCACCACTTCAATGCCGAGTTCCTCTTGTGCCAGCGTCATCACGGCATGGCGCGTGATACCTTCGAGGATATTCGAGTCAGGTCCGGTGGTTATGAGCTTGCCGTCCCGCAGCATGAAGATGTTTTCGCCGGGGCCCTCCGAAACCGAGCCGTCGCTGTTCAACATGATGGCTTCGTCAAAGCCCAGTTCCTTGGCTTGGGAGGTCGCCAAGGCCGAATTGATGTATAGTCCCGTAACTTTCGCTCGCGGCGGAATCACGTTGTCATCGATGCGCCGCCAGGGGGAAATGGTGACGCGAATCGGCTTGTCCAGGTCCAAATAGGCCCCAAACGGCACGGTAAACATAAAGAAGTCGTCCGGCACGTCTTCCAGACTGCCGTCTTCGGCTTTGCGCACCAACGAGAGTCCCACCTGCTCGGCGCTCTTGTAGACGAGCGGGCGCACGTACACGTCTTCGCGGTAGCCGGACTTCGCGACGAGGTCACAGGCGAGTTGCGTCAATTCCTCCGGGCTGAGGCGCACCTTCATGCGCAGGATATGCGCGGAGCGGTGCAAACGCTCAAAGTGCTCACGCGCGCGAAAGAGATAGACCTGCTCGTCCTCCGGCACCCAGTAGCCCCGAATGCCCTCAAAACAGCCGGTGCCGTAGTTGAGCGCGTGAGTCATGATGCCTACTTTGGCGTCACCAAGCGGCACCACATTCCCTTCAAAATACGCGAACGGTTCTCCCACAACCGACCTCCTCATTAGCCCGTGGGCGCAGATGCTTATGCTACGCAAAAGCTTACGCTTTATCATGCTACATTTGCGGAGTCCGTGTAAACCCTGGAATGTGCCTCGCGACGCTGTGGGACGACTCCTTAGAAGCACGCCGCACACACGCATGGACTTCAACTGGCGTCTTCTCGGTAAGCAGCAGCTTGAAGGCCGTAGAGTTCGGCATATTCGCCGCCGGACGCGAGCAGGGCGTCGTGCGTTCCCTCCTCCACCAAGCGGCCCTCACGCAACACCAGAATCCGGTCGGCGATCTGGCATGATGCCAGGCGGTGGGAGATGAGGATCGCCGTGCGGTCTTGCGCCAGGTCGGCAAAGTGCCGATAGACCGCTGCTTCGGCCTTGGCATCGAGGGCCGAAGCCGGTTCGTCCAGGATGAGAATTTCGGCGGGGCGGAAATAGGCCCGCGCGATTGCCAGTTTCTGCCACTGTCCCACCGATAGCTCCGCGCCGGCGTGGTACTCCTTGCCTAGCCGTGTGCTCAGTCCTTGCGGCAGTTCAGCT
This sequence comes from Chloroflexota bacterium, assembly GCA_028874195.1. Lineage (GTDB taxonomy): Bacteria > Chloroflexota > UBA11872 > VXOZ01 > VXOZ01 > VXOZ01. The sequence continues at coordinate 18,062 of JAPPLM010000068.1, forward strand.
ACTACTTCCTGCGCGCCGCTGCGCGTGAGGACGGCTTGGAGGTGCTCTTTGTCGTCAGCACCTTCCAGCCAGCCGAAAGTGATGTTTTCCTCTACGGTAGTCTGGTAGCGCAAATAGGTCTGAAAAACGGTGCCGAATTTCCGGTGCCAATCGGCGGGCGCAATGTCAGCAAGGTCAACCCCATCTACAAGGATGCGGCCGGACGTGGGGCGATAGAGGCCCATCAGGAGTTTGACCAGAGTGGTCTTGCCTGCCCCGTTTTCGCCAACGAGGGCGATGCGCTCGCCGGGCCGAAGTTCTAGGTTGAGGTCGGAGAGTGCCGGCCGTTCGGCTCCGGGATATGTGAAGGTGAGATTCTCCAAGACGATAGGTGTGGCCAGCGGTTGATCCAGTTTCCGGCCGGCCCTTAGGTCAAGGCGTGGGTTGTCCATCAGCACAAAGTAGTCCTCCAAGTAGCGGAGAGAGTTGTAGAGCATAGACCCACACCAAATCAGCCCGAAGAACGTGATTTGGAACGTCTCGATTGCGGCGAATAGGGCTGCCGCCGCGCCAATGCTGATGTGTCCGTTGATGAGGAGGCCGACGCTCAGGCCGAGGGCCGCAATGTGCGTCAGGCCGTTCATGCCGTCCGAGACAACCGTAAGCCGCGCTTCACGCGCCGCAAGTTGCAGTCGTTCTTTATGGAGACTGCGACGGAGCTGCCCGGCTTGATTGAGCAGCCATTGCCCAAGGCTGAAGAGCCGAATCTCTGCCGCTGAATGCCGGCCGGTCAGCAGGTCGATATAGACGCCAAAGCGGCGTTCGTCCGGGGCTTGCGTGCGGTCCATCAGGTATCTTTGTCGATTGATGAATTCACGCAGCAGCGCGCCTGGCGTTGATCCGAGGGCAAGCAGGAGCGGCAGTCCCCAGTGGAATTGCCCCAGGTAGATGAGGAGCGACGCCATAGTCACAATATCTGAAAGGCTCCTTGTGAGAAAACTGGTCGTGGCTCCCAACCGTCCCACCGTTCTGCGCCGCACCAGGTGCAACAGGTCGTAGTGCTTGTCATGCTCGAACCACTCCAACGGCATCGACTGCGCCTGCTGCAGGCACCGCTCCTCTAGGTAGTTGCCCAAGACCTCCTGATGACGGCGGTCGACGATTTCCCTGACGTGCACTACCGCAGCGTGCAGGATCGCGAGCAGGGCGAGACCGAGTCCCCACGCGAGACCGTCTGCCACGGGGGCGCTTCCCGCGACTATCAGTTCCGCCGTTTCGATGAGCCGGCGCAATGCATGCACCTCGGCCAAGGGAAAGAGACCCATGACAATGCTTATCGTGAAATGCAGAACTGTCCCTCTGGCGTCGGCTGCGAGCAGGAGGCCCAGCGTAGGTGGCACATACTTAAGGCGCTGCCAAGACCTTGGGGTGGTGTTTGGTTCAGTGCTCATGAGTCGTCCTCCGCATTGAGCGGCGCGGCATACCAACGCGCCTGGAGGCCGTACATGTGCGCGTAAACGCCGTCCTGGTGCAGCAGAGCCTCGTGATTGCCTTCTTCGACAATGCGACCGTGTGCCAGCACGACGATCCGGTCTCCCAGGCGGGCCGCGCCCAGCCGGTGCGAGACCAAAACTGCGGTGCGCCCGGCGGCTACCTGGGTAAACTGCCGGTAGAATTCCACCTCCGCGCGCGGGTCCAAGGCGGCGGTGGGTTCATCGAGAGCGACGATTTGGGCATCGCGCAGGTACGCCCGCGCCAGGGCTAGCCGCTGCCACTGGCCGGAAGAGAGCTCCGTCCCACCCGGCCATTCCTTGCCGAGAGGCGTTGCGTAGCCTGCAGACAGAGCGGCGACGAACCCATCCGCCCCGCTCTGCGCCGCAGCCGCGGCGATGCGGGGATGGGTTGCGGATGCGGTTTGCGGAGACGCAGCCAGCAAGGCGGTGTCGCCATAGGCGATGTTCTCAAACACCGTCGTGGGATAGCGGACGAAATCCTGGAACACCGCGGTCGCCTCCCGCCGCCAGGCCTCGGGATCGAGTGTGGACAGGTCCGTACCGTCCACCAGTATGGTCCCTTGCGTGGGTCGGTAGAGGCCGAGGAGCAAACGCACGAGTGTCGTCTTGCCCGCGCCGTTCTCGCCCACGAGGGCGATGCGCTCACCGGGCCGGATCTCCAAGTTGATGTTGGCGAGCGCCGGTCGATCCGCGCCAGGATACGTAAAGCTGACATCGCGAAACTGAATCCCCTGGCGCAGGGGCCGCTGTATTCGATGCTCAATTTCCGGCGTATCCGGCGTTTCCGCTTCAAGGGAGAGAAAGTCGCGCAGATACTCGGAGTATTGCAACTCCTCATAGATATTTCGCAAGCCCCAGGCGACGTTGTCGGCGAGGTCGCGAAACCGGGTGAGGCCATACAGCAGCGCGACCAAGCTGCCCAAAGTGATGTTGCCGACCAAGGCAATTAGCAGGGCGAATACAATGATGAACGCTACCGCTTCTTGCGCGGCAACACTGCCCAACCCCGGCAGCGCCACCTTGCGTTGGGCAGCAACAATCTCCACGAGAAAGCGCTGGAAGACGCTATGGCGTCGGCGGAGCAGGAAGTCTGAGAGACCGGACAGCCGGATCTCGGGGATAGCCTCCCGGCTGGTAAGGAGCCGCGACCAGTATTGCTTCTCGCGCCGGCGGGGCGAGTTTTGGTATTCGACCTCTAGCAAGTTGTGCTCGGTGTACGATTGCACAACTGCCCGCAACCCCATCACGGTAACCAGCGCAACCCCAATCAGCCAGTGGGCCCGAAAGAACAACACCATCAACCCGGCCGCGCCGACCAGCGACGTCACAAGCCACGAGACATTCTCCAGGAAGTCGCTGAGGATGCTCCCTCCCTCTTTGCCTGTCACCTCCAGCTTAGTGTAATACTCTTCCCGCTCGAAGACGCTCAGCGGCAGCGCGACGGCTTTCGCGCACACCATGTGCTGCACGGTAGCGCCAAGGCGCAAGCCCGTCAACTGACTGAGATAGTCCCCTAGCGCGCCGTCAAGGCTGCGGATGATAAAGGCAGCAAGTAGGATCAAGAGCCAAGGGACTATGGAGGACCAAACGTCAGTAGAATTGGCCGGGGAGCGCTGGAATTCATCGGTGAAGTTTATACCAGTGGGGTTGGGTACGGAGCGCCGTACGTCATCGATGAGGCCGCTGATGGCGAAGACGATGAGCGGCGTGGTGGCGCCAGCGGCGAAGCTCTGGAGCGTAATGAGCGTGGCAGCCACCGGGACTTCCTTGAAGAGAAGCCCCAGGATGTAGCCTGCTCCAGTAGCTGTGGCCCGCAGGCGGCCGGCGGGTTCACTGAGCCATTTCGGCATGATAAAACTCATGATTGTTTCACTTTAGTTTGTTCGGACTTCACGGAGATCGGATATTCACGACGAACTTGGATTCTAGGCCTGAACTTCCCAGGCAATCTTTGTCCCCAAACCGCGCAATGGCAAACCCATAGACATCCATCTGTCAGGATTGTTCCGGTTATGGATATCCTGGCACAAACCGTGCCAATAGGTGAGAAGACTACTCGCTTCCGGCCTAGTCTGATTCCAAGCGTTTGCAGAGGTATGCAAAGGACCCATGAGGGCGGCTGCGCATGAACGCGCCGCCATAGAGATCAGCGACTGTGCGCAAGGCGCCTTAGCTGACTGCCGACACAAGGTAGCGGGAAAGAAGACCTGGCGCGAGGCGGCCTGTGGTGGGGTCTCGACAGAGGGGTAGGTTTTATCTCGGAACTATCACGTTAACTGCTACCGTGTGGGAGGCTACGCCCTGAATGTCTTCGTCGGTGGTTAGCCTGAGTTCTCGTGTCTCTCCCGGGAGGAGGTTGCTCACCTGTCCGATTGCCATGCCGAGCACGCTGCCGGCGGCATCGAAAAGCGCGCCGTTGAGGTCGAGGCTGTAGGTGCGCGCGCCGTTATTCGTGACCGACCCGTGCAGGACGTGGAGACTTCCTTCACGCTCGTAATGCGTGCCGCTAAAGCTGATATGGCGCGCGTGATTCTCGCCGCCAGCCAGCGTACCGGTAAAGCGGAGTTCTACCGCTGCGGGGACTTCAGCATATGGATCGGTGGATAAGAGACGAACAACGCGTGTTGACCCTGGCAGCAGGGCTGTGATACTGCCGGTGGCATGAGTTAAGTCGGCGCCTCTGGCATCGAGCAAGTGCACCTCGATAGCACTGGAAATGAACAAATGATATTCATTACGCAGTTGTAGGTAGATACGGTAGTTGCCGTGGGGCGACACTGTGACTGTGGGCGACGCTACGAGGGACAATTGATCGGCAAGTCTGCCAGAGGGAATTCGCACGATGTCAAGAGAAGACGCCGTGCCTGCCGGCGCTGGGGGTGAGGCTAGTCCTCCTGTAGGAGGTTTCACAGCACTCAAGACAGCGAGAGCCACATCCAGCGGATACGTAGCCGCTGCCGGAATGAGGCCGGACTCTTTGGCAAGGTCACCGCCAAGCACTACCGTCACGTCCCCGACGTCTGCCCAGGGCATCTTGACTTTCCAGTATTGCAAAGCGCTGCGTTGGGCACGCACGACGATCATCGGTCCGAACTCTTGAAGTGCCATCGGCAGGCCGAAGCGTTGCAGCCAGTCAGGATCGCTGAGAAAACGCTCTTTCAGCGCGGCGCGGGCCGCGCTCATTGCCCGAGTGTCGCCGGGCTGCGCCTCGAAGATGCGCGTGAGATGGTTCTGTACAGTTCCTTCCCAGTCATTTATCGGGTCGTCTGCCGACCAATCGAAGCTCTTGGGAATCTGCCGGTAGGCCACGAGCCAGTCGTCATAGTTGGCGGCGGAGAGCATATCGAACGTGTTCGCAAGGTTGACGCTGTTTGTCCCCGGGTTCCACTGCAAGAGGGCTTTCTGCGTCGCTTGGTAGACGAAACCGCCCAGAATGAAACGCCCGGACACCGGATATCCCAGCGCCGGCACGCCGCCGAGCTGCTGAAAGCCACTCCAAAAGGCAATGCCGCCGTAGTCCGTGATAGCGTAGCCCTTGCCGGTGCCACTGCCGGTCTGCGTATAGTACCAGCCTCCACCTACGGCATGGTCGGGCGCGCTGTGTTCGTGATCGTCGTGCGCCTGCACGGAGAGTACGGGGGTTGCCCATACCAGGATCAGGAGTGTCAGGCAGCTAAGGAGTCGTGTGTGTCGTAAGTACATCGCTCAGATTTGGTACAGTGTTAGTAGCAGCAATCTCTATGCTAGTGGAAGTTACCTGCCGTGGCAATCGGTGCGGCGCGCACCGCGATCACGGCTAATGGCTGCCTCGGCCAATTGGCTGAACAACGTAAGCAACTGCTGTGGGAGGATGCATGGACCGCGTACCGCGAGCGTGGATGAAGCCGCTCGACGATGACTACAAGGCAAAGCCGCTGCCGGAACGCAAGCGGCGGCCCTGGCGTGAAACCGTTGTGGGCCGTGCCGTCATGGCGCCGATTGACCGCCTCGACCCCTACGTGCGCTGGTCGGAACTCATAGAACGCATGGTGCACGGGTTGATGCTGAACACCGACGTCTTCAAAGACGCCCACGAGGACGAATCGGCGAACCTGCAGGCGCTGACGGTAGTGTTGATTGTTGCCGTTGTGCAGAACATCAGCTTGCTGCTCGTCGGGATGTTCTGGTTCGGCTTCTTTGGCGCTTTCGGTTACGTTGCCCGGGCCATGAGCGACGCGCTGATTTCTTGGGTCATCTGGTTGTTGGTGGCCTACGCGCTGTGCAAGGTGCTCTTCAGGAGCCGCGCGGGTTTCATGCAGCTTTTTCGCGCGCTGGCCTTCGCGTACGTTCCTTCTATCTTCTTGTTTTTCCAAGTAATCCCGCTGTACGGGGTCACGCTGGCCGCCCTCACGTACTTGGCCTTGATCGAGTACGGCGTCTTGGCCCTGCGCCCTGCTTTGAACGGGTCGATCTGGAAAGCGCTGCTGGCGAGTTTCGTCGGCTGGACCGGCCTGCTCGTAGTCAGTTTGATTCTGAGCGAGAGCCAACTCTTCGTCCTGATACAAGAGTGGATTGCCGAGCAGTGGCTGTAAGCAAGACTACTCTTTCAGCGATGTCTGCGCTCATTGCGAAGTCTACGCCAATAGCTAAGACTACACCGGATGAGGCCGCGTGTACGCGGCTTGCGGCGAAAGCTCCACTCCCCATCCCGGCGCATCGCTCAATTGCACCTCTCCGTCTTCAGGCAGGGGCTCGCCCACATAGAACGAATGAATGGGCGCAATCTCCGTGCCGTCGCCGCTGCCGAAGATGAATTCCGCCATGGGACAGACCCCGTGCGCTGCGACGAAGTTGTAGCTCATGACGCCGCCGATATGGGGAATCACCTGCAGGCCGTGGGTCTCGGCCAGGGCCGCCACGCGCCGCGCCACGGTGATGCCGCCGCACCAGGCGAGATCGGGCTGCAAGATGTCCGCGCAGCCCTGCTTGATAAGCTCATGAAACCCGTAGTGCGTGTATTCATGCTCGCCGCAGGCAATGTGCAGCCACGGTAGTCGCTTGCGCAGCGTCGCATAGCCGTCGTAGTCATCAGGCAGCAGCGGTTCCTCCAACCAGTAGACGTCAAACTGGCGCAGGCGCTCGGCCATGGTGACGGCATACGGCACGTCCCAGCCCATCCAGGCGTCAATCATGAGGAGCCTGTCCGGTCCCAGCGCGTCACGTGCCGCTGCTACCTGCGCTTCGTTTTCCCGCATGCCTTCCGCGCCGTCGGGCGGCCCGTAGCGCATGAAGACTTTATTCCGTTGAAACCCTAAACGCGTATACGCTTCCGAGCGGTTGCCGCTGGCATAAAGAGCAACGCGCGGCGGCTGGTTTCCCGGCCCTTTCGTCTTGCCGCCAAGCAGCACGTAGACCGGCACCCCTGCCGCCTTGCCCTTGATATCCCACAGGGCGTTATCTATCGCGCTGACCGCCATGATGGGCAGCCCCTTGCGCCCGTAGGGCAGTGTGGCGCGGTACATGAGGTCCCAGAGCAACTCAATATCGCGCGGGTCCCTGCCAACCAGCAGTGGCTTGAGGTGGTGCTCGATGATGTGGCAACTGGGCGCGCCACCCCCGCCCACGCCGATGCCCGCGACGCCTTCATCAGTGGTGACCCGGGCGATGGTGCGCGGCACCATGCCCTGCCAGGAACTGCGCGTCTCGGCGTATTCGGGATAGGGCGCCATGGGACTCGCCATGCGCTCTTCTACAAGCCAGCTACGGCGACCGGTAGCTTGGGGCACGAGTGCTTCGATTTCGACGATTTTCATGGTGGTGGAGTTGCGCTCACTTTTTTGCTGCGTCGAGCGACCGGTCGGTTTCTCGCGAGAAACCGAGAAGTTCGTTTCCGCAAGGGTTGTGCCATCTCCGGTAGCGTAGGTTTGCAACCTGCGCTGCAAGCCCGCACCCGCAAGGACTGCATCCTTATTCACCGGTACCCAGACCGGCCGAGCCGGGTTCGGCCTTTTCCTTGCTCTCCGCTGTGGGATGCGGGCGCTCCAAGGTAACCTCCGACGCGATTTCGTTGCCCCATCCGGCAGTTTCCGGCGGCCGCACGCGTCCGTTTTCCGGCAGCGGCTCGTTACTGAAGAAGGGCTGCACGGGCGCGAGTTCGCTGCCGTCGCCCGTCCGGAAGATGAACTCAACCAGCGGCGCATTGCCGTGGGCAAGGCAGAAATGGTAGCTGGCGGTAGCGCCCACGTGGGGAATGACGTCGATGCCGTGGGGTTCGGCCATCTGTGCCGCGCGATGGGCCTCGGTGATGCCGCCGCACCACGCGAGATCGGGCTGCAGGATGTCGGCGCAGCCGCGTTGAATGAGTTCATGGAAGCCAAAGCGCGTGTACTCGTGCTCGCCAGTGGTGATGCGCGTCCAGGAGATGCGGCGGCGCAGTTCGGCGTAGCCCTCGTAATCGTCGGGCGGCAGCGCTTCTTCGATCCAGAAAACGTCGTACGGGCGCAGCCGCTCAGCCATGCGCAGCGTGTAAGTAACGTCCCACGCCATGTAGCAATCCAGCATCAGCAGCATATCGGGACCCAGCGCCTCACGGGCATCCGCCACGTGCTTCTCGTTCAGCTTCATGCCCTCGACGCCGTCCCACGGGCCGTAGGGCATGGCGACTTTGTTGCCCACAAACCCCAGCGACTTGTAGACCGCGGATTGATTGCCGGTGGCATATACCGGAATGTCAGGTTTGGTGGCGCCACCAAGGAGCTTGTAGACTGGCTGATCGACGGCCTTGCCTTTGATATCCCACAGGGCGTTGTCGACGCCGCTGATGGCCATGAGGGGCAGCCCCTTGCGGCCGTACGGCAGCGTAGCGCGAAACATCTGGTCCCAGAGCCGTTCCGTATCGCGCGGGTCCTGGCCGACAAGCAGGCGCTTGAGGTGCTGCTCCACGATGAAGCAGCCCGGATTGCCGCCGCCACCCAGTCCGATACCCTCCAGGCCGTCATCCGTCTTGACGCGCACGATAACGGGTCCCATCGGACCCAACCAAAGCGCCCGCCGCGCGCCGTATTCCGGATAGCGCGACATGGGATTGGCGACGCGAATGTGTGAGAGCCAACTCGGCGGCTCCGGCGGCCGATGGGGGAGATAGGCTTCAACGTCAGTGATTCTCACAAGTGACATCCTCTGTTTGGAAAGCGTAACACCGGTTCGGCACCACCGTTTCTCGCCTGTGGTACGGTCTATGATACCCGTCAGGAGTGGCACGTGTCAGTGGAAACTCTGCGATTGGGGACCAGACACTGGCGCAACGCCGGTAGGAATAGCGAGGGGAGAAGGCCATGCGTCTCGGCGAATTTACAGTCAGGCGCGGAGGCATTCTGCTCTATCTGCTCGCGCTGGCAGTGACGACGGGGTTACTCGTATGGTTTCTTTATCTCGATAAGCGTCCGTGGTACGGCAACTGGCCGGCGGTGGTTCTGTCAGTTGTTTTCTTCTCGCTCTTCATCGTGGGATTTCTCGTGGCGTTGCCGCACCGCGACTGGCGGCAGGCGGCGCTGGGATCGGCGTTTCTCATCGCGCTCTTCACCGAGATGTTCGGTATACCCTTCACCATCTACCTGCTAAGCGGTGTCTTCGGTCTCTCAATCGGGCTGGACGGCAGTGAAGGGCACCTGTGGGCGGTATTTCTCGACCGAATGCAATGGGCGCCGCTGGCCGTAGGCGTGCCTCTCCTCAAGTGGGGTGGCAGCGCGGTGGTTGTGACCGGATTAGTCCTCATGGGCTGGGGCTGGTGGCACGTGCACCGCGCCCGCGGCGCGCTGGTGACCGGCGGGCTCTATGGAGTCGTGCGCCATCCGCAGTACATCGGCTTTGCGCTGGTCATGGTCGGCTTTCTCATCCAATGGCCGACGCTGCTTACGCTGTTGATGTTTCCGGTACTGCTCGCGGCCTACGCGCGGCTGGCGGCAAAGGAAGACGATCATTTGCAACGCGAGCACGGCGCAATCTTTGAGCGCTATAGGGTGACTGTTCCCGGTTGGTGGCCGCGCTTGAGGTGAGAGATTTGCGTTAGTGTAAACAAAGAACCCAGGCTGATAACAAACATATTGAAGAGGGGAGCAGCGACCTTGGGCGCATGTGGCATGAATAGCGTTACACGGATCATTTTCCGCCAATTAGCGGTTATCTTATTGTTCGCAGCGGTGTTTCTTATGCTCAGCTGTGGGGACCCCACCGCGGAGTTGCTGGAAGGCCTAGCCACGCGGGTCGCGTCGGATGGGGAAACACCGCTTCCTTTCGAGGCGGAGCTTTGCGTCAATGAGGCGCGCATCAACGTGCTGGTGGCCGATACGCTGGAGGAACGGGCCGCGGGCTTGAGCGGCTACGCCGGTCTGCCGGAGGATACGGGCATGCTGTTCGTTTTCCCAGAGCCGCAGCAACCGTCGTTCTGGATGAAGGGTATGCGATTCGCGCTCGACATTATCTGGCTACGCGACGGTACGGTTGTCCAAATCGATGCGTCTGCCCCGCCCCCGTCGCCGGATACGCCTGACGACCAACTCCCGCGCTACCAACCCGATGAACCCGTCACCCACGCGCTGGAACTCAACGCTGGCGCGGCGGAACGTCATGGCATCACCGTCGGCAGCCGCATAGAGCCTTGCCCTGATGATGGAAACTAGGGTGAAGGAAGTAAGCCGCGTTGCACGTTATGGTTATTCTGGCGGGAGAGCGTCTTTCGAGCGCACATCCTTGGTGCCGGCCTGGTGGTTGGCGAGGCGGCCTAGGGTGAAGAGCAGGTCGGAGAGGCGGTTGAGATAGACCAGAATGGGTTTGGAGAGTTCTTCCTCCTGGGCTAGAGCCACGGCGATGCGTTCGGTGCGGCGGCAAACGGCCCGCGCGAAGTGGAGCGCGGCGGCGGCGGGTGTGCCGCCGGGGAGCACGAAATCCGTGAGCGGAGCGAGTTGTGTGTCCGCTGCATCGATGGCTTCTTCTAGGGCATTCGCATGGGCGGGCATAATGCGGGCAATGGTGTAGGCACGTGGTTCCTGCGGTGTGGCGACGTCGGCGCCCATCACGAATAGTTCGCTTTGGATGCGCTGGAGCAGACCGGTTAGCTCGGTCTGTGATGTTGCCAGGTACGCTACCGCCATCCCCAGCGCGGCGCTGAGTTCATCGATGGAACCCATGAGTTCCACGCGCAGCGCGTGTTTGCCGACGCGCTCACCGCCAAAGAGGGAAGTGGTGCCGTCGTCACCGCCGCCGGTGTAGATGGGCATGGGATGAGTGACCCCTTGTTCTTCTTTGAACTATTACTCGAGAGCGAAGGCGAGTAGTCTTTCCGTTCGTACTGAGCTTGTCGAAGTACGGGCGGAGAGTGAATACGAGCTTCAATATGCATCTAGTAGCCTCGCCGTACACCCTTCGACCCTTCGGCAAGCTCAGGACAGGCAGACTCAGGGCGAACGGCTCAATGCCTTTAGCTAATTGGCAAAAGCCGAACAGCTTAGCAGGTTTGCCAATCAACCCGGCAGCATCGACCTTAGGCGGCTGTTTTGACTGTCTCTCACTACTATTCCGTGGCGGCTGTCCGCAGCATGTCGCGCATGCGCTGCACTAGGGCCAGACCTTCATCCCAGGGCCGTTGGAAACAGTTGCGGCCGAAGATGAAGCCGGCCGCGCCGGCTTGCACCCCCAGCCGCGCCTTTTCCAAGGCTTCTTCGTCGCTGGCGCGGGAACTGCCTGAGATCAGCACCAGCGTCTTCCCCGCCGACTGCACGGCTTTGGCCAGCGCCTCGTCGGGCGTGATCTGCATCGTGTTGTACGGCGCGGGCGAAAGCTTGTCCTTGTCCGGATCGATCTTCGGCACGTTGATCTTTACCACGTCCGCGCCAAGCTCGCAGGCCACGCGTGCTCCGTAATCGATGGCGTAGAAGCTGTCGCGGCCGCCCTTGGCCTCCATGTGCTGGCCGCGGGGATACGCCCACATGATGGTCGGCATGCCGAAGCGCTCGGCATCCTGCCGCACCTGCCGCCACTGGGCGAAGTCTTCATCCTGGCGCGCCGAGCCCATGTACAGCGTATAACCGACGGCGTCGGCCCCCACGCGCACGGCGTCCTCCACAGAGGCATTGAGCGGATTGAGTGGATCGTCGTCGGGCGGGATGTTCGTCTTGCCGTTGAGTTTGACCACCAGCGGCACGCGGCCGGCGTAGGGCCGCATGTACTTGAGGGCGTTGCCGTATTGCAAAGCGACACCTGAGAAACCGCCTTCTACCGCCAGCCGCCAGATATAATCGGAATCGAGCGCAGCGGGATTGTCGAAGAAGTCCACCGGTCCGTGCTCCATGCCGTGGTCCACGGGCAGGAGCATCATGGTGCCGTTGCCGGGCCCGTAGCCGTAGAGCAGGCGCTGCAAGCGGACGTACTTACCTGGGCTCAGCTCAAGATCGTCTAGCGTGATCCGTCTCGCTGCCGTCGTGGCCGCATTAGCAACAGAATCGGCCATGGTCGACCTCCTTATCTCACTACCGTGAAGGCTATCTTGAAGCGCATGCAGAGCTTACACTTCTGGATTGATTGCCCGCTGTCCTGCTTTCCCTTTACTTTAGCAGCTACACCGCTGCGGAACGAGTGACTCAGCGCGTTTGTATCGATGGGCTGGATCCTCGGTAGCGCAGGTTTGCAACCTGCGTGTTGGCGTAGGTTCGCACGGGGCGCACGGCAACCCACGCTGGCTTGCCGCGCAGCCGGGCGATAACAAACGGATAGCAACCAGAGTGTCTCTCCCTTCGCTTGACATCCCCACCGTGGACGCCGACATTATATAAGGGAATGGATCAGTCGAGATGAGGCGCGCAATGCAAGTCAACGGAAGAGACCGACAGGCAGAGAAGTACCTCCAAACCAGCCGCGTCTTTCTAAGGCAAGCGGACAAGGAACTCGAAGCGGGTGATTTGCGGCAGGCCTCGGAGAAGGCATGGGGCGCGGCAGCGCAGGCCGTGAAGGCAATCGCCGAACAAAGAGGATGGGAATACTATACCCACGCGCACTTGTTTCAGCACGTGGATCAGTTTTCCGCTGAACTTGACAGTGCCGAGCTCGGTAGGCTGTTCAGGAGCGCGAACTCATTGCACATCAACTTCTACGAGGGCGACCAGACGGAATCAGCCGTGCGGGGCGGCATTGAGGACGTACGGCTGTTCATTAGCAGACTGGACGCCATCTTTGCACGTTAGATACGGGCGTCTGCACGCTCACTCCACACCGTGAGCAAGAACCTTCTTACGCGCTACCGCGCCGTGCGTTGCCGGGCTTCCGCTTCCAGTCGCGCCAGGGATTCCGGGGGCACGCGGATTGCGCCTAATTCCGCTTGGACTAGGATGCCCCCGCCGTGAAAGTCGCTGCCGCCGGTTGGAATGAGGCTGAATTGTTGGGCCATTTGCAAGATGGCTGAACGCTGCTCCGTTGAGTAGCCGGTGTAGTAAGTCTCGATGGCATCAAGGCCGGCATCGGCGAGTTCCGGCACCAAGATGCCCAGGTCCACCTGGTCCGCGCCTTCCACGTTGTACGGGTGCGCGAGCCCGGCTGCGGCGCCGGCGCGGTGGAGGAGCATGACCGCATCACTTGGTGTGAGTTTCGGCTGTTCTACGTAGGCCGGCATGCCGTGTCCAAGATATCTGTCAAAGGCTTCGTTGGCTTCGCTCACGTAGCCCTGCGCAAGCATGGCTTTGGCAATGTGCGGACGTCCCACGGCGCCCCCGTCCGCGCCTGCGAGAATCTCTTCCCATACGAGCGGCATGTCGAGCGTCGCCAGTTTTTCAATTATCTTCTGTGCACGGTAGAGGCGCCCGTCGCGCTGGCGCGCAATGACTGCCTGCAATTCCGGGTGTTCTGTGTCCACGAAGTAGCCGAGTATGTGCACAGACTGGCCGTGCCACATGGTGTTGAATTCAATACCGGCAATCACACGCACACCGAGCCCTTGTCCGGCCTCCTGGGCAATAGCCACGCCGTCAGTGCTGTCATGGTCGGTGATGGCGATGCAGTCGAGCCCGGCCTCATACGCCATGCGCACGAGGTCAGCAGGCGCAAACGCCCCGTCAGAGGCAGTGGTGTGCAGGTGGAGATCGATGCCAGGCATCAGGGTCCTTAATTGGCGTGAATTCTGGGTTACGTCCGGATTCAGGATCTGCAAACCTTATGATACACTGCTGTGCGAGCCTTGCCATTAATGCCAGATGTGACTTTCTTCCCGCCTAGCACGCCTCGTCGCACAGACAAAACGCGTTCGTCGATACCAGAGACTTGAGTGGTTACCATGTCTAAAGCAAAGACCGGCACGTTTGACGATTTGCTGGCGATGACGGAGGAACCCCTACGTGCCGTGGCCGCGGCTCTGCGGGAGGTTATTCGTGGGGTTGACCCAAATGCATGCGAGGTGGTGCGCCTGGGCGACCGAGCGGCGACCTATGGCGTGGGGCCCCGCAAGATGAAGGACGGCTACGCCTACATTTTGCCTCACAAATCGTGGATCAACCTCGGTTTCTACCAGGGTGTCGAACTGGCGGACCCCGAGGGTCTCCTGGAAGGAACCGGCGCCAAGATGCGCCACGTGAAGATTCGCTCGCTGGAGGACGCACGCCTTCCGGCAGTTCGCGACCTCATCCGTAGTGCTCTCGAGCTCAGAAAGACACCGGGAGGCTAGTTGAGGCGCACAGGCACGCCTTCGAGCAGGCTGGCTTCGTGCATGGCAACCCACTCGCCCATGAAGGTCTCATTCCACGTGTCAGTGAGGGGATGCTCCATCATCTCTTGAAACGTGGTCCAAAAGATGATGATGCCGTCAGCGCCATCGCGGAGGGCGGCGTAGGCGGTGTCGACGCTGCGGACGAGAGCGGCGGTAACGTAGGGACGGTTTTCCCAGCCCGCGAACATGCGCACGCACTCACGCACCAGCTTGGTGGGATCGCCGCCCATCTGCTTGACCGGCTCGCAGAAGGGGAGGACGTGGGTCGCGCCCGCCTGCGCAACGGCGGCCGCCTGCGGCAGTGAGAAAACGGTGGTGCAGTAGGTCTCGATGCCTTCTGCCGCCAGTCGTCGAAAGGCGCCGAGTGCGTTTACTGTGCAGGGAATCTTGATGATGATCTGGTCGGACATGCGCGTGAAGTAGTGGCTGACATCCAGCAGTTCTTCCGTCGAGTGGCCGTCGACCTCGACGACCACGGGCTTGTCGGTGATGTCGAGGTAGCGCTGCACGACATCCCTGATCTGGCCGTATTTCTTGACCATGTCATTCAGGACGACGGTGTTGGTGACGATGCCCGCGGCGCCACGATCCATCCAAGGCTTAAGGTCTTCAGGATCGCCCGCCAGCCAGATGGCGGGGCCTCTGCCGGCGCGCCGGGCCTGCGCAACAGGCCCTTGCACCACCGGATCTGCACTGTCAATGACCGGGTTTGTCCTGTTTGCCATGAACCGCCTCCTACGAGATGTCTACCGCTCACGTGCGGTAGTCGCTGTTGAAGATGACGTACTCGGTAGTGAGGTCGCAGCCCCAGGCGGTGGCGGTGGCGTCGCCGTCTGCCAGGTCGAGGATGAACATTGATTGCTTCCTGTCCAACAGGGCGGAGGCGGCGTCCTCATCGAAGTCGGTGGGCGTGCCGTTGCGGTAGAGCAGGATGTCTTCCAGCCAGAGCGACGCCTTATTGGGGTCGAAGTCCACGCCGCTGTAGCCCGCCGCGCACATGATGCGTCCCCAGTTCGGGTCTGAGCCGAGAAAGGCAGTCTTGACCAAACTGGAGGCAGCTACGCTGCGGCCGACGATGCGGGCGTCCTCGGCTGTGGCAGCGCCGCGTACCTCCACGCCGAATACCTTGGTCGCGCCCTCGGCATTCCGCACGATTTCTTTGGCAAGAAAGACCGCCACCGCGCGCAGCGCAGCTTCAAAAGCATCACCCGCCGCGCCGCCGGTGATTTCCGGTCCGCCCGCCGCGCCGTTGGCCAGCGCCAGTACCGTATCGTTGGTCGAAGTGTCGCCATCCACGCTGATCATGTGGAACGAGTCATCCACGGCACGTTGTAAGACTTCATGCAAGAAATCCCCCGCGACAGGCGCATCGGTGTTTATGTAGGCGAGCATGGTCGCCATGTTGGGATGCATCATCGCCGCGCCCTTGGCCATGCCGCCGACCGCGTAGGAGACGCCATTGGCCTCGAACAGGGCCGCCCCTTCTTTGGGCCACTCGTCGGTAGTCAGCATGGCAATTGCCGCGTCGCGGTGGCGCTCTTTCGCCGGCTTCAGTTGCGAAATCCCTTCTCGCACGGTATCCATGGGCAGTTGGCGACCGATGACGCCGGTAGAGCAGACCAGGATATCCTCGGCGTCCACGCCGACCTGGGCAGCCAGCAAAGCCGTCATCTCTCGCGCATTCGCCATGCCCTGATCGCCGGTGCAGGCATTGGCGTTGCCGCTGCAGTAGACGATGCCGCGGGTTGTGCCGCGCCGCATGCGCTCCTGGTCGAGGAGCACGGGCGCCGCTTTCACGACGTTCTTCGTGTAGACTCCGGCCACGGTCGCGGGACGTTCCGAGACCAAGCAACCCACGTCGCGCTTTTCACCGGTCGGGTCGATCTCCTTTATGCCGCAAAACACGCCGTCTGCCAAGTAACCGAGCGGGCGCGTTGCGCCTCCGGCGACTAATCCTTCCGCGAGTTCTTCTGTCATGAATCTGTTCCTTACACTACGCAACTGTCCAACGGGGCATGTCTTAATCGTGCCGATGAATCCGCCTCTTAGAATCAGCCAAATCGCAGGGATCTTCCGCTGGCCGCAGCGGGCACCGCACAAGTGCGAACGGCTTGCCGCGCAGCACCTTATGATGATACACGAGAGCGCGGCGCGTTGCGTGGGAAACAGATCGCAGAGTTCGGAGATGCCAAGCTGAGTGCCCCTACGAGGGGACTTCAGTCCTCGCTGCCGTGAAGAAATTCCGCCAGCATGTCCCGCGCGTTCTCCTGTATCGGCGGGAAGTGGCGGAAGCAGAGGGTGGTGAAGTCCACGTCAAGCAGTTTGGCGAGGGAAGCCCGCGCCAGTTCGGGGTCGCGGGTGAAGAGCCATGAGGGTGCGAGCAGCTTGCCAAAGCGGAATTGGAGCGCGTCGCCAACGATGAGCACCTTCGCCGACTCGACGTAGAGACAAATGCTGCCCTCGGTATGGCCCGGCGTGTGGATGACGCGCACGCCCCCGCTTTCGGGCAGCACGTCGCCGTCCTCCAGCGGATAGCGCACGGCTACCGGACGGCTGTTGAACATCGCAAAGAGCGGGTGGGCGTTTTGCAGAGCCTGCCGGCGCAGGAAACTCGGCGCGGGCTCATCGCCGCGTACGATGTCGGCTTCGGTGTGATGAATAGCCACCGGCGCGGAGGTGAACTCGACGAGTTCCGCAAGTCCGCCGGCATGGTCCGGGTGACAATGCGTCAGCGCAATGAGCCGCACCTGCTCCGGCGCCACGCCGAGCGTCTTCAAACCGGCAGCTATGACGTGCAGGCTTCCCCGGCTGCCGGTATCGACGAGCACCGCGCCGTCAGGCGCTTGCAGCACCGTGACGCGGGCGCCTAACGCGCGCAGTTGATGCACCCCGGGAGCAATTGTAATAGGCCCCAAGAAGGGAATATCCAGCACTGATCTAGCGAACTCCCTGCGCCAAGTAGAGTCCCGCTTCCGTGCGCCGGCAACCATCAGCCGCGCCGCGCTTGCACAGGACTACCATTTCTCAACCCTACCACAGCGCGGTCGGTTTCCAGAAACCGAGACGGTGCGTATAATACGCCGTAGAATACGCATATTTGTCTCCCAATAAATGCCTAAGGAGAGCGGCATGCAGACCCTCAACGATCTCTTGGAGACCGCGGCAAGCCGCTTTAGCGATTCTCCTGCCTTGGTCATCAAGCCGGGCATCCGCGTGCGTAGCTGGAGCTACCGCGAGATTTGGGAAGCCTCCGGCAAGGTGGCGGCGTATTTGCACGGTCGGGGCATCACCAAGGGCGACCGGGTCGTCATCTGGGCTCCGAACCGACCGGAATGGGTGGTCGCGCTCTTTGGCTGCTTGCGGTTGGGCGCCATCGCGGTGCCGTTCGATATTCGGAGCGCGCCGGAGTTCGTCGCCGGCGTGCTCGGCCAGACGGACCCGAAGTTTGCCTTCGTCTCCCAGTTCACACCGGAGAACGCGGCGATAGACGCGCTACCGCACCTGAATATCGAAGACCTGGAAGGTGTGCTGCACGACGAAACGTCCCCGCCGCCGCGTGTGGAGGTGGCGGGAGACGACATTGCCGAGATCATGTTCACGTCCGGTACCACCGGCGCGCCCAAGGGTGTAATCCTTACCCACGGCAACATCATCGCCAATGTCCTGGCCGGCACTCAAGAAGTAGCGCCGCAGCCGCACTGGCGCTTGCTCTCCATCCTGCCGTTGAGTCACATGCTGGAGCAGACGGTGGGCCTCTTTGCTTCGCTTGTTGGCGGCGGCCGCGTGGTCTATCCCGCCAGCCGCCAACCGAGCATACTGGTGCGGACGATGCAGGAGAACGGCATCACCAGCATCGTGCTCGTGCCCCAAGCCCTGGAACTCTTCATGAACGCCATCGAGCGCGAGGCGGAGCGCACCGGCAAGAAGGAGCAACTCGCGAAGATCCTCAGCATTGCGCCGAAGCTGCCGATCTGGCTGCGTCGCAAGCTCTTTGGCAAGGTGCATAAGCGTTTTGGCGGCAAGCTGTGGTTTGTGATGTGCGGCGGCGCGCGCTTGGATCCCCCCTTGGCGGAGAAGTGGGAAGCGCTGGGCGTCATCGTGCTGCAAGGCTATGGGACGACGGAAGCGGCCCCGATTGTGGCGTGCAACAGTTTTCGCTACAAGAAGCTCGACGCACTCGGCAAGGTGCTGCCGGGCCAGGAGGTGCGGATAGCGGAAGATGGGGAGATTCAGACGCGTGGGCCGAATGTGACACAGGGCTATTGGCAGCAGCCCGAAATCACCGAGGCATCGTTCGACGGTGAGTGGTATAAGACCGGCGACTTGGGCTACATCGATGAGGATGGGTTCCTCTATTTCAAAGGCCGCAAGAAAGACCTCATCGTCTTGGCCAACGGTCAAAACGTCTACCCGGAGGACATCGAACCTTGGCTCCAGAACCACCCGGCAATTGAGGATGCGGTGGTGGTGGGCATGCCGAGTCCCAGCGGCGGCGAGGACGTGCACGCCGTGCTCATACCCAGCGAGGGCGGCGTCTCCGACGGAGTCTCCGACGGCGGCGCGGTGGTGGCGGATGTCAACCCGCAACTCGCCGCTCACCAGCAGATCAGGGGCTTCACCCTCTGGCCGGAAGAGGAGTTCCCCCGCACGCACACGCTTAAGGTAAAGAAGAACCTGGTGCTGGAGCGGCTGATTGCCGATGCGGAAGGTAAATCCGAGGCTGCCGCGGCGCCGGCGGAGGTCCCCAAAGATGAACAGACGCCGCTGGAGCAGTTGATCGTGCGCATCTGCGAGGTCTCACCAGCAGACGTGAAGGCAGAGAGCATTCTGGGCGCGGATATCGGCTTGGACTCCTTGGGCCGCGTTGAGTTGCTGTCTGCTATCGAGCAAGAACTCGGCGTCTACATCGATGAGACCCAAGTGCACCCCGAATCAACCGTTGGGGACTTGGAGACCTTGCTCGCGCAGGGCAGCGCCAGTGAAGAGGAGCGGTTTCCGGGCTGGAACCGGGCAGGATGGTGCCGGGCCGCGCGCGCTGTGCTCCACTCCGTGATCGTCAATCCTGGCATACGGTTGCTCTACCGGATTCAGGTTGACGGCAAGGAAAACCTCGACGGCCTCACCGGGCCGGTGCTCTACGCCGCTAACCACAATCTCAAGCTGGACGCTGGGATGATCCTGCTAAGCCTGCCGGCGTCGGTACGCTGGCGGCTGGCGATTGCGGCAGCGGCTGATAACTACTTCTCGTCAATTTGGTGGCAGCGCTTTAGTCCGCTCCTGGGGAATACCTTTCCATTCGCGCGTTACGGCCCGGTGCGCCGCAGCTTGGAGAACTTGGGTGACTTGCTCGATAACGAGTGGTCGGTGCTGATCTTTCCGGAGGGTGATCGGACCGACGGGGAGATCAAGGCCTTTAAGCCCGGCACCGGTTTCGTAGCCATGGAGTCGCGCACGCCCGTTGTGCCGATTCGCGTCTCGCTCGAGAAGGAAGGGATCTATGAGGGGGCATCGTTTCCGTCGCGCGGCAAGGTGACAGTCCAGATTGGGAAACCGCTCGTCTTCCCACCCGGCACCGACTACCTGGAAGCGACGGAAACGCTCGAACAAGCCGTGCGCGAGCTGTAGAAGTTCCCCTAACCCTCTCCCGCGACGGGAGAGGGAACTCTCTCGCTTCCCGCTAGGGTCACGCAAAGGTCTCCCAGGGAGAGGGAACCGGAGGAGCGCCGGGATTGGCGTGATAGTCCGATAGAGTTGGCGTGATAACCCGATAGCGGCTCAATGTGGCTGCACTAACCAGGGACTGCAAACGGATAGACAATCGTTCGCCTGAGCTTATCGAAGAATAATCAGTATCCGTTCGTTCTGAGCCTGTCGAAGGATGACTAGAGTCCGTTCGTCCTGAGCTTGTCGAAGGATGATCAGTATCCGTTCGTCCTGAGCCTGTCGAAGGATGATCAGTATCCGTTCGCCTGAGCTTGTCGAAGGACAAGCGGATGCTTTATTCATACCTTCAAGCAAGATAAATGGATTCTCATTAGAGCCGCAATCGTGGTTGCAGCGCCTCCACGCAGCAACTTATAATGTGAGAGGTAGTCAAGGGCCTGCGCCCCTGCTTGGGAGTGACTTGAGTTTGCCCACAGTGTAAAGTGCGCCTGCAGACTTGATTTGCAGAATGCGTCTATCGAGCCGAGGTGGCGAAATGGAAGACGCATGGGACTTAAACTCCCAGGAGCATTAATGCTCGTGCCGGTTCGACTCCGGTCCTCGGCACCACAACAATAACCTTTCTGCTTCCGGCAATGGCCGGCTCGGCCCAGAGTTCACCGAGTCGCGTTACACGACCGGAGGCAAACCCAGAGGAAGGATGCAGTTACATGCGTCTCTACGAACTCGTCGTCATCTTCCACCCGGAGATCGACCCCGATACCCTTGCGACTCTTACCGGTCGCATCGTCTCCACCATCACCGACCACAACGGTGAAGTCGTTGCGCAACAGACGTGGGGGCGGAAGCGTCTCGCCTATCCCATCAAGCACTTGCACGACGGGCACTACGTGCTCTGGCATTTCAAGGCCGATTCTCCGACGCTGGTGCGCGATCTTGAGAGCCTCTTCCTAATCTCCGAGCCTATTCTCCGCTACCTCACCGTGCGCGCTGAGGGTCTTCCCGCCCTTTCGCCTGATCGGGAGCCCGAACCGGAACCCGCAGCCGTCGCTGAGACAGAGGGTGAGGAGGCTTAACCATGGCCGGACTCAATAAAGTCATGCTCATCGGACATCTTGGGCGCGACCCTGAATTGCGCTATACCTCGAGCGGGACGCCCGTGTGCGATTTCTCCGTTGCGGTGAGCCGCCGTTACAACACGCGCGACGGTCAGCAGCAAGATGAGACGGAATGGTTTCGTGTCACCGCTTGGAACAAGCTTGCTGAAATTTGCGCAAACTACCTCACTAAAGGGCAGCAAGTTTACATCGAAGGGCGCGTAAAGCTTGACCGCTGGACCGGGCAGGACGGACAGGAACGCTCTACCTTAGCCGTTACCGCATTTGAGATGCAGATGCTCGGCTCGCGGCGCGATCAGGGGGTGTCCGACGACACAATGGAAGCTGCCGGCGCGCCCGCGGAAGCGGAGGAAACCATCGACCCAGATGATCTTCCATTCTAGCGCCGCTCAATGATACGGAAATTAGTGCAACGTGTAGCTAGTGGATTGGGGAAAACCGATGTATGATCGCGGAGGAAGTTCACGAGGCCGGCCGCCGGGCCGGTTCGGCGGCGGAGGTGGAGGCGGAGGCGGAGGTCGTTTCGGCGGGCCGCGGCGACGGGGTCCGGGTGGTCGGGGACCACGGCGGCGGCGCTCATGCTATTTCTGCGGCAACGCCATCAAAGTCATAGACTACAAGAACGTCGACCTGCTGTGGAACTACCTGGACGACCGGGAGAAGATCCTTGGGCACCGGCAGAGCGGCACGTGCGCCAAGCACCAGCGCCGGCTTTCGGTGGCCATAAAGCGTGCCCGCACCATAGCGCTCTTGCCCTACACGCCGGAGCATTCACGCACACGGTGAACTGCCCGCCACTGCCGCAGTGTATTGAGAGTCTCCACGGCGGCGCGCCACGGCGCTTGCCGAGCCTGGGAGCAGTATGCGACCGGCACGAGCGCCGTCATTTGCAGGCGCGTTGCCGCCACTCGCAGCGGCTAGAGCGCAGCGCAACCTGCAAACCGGATGGCAGCGGCTCTCGCGGCGGGCGTGTGATCCGGGACCGCGGGGAACAGCGCCAGGCAACGGCGCCAAGGCACGTGTCCGCCATTTCGATTTGTTCTAACGACCACACTTCAAGGCCTTTACATGCCACGTAGAAAGACCGGCTCGTCGAACCGACGCGGCCAGCGCATCATTGCCCGTCCGCTGGAGCATCCGGCGGAAGAAGGGGAGCCGTGGATATTCGGCTGGGGCGCGCACCTCTCGCGGCGGGAAAGAGACACACTCATGCGGCGGGCGGTCATGGTCGGCGCCGGTTTCGTGGCCGTTCTCATCGCCGGCATCCTGCTCTACGCCTACCTCAACGAGTACGTCATACAGGCGCGCGCGGCCGTGGCGCGGGTGGGAGACACCACTATCCGCGCCAGTGAGTATTCCACGGAGTTAGGCGCCGAACTCGCGCATCGGATCTACCTTACGCGCCAGATACAGCAGATCCTGCCGAACCTCGTCAGTGAAAAGGTGGATACCCCTGAGAATTTGAGCAGCGGGGCCAGCCGGCTTTTGGGCCAACAGGAACAACAATTGCAGTTCCTGCCCAGCTTTACGTTGGAGCAGATGATCGATGCCATTATCGTGCGCCAGGAAGCCGCCGCGCGCGGCTATACTTACACGGACACCGAGCGGGAGGAGGCCACCGCCGCGTATCTGAATGAGGTGAGTGAGACGGAGGTGCGCAGCCAGATCGTCGCATTCATCCCTCCGCCCCCATCTGAAATCCTTGAAGTCACACCTTTGACCGCCGATGATGAGATACGGCAGTCTGACGAATTGCTGATGCGGGCGATGATCGCGGCTACGGCAACTGCCGCACTCACTCCCACGCCGGTGCCGCCAACGCCGACGCCTACCCCCGTGCCGGTGACGCCGACGCCGCTCGTGCCCACGCCCACGCCTGTCTTGGACGCCCGCGTGGAGGCGTATCTCGCCGCCACGGGCATGACAAGAGAGGTCTTCGATCAGCGGGTTCAAGACGCCTGGTGGCGCCAGCGCCTGGAAGCGGAGACCGTCGCCGCCGTGCCCACGAGCAGCGCGCAAGTCCACGCCCGTCACATTCTCCTCACCAACGAGGAAGATGCCGCCCTCGCTAAGGAGCGTTTGGATGCTGGGGAGGATTTTGCCGAGCTTGCGGCCGAGATGTCGCTCGATCCCGGTACCAAAGACTCCGGCGGCGACCTGGGCTGGTTCCCCAAGGGCGTGATGACCCCCACTTTCGAGGATGTGGCCTTTGCGCTGGAACCGGGACAGGTCAGCGAGCCGATACAGTCACCGTTCGGCTTCCACATCATCGAGGTCTTGGAGCGAGCCGACGACGTCCCGCTGGAAGCCAACGCCTTGTCCCAACTGCAACTCCGCGCGTTCAGCACCTTCCTTGGCAGCCGCAAAGAGGAACTCAACGTCGAACGCTTGCTTACCCAGGAAATCGCCACGTGGGCGCAACGCCACATGCCCCCGCTGCCCGAAGTGCCATAGGCGCGAAACTCCGTTCGTGCTGAGGGCTGCGCGAAGCCCCTGTCGAAGTACGAGCGCAAGGAAGC
>JAPPLM010000038.1:0-36059 GCA_028874195.1 Chloroflexota bacterium
AAACCGGTCACCAGCCCTTGACAGCCAAGACAGTTTCTGAGCTTGTCGAAGGGCCGTTCATGATTCTTTAAGGGCTTCGCGAAACAATCGTGGCATAGCTCGAGTGCAAGAATTCATGGCTTGAATGTTCAAGCCAAACAGCCGTCGAGGAGACGCTGCAGGCTCCCGCCCGCGATTCCCGCACGCTCAGCCGGCGCCAAGCCGCCGTAGGACAACGTGGTGATAGGCAAGGCTGGTTCAAAAATCGGCAGACCGGTGCCAAAGATAAAGCGCTCGGCGCCCCAGCGCCCTACCAGCTCTATGAGGGCGCTGTGCCCACCGAGATAGGAGGTCTCAACGTAGAGGTTTGGCGAGCGGTCGAGCAGCGGAAAGAGCACGCGAAAGTCGGCGTGCGACTGCCGCAGGAGGATAACCGGCAACTCCGGAAATGCCTCTAAGAGCCACGCGATGAAGTCCCAGTGCCGGGGTTCGCTGTAGTGGGCGTTGTCGAAGTCGAGCAGCATCGGCACTCTCTTCTCGGCAAGCGCTTCCGCCAGCGGTTCCATCACCCACGGTTCCAGCACGATGAGGTGGGCTTTCGGGCACAGCCGCGCGGCGCGGGCGCCTGCCGCCAGCAGTTGCGCGACCTGCTCCCGTTCCGGCGGCACTTCCCGCGTCGCCGCGGGCATCACGACCCAGCACGGAGCAAGGCGCGGCTCGCCCGCGATCGCTTCCAAAAGACGCCGATTGCCCTCGGCAGGGTCATGCCATTTGGCTACGGTATGCGTTACCAGCGCGCGGGAAATGTCGTACGCATCCAGCAAATCCAGCAGGCTCGCGGCGTCCGTAGGTGCCCCTGGGGGCGTATTCAGCAACGGGCCCAGCGAGACGTTGACATCGAAGAGTTCGGGTCGCCCATTGCCCTCCGCCATAGTTCGGGTCTCCTGTTTCCTTGGAGTCAAGCTCGTCGCACTTCCTGCATCCGGTAACATCTTACCGCTGCGCGCGCCGCTTGCCTAGCAGCCACCACATCGGACAGAAAACCCACCTAAGCGCGGGAGTTCCCGACTATATGGGATACGAGTGCCTCTACGCCAACCGGAAAGCGCCAAACATCCCAGCACGAGCAACCACGTTGAGCCGCAGCATCGAGATAGCTTATAGTAAGGATGGAAAGTATGCAGAAGAGAAACGAGTTAAGGACCCATCGCGATGGGAGTGAAAGTCTACATTCCGACACCGTATCGCCGTTTCACCGGCAATCAGTCCCGGGTTGAGGTGGAAGCTGCGACCGTAGGGCAACTCCTGCACGAACTCGAGCAGCAATTTCCCGGCATCGGCGCACAGATCGCGGACGAGAACGGCGATATTCCCGGCTACCTGAACGTCTACGTCAACTCTGAAGAAGTGCGCACCCTGCAGGGGAAAGACACCGCGCTTGCGGATGGGGACGAGATCTCTGTGATTCCCGCCATGGCTGGGGGCTGATAGCGCCTTGCACCACATCCGTTCACACTTCGACAAGCTCAGTGCGAACGGATAGGTCATGTTCTCGTTTTAGAAACCTATTCTCCCGCGCTGGTGTTGCGATATCAGCAACTGACCATGCTTTCCCGGTTTCTTCCTCGCTAAGTCTTATTGTCTCCGCAACTCTCACGGAGCAAAGTCTTTGAAGTCGGGGATGGATGCCTCAGTCTTGCCCCTCTGCATGGGCGGTGTTGGACAGTCCTCCGCCCTTCTCCTAGAATGGCAAGTGGACTCGCAATTTTCCTTTTGATTGAGTGACTGCTCCATGATTCGAGAGTTCCACTGATGCTTCCACGCTACACGCGTCCCAAAATGGGCATGATATGGGCTGAGGAACGCAAGTTCGCCACCTGGCTGCAGGTGGAACTTGCCGTGTGCGAGGCGTGGACGGAGCACGGCAAAGTGCCGGCGGCAGAACTGGCCAAGCTGCGCCACGCGCGGACCCCGTCTCTCGAGCGCATTGCCGAAATCGAGCGCGAAATCGACCACGACCTCAATGCCTTTCTCATGGCGGTGGCGGAGCAACTGGGCGACGAGAGCCGCTTTCTCCACCTCGGGTTGACCTCATACGACGTGGAAGACACGGCAACCGGCATTCGGTTGCGGGATGCCGCCGATCTGCTGCTGGAAGGCATCGCCGAACTCAGTGACGTGCTCGAGCAGGCTGCGGTGAAATACAAGGACGTGCCGCAAATCGGCCGCACCCACGGCGTGCAGGCCGAGCCGATCACGTTCGGCTACAAGCTGCTGGTCTGGGTGGATGAGATGCGCCGCAACCGCCAGCGGCTGGAAGCGGCACGCGCCCAGGTGGCAGTAGGCAAGATATCCGGCGCGGTGGGCACCCACGCCAACGTGCCGCCGGACGTCGAGGACTGGGTGTGCACCCGGCTGGGACTTGGAATCGCCCCCACCTCGACGCAGATCATCCAGCGCGACCGCCACGCCGATTTCGTCACGACGTTGGCGGTGATCGCCTCGTCTCTTGATAAATTCGCTACCGAGATCCGCAATCTCCAGCGCACCGAGGTCCTGGAGGTGGAAGAGCCCTTCGAGCGCGGGCGCGTGGGGTCGTCCGCCATGCCGCATAAGCGCAATCCCGCCCGCTGCGAGCGCATCTCCGGCTTGGCCCGCTTGCTGCGGTCCTACGCCCAGACGGCCCTGGAGAACGTGGCGCTCTGGCACGAGCGCGACATCACCAACTCCGCGCCCGAACGCGTTATTTTTCCCGACTCCTGCATCACCCTCGATTATATGCTCAATCTCTTCACGCGCGTCATGGCCGATCTGCGCGTGTACCCCGAGAATATGGAGCGCAACCTCAACCAAACACGCGGCCTTGTCTTTAGCGAGGCGGTGCTCCTCGCGCTCATCGACCAAGGGCTGACGCGGCAGGATGCCTATGCCATCGTGCAGGAGCACGCCACCACCGCGTGGGAAGCAGGCAAGGACTTTAGCACACTGCTTAAGGGCGACCCAAGAGTCACCACGCATCTCGACGAGGAAGAGATTGACGCGCTCTTCGACGTGCGCCATCACGTGCGCCACATCAAGGCATCTTACAAGCGCATGGGGCTGTCCACAAAATAGCCGCCCCGTTGGGTGGCGTGAATCAACGCCAACTCGGCGGGGGGACAAGCCCCGCGCTACGGCCTCAGATTCGTCATTCCCGCGCAAGCGGGAACCTATCTGCTCTTCGCACCCCCTGCCACCCAACCTTGCCTGCCGTTTGCACAAATCGCCTCAAGAGCGGGGGACAAGCCCCCGCGCTACGGCAGAGCCTTGAGTTGGCGCAATGCTCTCCCGGAATCAATGCACTTCCGTTCGTGCTGAGCTTGTCGAAGTACGAGCGGGAGGCACCATTTACCCGAGCGTTGGGTGCAGTCTTTTGAGTGAGATTTCCCGCCACTTACGCGGTCGCAGTTCCGCGTGCTCTGGCGGGGGACAAGCCCCCGCGCTACGGCAGATCCGGAAGAAGCAGCTTACCTTTTCCGTTCGTACTGAGCTTGTCGAAGTACGAACTGTGCCGTGAACCCGCCGCGAACCGCAAGAGATGACATTCCGCAGTCACTGAAACAGATGACTGCATTATTCCGAGATGCGCTTCCCGCTTCTACTCGTCGTGGGGCGCGGGCTCGATGATGGTGGAATACGCGCCCTGGGAATCGCAGATGAACGCAAATCGTCCCACGCCATCCACCGCCATAGCCGGCGAAATCTGCTGCCCGCCGAGGTTCTGCAACTGCGCTAGCGACGCGTCCAAGTCGGCCACGGCAAGGTATATGGACCAATTGGGAGGCATCTGCCCCCATTCCTCCCGAATTGCCATCATGCCGGCCGCCGGTTTGCCGCCGAGGCTAAACAGGTTGTATTCACCGCCGTCGCCGCTCTGCGTCTGCTCCACCGACCAGCCGAAGAGGCTCGTGTAAAACTGTCCGGCTGCTGCCGTATCGCGGGTATAGAGCTCGCACCACGCCAGCGCGCCGGGCTCGCCAAACACCTCGGCGCCGATATGTGCGCCGGGCTGCCAGACGGAAAACGCCGCGCCTGTGGGGTCTTGCGCAACGAGCAGCCGTCCCGCGTCCATGACATCCACCGGCTCCTGTGCCACGGTGCCGCCCAGTTCTTTGATGGCGGCCGATGTGTCTTCAGCGTTCACCACGGTAAAGTAGCTTTGCCATACCGGCTGGCCGCCGGTCATCTGCTTCATTTCATCCGGCATGCTGTAGATGGAAAATACGTTTCTGCCCCGTTTGCGCAGCATGCAAAAATTCACGTCGCCCGGGATCGGCATATCGTGGGCTTCCAGGCCCAGAAACTCCGTATAAAACTGCCGGGAGCCTGCAAAGTCCGCCGTCCCCAGGTCAGCCCAATTGAACATGCCCGGTTCGTGTTTCGATACGTCCATTGTCACCTCTGTTTGGCTGCGTTTGACACCGTGTAAGCCGCGAAAGCCTACACAGTATATAGTAGAGCTTGGAGTTGAGGCGAGGCAATGAGACTGGAGAAAGCGGCTGAGAATGGGTGATGTAATTCTGGAGACGGCGCTTCCCGTGCCCCGATATGCGCGCGGCAAAGTGCGCGACATCTACGACCTTGGCGAGCACCTGCTCATCGTCACCACGGACCGCATTTCGGCCTTCGATGTCGTCTTTCCCATGGGCATCCCGGAGAAAGGCCGGGTGCTCAATCAACTCTCCGCGTTCTGGTTCCGGCGCATGGGGCACCTAATCCCCAACCACCTCATCACCACCGATGTAAGGGAATATCCGGCAGAGTTGCAGGCCGACAGTGAGATGCTGGCGGGGCGCAGCATGCTCGCGCACAAGGCGGAGCGCATCGATGCCGAGTGCGTCGTGCGGGGCTATTTGGCCGGTTCCGGCTGGCGCGACTACGTAAGCACCGGCGAGGTCTGCGGACACGCGCTGCCGCCGGGCTTGCAGGAGAGCGTGGAACTGCCGGAGCCGATCTTCACGCCCGCGACCAAGGCCGACACCGGCCACGATATAAACATCTCCCGCGAAGAATTGGCGTCACAGATCGGTACGGAATTAGCCGCAAAGTTAGAGGCGACATCTATCGCCATCTACAATTTCGGGCGCGCCGAGGCCCTGAAGACCGGCCTGATCGTGGCGGATGCAAAGTTCGAGTTTGGCTTCTACGAAGGCGAACTCATGCTCATCGACGAAGCGTTCACACCGGATTCGTCGCGCTACTGGGATACCGGCATTTTTGAACCCGGTCACCCCCAGCCCAGCTACGACAAGGAATTCGTGCGCGAGTGGCTGCGCCAAAGCGGCTGGAACATGGAACCCCCGGCCCCCATGCTCCCAGACGACGTCATCCTAAAGACCAGCGCGAAGTACCAAGAAGCCCTGCAGCGCGTCACGGCGATTTCGTAATCCTCCCGGACGTCTTTTGCGGCGTTACGCGGGAATTCTGGGCAGATCGGCTGAACCTTCTGATACGGTACATCCCCGAGCGCAGAGTGCAGTTACTTGCTCCTCTTGGATTTATAAACCCAAGCCGAGACGCGGTCTACTCATACGCTGTGGGATGGCTTAGAGTTAGAAAAGTGAAGCGGGGGTCAACACCCCCACCTCTTGCTTTCGAAGAGATTGCTTAAAACTAACTGGATTAGGATTCGCGAATTCGTTACTCCGCACAAGAATAGAACGAACGACAACCGGGCGGATAGTCGCTTAAGGTATGAGTTTCATGGCACCGACGAGCACACTGCCCCATACTGCCAGTGCAATGATCATCCATTTAATGAGGTCAGCTTTCAGGTTCGCAATGTCAGCCTTGGTAGCAAGGTGCTCGTAGACGCCTTCCAGTCTACTTAGCCGCTCTTCAGAACTTGCCATAGCTAATCCTTCGATCATTTGTATAATCGTCTTATAGCGTAGTAGATTTTCCTATGGTCGTCGAGACCTGCGAAGTGGTTTGGATCGCGTACTGCTAGATTTGGGCAACTACCTCTCTTCACTTGCATGTAGGTCGGCCTTAACACCTTGAGAATTCGTAATGGACTACTTCCTTCGACTGGCTTCGTTGTACACCGCCAAGGTGTGTTCGGCGATGCGAGACCATGAGAAGCGGCGGGTAAATTGCCGGGCGGCGGTGCTGAGGGTTTCGCACAGGGTACGATCCTCGTTAAGGCGGCGGAGCGCGTCGCTTAGGGCCTGAGGATCGTCAGGAGGCACGAGCAAGAGTGCGCCGCTCTCCTGTAATTCCGGGATCGGCTGCTTGGGGACGGTCGTCACCACCGGCAGGCCGTGATCCAGCGCCGTAAGCAGGCTTGTGCGACGCAGAGACGCGCCATCCGTAAAAGGCAGTGCGACCACGTCGCAGGTAGCCAGGGCACGCGAGGCTTCTGCCGCCTCCACGTAGCCCGTGCTAAGCAGGATGTCTCCCATGTCCAAGTCCAGCCTGCGAATGAGGCGCTCCAGGCGCTCCTTGTAAACGGCGTTTGACGGGTCGCTGTCCCCCACGCTGCCGCCAACGATGAGGACTTGCACGAGCATGTCTTGATCCCGCAGCAGTCGCACCGCCGCGAAGAGCGTGTCCAGCCCCTTGGTGGCGTTGACGAAGCCAAAGAATCCGATCAGAAAAGCGTCTGGCGCCACGCCGCACTCAGACCGCAGCGCGCCCCGCTCTTCAGCCGAAATTGGGATGACAGGAACCGCCGACCCAAGTCCAATGTGGTGCGTCGGATTCCCCTGCTTGGAAGTCCCGGTCGCCTTCACGGCCGTGTCCCACTGCTCGCGGTCTTCTTGCGTGGTGAAAATGAGCGCGTCGCTGTGCCGGCCCAGCATGTGCGTTGCCCAGCGGCGGACGGGGCCCGCCTTGGGAAAGACATAGGGCTCGCTCAGGTCGTGGAACGTGGTGACAATGGCCGGTCGCGGCGAGCGCCGTTGGAGATACCAGGGCAGCAGGTTAATGGCCGGCTTGAGGTCGTAAGCGGCGGTCTGGTACTGAATGTGCACCACGTCGATCCGGCGCTCGCTGATGATCTGCCGCGCGACACCCCAGAAGGGAAAGCCCCACGTGCCCACTACGGGATGCACGGTCGGTTCCGTGCTGGCGCACGCGGCATCGGTCAGCACCTCGCTCGTCACGTCGAGCGCGCGCAGTTCAGACCGCAACAACGCCGTATAGTCGGCAATGCCGCCCTGAAGGGGAGGGTATTCACCTGTGATGAAGAGTACGCGCATAAGACCAATGAGCGAGCCGATCAAGATGGCGGCCGGTAGGACGTGGCGCCACAGGGCACAAGCCGTCTCGGCGATGCTTCGTGGACAGCATCCTTCGCGTGCATTATACGGGATGCCGTCTCCGACCTGAGAAGCCGGTGAGATACCACAGCGTCACATGGCCAAGCTCGGCCACGTTCCGCCGGAGCTCTTGGTTCTGCCGCTTTACGAGGGTTTTCGCTGCCTGCTGCATGGTGTACACGGCGAACAAGAGACCGATAATTGCCCGCAGCAGCAGCGCAACCAAGCGGCCGCGCTCCTTGACCAGGAAAGCGTGACGGCTGCGGTGGAAATTCAGGGCGCGGGCGATGAGGTCTTGATCGGCGCTCCGGCTCCGGTGATGCAGCACCTGCGCTCCAGGGAAGTAGGCGACGTCCCAGCCCGCTTCCTTGATCCGCCCGCACCAGTCCGTCTCCTCGAAGTACATGAAGAAGCGTGGATCGAAGCCGCCCACTGCTTGCATTACTTCCCGCCGCGCGATGAGGCATGCGCCTTCCACCCAATCAACCTTGGCAGCTTGCGCTGCGTCCAGGTCGCGGCAGTAGAAGCGGCGAAGATCCGGCGTCTCGCCAAACCACCACTGCAGCGGCGTACTCTCCAGGAACGCTGTAGCGAGCGTATATGACCGGCGGCATGACAGCTGGGTAGTTCCATCCGCTTGGACCAGGTGAGGCCCGACCAGCCCTACGTGCGGCTCATGTGCCAAGTAGTCCTGAATCGCGACAAAGAAGCCGGGCTGAACGCTCGCGTCGGGATTGAGGACGACCGCCAATTCTCCCTGGGCGGCGAGCATGCCCTGATTGGCCGCGCGCCCAAAGCCCACATTCGTGGCATTCGTGATGAGGCGCACACTAGGAAAGCTCTCCCGCACCGCTGCCGCACTGCCGTCCGCCGAGGCGTTATCCACCACGATCACTTCGCCATCGATGCCGTCGCGCTCCAGGTCCTCCAAGACCGACCCAGTGGCAGCGGCGAGCAGGTCAGCCACGTTATACGACACGATTACCACGGAGACAGCGCAGGTCGCCGCCGGCAGCGCGCGAAACTCCTGCCACACGCGGGTGGTGGGGTCTTTCTCTAAAGCGGCGAGGTGCCGGTAGGCGCGCCACTCGTAATAGGCCATGGCCGCGCTGAGCGCGAAACCCAGCCAGCCCTCGGCATAGCCCCGCCACGTAAAGAAACGGCGCTTGAAGGCGCGCAGCGGTTGCAGCACGTAGTTGCGCCAGTGCACACGTTGCCCGACGAGCCAGAGATGCCGCGCCTCCAGTTGCGCATAGCGCCGCTGCTTGGCGAGGAACTGGCGCACCGAGGAGTAATTGTAATGGGTGAGCCGCTCCGTCAGGTGTGCGTCAGGCCCATCCAGCAGCACGGTCTCATGGGCAAAGCGGGAAGGATCGTAGCGGCCTTTGGCAACGCGAAACAGCCTGAGTTGGTAGTCGGGGCTCCACCCGGCATGTTTGACCCAACGTCCTCCAAAGAGATTCTTGCGTGGAATCCAGTACCCGGCAACCGCATCGTCACGCACTGCCGCACATATCTCTTCCGCCAGGGCCGGTGAAACGCGCTCGTCTGAGTCGATGAAGAGCACCCAGGGAGTCTGCACGTGCGTCAGGGCGAAATTGCGCTGCGCGGCAAAGCTCTCGAGCCTGCGTTCAACCACGCGCGCGCCGTTCCGCTCGCAGATTGCGCGCGTATCGTCGCTGCTGAAGTCATCCACCACCACGATGCTATCGGCCCAGGCCAGGGCGGCAAGGCACGGCGCTATTTCGGCTGCTACGTTGCGCGTAAGGACAACGGCGGTTATGCCGGTCAACACATCAGTCGAAGATGGATTCCCGCTTTCGCGGGAATGACGGATTGAAGTATGCTTCTCTCCCGTGCCGGGATCGCCTGCCGAGGAGGCCTTCTCCCCGGGTAGCGAGTTCGCATCAGGCTCTGCAGCGGAAGCAAAGGGATGCGTACTCATTGCAGTCTCGAGAGAGCGTGGCATTGGCTAGTTCTCACCCTTGAGAGCGAGCGCCAGCACACACAGGCGGCTTTGCCAACGGTCTTGGTGAATCTGGTCGCGGAAGTGACGCAACCGCTGCGGCAGTTGCGCGGCAAGCTGCCAGAGTATGCCTACCGCCACGATGCATCTGGCGGCCCATTGATAACGTCTGCTGTAGTGCTTGGCGAAGAGGCGAAAGCGGCTGCGGTGCAACTCCACGAACATGCGTCCGGCCCTTTGTTGCGTGCTCTGGCCGCCGTGATGGACGACGCGAGCGCCGGGCACGTGCATGATTGCCCAGCCCGCTTGCTTGATACGGCGGCACCAGTCAATCTCCTCGCAGTACATGAAGAACTGCTCGTCGAGCAACCCCACGTCGGTAAACGCTTCGCGCCGCACCAACATACACGCCCCCAGGGGATGGTCCATGGCAAAGGGGTGCTCGTAGAGCGTAAATGGGTAACGCCCGTTCAGACGCGAGTTGAGCAGGCGATGGTTCAGGGGAAAGAAGTCGAGCAACGCCATCGGCAACGTGGGAAAGCGAAAGGCCGCGTGTTGATACGTGCCGTCGGTGTGAAGCAGAGTCGGCCCCACCACGCCAACCTTTTGATTTGATTCGAGAAAGGACGCTAGTGCATCCAAGGCGCCGGGGAAAAGCTGGGTGTCCGGGTTGAGCAAGCAGAGAAAGTTGCCGCTCGCAGCTTGCAACCCCTGATTGCACGCCGCGGCAAAACCCCGGTTCTCCGTATTCGCAATCACCTGCACGTAGGGAAACTGCGCGCGTACCAGCGCCGCGCTTTCGTCGGCGGAGGCATTGTCCACCACGATGACCTCATCCGGCGGGCGCGGTTCTGCTGCCACGGACGCCAAACAGTCCGCCAAGAGCGAGCGGGTATTGTACGAGACGATGATTACTGAGAGACGAATCCGACCCACCTCCATGCCGCCGCGTGTTGCCTCTTCCTAAACTGCAAACGAGTTTGAAGCCCCGCTCGTAGTGAACCGAGTTGCCTTCCGGCCCGCTGCTATGCTTTGCGGCAGGGCCTTAGAGCCTGTTTACGTTCTTCCCAGATGAAGTTTGCATAGCAGATGGAAGCCGTTCGTACTTCGACAAGCTCAGCACGAACGGCGATTCGCCAACTTTTCACGGTCCTATCTACCCTTCGACAGGCTCAGGGCGAACGTTACGCGCCCAGACAAGAAGATTGCAAACAGGCTCTTAGCGCACGAGACGCCGGAACGGTTCGCGCTTCGTCTCGGCTTCCAGCAACGTATCAAGCTCTCCGGCCAAGCCGCGTTTCACGACTTCCAATGACTCCGCGACAGCCGCAGCCGTAAGCGCAATGTCCTCATCACTGTGCGCCAGCGTAGCCGTGAACGTCATGTGACAGAAGATTCCGCGCTTAATCATTTCCTGGATAAACAGCGTTTCAATGGGTTTCTTCAGGACGGGGTCCGACAGGTCGAATGCCAACGTCGGCAGGGTATGGACGCCGTTAACCGAAGCCTTTACGCCCACCGCATCTATCGCTCCCTGCAGCGCGGCTTTCACCTTCCCACCGATTTCCTTGAAACGCGCCGGGCCGTCGCGCCGCTTCAGTTCGCCAATGGTCGCGATTGACGCAGCCAAGCCGACGGTCTCGCTCCAGTACGAACTGGACACAAACATGCGGCCGGCGGGCTCCATGGCCTCCCGGGAACCCACCACACAGCCCATGGCGTAGCCGTTCGACATGGACTTGGCAAACGTGGACATGTCGGGCGTAACGCCGAGCCACTCCTGCGCGCTGCCGAGGGAAAGCCGCCACCCTGACGACACTTCGTCGAGGATGAAGAGCGCGTCATTGGCGTGACACATGGCCTTAACCGCTTCCAGGTAGCCCGGTGCAGGCGGCTCAGACCGCATCGGCTCCATCATCACCGCCGCGACCTCACCCTTGTGCTCCGCGAATGCCTTCTCTAGGCTATCAAGATCGCCATAGGTGAAGGGGACTGCGGTGCCTGCCAGCGCCCGTGGCACGCCGATGGGCTCAATACCCGCGAAGGGGAATTCATCGGTTTCCGGGTCGGCGAGGTAGTTGGCCGATTGGTACCAGTCGTGCCAGCCGTGGTAGCCGGAGAACAGAATCTTGTCTTTGCCGGTGGTGCCGCGCGCGATGCGCACGGCCACTGCGCACGCCTCCCCGCCGCCCTTGGTGTAGCGCACCATCTCCGCGCTGGGGATGGTGTCCACCAAGATCTCGGCGAGCTCGATCTCCAGCGGACTATTCAAGCTGTACAGGCTGCCCTTGTCGATCTGCTCTTTGACGGCGGCGTCCACCACGTCGTCGGCGTGACCGAGGATGATGGCCGTCACGGCGTTCACCCAGTCGATGTACTCGTTGCCGTCAACGTCGGTGAAGCGGGCGCCCTTGGCGTGCGCGGCGTAGATGGGGCTTACGGGATGCGCGAAACTACTCGCCCGCCGGCTGATGAGTTGCGTCCTGCCGGGAATGAGCCGGTCGGCCTTTGCGTAGAGGTCAAGAGACCGCTGAACTTTGCTCTGCGTCATGACTTGCGCTACCCCCTCGCCGGTAATTGGGTGGGCTTGGTTCTTGTCGTCTTGACCGCCAATGGCGAACCCTCACTGCTGCGCCGCAGCCGTCATTTCCTCGTTGAGGCGCTGGGAGGACGTACCGTGAATACTCACCGTCATCCACTTAGAGGCCGTTGGAGTTACTCACGTAAACGCGCGGCTCCCTTTGAGCACTGCTGCAAGTCTAACCAACAGGCTCAGTCTACCACTTAGGGTGTCCTGTACGCGTTGTCGGCCATGCGGCTGATGGAAGTCTTCCGAGGTGGACGTCTTGCCCGCCTGCGTTAGCAATAGCAACCTGAGAGCAACGTCTGCAGGGCCACTGGTGCTTTTCCAAAGAGTCAGTGTTCTGTAGAATAGTTGTGTGGCAGTCGAAAACTTGTGAAAGGAAAGTAGGATGCAGACTTTGCGCAATGTCGCGCCTCTTATGCTTCTAGCGGGGGCAATGTTGCTTCTGACAGGATGTTCGGTCCAAGTCCAAGAGGCGCCAAGCGTACCGTTGGCGGTAGGCGAGACTGCAACGGCTACCATGGCCGGGCCGGACGGTGCCGCGGTAGGCACGGTCACCTTGACTCAAGGGCACCATGGCGTCATCATCGCGGCAGAATTGACCGGACTGACCCCGGGCGGGCACGGCTTCCACATTCATGAGGTGGGAAGCTGCACGCCGGACTTCACGGCGGCCGGTGGGCACTTTGCGCCGCGAGGGCACGGGCATGGATACGATCATGAAGGCGGTGTTCACGCCGGCGATCTACCGAACATCTTTGCGGCAGCCGACGGCACCGTCCGCGCTGATGTCTTCACCAGCGCTGTCACACTAACGGCAGGCGCTGTTCATTCGCTCTTCGACGAGGACGGCTCCGCGATCATCATCCACGAGAAGCCCGACACCTACGGTGATGACCCCGCCGCCGGCGCCCGTATCGCTTGCGGGGTAATCAAGCGAAACTGAGCGCGCGCTGCTTAAGCGGCTGCCCGCTCACCCCGGAGGCCTCCGCACAACCCGGGCCGACAGGCGAAAAGACCCCCTCTCCCTGGGGGAGATCTCCGGGGTGAGGGGAAAATCTGTGCCTTCTCCTGGTAGCGATACCACTGAACAGGGAGCACAAATAGTGTTGCCCATGCTTGGGTGGACGCTCACGGGCTTTTCGGGGCCGTAAAAACGGCGCGGGCAGAAATGAGTTGCGCGGCGTAAAACTGCGCATCCTCGCTGTCGCTCGCCTCTAGAGCGGCAACGGCGGACTGAAACGCGATCTCACCACACTCCCTTTGACCGGCAAGCTGCTTGGTCAGTCCGACATATCCTTCCAGCATCAGACGGCCCTCCGGGTCTGTACCGTGCTCGCGATTGTAGGCAAGCGCCGCTGCGAATACGCTCAGCGCTTCCGCATATTGCCTGTCCGCCATGAGATGAGCGCCCAGATACCAATACGTGAAGGCGAGTTGCGCGGCGGTCGGGTCGAGTTCATGGAGCTGGCGCACGCTATAGCGAGCGAACATGAGGCCTTGCCGCCGCTGCTCCGGCGTAATGGCTATCCCCGGCTCGTCCCAGCCGGGCCATGTGAATGAGGCGACATTCGTCGCCATGCGCTTGGCCGCAAATCGGACCTCTCTCGCCGCGGCATCGTCCTTCGCATCGAGCGCCAGCGCAGCGGCCAAGCAGTAGTGAATGCCGCCATGGCCAAAGTGAAGCACCTGCGCGATAGACTTCGCCTTGTGGTAGCAATCGGGGATGAGGTTCTCGAAAGTCAGGGATAATGCCTGCGCATCTCCCAATCCAAGCACGTATGCGCTGGCCGCTAGCAGGTCCTCCTCTGTGGCGAGGGTCTGGACCGCTGCATAAACCTCTTCGCGTGTCATAAGGTGCAGTAGCCTTATGGTTCTTTCGATTAAGAGTTACTCAATTGTCCCAGCACACAGGCAGTCTCTTATTGGTCGACGTCTTGAATGAGGACACTAGTAGTGTAGCGCGGCGGCTTTTCACCCGCTCGCGAGTGCGCAGACCGGTACAGAAGTCGCAATTGGCTTCGTTCACTCCTGTATTGCCTGTTTGAATCGAGACAAGCCGAGGATGCAAGCCTTAGCTTGCAAATAGTCGTTTCCCAGGCTACGGCGCGCATACTACAGTGACAGCAACGAATTCTATCGTATTGAGATAGAACAAACCGTGCAGCCCCTTGAAAAGACCCACAACCTCCGCCACACGTATGCCGACGGCATGCAGGTTCACCTGGCCGGGTGCGACCTTGCCATCTGGCCTAAGGACCGCGTAGCAGTGGTCGGTGCAAATGGCGCGGGCAAGAGCACCCTCTTCCTGCTGCTCGGCATGCTGCGTCCCAGCGACGGGGCAGTTCAGGTGCTGGGGCACGATCCTGCCGCGGACTTCCCCAAGATTCGCCAAAGCATCGGCGTCGTCCTGCAGAACGTGGAGTACCAGATTCTCGCCCCGACCGTCTGGTAAGACATTTCTTTCTCACCTCGAAACTACGGCCTGCCGGCGGAGGAAGTCGCGCGTCTCACGGACGCCGTGATGGAGACGCTCCGCATTGCCCATCTGGCGGACAAGGTCCCGCATTACCTGTCTGCCGGTTAAAAGCGCCGCGTGGCGCTGGCAGGCGCGTTGGTAATGCAACCGGAGTTACTGGTGCTGGACGGACAGCGCGGCATCGTGTGCCGCTACTGCGTGGAAGACCGCTTCGAGCAGGACGAGATGCTGCGCGAGGCCAATGTCGCACCGCCGATCCTCAGCGAGCTCTTTGGCGAGTTGCGCCAGCGCGGCGTTAACGCCAAGACGCCGGTCACGGTCTCCCAAGCTGCCAAAAACCTCTTGGCGTTGATTCGCGACGGCAACGGGCGCTCAGAGGACACATCCACCCCTAGGTCGTAGCGCTTCGGGCACTAGCCTTGACCTACGCCTCCTGCAAGGGCGCTGCACCATGAGAATAATGCGCCAAATGGTGTGAACTATTGCTCCTTCGAACTCTTGACACTGTGAATATTAGGTATATACTCACAGTGTACTGTGTTGGCATACCTCAATTGACTGGAGGTAATAGGTGATGAGACGTGCAATCACGACGGTTCCCGTTACAAGACGCGGCTTTCTTGCCGGAACTGCGACTATGGCCGGCGCATTTCTGGCAGCCTGCGGCGCGGTGCCGGTTGCTGCGCCGGAAGAAGCGCCCAAGGCCGCGGAGCCGGAAGCTAAGGAGGCGGCACCGAAAGCGGCTGAGGTCACGGAAGTCGTTTGGGCCTGCTATAACCTAGGCGAAGAGCGCAACAAGACCCTGGGCGACATGGAGGCGGCCGCAAACGACGTGCTGCAAGGCGAGCGCGTCACGCTGACCATTACGCCACCGGGCACCAACCTGTGGGAGAAGCTACAGACCGAGTTCGCCGGCGGCCAGACAACTTACGACATTGTCGTGAACCAGATCAACTGGGTGCAGGTGGGCGCGGCGCGCGGCTTGTTTGCGTCCATGAACGAGCAGATGGCCAGGGACAACATCGCGCGGGAGGAGTTTCTGGATACGGCGTCGTGGCTCTTCAAGAACAAGCTCTACGCCCTTCCGTTCCAGGTGAGCGGCGAACTGCTCTTTTACAACAAGGCGATCTTCGACAAAGAGGGCATGGAGCATCCTACGCCAGAGTGGACCTGGGACGACGTAATCACAAATGCGACAAAGCTCACCGAACGCACCGGTGACAAGACGGAGCAATGGGGTTACAACTTTGGCTACACGGGCATCAACGTGGGGCTAGGCACCTTCATGCTCAACAACGGCGGCCAGGTGCTGAATGAGGCGCGGGACCGCGTGGTGTACGGTGAGGACCAGTTTGCCATCGGCGGCGCGCAGGTATTCGTGGATTTCATCCTCAAGCACAAGATCGTGCCCTGGGGCGAGGAGCGGGGCGAACTGCGTACCCAAGGCGGCGGTTCGGTGATGGGCAGCGGCGTTGCCGCCATGGACTCATTCCATATGTATCCCCTCGTGAACGTGGTGGGGAAGATTGGCGACGATCTCGGCATGACCGCCATTCCCAGCGGACCCGCGGCGCGGACGGTGGAAGTGCACAGTAATTCCTGGTCTATTCTGGGACTGAGCAAAGTGCTCGACGCTGCCTGGAACGTGATGAAAGTCATTGCCAGTGAAGAGGGTCAAACGCTCTGGACAACCCAGAACTATCCCGGGCTGGCGAGCGTAACGGGAGAATTCCAGAAGAACTTCCCCGGGCTGGACTTCTCTCCCATCATCGAGCAATGGCAGCAGCACGGACGCGACTTCTTTATTACGCCGGACGTGGACGCGTGGCGAAAGGCCGCCAATGCCGAGCTTACGCCGATGTACACCGGCGAAAAGACGGTACCGGAGGCAGTGAAAGCCTCGGCGGATGCCGCCAACGCGGTCCTAGCCGAGCGCCCGGATGAACTCAAGTAGTCCTCATCCGACACACAGTTTGTAGGTGAACCACTCTCCTCCGCGCCACTGACTGCGCGGAGGAGAGTGTACTGTTGACACCCGGATTGAAAACTCGGCAAGGGAAGAGCGTGCCCCATTAACAAGCCGTAGCGCGGGGGCTTGTCCCCCGCCTCTGGCGCCAAGAGTAAGAGCCGGCTACATCAAGGTGCTTCGTATAGGCCCAGTCATGGACTTCGTAGATGCGGCGCATGCCGTGGAAGCTGACCGGTCACTTAGGACCATCTCGCGGCGGCAAGTGGCCGCAATCCCTCTCACCTTACCGCAAGAACCGGAGAAACCGCGCGGCGCGCGCTACCTTACGCCCAAGCTGGATGGAGCGGTCGAAGTCTTCCTTGATGGTGGGGTCGTTCTCGTACTGTTCCTTCACGTCTTTTACGAAGGTGGAACTGCCTGCCTTTAGGGCGCGAAAGAGCTTGGACCCGGCAACCGGCTTGGGTACGGGAAAGGGCTCCTTCTTCGCGCGTTTCACGTCGTACGCCGCGCGGTAAGCCGGATTGGAGAGGACTTGATAGGCCTCCACCAGCAGCCGCATTTGGTCGGCCACGTCTGCGGCATCACCCTCATCCGCTTCTTCCTGCGCGGAAGCGAGAGCGTCGCGAAACGCCGCTTCAATCTCTTCAGTTTCGGCATCCTCGGCAACGCCGAGAACGTCATAGTAGCTCTGCATACGAGAGTGCTCGCTGCCTAGCGCTCGCGACTCTTGTGGCGAGCGTCCGTATCCGACACTTCCGTGAGCGTTTGCCTTCGTCAGTTACGTAAACGATCTGATTCGTCAGTTGCGCAGGCGCTTTGGATCCCCAGTTGCCGGCCATTCCGATCCGTCATTCCCGCGAAAGCTCGCCCCGGCACGGGGCGCGGAATCCATCTTAATCTGCGTGACCCTGGACTCCGGCCTCCGCCGGAGTGACGGATACAAACCTCAACGCCTTCTCATTGCGCGTACGGTTTCATCATACGCCATGCGGCCCATAGCGCAACCACATTGCAGCCTATCTGCCGGCACACGCTTGCTGAAACGCAACCCCCGACAACTTATGGCCTCACGCCGCCGTCCCATCCGACTCCGCGCTCTTTCCCGTTCGCGTCAGGAGCCTGATCACGAAGAATCCACCGACGAGCAAGACCATGAAGACGATAAACAAGATGTCGAGATACTGATCGATGAAGTCCTTGATCGGTTCGCCAAAGAGAGCAATCAGTAGGCCGACGGCAAAAAACCGCGCGCCGCGTCCGAGCAGCGACGCCAGCATGAAGCGGCCGAAATGCAGCCGAAACATGCCCGCCGTGACAGTGAACACCTTATAGGGAATGGGCGTGAGGGCGGCAATGAGGATTGCCCATACGTCGTAGCGCTGGTACTTCCGCTCAACGAATTCTATCTTTTCCTGCGAAAAGAGGCGGTCCACGACGGGGCGTCCGCCCCACATGCCGATCAGGTAGCCGATACTCGCCCCAACGAGCGAACCGGCGAGGCAGATGGCGGCAAAGACCAGGGCAAAGCTCGGCTTGCCGACGCCCAACGCGATCAGCAAGGGGTCCGGCGGCACTGGGAAGATGATCGACTCCGCCGCCGACAGCACAAACAGCGCCAACCCGCCATACGGTGATTCCGACCAGGCAAGTACCCAATCAACGAGGTCGTGCAGAAGATCCACTGAGAGCGCTAATCCCTTACTAGGGGAACTGCAGAGTACCGTCTTCGCCTATCCGACACCACTTCGGAAAATCTTCCTGCACGCCCTTTGGGCAAATGATTGGCGTGCCATCCGATATAGAAAAGTAAGAGTCCGACTTTGTCGGTTTGCAGTAAAACGGTTACCTAAAGCAACTAGGGTGAAGTCAGCTAGCTACTACTCAACTTCTCTAAGGTAGCAGGTATCTCAATTAGAACGGATTTGTCTGATTCAACTTCATCGGCGCGCTGGTTGTAGGTCTCTAGGAGCGCGCGAAACCCCTTATGCAACTTACCGTGCGAATACATCGACAGTTCATCGATATTCTGAGCCACAAAGGCTTCTAAAGCGGACACTGTAATCTGAGAATATTGAATTGGAAGCTGGTCTTCAGCATATCCCCTTGCTGCTTCAACTCTCTCTTCAGGAACTACGACATACACGCGTAGGCCTTGTCGAATATTCTCCTTCACTCTCTCGAATAGATTGTCTCTCGACGGTGCCACAGTTACGTGGAATGCAGTGTCCTTGATCTGAAAGTCACCAGCCCGCCCGGTCTGTTCGTCAGCGGCGCTAGAGGGATTGTTTTCCACCTCGAAGTCAGGAAAGCGCAATTGCAGTTTCGCTCCAACAAGATGCTGCGCCACCGCCCCTGACTTTCCTGCCTCCTTTGCTTTTGCCAGAATCTCGTGAATGGCATGCCATGTGCTGCTCGCTAGATCATAGGAAGGGGCCAACCGTTGACGGTTAAAGTATTCAACAACACGCTCTACGAGATATCCTTGTAAAGCCTCTAGGACACAGCCCCTCTCCGATTTGGAAATCTTCTCTAGAGCTAATGGGCTCAGTCTCTTCAAGAGACTTGCCACTGCTCCACGCGCGCCTCTATTGGTTCTTCCTCCTTCGCGTAAGAAGTGTCTTTCCTCACCGAATCGCGTTAGGATTTCTGCAACTCTTCCTGGCGTTAGTCCCCGAACCTGAGCTCCCCTTCTTGCAGTGTGGGCGTCAATGTCCAGGTCATAATCGCCTCTTAGGTGTTCGAGCACAACCAGTGCGGCGGCGATGCTCCCACGTGCTTTACTTCCCTTGAAATCAGGCAGCGCATCAAACCATGATTGGATAGTGATGAGGGCTGCTTCTTTGGTGCTCTTAGGAGTCATGGCTCGAGGAAAGCCGCAAGGGAAGGCCGCGAATTCGTTCGTTCACCACCGGATTGAGGTAGTGTTCTGCAATCCAATCAATTACTGAAACACACACCGCATCACCAAAGGCATGAAGCGCCTGGTTGAGTGGCACCGTTATGTTAAAGTTATCCGCTCCCATGAGACGAGCACACTCCCTTGGTGTCAAGAGTCGCACGAAGTATTGTCCAAAACCAGCCTTGAAGAGGATTTGCCGGCCGCTCCCACCGAGTGTTGTCCGCAAACAGCCAGCGATTCCATCAGTGCGCAATTCAGCCATAGATCGGCCATTACGCACGCGGCGAAATGCCGTTCCATAAGACCAAGAGTCGCAAGAAATCATCCCCTCTGCTTTGAGGCGATGGCGGTCACTCATTTGGTTGAGAAAGTAAACTGCCCTCTCTTCGCTCCACCACTCTGGCGCGTCGTGTGGTAAGTCCTCCAAGACCGCCTCAAGATATTGCATGCGTTGGGGCAGCGGCGGCAGTGGACGAAGACACCAAAAGATTTCAGGATGCTCTGCAATAAATGAGAGTAGCCGTTTTGGCCTCGCAGTAGCGAGTGCTCCCTCTTCGAAGACATTGTATGCTTGCCTCTGGTCATTCTCCAACAATTGACAAACCACAAAAAGCCGTGCGCGACTCTGGGGCACAAAGTTGGCAGCGTCTACTATAAACGGGTCAACAGCGTAGCCTAGCCCATTGAGGGCCGAAAGCGCATGTCTAAAATCCTCGCCTTGCCGTGAAGTCAGGAAGCCAGGCACATTCTCGATGAGAACCAAAGGAGGTCTGCGCTCCCCCATTTCTCGTAGGACACGAATAAATCCCCAAAATGCTGAGGATTTTTTGCCGCTAAGCCCTTTCCGCGCACCTGCAAGAGACAAGTCATTGCATGGAAATGACGCAGTAGCGAGTGTTACCGTCGGTAGATTCCTAACAACAACCTCGTGAATGTCGCCCACCTGCAAACTCTCGGCGTTTGTCCCAAAGTGGGCTTCATACATTTCCGCCTTCTGGGGGTCTATGTCATTGGCGTACTTAACCGACCAACCTTGACGCTCGAGACCCATACGTATAAGCCCTATGCCCGCAAAAAACTCAGCGACGGTTCGTTGTGGCAGTAGCGCCAAATTCGATGGGACAACCCCGT
Organism: Chloroflexota bacterium; assembly: GCA_028874195.1. Lineage (GTDB taxonomy): Bacteria > Chloroflexota > UBA11872 > VXOZ01 > VXOZ01 > VXOZ01. The sequence continues at coordinate 20,309 of JAPPLM010000038.1, forward strand.
TCTTGAACACGTCAACGGTTGTCTGAATAGAGTGATCTAAGTCATCCTTGACCTCACTCTCCCATAGCCGCAGAACGGTCCAGCCTTCCTTCAACAATGAGGCTGTGGCTCTTGCGTCTCGATCCATGTTGCGCCGAATCTTGCTCATCCAATAGCCTCTAGTGGGGGTATTGCGAAACTGCTCATGTAATCCCGTTAGATTGCGTTTGCGCCACTGTCCGCCATGCCAAAAGTCACCGTCAATGAAGATTGCAATTCGCTTCTTTAGCAACGCCATGTCTGGTTTGCCAGGCAAGTCCTGAACATGGATGCGATACCTTATTCCTTTTTTCCAGATTGCTCTTCTAATGACCAATTCAGGCGTCGTGTCTTGCGATTTCACACGCCGCATGATCGCAGACGTGTCACGCATTTGGCTTCCATTCGTTGAACCACAATTCACGGTAGTCGCATATGTACGAAAATCCGTTCGTTGCTACTCCATAATAGACCAAAAGCTAGTCGTACCGCGCGTGCAACGGTAAGGCAACCAATGCGCTGGACGGTGGCGGTCGATACCATAGGCCTGCACCGGCATGTGAAAGACCGGTTAGGGCGTTCCGCACACAGCAGTCGCACCGCTGTCTAGGCTGTGTGGACATTTCACCGTAACCGGATAAGAGCGCTGACGAGATGAAGGAAAGCAAGGTGTCTGCTCGCCAGCTTGTCGAAGCGGGAGAAGACCCAACGGTACTGCTCGATCTTGCCGATGAAGCACTCCACCAGGCGCCGTTCTGGGTAAAGATGCGCATCATACGCGTGTGGCTGTCTGCGCCGCGCGCGGCGGTATCACGGGAAGCGCCCCACTCTGGACTACCGCCCCGAGCAAGTGACCAGAGCCGTACGCGCGGCCTGCGATCATATACGCACTCGTGAAACCGGCGATGAGCCCCTGCGCTTGGGTCACATCGTGTGCCTCTCCTCCTGTCAATGTAAAGCGCAAAAGGTTGCCGAGCGCGTCGACACTGCTATGGACCTTGGCGCTGAACCCGCCACGGCTCCGTCCCAGCGCCTGGCACGCGGGCCCACCGTTTCTTTGGGTGCGCCCGCAGCGGAAAAATGGGCGCGGACGATGGCGCTGTCCAGGATGAAGCGCTCCAGGTCGGGGCCTCTGCTAATGTGCTGATGCCTCCGTTCCCAGATACCCCCGTTCCATCCAACGGGCAAAGCGCCGATACACGCTGTTCCACTTGCCATATGCGGCAGGCAGCAGCCGCCATTGCGCACCCGACTGCGTCACCCAGAGCACCGCCGTAATGAACCGCCGGCACTGCGCTTCGTCGTCTACGTACACATCCGGCCGGCTGCAAAGAAACGCATAGATGCGCGACCACTGTCTGGAAGATAGCGTGACTGTTGACATATATATAATATACTGCAAATGTCCACAGAACCTAGACAGCGTCGACAGTTCATGTCATTCATCGCTCCGTTCGGAATGACATGTGTTATGGTCGCACTCTATGTTAGATCCACCGTATGCTTTTACCAAAGCAGTCAACGAAATACCTGACACCTACAGGGGAATGACGAGGTTCTTCAATGGACTCCGTTGGGAGGCGGTCCATCTATTCGTAGACCGTTTCGCCGGTCTTATTGGCGTTGATGAAGTCCCAATCGAGTTCCACGCCGAGGCCCGGGCCTTCCGGCACAGCTACGCAACCTTCTGAATCCACGGAATAGAGTTCGTCGCGCCATTTCGGATCGGCGTAGATGGGCGCTTTCGTGTGCTTCACGTTGGGATGGACTAGTCCGAGTTCGTAGTAGTTGGTATTGCGGATGGATGCCATGCAGTGGCGATGCGCCAGGCCGCCGCCGTGCAACTCCACGTCCAGACCGTAGGCCTCCGCCAACACCGCCAGCTTCATCACGCCCGTGATGCCGCCGTCCCGCCCGCTGCCGGCGCGCAGATAATCGACGGCCCCGGCGTGAATGGCGTCGGCCTTAGTCTCCAGGCTGCGGATGTGCTCACCCATGAGCAGCGGCGTCTTGATGAATTGGCGCAGTTTGGCGTGGACAAACTGGGAGACGCCGCCGCCGCGAAAGGCATCTTCATACCAGAAATAGCTTGCTTCGTCGCAGGCGCGGCCGACCTTCAGCACGTCGTCGAACGTGCCGAAGGCGCCGGCGGGATCAAGCATGATATCCATGTCGTCGCCCACGGCATCACGGATGGCGAGCACCGCCGCGACCTCACGCGTGATTGGTGCGCCGATCCAGCCGTGAATCTTAAACGCCGGGTAGCCGTACTCCTCCTTGCAGTGCAGGGCGAATTCGCCATAGTCCTCCGGCGTGCTCAAGCCGCCGTTCTCGTCGCCGTGGTATGTGCTGGCGTAGCAGGGCAGGCGCGTGCGCCAGCCGCCGAGGAGGGCCGATATCGGCACCCCCGCCAGCTTGCCGGCGATGTCCCACAGGGCTACGTCATGGTCGCCGGGCGGCGTGGACGTGTTGCCGCGATTGAGGCGCTTGAGGTCCTGCCAGATAATCTCGCGCTCCAGCGGATTGCGCCCCAGTAGGTAGCTGGCCGTACGGGCATCGATGCTGCCAGGCACCTCGGCGCGCACGCCCGCGTCGGTCTCGACGGTCAAGATGCTGCCGCCGCCGCCCAAGCGCGCCCCCTCCTTGTAGACCATGTCGAAGCCGTACGCGTCCTCCAGCGTCAAGTTTTCGATCTCGTGCGCGTAATGTATCACCACAATGCGCGTGATCTTTGGCGCTGCGCCCATGTTGCTCTGCTCCTTGCTACCTCATTAGATCGTCGCCGTGTTGGATAGAAGGGTACCATCTTAGCCGTCTGCATTACACTGCGCCTTGACGCTTATCTCTCTCATCTGCGGAGGAGGCTCACTTCTGTGCTACAATGGGCGTATTCAGGCCGTAAAACCACACCATTTGACGTATATTCGTGCGTGAAACGTATGCGGAGGCGTTGGAGAACATGAACCAAGCGGAGGAGCAGGCATCTGTAACGAAGTCGGATGCTGCGACGAAGTCGACGGCTGAGGCAGAATCGGCAAATACTAGCGAGGTAGAGACCCCTGCGGACGCGCCAGCGGAAGCCGCCTCGCCGGAGGCTGCGGTAGTCGCGGCCGCTGCAGCAGACGTTGCGGAGGAAGAGGCCCCCGCGGCTGTCGCTCCGGTGGAAGAGAAGAAGGTCTCAGAGGACTACCAGCCACAGGAGTTCGAGCAGGACTGGCAGCAGCGGTGGCGCGAGACCAAGCTTTACAAGACCGAAGACTCCGAGGACAGCCGCAAGACCTTCTATTGTCTGGACTTCTTCCCCTATCCTTCCGGCGACGGTCTCTCCGTCGGTCACTGCCATAACTATATCCCCACGGACGTCATCTCCCGCCAGATGCGCATGCGCGGCCATAACGTGCTGCACCCCATGGGCTGGGACGCCTTTGGTCTACCCGCCGAGAACCGTGCCCGGGACACCGGCATCGCGCCCCGCCTGACCGTGGACCAAAATACCGCCAATTACAGACGCCAGCTCGACCTCATTGGTTGCTCATTCGACTGGGACCGCGAGATCGACTCCAGTTCACCGGAATACTACAAATTCACGCAGTGGTTGTTCCTGCTGATTCACCGCCGCGGTTTGGCGTATAAAGCCAAGGGCCAACAGTGGTGGTGTCCGTCGTGCCAGACGATTCTGGCCAACGAGCAAGTGCACGACGGCGGTTGCTGGCGCTGCGACTCATTGGTGGAGAAGAAGAGCCTGGAGCAATGGTACTTCGCCATTACCAAGTTCGCCGACCGCTTGCTCAATGACTTGGACAAAATCGACTGGCCGGAATCCACCAAGGAGATGCAGCGCAACTGGATTGGCCGCAGCGAGGGCACCGAAGCCGTCTTTCTCACGGAATTCGGCGATGAACTGCGTGTCTTTACCACCCGCGCGGACACGTTGTTCGGCGCTACCTTCATGGTGCTGGCGCCGGAGCATGAACTGGTGGACAAGCTCACAAAGCCGGAGCAGAAAGAGGCCGTGGACCGCTACGTGGCCGCCGCCGCGCGCACGGAAGAGACCGAGCGTCAGTCCGCAGAGCGCGAGAAAACCGGCGTTTTCACCGGTTCCTACGCCATCAATCCGGTCAACGACGAGCACATTCCCATCTGGATTGCCGACTACGTGCTCGTGACCTACGGTACCGGCGCAATTATGGCCGTGCCCGCCCACGACCAGCGCGACTTCGAATTTGCGCAGAAGTTCGGCTTGGACGTGCGCGTGGTCGTGCAGCCGCCGGACGACGTGGATTGGGACGTATCCGACGCCCACGAGGGCGAGGGCACGTTGGTCAACTCCGGCGACTTCGACGGCGAAACATCCGTTATAGGCGGAGAAAAGATAACGCAGTGGCTGCATGAACGCGACCTGGGCGGACCCAAGGTGCAATTTCGCATGCGCGATTGGCTGATTTCGCGACAGCGCTATTGGGGCGCCCCCATTCCCATGATCAAGTGTCCGAAGTGCGGTTGGGTGGAGATGCCCACGCCCCAGTTGCCGGTGCTGCTGCCCGAGATTGACGACTTTCAACCGACCGGCGACGGCCGTTCGCCGCTGGCCAAAGCTGGTTCGTTTGTCGCCACCACGTGCCCCGACTGCGGCGGCCCCGCCGAGCGCGAGACGGATACGATGGATACCTTTGCGTGTTCGTCGTGGTACTTCCTGCGCTTTGCCGATCCTCACAACGACGAGCTGCCGTTCGGGCTCGACAAGGCGCGCCACTGGCTGCCGGTAGACCTGTACGTCGGCGGCGCCGAACACGCCACCATGCACCTGATCTACGCGCGCTTCTGGACGAAGGTCATCAAGGACGCCATGCTCATCGACTTCAACGAGCCGTTTACGAAACTGCGGCATCAGGGCGTCGTCTTGGCCCCGGATGGGAGCAGAATGTCCAAGAGTCGCGGCAACGTCATTACGCCGGATGAAATGGTAGAAATGTACGGCGTTGACGCGCTGCGTGTGTATGAACTCTTCATGGGTCCGTTCGACCAGAACATCAGTTGGAGCACCGAGGGTATCTCCGGTTCACGCCGCTGGCTGGTGCGTGTATGGAACATGTTGCTGGGCCGGGTGGAACTGGGCAGCGAGCCGATGGCCGTTGCAGGGGCCGAGGCTGAACTCTCCCGCTGGATCAACCGCGTGATAAAGCGCGCCGGTGAAGACATCGACGCCATGAAGTTTAACACCATGGTTGCTTATTTCATGGAGTTCACGAACTGGCTCTACAAGGTCTACACACCGGAACTGGCGGCTACGGAGACCTGGAAGCGGTCCATGGAGCAGTTCCTGCTGGTGCTGGCGCCGGTCGCGCCCCACATGGCTGAGGAAATCTGGGAACGCTGGGGACATGAGTTCTCAGTCCACCAGCAAGAATGGCCGGAATTCGACGAGGAGCTGATCCAGGAAGAGACCTTCACGCTGGTCGTCCAAGTGAACGGCAAAGTGCGCGACACCGTCGAGGCCAGCGTCTCCCTGGATGAGGAGGGCGCCCGCGCGCTGGCGCTGGAGAGCGAGCGTGCCCAGCAATTCCTGGACGGTAAAGAAATCAAGCTGGTGAAGTATGTGCCGGGGCGGCTGATAAACGTGGTGGTGGGGTAGGCTCGCGCCGTGCGGCATAAGGCGAGCCGAAGCGAGAGTTTCCCAGCCCGGTCTAGGGTGCTAATTGGATACTTGTCGTCTTGCGTACTTTTCCTTCGTTCTGCCTCCCTGTATTCTGAAGAAAAGTTGAGAGGAGTCTTGCCCGCATGGCCTTTTACATTTCCGGCCTTGCGCTCATGGGAAGACCAAATGCGTAGAAGGGGAAGTGAACGCTCGATCCGTTCGCCCTGAGCCTGTCGAAGGGCAGGTTTCTTGGAGCTAAGCATTTGTAGGATGGAGTGTCACGCATTGTTCAGGAGGAACGAAACGATGAGAAGACGAAACGTGTTGTCCGGGCTGGCCTGTGGTGCCGCGGCCATCGGACTGAGCGCGTGCGGCCAGTCGTTGGTCGGGCAGCAGAGCACCGGCGTCGCGTCTGTTGACGTCAGTGAACTACCCGTGCTTGGCAAAGCGCCGGAGCTCATTGACACGACGTGGATCAACTCGGAGCCGCTAACGCTCGCGGGTTTCAAGGGAAAGTCGGCCGTTGGACTCGCCTTCTGGACCTACGGCTGAATTAATTGCCTGAACGACATCCCCGGTCTGGTGGATATACATAATTCGTACGCCGACGATCGCTTCACGCTAATCAGCATTCATACGCCGGAGTTCAGCCACGAAAAGGTCGTCGACAACGTGCGCAAGGCGGTGGAACGGCTCGGCTTGCCCTATCCCGTTGCCATCGACAACGACTTCAAGATTTGGCGGTCGTTCGGCAACCGCGCCTGGCCGACCCTCTATCTTATCGACCGCCAAGGTGACGTGCGCTTAGCCAAGGTCGGCGAAGGCCGCTTCGGCGTGGTGCGCGGCGCGATCGAGTACCTCAAGGAGAATGAGGCCTAGAAGCTATCTCATAAATCGACTCGACAAGCCGAATCGTGCTTCGACAAGGGCTTCGCGAGGCCCACTCAGCACGAACGGATTTTTATCCTTCCCGTTCCCCCTGAGCCTGCCTGTCCTGAGCACTTCGACAGGCTCAGTACAGACTTGCCGAAGGGTCGAAGGGCAAGTCTACATAGAGCAATGCATTTATGAGATGAGTGCTAAGCATTGCTGATCCAGGGAAAAGAAGCCGCACGGGTTCTAAAAGAAGCCGCAGCCTCTTCTCAACTGCCCGTGGCTTACCGACGTCTTTCCTCGTGGCCGCGCATAAGGCTCCCGCCGTGCTCGCGGGTTGCGGCGGAACGGACGCCTTGTGCTTCTGCGCTCAGCTCCGCTGCCGCTCGCCGGATGGCCCATTTTTCTTTCTATCGGCGGCTTAATCCCCAAAGTTTAGACACACATTCCAGATCATTGTATTCCTTTGTGGTATATGGTATATGGTACGTGTTATATGCCTCTAGACAAGGAGGAGCATCATGGCGACGCTAGTTTCGCGCAGAAGATTGTTCGCGACTGCCGGTGTGATGAGTGGGGGGATCGTGCTCGCCGCGTGCGGCGCGGTGCCCGCGGCCGCGCCACCGGCAGAGGACGAGGCACCCGCCGCTGAGGAAGCGGCGCCCGCACCCGCAGAACCCGTAACTATCAGCTTTTGGGCCGCCAGCGTCTTCGCCACCGCGGACCACCCGGCCTCCAGCATCGTAGAGCGGTTCAACGAACAAAACCCGGACATAACCGTAGAAGTCCAGCCCATCCCCGTTGGCTTGCGCGCCAAGGAGAAGTTCATCACCGCGGCGGCAGCCGGGTCGCCGCCCGAGGTCTTCTACTTGGACCGCTACCTGGCCGGTCAATTCTCCGCAGCGGGCTTTCTGGCCGACCTCACCCCGCGGGTAAATGCAACCAGCGTCTTCGAGTGGGAGGACTTCTGGCCCAAGCTCCGCGAGGACGTGACGTGGAAGGGCAAGGTCTACGCGGTGCCCTTGCATTGCGACGGCCGCGCGTTACATTGGAATAAAGAGCACTTCATCGAGATCGGCCTGGATCCCGAGGAGCCGGTGGGCACCTGGGACGAACTGGAGTCCGCGGCTTCGCGGCTCTACAAGACCAGCGGGGAAGCGGTGGAGCGCATTGGGTTCACCCCCACGTGGGGCAATCCGCCGCACTTCCTGCAGTGGTACATCTGGTTCTGGCAACTCGGCGGCGAGTATCTGACGCCCGACAACCGCAAGCCGAACTTCAACAACGATGCCGGCCTCGGCGCATTCAAGTTCATGCTGGGCCTGCTTGATCTCCAGGGCGGCCTGGAGGGCATCACCGCGGCGCTGGGCAACACGAATCCCTCGCAGAACGATCACTTCACCGTGGGCCGCGTCTCCATGATGGTGCATAACGGCGCCAGCACCACGCGGCGCTACCAAAACTGGGGCGCGTCCGTGACCTGGGGCGTGGGCGGTCTGCCGATACCTGAAGGCGGGCTGCGGACGAACTACCTGGGCGGCTGGTCGATTGCTATGCCGCAAGTCGGTGGGCACCCAGACCAAGCGTTCCGCTTCGTCGAGCATCTCATGACCAAGGAAAGCCAGCTTACGTGGGCAGATGGGCTTGGTCTCGTTCCGGCGCTGGAATCCATCGCGCGATCCGACGAGTATCGCAGCTCCGCGCCCCATGCCATACCTGTCATGGATGAGATCAAGGTTGCCAAGTGGGTGCCGGTGATTCCCGGTAACGATGAGATCCTCACCGCCGATCGCACCGCGTGGGTGAACGCCTCCACGGGCAAGGTGACGCCGGAAGAGGCGCTGGCGCAGAAGGAAGTGGAAGTGCAGGCCATCCTGGATAAGTGGGCCGATTCCCTGTAGTGGTTGCAGCACGTTAGTGTCGATGGGTAGCGGAGGTTTGCTGCCTTGGGGTAGCGCAGGTTTGTAACCTGCGCCAGCGTAGGTCTGTATCCCTGGGTAGCGTAGGTTTGTAACCTGCGCGGTTTCCCGCATAGCATACACGCGGGCCCGCCAATGCAGTGTTATTGGTGATAAGCACAGTCTTCCCGTCGAAGACGAGAAGACCCACTCATTTGACCTCATGGCGTAAACCCATGACGTAGGGGCACGATATATTGTGCCCCTACTCTAGAATTTAGGGGCAGACGCAAGCGTAGCGAAGGAAGCTGTGGGTCGTAGCACGGTAGGTGAATTGCAAAAAGGATAATGCTCTGCCATGAATATCATCGTCATCTGCACCGATAGTCTCCGCGCCGACCACACGAGTCTGGACCCGCTTTGTTACCGCTACCACGGCAGCAAAGTGGCAACGCCCAACTTGGAGCGCCTCGCCGCCGACGGCACGGCCTTCCTGCACGCCTATGCCGACAGCATGCCCACGGTGCCGGCGCGCACAGTATTCTGGACGGGCCGCACGCACTTTCCGTTTCGGCCCTGGCAGCCCTTCAAGCTGGACGACTACCTGCTGGCCGAAGTTCTCTGGGACAAAGGCTACACCTCCGCGCTCATCACCGACACCTATCATCTCCATAAACCGGTCTTCAACTGCGGGCGGGGGTTCAGCACGGTGGAATTCGTGCGCGGCAACTCAATCGACCCGTGGGTGACGGAGGACGTGCCGGTTGATCTCGACCTCTGGCACCGGCTGCGGGGCGACGAAACTGACGCGCTCTGGGAAGAGTACTACGTCCAGTACCTGCGCAACCGCGCGCGCTTCCGGGATGAAGAGGACTTTTTCTCGCCGCAGGTGACAAAAGCCGCCATGCAGTGGCTGGACCGCGCGGTGAATGAGAAGGGCGTGCGCGACAAGATATTCCTGTGGGTGGACTACTTCGACCCCCACGAGCCGTGGGACCCGCCGGAACCTTTCTGGTCCATGTACAAGACCCCCGGCTACAACGGCCAAGAGCTCATCGATCCGGTGCCGGGTCCCGTGGAGGGCTACATTACGCCGGAGGAACTCCAACGCACCCTCGAACTCTACGCGGGCAAGGTGACCTACGTGGACAAGTGGGTCGGTATCTTGCTCGACCACATCCGGGATCTGGGCATCTACGACGATACGTTGATCATGTGGACAAGCGACCACGGCGAACCCTTCGGCGAGCACGGCATCGTGCGCAAGGCGCGCCCGTGGAACTACGAAGAACTCGTGCGCGTGCCGTGGGTGCTCAAGCTCCCGGCGGAAATGCGCGCATCCATACCGGAGCCGCCACCGCGCGTGGAGGCGCTGGTGCAGCACACCGACCTCATGCCGACGGTGCTGGACGCGCTGGACATTGCCACGCCGCTGCCGCTCGCATACATTGCGCCCCTCACCGCCGGCACCTTCCCGCAAGACTTGGCCGTGGGACGCAAGGACGTGGCCATGCACGGCGTCAGCGTGCTGCCGTTGCTGCGCGGCGAGGCGCCGAGCATCCGCGACTATGCCTATTCGGGCCACTACCAAGGCTGCTGGTCGATTCAGGACCACGAGTGGCGCTATCTCTACTTTCTCAACGGGCAAGAGCGCACCGAGCCGGAACTCTACCACCGGCCGGACGATCCCTACGACCAGCGGAACGTGCTGGCTGAGCACCCCGACGTGGGCGACGCTTTGGAGTTGGAGCTGCGCCGCTACGTCCAGCGGATTACGGAGGATTAGAACGTAAGTGCGGTCATTCTCGTAGTTGTCAGGTAATTCGTTGATAGAAATGCACCGAGAAGACTGGTGAAGGACTCTAAAGCCGCTGTCAATGCGTGATCTTGACGCAGTAGCTTTGCATGAGGCTTTGTCCCGCTCTTGGGCCGTCACTCCGGCGGAAGCGCGGTTGAGAAACCGAGGAGTCCAGGGCAGGCGGAGAAGATGGATTCCCGCGTGCGCGGGAATGACGGGCAAAAGGCATATTCTGAACTCTTGTCACATCGGATCGACAACATATTCTGTCAACGAATTAGTCAACGCTGACAATTCTGACGCAGCGAACGGCTTGTGACGCCTCAATGATACAAGCCCCTCCCAGGGGAGAGAAAGGAGGGAACCAACCAGCTACCGGCCGTTCGCGTCAACGCTAAGTGGCGGAGAAATAGTGCGGAATTCGCTGTGGCGCACAATTGTACCTCTGTCTGGCGTCGCAGTGGATGCGGCAAAGAGCCAAACAAGGAGCCGACCATGAGCATCAAAGCCAGTCGAAGAGCAGTTTTGCGCGGCGCCGCGCTGACCGGAGCGGCGGGACTGCTGGCGGCATGCGGTACCGCCGTGATGCCGGCGGAGAAGATGGAAGAGAAACCCGCGGCAGAACCGGCGCCTACGGAAGCGCCCGCGCCTGAGCCGTACACGATCACAATCTTCACTGTCCCGTTCTGGACGCTCAGCGAAGGGCTGGGGGCGGAGGTGGTGGCGGAGTTCGAGGAGCAGAACCCCGGGCTTACAGTTGACCCGACCATTCCCGAGGGCAATCGCGTCACCCAACTACAGGCCGCCATGGCTGCCGGCAGTGGCCCGGACATCGGCCAGTCCGGCTCGTGGCAGGCGCAGACTCTGGCCGCCTTGGAGATCGGGCAGCCGCTGAGCCCCTTCATGGCGTTGTCGGACATCGTGAGTGGCGAAGACATCTGGCCGTCGCTCCAGCGCGACCTCACCTGGCAGGGCCAAATCCAGGGTATGCCGTTCGGCCCGGACGTGCGGCCGGTCTACATGAACGACACGATCTACCTGGAAAACGGCCTGGACGTGGAGAACCCGCCGGCAAGCTGGGAAGAACTGGAGGAGGCGATTCCCAAGCTCACCCGCATCAGCGGCGACGTCACCGAGCAGGTGGCGTTTGCGCCCCTCTGGCAGATCAACAGCATCTGGATGGTGCCCATGTGGCAGTTGGGCGGCGAGACGCTCAGCGAAGACGGGAGCAAAGTCACCATCAATACACCAGAGGGCATCGAAGGCCTGCGCTGGCTCATGAAGATCTACGAGATGCAGGGCGGCTGGCAGGCGCTGGAAGACTTCCGCAAGGATACCCGACCGCATCTGCTCTTCTACGACGGCCACGTGGCCAATCTCTACTGGCCGAGCACGCTCCACAGCATCATGCAGCGGGATGTGCCGGACGTGCAATATCACGTGGCCCATTGGCCCACGCCGCCGGACGGCCGCCACATGACCTACGGCGGGTGCCACACCTGGATTCTGACCACCCAGAGCAAGCAGCCGGAGAACGCCTGGAAGTTCCTGGAGTACTTCGGCAGCGGAGATGTGAACGTGCGCTGGTCGCACAATTTCAATACGCTGCCGATTCGACCGGACGTGTCCCGCCAGGAGGAGTATCACCAGAACGATCCTTTCCTGCTGATCACCGCGGAAATGATGGAAAACCGCCGCTTTGTCATCCCCGCGCCCGGCGCGCCTCAGATGCTTGGGGCGACGCTGAGGGTGGTGCCGACCGCACTCGGTGGCGAAAAGACCATCGAGGAGACGCTGCGTGATACCGAGGTGGAACTCCAGACCATCATGGATACGTTCCTGAGCAGTCTGGGCGGCTAGTAGTGGAGTAGTGTGTCCGCGTGCCCCGGAGGCCGGGAACATGGACATGCCCCTCGCGGCCTTGCGTGCGGACGGAGACGGGCTTGGCGGTTATTTGCAAAGCCTTGGAAGTGAATTGGAGAGGCGAATCGAAGAGTGCAAGAGCCGTTCGTGGTGAGGGCTGCGCGGAGCCCCTGTCGAACCATGAACGGCAGAGTGATGTTCGGGGCGTGCAGTGGGGTTGTTCACCCTTCGACATGCTCAGGGCGAACGGAGATGGTTGTGGTCTTTAGGTGAACGCCTTGCCTTGGCACGTTCACCTGCAAATCAAGAACGCTGTGCTACTATCATCTGCAGGAAGCGTGCCTGTCGATGCCATGGTTTCGGTGGCGGGGCATGTTGGCAGGCGCGCCGCGCAATTGTAGTGAGTTTCCAAGGAGTGGCGCATGTCTGCAACGGCGGCGGATCGTCCCAATCTGCTCTTTATCATCTCCGACCAACACAATCCCATGGTCACCGGTTGCTACGGCGATCCGGTGGTACAGACGCCGCACTTGGACCGGCTCGCAGAAGGCGGCGTGGTCTTGGACAACCTCTACTGCACGGCGCCGCTCTGCGTCCCCGCGCGCATGTCGTACATGACGGGGCAGTACCCCACCGACATCGAGACCTGGGACAACCGCCACATTCTCGATCACGGTATTCCCACCTTTGCCCACGCGCTCGGCGCCGCGGGCTATCGTCCGACTCTCATCGGACGCATGCACTTTGTGGGCGCGGACCACATGCACGGCTTTGCCGAGCGGCTGGGCGGCGACGCGACGCCTAACTATCCCGGTGGCACGGGGATTGACTTGGGCATGCTGGGCAGCGGCACGGCGGGACCCTATCACGTGGCTTTAGAGCGGTCCGGGTCCGGGCAGAGCGGGTATGAGGTGATCGATGAAGACACCACCGCCGCGACAGTGGATGTGCTCAACCGTTTTGGCTGGCAGCGGCGCGCCGGCGTGCTTAAAGAGCCGTTCTGCCTGACGGTGGGTTACCTGCTGCCGCACCAGCCGTACGTGGCACGCAAGCCGGACTACGACCGCTACTGGGGCAAGGTGCCGCCGCCGACCCACCCCGAGCCGCCTACCAATCCGCATCCCTATATCGGCTGGTGGCGCGAGCGCTGCGGGCTGGATAAGGCCACGGATGAAGAAATCATGCGCTCGCGCACGGCATACTGGGCGCTGGTGGACCGCATGGACGCAATGATCGGGCAAATCCTCGACGCCCTGGAGGCCAACGGCCTCGCGGAAAACACGCTGGTAATCTACACCTCGGACCACGGCGACCAGGTGGGCGAGCACGGCCTCTGGTTCAAGCAGACCTTCTACGAAGGTTCTTTAAGAGTGCCGGCCATTCTTTCCTGGCCGGGCGTTCTGCCGGCGGGAACACGCTTCGCCCAGGCCGCAAGCACCGTGGACGTGGTTGCCACCATGGTGGACGCGCTCGGCGCGCCGCCGCTGCCGCAAGGGCGGGGCGACTCGCTGCTGCCGGCCCTGCGGGGCGAGGACACTGCCTGGAAGGACTTTGCCTTGGCGGAATATGCGCCCCACGGTCGCTTCCAGCGCATGGTGCGGCGCGGACCGTGGAAGCTGAATTACTATCAAGGCGAGCCCACGCAACTGTTCAACCTGGTCAATGACCCCCACGAGACCACCGACTTGGCCGGCGATCCGCAGTACCGGCACATTCAGGAGCAACTGCTGCCGGAGGTGCACGTGGACTGGAATCCCGACCGCATCGCCCGTCGTTTGAAGCAGAAAGCCGCCGACCTGGAACTTATGACGCAGTGGACCCGGCACGTGCGGCCGCCAGAGCCCTACCATTGGCCGCTGACCGGCGAGATGAACTGGCTTGACGACTACGACGGCCCGGACAAAGACACGCGCACCTTCGCCGACCCGCTTTAGAGGGACTGGTGCACTGCAGAATGTCTTGGCAATTGGCTTAGGCCCGTGCTATACTGCCTGCGCCAAGCAGGGTATGACATGAGAAGGTGTGTGTGTGTGATACACTGTTTGGCAGATCAATGCGTGGATTCGTAGTGCGGTTTCACACAGAGGAGGAGACCGATGGAGACCAAGTTTACACGCAGAATGCTTATGGGCACGGCGGGCGCGTTTGGTGGCGCAGCCCTGTTTGCCGCTTGCGCCACGGGCGGCGCAATGGCCCCTGCAGACGATGCTCCGGCCATGGAGGACAAGGGCGAAGCCGACGATATGAAGGAAATGGGGCCCTCCGAAGTCAAGTTCTGGACGTACCAGGACTTCTTGCTGGAAGGCCACATTGGCAACAACCTCCTGCTTGAGTTCCAGGAGGCGAACCCCAACGTCGACCTGGCGCTCACGCCGACTCACATCGGCAGCGGCAGCAAAGAGAAGCTCATTACCGCGGCCGCGGCCGGCGCTCCACCGGACGTCTTCTACATGGACCGCTATCTGGCAGGCCAGCTCTCCGCTCCGGGGTTCCTGCTGAACCTGAACGACCACATCAAGGCAACGAGCGCGTTTAGCTGGGACAACATCTGGCCCAAGCTGCGGGACGACTGCACGTGGAAGGGCAACATCTACGGTGTGGGACTGCACACCGATGCCCGCACGTACATGTTCAACGTGGATCACTTCATCGAAGTGGGCCTCGATCCGGAAGCTCCGCCCAGCACCTGGGACGAGCTTGAATCGGCGACGCTCAAGCTCCACAAAGCGGGGCAAGACGGCGTAATCGAGCGACTTGGCTATTCCACCGGCCCTCCAGGCAATCCGCCGGTCGGCTTGCAGTGGTACATCCACTTCTGGCAGCAGGGCGGCGAGTATCTCTCGCCCGACAACAAGATGGTCAACTTTGACAATGACTTGGGCGTGACCGCGCTCAAGTTCATGATCAACATGGTCGACCTTTGCGGCGGCAACGTGCGGATCGACGAGTTCTTGGGCCAGCAGCGGCCCGACCGTAACGATGCTTTCACCACCGGTGGTGTCTCGCAGATGATCGGCGGCCACTGGTATGCCGCCACGTATCGCAAGGCGTGGGAATCGGCGGTCAACTTCAAGTCCGCGCCGATGCCGCTGCCGCCGGATGGCATAGCAACCAACTACCAGGGTGGCTGGGCGCTGGCGCAGCCGCAGGGCGCTGCCAACGCCGATGGCGGCTTCTCCCTTATCGAATTCTTCCTGGGTGAAGACGTCAACCTGCGCTGGTCTGTTGGCGCCGGTGACTACATCCCCGCGCTGCAGTCAGCTTCTTTCGGCGGCTACCTGGAGCAGGTGCCGGAGGCTGAGGCGTATCTGGCAGAATTGGAGCTCGCCAAGTGGGTGCCGGTTATCCCCGGTAACGATGAGATCATCGGCATCAATATCGACATTTGGTTCAGGGCCTACGCCAAGGAGATCACGCCCGAAGAGGCCAATAAGGAGCACGCCGAGCGTGTGCAGGAGGTCCTCAACAAGTGGGCTGACCAGCTCTAGGCAGATTGAGAGCCTGGTGCAGCAGTAGCTTGCGAACAGTAGGCTAGGCTGCCGCCAACATTGCAAAGAGCTTAGTACCGTGCCGGTAACCCCGGAGTTTTTTTCGGGGGGAAGGGCCGGGGGTTGCAAAAGGGGGGGGGTTTTGTGGGGGGGGGGGATAATGGGGGGGGGGGGGGGC
>JAPPLM010000038.1:36069-41508 GCA_028874195.1 Chloroflexota bacterium
TCTTTCCCTTCCCAACTTTCGCCTTGCCGCCCCCAAAAATACAAATCTGCTTATTCCCGGCCCTTCCCCCCGTTTTTTTTTCCGGGTTTACCGGCACGGTGATTCCAAAGGGTGTGCTGTATGGAGCGTGAGGAGAAGATGCGGGGGGGGGGCAAGCCCCCGCGCTACGGTTTGTAGAGGAGACGACGCGCTTGCTTTTCTACATCGTGGATCTCTTGATCGTCATTCCCGCGAAAGCGGGAATCCATCTTCATCTTGACATTAGACAGAACATACGTAGAGGCTAAGTCGCACATATCCCCGGAAAGACATGGCTTGTCAAGTAAAACCTATCAAGGCCTAGGATTAATGGTACTGCAATAGTGAAAACTCCCTGCGTCTACATACTTGCAAACAAGCCCAACGGCACCCTCTACATTGGCGTGACATCAGATCTTGCCAGAAGAGTCTGACAGCACAAGAGTTACTTAGTGCAAGGATTTACGAAGCAGTACGGTGTTCACAGGTTAGTCTGGTATGAAGCACATGAGACAATGGAAAGCGCTACTACCAGGGAGAAGGCACTCAAGAATTGGAACCGGGCCTGGAAGATCGAGTTGATTGAGAAGACTAATCCCGCATGGAAGGACTTGTACGACGAAATCATCTAAGATGGATTCCGCGCCCCCGTGTGGGGGCGAGCTTTCGCGGGAATGACGGATTAAGAGGCGGCGCCGTGGGGCGCGGCATAGGATACTCAACTCTGTTGGGAGAGAATCGGAGGAGATCTCCACGATAATTGGCCCGCCTCAATGCGAGAGCTAATGGCACGTCACATGGCAGAGAAGCAGCTACAGTCAGAGTGTGCTCCTGGGCCGGTTCCACACCGCGGCCATTAGAAGACAAAGTCAGGCGGTCAAGCCCCTTGTTCTCAGCCCGCCGTAGCGATTATCCATTGGTTGCCGCAGGGATCCAGCACGCGGGCCATGCGGTCGCCATAGGACTCGTCGGAAGGCCCGGCAATGGCCGCCGCGCCCGCTTTGACAGCCTGAGCATACGTGCTGTCGACATCCCCAACGTAGAGGTGTAGCAGCGACTTAGTGGCGGGAAAATCCGGCGGAAAGGCATCGGCCACCATCAGAACAGCGCCATCGATCTCAACTTCGGCATGACCGATACCACCCTGGGGCATGGGCACGCGGCGACGCTCAACCGCATTGAACGCATCTGCCAAGAATTCCATGAACTCGGCAGCGCCTTCGACAAGCAAATAAGGCGTAACGGCCGTGTAGCCGTTAGGGATAGGTTTGCCGGTGGACACTGTGCCTCCTCTCGCGTTGGAACCCTAATGGACTATAGGAGAGCCTCATCCCTGCTGTCAAACGGAACGTAGCATGGCCGACAGGGGAAACCTTTATTGTTACGGAGCCTTGTTAGTAGTCCGAGGGCGGAATGGCCGCAAGTTCAGTTCAGGGGAGGGCCAATGGAAAAGTGGTCCGGACGACCGGAGTATCGCGTTGGCGGCCTATCCACGCTATGGACGTGCCCTTGTCAGAGTGAGAACACCAAAGAAGTAGCTTAGGGCGTGGAATATAGGGATGATTAAGAAGACAAATCCCTTGTGGAAAGACTGATACGACGGCATCATTTAGGATGGATTCCGCGCCCCTGTGCGGGGGTGAACTTTCGCGGGAACTGACGGATTGAGTGCAGTACTTCGTAGCAGAGGGCACCTACTGGAGCCAACACATGGTTGATCCCTCTTTTGAGACATCCACCACCCTTCCCGCGCTCGGCACCGTGCGCTTTCACTGCCTGCGCGCCTCGGATGCCGACCTGCTCTACACGTTCTTCCAGATGCTGGGCAAGCAGACCCGCGCCTGGTTTCGTCCCCATACGCCGTGGACGCATGCCGTGGCGCAGGACCTTGCGGCGCAAGCTGAAGACCCGGACTTCATCAGATTTCTCATTCTCGCAGAGAGGGACGGGAAAGAAGAGCCGGCCGGGTATGGGTTTTATGAGAATCTGCAGTCCGCCCGTCTGGTGCTTGGCGTCGCGGTGGCTGATGCCTATCAGGATTGCGGGCTCGGCCAAGTGATTATGCAACACCTGCAGGATGTTGCACGTCAATTGGGCAAAAGGCGTATCATACTCACAGTAGACGGCGATAACGAGCGGGCGCAGCACGTCTACGCGAAGTTGGGGTTCACGATGACCCGACTGATTCCGGGGAGTTCCCATAATGCCCGCGAGATGGAATGCATCCTGTAGTTGGTTACGTGTTACTGGAGATGAAGGGTATGCCTCCCCCTCCCCCTGGATTCCGGCCCCATATCGCGTGCGGGGCAGGCTTTTCGCCGGAATGACGAACCGTATCCCGCAATAATGAATAGTTAGCGTGCACGCTCCGAAGCTATAGAAGGAGAAAAGAGATTCCATGGCAATCAAGACATGGCCGGCGGAGGTCAACAGTGTCCGCAAGGCAACCGTAGTTCCCTTCGATGAGGTCACGTTGCCGGAGGAAATCTTCATCGTCCCGGGCGCGCACTTCGACTTTGGCTGGTGCGCGGGCATTTCCGAGTGTCTCGCTTACGCCGACGAGCTTATCAAGGGTTCCATTGACGCCATTACCGGCCCGACGCCGGACTATCGCTTCACGGTGGAGTACGCTGCCTTTCTGCGCCACTTCCTCACGCGTTTCCCGGAGTATCTGCCCACGGTGAAGCAGCTCGTCAAAGAGCGCAAGCTTGAAACCACCGCAGCCATGGTGGGCTACATGGAGGACGTGCTCGACGGCGAGCTCATGGCGCGGGAGATCGTGCACGCCAAACGCTTCGCCCGCGACGTGCTGGAATGCGACCTACCCACGGCCCAGCATTCCGACCTCCCCGGCCACACGCCGCAGACACCCCAACTGCTCGCCAAAGCCGGCGTAAAATATTTCTCGTACACGAGATTCCGCCCGTATTCGCCTGTTCATTGGTGGGAAGCGCCGGACGGGTCGCGGGTGTTGGCAGCCAACCACATGAATAACTACGGCTGGGCCTTCTTGCTTACCAACCCTGAACTCGGCTGGTTGCCCGAATATGAGGGCGATGAGCCGGAAGTGTATTCGATTTCGGAGGCGATGCGTCTCTGGCCGTTGCCGGTGCTACTCATGATGGGGCAATCGGATCTGCGGCCGCCGATACCGGAGGACATGGTCGCCAAGGCAAAGGAGCTGACGGCGGAAGGCAAGCTGAATTTCACGTTCTCCACCATTACGGGCTTCTTTGAAGCCGCCGAGCGCACCGGCATGGTGGACGACTTGCCCATTTACGGCGGCCACTATCCGTACGCCTTCTACTGCATTCCGGCCTTCGCCCCGCGCATCTACCTGGAGGCCCGCCGCGCCGAGAATGCGTTGGCGAGTGCGGAGAAGCTTTCCGCTATCCGCGGACTGCTGGGCTTGGGCGCCTACCCCCGCGCCGAGCTCGATCCCGCTTGGGAAGATCTTTATAACTCCCATGACCATAATGTTGGGGGGAGACACGGCGAGCTCAACGACGACGTACGCTACAAGACCGCCGTGCACGCCCACATGATCGGCCAGGAAACCGCGCGGGAGGCAAATAACCAGTTTGCCACCCATGTGAACTACGCGCCGCCGAGCGACGAGGCGCGCACGCTGCTCGTGAGCAACCCGCTCAACTGGGACCGCTCTGAGGTGGTGGTGGACTACATGGAGTTCGGTGGCGACAACGTTACGGGCATCCGCATCACCGACGGGCAGGGCAACGAGATGCCGTGCCAGGTTATCGAGGCGCAAAACGCCGGCGAAAACCGCGTAGACGCTGCCGGTATGAGCTATTCGCGGGTGGATTTTGCTTTCCTGGCCAAGGACGTGCCCTCACTGGGAATCAAGGCCTTCTATTTGGAGCCGCGGGTCGGCGCCAGCGACCAGAACACGCGGCGCATGACTATGGAGCACGTGGTAGAGAACGACCACTTCCGCTTGGACGTTACCGGCGGCACGGTAAAGAGTCTGCAGTGGAAGCGGGCGGACGGCGACAGCGTCGAACTGGCTGCCCAAGCCGACCATTACTTCAACGAGATTGTGGTGATCGAAGACCTGCGCTTCGACCTGGAAGACTCCCAGGACGAGCAGGCCATGAAGGTGCCCACGACCGATGAGGCGCTGGAAGTGCAGGCTAGAGGCGAGGACTGGCTGGCCGGCACGAACTTCACCGGTCGGGAGTGGCGGGCGAGTGACGGTCCCACCCAGGTGCAGTGGGTAGAGCGCGGACCCATTTGGACGACTGTCTGCCTGCGCAGCCACGTGCTGGAAGCCCCCATCGTGCAGGAAATCCGCCTGCACAACCACGAGCCGCGCGTGGACCTCACGACGAGCATCGACTGGAACGGTTCGAAGAATACGCAGGTGCGCCTGGCCCTGCCCTACAATGTGCCGGGCGGGGAGGTCACGTATGAAGTGCCGTTTGGGAATGTGGTCTTTGGCAAGGGCGAGGTTCCGAATACGTATCGCGGCGACGGCTCGCGCTGGGTGCAGAAGTGGCTTGACGTGTCGAACGACGACTACGGCGTCACGCTGGGCACGAGCAACTGCGTGCACGCCATCAAGGGCACCAGCATCTATCCGACGCTCCTCCGCACGGCGTACTCCTGCGGCACGCCGTTCTTCGAGTACCCGAATCTCGGCGTGCATACCTACCACGCCACGTTGGTGCCCCATGCGGGAGACTGGCGGGGCGCCAACGGAGAGCGCGTCGGCTGGCAGCATTGGAATCCGCTGCAGACCGCCAAACTGGCGACCGCCGCGCCGATGGAGCCGTTTACGGGAAACACATTCCTCAAGGACGCTGAGAGCTTCGTGCGTACAGACGCGTCGAACGTGGTGATCACCACCATTCAGGAGCATCCGGACCGCGCCGGCAATTGGCTGTTGCGCCTCTTCGAGGCCCACGGCGAGGACACGACGGTATCACTCCAACTCCCCCGCGACGCAGAGGCGGCCTGGGTCACAAATCTCATGGGCGACCTGGAAACCGAGCTTGCGGTCTCCGGCAACACATTCACCGTGCCCCTGGGCGGGTATGAGATTGAAACGATAGCCGTTGCTTTCAAGGGCTAAGGGAGTCGATCAGTTGGCTTTGGCTGAAAATTCGCATTGAAGATGGTGCGCAGTGGTGCGCTGTCAAATTGCGTGAGTGCGTCTAGCGGAGCCTATTCGATATTGAAAAGGCAAATTGCGAATTTCAGTATCCGTTCGCCCTGAGCACTTTGACAAGCTCAGCACAGGCTTGTCGAAGGGTGAATGGATACCCATTTAGTGCATGTCCTTAGCTACTTAAGGATCCTCTTCGTTTAAATCAGTGTTGCCGTGGACGGAGTTGGCAGCGCCGCGCAAAGACTGGATTCCCTAGACTCACAAACGAAGTGCAACACTTTGCTAAGGTGTTG
>JAPPLM010000042.1 GCA_028874195.1 Chloroflexota bacterium
AAGATATTGTAACAAACCCTCAAGAGGTAGTCAAGTCATATATTACTAATTCCCCGTGTTACTGTGTAACCCTTTAGTTCTGTGAGAAAAACAAACAAATCTCGCGGGGACTTGCACTTCTTCTTGTAAGGAGACCTGTTTGCCGCTACACTCTGAAGAAAATGCTCAATTAGGGTGTCGTTCTCGCTAGGAGCAAGGATTGAGCGAAAGAGTTCAACCTTGCCTTTTTGGGAGCATTCTTCCACTAATTCGAAAACGTAGTCTAGTGCACCCGGTGCAAGCAAGCCGCCACAAGCTGCCTTTATTCTTGCTTTCATCTCACGGTAGAGGCGATCTCTTCGCAAAAAGCCGAATCTGCATTGTAGAAAGCATCGCATATACTCTGCGGACTTTGATTCAGTTAGTTGACTACGAATGCCCTCCAATCTCTCATGCACAGTATCTCTTCGTGTTTCTCTTTCTTCCCCGCTGAAGAAGGAATAAAACTTGGCCCTCCAAGTATCGACATGAGTCGAGCACGGCCTTATGCTCAATTGCCGAAGTAACTACGTGCTGCCCACGGTTGGCGTATGCATCAGCCACACCCTTGATTGCTAAGTTGTCCGATTCCGTGGCTCCCGATGTCCAAATGACTTCGTCCGGTTCGGCATTGATTAAACCCGCCAATTCCTGGCGGGCATTTTCAACCGCTTTTTCGGCTTCCCAACCAAAGCGGTGTGTACGTGAAGCTGGATTGCCGAATATCCCGTCAGTTCCCAAGAACCTCATCATAGCTTTCGCAACCTGGGGATCGACGGGAGTAGTTGCTGCATAATCCAGGTAAATGGCTCTCTGCAATGATTACCTTCTATTCGCTTAGGCAAAGAGACTGATTGAATTACCGCAGATTTTGTGCAAGTCTAGTTTATCAACGCAGGTCGCTCACGGTCAACGTTAGGTTCTATTGACATTAGGTAGGAGAAGAAGATAATATAAAGAAAAATCACTTCAACGAAAGTTGATATATTGTTTGTGAGGGTTTCCACGCGTTCGCTAGGAGAAGTAATGCAACCCGTTCGTGAACTTAGCAGACAGTTGCGCGCGCTCGCCAGCCGTTCGCGCCTGGAGATACTTCAGATATTGGCTGCTCAAAAGGCCATGACGGTGACTGAATTGCGCGGGCAGGTGCACATAAGCCAGCCGTTGCTCTCGTGGCACTTGAGCATATTGCGGCGCGCTGGGTTGGTCGATGCGACCAAGGACGGGCGGCAGGTCTACTACGCGGTCAATCGCTCAGGCTTCCAGCAGGTTTCGCAAGGTCTCGATGACATTCTCGGTACGGAACCGGATGCCGATGCGGAGGCAGCGCTCGCGAAGCAGGCGGCAGGTTCATCGTGAAGAGAGCACACATGACCACAGAGATCGAATGGGTGCGGCAAAAAGACCGCACGCAACGAGAAGTTGGTAGGAAGTATTGTCGTAGCGGCAGGGAGAGATTAGCCGGTGAGTAGTAAGGTACGGGTAGCGATTGTAGGCGTGGGCAACTGCGCGTCGTCCCTGATTCAGGGTGTGCACTATTACCGAAATGCAGCGGACACGGACTTTGTGCCCGGTCTGATGCATGTGCGCCTAGGTGAGTATCACGTCAGCGACATTGAGTTTTCCGCCGCATTCGACGTTGACGAGAACAAAGTCGGCAAAGATCTTGGCGAGGCCATTTGGCAAGCGCCGAACAACACCATCAAGTTTTCTGACGTAGAACCCCTCGGCGTGACGGTGCGTCGCGGCATGACCCACGACGGTATCGGCCAGTACCTCAGTGGGGTCGTAAACAAGGCCCCCGGTTCGACCGATGACATCGTCAACATCCTGAAGGAGACCGGCACCGACGTTCTCGTGAGCTATCTGCCCGTAGGCAGCGAAGAGGCGACGAAGTGGTACGTGGAGCAGGTTTTGCAGGCCGGTTGCGCGTTCGTCAATTGCATTCCGGTCTTCATCGGCCGCGAGCCCTACTGGCAGCGGCGCTTCCACGAGGCGGGCGTGCCGATTGTGGGCGATGACATCAAGTCACAGGTGGGGGCGACCATCGTCCATCGCGCGCTGGCGCGGTTGTTCCGAGAGCGCGGCGTGCGCTTGGAAGAGACCAGCCAACTCAACGTAGGCGGCAACACCGACTTTCTCAATATGCTCGAGCGCGCACGTCTGAGCTCCAAGAAAGAGTCCAAGACGAACGCGGTAACCTCGCAGTTGGACTACGATCCCGGCGCGGACAACGTCTATATTGGCCCCAGCGATCACGTGCCGTTTTTGGAGGACCGCAAATGGGCGTACATCTACATGAACGGCCGGGCCTTTGGCGACGTTCCGTTGCGGGCCGAACTCAAACTGGAAGTCTGGGATTCACCCAATTCGGCAGGCGTAGTGCTCGATGCGGTGCGGTTAGCCAAGATTGGGCTCGATCGGAATTTGAGCGGCACGCTCGTAGCGGCGTCGGCCTATTTGATGAAGTCACCGCCGCAGCAAATCGCTGACGAACGGGCGCGCGCTATGTTGGAAGAATTCATTGCCGGAGCCGGTGACGATGCGGATCACGTGCTTCAGGGTGCCGAGTAGTCTACTTTGAGATAGTAGGATGTCAGTTGGCAACCTCTTGGGACGGCTCTTGCTGCTGATTGGCGCCGGTCTTGACGGCGCTCTGTCGCAGTCTGCCAAGTATCGCATTGCGAGCTTGTTGGCCGGAGTGGTCTTTGCGTCGTGGCAGACCGGCCGAGAGAACGCAATTGACAATATGTCCCATGTCCTGGGGAAACCGGCGCAGCACCCTGAGACGCGACGCGTTGCCAAGAAATCCATGGAGAACTATAGCTGGTATCTTGCGGACTTCCTGGGCTGGATGCGGATGACCCCTAAGCGCCTCCAGAGTCGTGTCCGGGAATTCAATGGTGAAGAGCACATTGACGAAGCCTTGCAGGCTGGGAAGGGCGCGATATTCGTCTCTGGGCATTTCGGTCTGTGGGACTTGGGCGGCGCGATGCTCGCGCAACGGTTTCCCGTGCTCATCCCGGTTGACGAACTGCAGAACGGAGCCATGAACTGGATTGCGTGCAGAGTGCGGGAGCGCTTGGGGATTGATACGGTTCCGGCAGAGATGGGACTGCGCGCCATGTTGCGGCAATTGCAGGCAAACCGCGTCGTTGGACTGCTGTTTGACCGGCCGATGAGAGGGCGCGGCGTTCCGGTGACGTTTTTTGGTAGCCGGGCACATCTGCCTTCCGGTCCTGCCGCACTTGCCTTGCGCACCGGCGCGCCGCTGGTGATGTGCCAGTGCCAGCGTCTCAAGGACAACGGATTGGCAGTAACCGTGTACCCGCCGATCTATGCCGTTCCCAGCGATGATGATAAGCAGGACATTGAGAGGACAATGCAGCAACTCACGGATCAGCTAGAAGAGATCATCCGTTCGTGTCCGGAACAGTGGTATATGTTTCGCTCGATGTGGCCGCAGTCTTTGACTGGCGGGGCGCCCACTGAAGGTCAGGCTTGAGAGGGAGGGGTAAGCGGATGCGTCAGACACCGGAAGAGTTGCCGACCCCGACTGCCATGAGTAAAGCGGACCTGCACATTCATACCAAGGCGAGTGACGGCACCTTCACGCCCTATGAGATGCTCGAGTATGTCAGTGCCGAGACTGATATAGCCGTGCTTGCCGTTACGGACCATGATGAAATCGACGGGGCATTGGAGGCCGCCGCCCTCGCCGATCAGTTCCCGGGTGTAGACGTGATTCCCGGCATTGAGGTGTCTACATTCGACGGCCACCTCATAGGTCTGTGGGTTGAGACGGCGTTTCCCGTGTTGCGCAGCGCCGAATGGACGATTGACGCCATTCGCGAGCAAGGGGGGCTCATCATCGTGCCTCATCCCTTTTCCTGGCTAACGCTCAGCTTCGGGCAGTTCACGTTCAAGCGGCTGGAGAGAAAGGGCTACTGGTTCGATGCAATAGAAGTCATGAACGCGAGCCCAGCCGGTAAGATGAGCTACGCGAAAGCCTTGGAGATCCAGCAGAGGCTGGGAGTTGCCCAAGTGGGCGGGAGTGATGCACACATCCTGGAGGGGATTGGCAAGGCGCATACCTTGTTTCCCGGCAACACGGCCGCAGACTTGCGGGAAGCGATCAAGCAGAATACGACCCTGGCGCGCGGCGGCTACTTCGATCTCGATGAATCGATGCTCTACTTTCGGCGCAAGATGCGGCGTTATGCGGATTGGTTGGGACAGACGCTTGTGCCCGGGAAGTGAGGCGAAGCATGAAGATTGCCCTCGTTTCACCGTATGACTATGCCTATCCAGGCGGCGTGACTGAGCACATCAGTCACCTGAATGCACAGTTTCAAGGCATGGGACACGAGGTGCGGATACTTGCTCCTTCGTCTCAGTCGGAAGAGGAGCTACCCTACGACAACTTGTACCGCGTAGGGAAGACCATTGTCAGGGTTCCCACGAACGCTTCAGTTGCGCGCATATCGCTCTCGCTCACGCTCTCCCGCCAGGTGAAGGAAATTCTCGCTAACGAGCGCTTTGACGTGGTGCACCTGCACGAGCCGCTCGCGCCGGCCTTGCCTATTACGGTGTTGCGCCACTCCCGCACGGTAAACGTGGGAACTTTCCACACCTACCGGCGCTCGCACTTCGCCTATCTCTACGGCAAGCCGCTGTTGAAGCGATATTTCAACCGTTTGCAGGGGCGGATTGCGGTATCCGCGGCGGCGCGAGGGTTGATCGAGCGCTACTTTCCCGCGCAATACCGCATCATTCCCAATGGCATCGACATGCAACTCTTCCAGAGCGCTTTGCCTCCCTTCCCCGAACTTGATGACGGCACGTTGAACGTGTTGTTTGTGGGACGACTGGAAAAACGAAAAGGCCTTACGTACCTTTTGCAGGCGCTACGAAGAGTGCAAGATAGCGGTACCTACAACGTTCGCCTCATTGTGGTTGGAGCCTTCACAGAAGAGCAGCGCGCGGAAAACGAAAAGAAAGTAGCGCAGCTTGGACTAGCGAACGTGCGCTTCGTCGGTTTTGTAAGCAGAGAAGACAAGGTTCGCTATTACAAGTCGTGCCATATCTTCTGCGCGCCGTCGACGGGCGGTGAGAGTCAGGGTATCGTCTTGCTCGAGGCGATGGCTGCCGGCAAGCCGGTCGTGGCATCGAACATCGAAGGCTACCACGGTGTGCTGGAAGGGACCGGCGCCGGAGTGTTGGTGCCGCCGGAGGACGACGCGGCGTTGGCTCGCGAACTGATGCGCTTTCTCGACGATGAATCGCTACGCCAAGAGGTTGGCGCGCAGGGACTGATTGCAGCACAGGACTATTCTTGGGAAAAGATCGCAACCCAACTGGCCGCATTCTACGAAGAGACCATTAACAGAGCGAGGCCCCGCAGCCGCCGCTTTGATTGGGCACGTATAGAGAGGCGCAGGAAGGACCAAGTAGGGTGACTTGGGTTAGCTCGAGGAATGTGTGGAACTGGTTGGTGAAATCAAAAGGGGCCGCACTATGATACATCCCGGCGTCCGCGCTTGGGCGCAGTCGGCCATGGAGGCTTTGGTACGACCGCTTGCCCGGCTTGGGGTTCAGCCGAACATAATTACGACCCTTGGCTTCCTGCTCAGTCTTGTGGCGGCCGCGGCGGTCTGGCAAGGTGTCTGGCCGTGGGCGGCGATCCTGGTGCTCGTTGCGAGCGCCTTCGACATGTTGGATGGCGCACTGGCCCGGGTGAGCGACGGAGGCACTACCTTTGGGGCTTTCTTCGACTCCACCCTGGACAGGCTTGCGGAAGCCGCGGTCTGTTTCGGGCTGATCGGGTACTTTCTGGGCCGGCAAGACGATCTTACCGTGCTGGCCGTTGTGCTCATGCTCATTGGGTCGCAGATGGTGAGCTACACGCGCGCCCGGGCGGAGGGGTTGGGCCTCTCGTGCACAGTGGGGTGGTTTCAACGCCCTGAGCGCGTGATTGCGCTCGGCGTGGCGTTGCTGTTTCCCGCTGACATGGTTATCGTCCTGAAGATCGTCATCTGGCTGCTGGCTGTACTCACACTATTCACAACCGTGCAGCGCGTCTATCACGTTTGGTATCAGTCACGCCAAGAGGAAGAGTAGGCAAGCAGCAACCGCAAGACGTCGCCCTGCCGGACTTAACGAGGAATTGGCGCCCCTATAGAGAGAGATCAGGTGGCAGCCCCGGAGAGGTTACCGGCCGCGCTGCGCAACTCTTCCGCTCTATCGGTCCTTTCCCACGGCGCATCGATGTCGGAACGGCCAAAGTGCCCATAGGCAGCGGTCTGGCGGTAAATGGGACGCCGCAGGTCGAGATCTTGGATGATTGCGGCTGGACTAAGATCGAATTGACCGCGGATTAGGGTGATCAGTTCGTCTTCGGATATTCTTCCCGTGCCAAAGGTCTCTACCATGATAGACACGGGATCCGCCGTGCCGATGGCGTACGCGATTTGGATTTCACAACGGTCTGCCAAGCCGGCCGCCACGATATTCTTTGCTACATAACGCGTTGCATAGGCGGCGGAGCGGTCCACTTTCGTGGGGTCTTTGCCGGAGAAGGCGCCGCCGCCGTGGCGTGCCATCCCGCCGTACGTATCCACGATGATCTTGCGACCCGTCAGGCCGGCGTCACCCTCGGGGCCGCCGGTGACGAATCTGCCCGTCGGATTGATCAGGAAGCGGGTACTCTCGTCGAGCAATTCGCTTGGAATTACGGCCCGCGCGCACTGTTCGATGAGATCGCGTCGAATAGTCTCCTGATTGACGTCCGGATCGTGTTGCGCGGCAAGCACGACGGTATCTACACGGACAGGCTTGCCATAACTGTACTCGACGGTCACTTGCGATTTGCCATCGGGGCGGAGATACGAAAGCGCTCCGTCTTTGCGGAGCGCTGTGAGTTTTCGGGTAAGATTGTGAGCCCACATAATGGGCGCGGGCATGAGTTCAGGAGTCTCATTGCTCGCGTAGCCGATCATCATGCCCTGGTCCCCGGCGCCAGCTTTATCCACCCCTAGGGCAATGTCGGATGACTGTTCTCTTACTGAAACAGTCACTGTGCACTCTTCGTTGTCTAACCCATAGTCGCTCGAGGTGTAGCCAATTTCCCCGGCAACAGCGCGGGCTCGCTTGGCAATATCCACGTTGGCCTTGGCCGTTATTTCACCGAGCACCACGATCAAATCTGCTGTCGTAGCCGTCTCGCACGCGACCCGTGCTTCAGGGTCCTGGCCGATGAATGCGTCCAGCACCGCGTCTGAGATCGCATCGCACATCTTATCGGGGTGGCCTTCCGTCACCGACTCCGATGTGAATAGGACCCTTGCCGATGAGCCAATGCCCATACTCATTGTTATCTCCTTATCACCATCTCGTTCCTGATTGCTAAGGCTGTAAAGCTGCGACCGGATGCGGCAGAGAAAATTATGTGCCTTCTTCCCAAGAAGACAGGTACTTTTCTTGTTCCGGTGTCAAAGCATCGATGGAAAGCCCCATGGCATCAAGCTTAAGGCGCGCCACGGTGGCATCGATTTCCGTAGGTACAGTATAGACGCGATTTTCGAGTTGCGCATGGTTCTGTACGACGAATTCCGTGCTCAGCGCCTGATTGGCGAAGCTCATGTCCATCACACTTGCGGGATGCCCTTCAGCGCCGGAGAGATTTACGAGGCGCCCGTCACTGAGCAGCGAAATGCGGTTGCCGTTGGCCAACGTGAACTCTTCTACTTGCTCGCGCACAATTGCCGCCGAAGTGGCAAGCTCGCGGAGCGCCGGGATGTTGATCTCCACGTTGAAATGGCCGGCGTTGGCCACAATAGCGCCGTCTTTCATGACGGCGAAATGCTCCCGGTCGAGCACGTGCGCATTGCCGGTTACGGTGATGAACACGTCTCCTCTTGAAGCCGCGTCCAGCAACGGCATGACCTGATAGCCGTCCATGGCAGCCTCAAGAGCGCACAAGGGATTTATCTCAGTCACGATTACATTTGCGCCCGCGCCCTTGGCGCGCGCGGCGATGCCGCGGCCGCACCAGCCGTAACCGCAGACGACCACGGTGTGACCGGCGAGCAGGACGTTCGTCAGGCGCAGGATGCCGTCCAGGCTGCTCTGGCCCGTGCCGTACCGGTTGTCGAAGAGATGCTTGGTATTGGCCTCGTTGACGGCAACAATGGGATACCGCAGTACCTCATTCTCCTCCATGCTGCGCAGCCGGATGACGCCGGTCGTTGTTTCCTCCGTGCCGCCCAGCATGTTGCCAAGAAGATCGGGTCGTTCCTTATGCGCAACCGTGACGAGGTCGCAGCCGTCGTCCATCGTAATGTGCGGCTCATGGTCTAAGGCCGTGGCGATATGTTGGTAGTACGTCTGCTCGTCCTCGCCCTTGATGGCGAATGTCGGAATACCAAAGTCTTCCACCAGCGACGCGGCAACGTCATCCTGCGTTGAAAGCGGGTTTGATGCGCAGAGCACGGCATCCGCGCCGCCCTCCTTGAGTGTGCGCATAAGATTCGCGGTCTCGCTGGTTACGTGCAGGCACGCGGCGATCCGCACACCGTCCAGCGGCTTCTCGGCCGCGAAGCGTTCGCGGATGAGTTGCAGCACCGGCATCATCCGGTCGGCCCACTCGATGCGCAGCTTGCCTTGGGTGGCGAGACCCTTGTCTTTCACATCACTGTTGATTGCTGCAGTTGCCATGCATGATCTCCTTATGAAACTGCTTTCAGTCGAGTCTTTCGAAATGGGTGAACGAAGCAAATTCCCGATAACGCTTTTGCACGTCTGGGAACGTCACGTTCTTGAGACGATCGACGCTAAAGTCCTCTACCGTGAATGAGGCTATCACGCTGCCGTGAATGAGCGCGCGGTGCAACTCTCGCGCCGTTACCTTTCTCTGCCTAGCAACATATCCGAGGAACCCGCCGGCAAAGGAGTCGCCCGCGCCGGTGGGGTCTACCACGTCTTCCAGCGGATAGCCGGGAGCATAGTAGTAGCCGTCGTTGGTGACCAGCGCCGCGCCGTGCTCGCCTTTCTTGACGATGAGTGCGCGCGGCCCCAACCCAAGTACCTGTCGTGCGGCTTTCAAGAGACTGTGTTCGCCGGTGTACTGGCGCAGTTCCTCATCATTGATCATGATAAGGTCGGTACGGCGTATAACCGCAGTCAGCGCGTCACGTTGCGTCTCGATCCAGTAGTTCATCGTATCCAAGACCGTTAGAGAAGGCCGTTTCATCTGGTCGAGCGTTCGCAACTGGATATTAGGATCGACGTTGGCAAGAAAGACAAACGGCGTCTCGCGGTACGCCACCGGCAACGTTGGATTGAAGGTGGCGAGCACATTGAGTTCGGTGGCGAGGGTATCCCGCGTGTTCATGTCGAAGTGGTATTTTCCCGCCCAATGGAATGTCTTGCCCTCTTGCACCTCAAGGCCTTGCAGGTCGAACTGCTTCTGCCTAAGGAAGTCCATATACCTTTCCGGAAAGTCCTCACCGATCACGCCGACGATTTGCACGGGTATGTAGAGACTGCCGGCAGTGGCGGCATAGACGGCAGAACCGCCAAGCACGCCCTCAACTGACGCAAAAGGCGTAACGATATCATCGGTGGCGACGGTGCCTACGATCAGCATACTCATGCAGCGGGTTCGGACCTCCGTCTAGCGAACGTGAGTCGTGGGGCGCATGAACTTTGACTGCTGGTGGGGTTGTGGGACACTCGGTTTGCTTTTCCGGTTCTAGATGTATTTGCCGACAATCAGATCTAGCGTAGCACGCTGGGCGGCCGGAATGCTGTCAGGGGAAGTGACAATGGCGTTGGCAAGGGCTTCCGGACACTGACAGCCACGACGCTCGTTCGGTAGCGTAGTAATGGCGCGCCGCACGATCTCCTCGGCGTGATCGACATTCTGTTGCAGGTTTGCGATTACCATCTCTACCGTAACCTCGCCGGCCGTTTCGTGCCATACGTCGTAGTCCGTGACACAAGCGAGTGTGGCGTAGCAGATTTCCGCCTCCCGCGCCAGCTTGGCTTCCGGCACGGCGGTCATGCCGATCACGTCCATGCCCCAGCCGCGGTAGACTTCCGACTCAGCTTTTGTTGAAAACTGTGGGCCTTCAATGCAAATGTACGTGCCGCCGCTGTGCATCGCAATGCCGAGCGCTTGGCCGGTCTCAAAGAGCGTGCTGCTGAGCGCCGGGCAGAACGGCTGGGCAAAGCCGACGTGGGCAACGATCCCGTCGCCGAAGAAGGTGCTCACACGTCGTTTCGTGTGATCGTACAGTTGATCCGGCACGAGAATGTGTTGGGGGGCCAGCTCTTCGCGCAGTGAACCGCACGCGGAAATCGAGATGAGAAATTCGATGCCGAGGCGTTTGAACCCATAGACGTTGGCGCGGGCATTCAGGTCACTGGGTTGGATGTAATGTCCGCGGCCGTGCCGGGGGAGAAAGGCCAGAGGGACACCGTGCAGCATGCCCAACGTGTACGCATCGCTCGGCGGGCCAAACGGGGTTGCTATATGAACGTCCCGACGGTCTTCCAGACCCTCGATATCAGCAAAGCCGGTGCCGCCGACGATGCCGACTCTGGCCGTCGCTTGCGTCCTCATCAGGTCGCTTGCATCCCCATCAGACTGGAACTCTTTCTCTTTGCGTACGAGATGATCTCACTGTCAGTTGCTCACGCTGCTTTTTCCTCTTGTCGAAAACGGACTGTAGCAAGGCCACCTGCGTACTGGCGTCCAAGTGCAGAACGCGTGGCTACACCAGGATTAAACAAAACACCTTCCCGTGTTGGCACGGGAAGGCTTGGGGAGGTAATTGCTTTAGGATACGGTCTCTCCCCGTTTGTCTTTGCCGATCGGCCTGTCCCAAGCTACAGAATGAGCGACGTGCCTCTAGGTTAGCCTCGAGCGACTACCGTCGTGCTGCTGCAGGACTGATCAGACTTGGACCTGGCTCTCCGCTCGTTCCGGCTCCGGCTGCGGCTCGGGTGCGGGTTGCTCGGTGGCATGCAGTCCGTGCAGCCGCGTTTGCGCATCTTCGGCGATATTGCGACCACGCTCCACGAAGCCCGCGGTGCTCTCACGCGCGCGCTCGACCGCATCTTCGGCGCCTTTCCTCAGGACATCCGTCTTCTTGCCAAGGAGTTCGCGGGTCTCTTCCCCGCTCTGGGGCGTCAGCAGCAGTGCCATGACTACACCGCACAGCGCACCGAACGTCAAGCCGAATATGAAACTTCCCGTATTCTTGGGCATTCCTTGCCTTCCTGCGCTTCAAGGGTACCGAATCACGGTACCAAAACGATCTCTCTGTACTAAAATTGTATCAACTGCGCACATAATCCGCAATATATAGCAGCGTAATACATGCGGCCGAAGCTTCCGCCGCGTGGAGCAGCCCCACCGGTGGGAAGATGGCGCCTATGTATTCCGCTGCGAGATGGCCCAACCAGAATCCCGCGAGCCCAATTCCCAAGTACCAGAACGTCGTGCGGTCGCCCCGCCCAAAGAAAACGTGATAGGCAGTCGACTCGAGGCTTGCCAACAAGAAGCCAAGGACCACCACCGGTGGCGCCAGGGCGAGATAGTCGCCGAGTGTGTGCGAAAAGATCTCAACGTCAAGCAAGTTCATCGTAGGGTCAACCGGCAGAATCTATCGTCATTTGGAGTGAAACGCGGACGTTAGCTACCGCCAAGCACGTCGCTGGTTCGTTCAAGACAAGCCGCTACTTTCGAAAGCGACTGCTGTTTCCGCGCGCAAGGCATGAACGGTACTATCCAAGATCTCAAGCGCAGCATTGATGTCTTCAGAGGTGGTCTCTTTGCCCAGGCTGAAGCGGAGCGCGCTGGCAGCCACTTCATCCGACTTGCCGAGCGCGCGCAGCACGTGTGACGGTTCGACCGTGCCGGAGGTACATGCCGCGCCGTTCGAGACGTCTATGCCGGCCAAGTCCAGGCGCAGGAGGAGAATCTCATTTGAAATGCCGGGAAACGAGACGTTCGCGATGTTGGCGACGCGCCGGGTAGGGTGTCCGTTCTTCTGTGCCCAGGGTAGGCGGGTCTCGATGCCTTGCTCCAACTGCTCGCGGAGCGCCTCGGCATGCGCGACGCGACTGGAGCGCTCTTCATGGGCGATGCGGAGCGCTGCTGCCATGCCGACGATTGCGGCGACGTTCTCAGTACCGGGGCGCTGCTCGCGTTCTTGACCGCCGCCGGCCATCAATGGTTGGAACGGTAGGCCGTGGCGCAAGACCAGGAGTCCCACACCTTTCGGCCCATAGCATTTGTGGGCAGTGAGCGAAAGCGCATCCACGCCCCAAGCGGCAACGCTTACTTCCAGATTACCCATGGCTTGGATCGCGTCGGTGTGCAGCGGAACGTCGCGGCGCCGGCAAATTGACGCGATCTCCGGGACAGGCTCGGTGGTGCCGATTTCGTTGTTAACCGACATAATGGAGACGAGCACTGTGCTGTCTGACAAGACCGCTGCCACGGCGCACGGGTCCACCAAGCCGTACTCGTCAACCGGCAGATACGTGACGCGGAAGCCTTCCGCTTCAAGCTGGGCGCACGCATGGAGCACGGCGTGGTGCTCGATCTGGCTGGTGATGACGTGGTTGCCCCGTCCTGCAGCCCGCTGCGCCCGGGCGATGCCGAGCACGGCGCAATTGTCGCTCTCGGTGCCGCCGCTCGTAAAGAGGATCTCGGTAGGTTGACACTCCAGAGTGGACGCGATTTGCTCGCGAGCGTCCTCTACCGCGCGCCGGGCGTGCCGTCCCGTTGCGTGCAAGCTGGAAGGGTTGCCATAGACATCGGTAAGATACGGGAGCATTGCCTCCACGACGCGTGGATCGAGCGGGCTCGTGGCGGCATAGTCCAGATAGATTCTGCGCTGTGGCATCACATTCACGGTATCAGAAGTCGCAGCCATAGGGGCTTACGCGAGCATTGAGCGCCTGACTTAGTCTGGGGAGAGGGCGTGAGAGCGGGTCGGCTTGGTGACGTTCAGCGAGATTACGTAGTGCCAGTAAGAAAACGTGGGTAGCGTACGTTCATACTATAGCATGAACTCGTTCTCTCGTGTTTGAATAGGCTGAACAGATCAGGGTGTCGGTGAAATTGCCGATGCTGCGGCAAGAAGATTGGGCTGCCTGGCAGCCAAGCTTTGCAAAATTGAGTGTTAAGGACAGAGGAAATATGCGAAAGTTTGTCATCGCCGGAAACTGGAAGATGCACAAGACCCTCCCTCAAGCCGTCGCGCTTGCAAGCGACATGAAAGAGGGGCTGCGCACACTGGAGGAAATCGACATAATTATTTGCCCGCCGTTCATAGCGCTTGATGGGGTGCGGGACGCGGTGCAGGGTACCAAAATCTGCATCGGCGCGCAGAACATGCATTGGGAAGCCGAAGGGGCCTTTACGGGTGAAATATCTCCGCCGATGGTGCAGGATCTTTGCACCCATGTGATCATCGGTCACTCTGAACGGCGGAGCCACTTTGGGGAAGCTGATACCATGGTTAACCGCAAAGTCGTGGCGGCAATCGCGCACGGGCTGACCCCTATCGTCTGCGTGGGTGAGACCGACGACGAGAACCGGGCGGGCAAGACCCGCGAAGTGCTGGACCGCCAAACCACACGGGCGCTTGCAGGGCTATCCGCTCAACAAGCCGCAGCGGCAATCGTGGCGTATGAGCCTGTGTGGGCCATTGGCACCGGCCGCGCCGCATCACCGGCAGAAGCGAACGAGACGATTGGTCTCGTCCGCGAAGTAATTGGGCGTGAATTCGATGCGCCAACGGCTGCGGCGATACGCATACTGTACGGTGGCAGCATCAATCCCGGCGTATGGCCCGACATCATTGCACAGCCGGAAGTCGATGGCGGGTTGGTGGGCGGCGCAAGCCTGTTTGCCGAGGACTTCATCGCGCTTGCCGTTCAGACCCGTGCCGCCTACGCTGCGAGCTTGAGACCCTAGATCGACGCCGACCTTTGCGGCTGCGGCTGTTCCCACGCGCAGGCATGATGGATGTCGTTTTTAGTATCGCTTGCTTTAGCTTGGTTGCTTGGCTGAGACCGGGAGCCGGGTAGTCGTCAGTCGTCCAGAAGCGATTATGCGCGGCAGCGCTGGCTACCCTGCTTCGATGCGCAGCACCGCAAACTGCGAGGGCGCCAGTGTGGTAATGATCAAGTTGTCGCGGGTACGCGCGGGCAGACCTTCCCAAACTTCCTCCGCGAACAGCCCCCCGTCACCGTTGGACGCTGCGCCGGCCACCTCGACTAAGATGTCCTGATCATTGCCGGCCCCGTTTAACAGAAGCAAGAGCATTGATCCCGAACCCCTGTACCAGTACCCGTACAACGTGCTGGGCGGCTGTACTATGAGGCGTTCCTGCACTATCCAGTACGGGTGCCAGGATGCATTGCCAAAGCCCAGGCTCAGGCGCAGTTCTTCCAAGCGGGCTAGGTCTGCCAAAGGAGCGAAAGGCGTTAATTCTTCCGGCCACAGCGAGGTATTGTGCACCGCCGCCAGACCGAATAACTCCTGGTCGGTCGTCAATCCTTCGCGCTCATAACCCCCAGCGCCAAGGCTGAAGAACGTATCGGCCGTAGGCACTTGGAAGAGCGTTGGTACCCTGTGGGTCACGTCGCCGTAGAGGTAGGGTATTTGCTCGGGTTGCCAGCGTTTGGCGAGCGCCTCGTCGCTGAGACCACGAAAAAGAATAGACCGGTAGACGTTAAGTCCCGTTACGAGCAGATCGGCATAGCTATGAATCATGCTCCAGGGCATTGGCGAGTGCGCTATCACGATGCCGTCTTCATCTCTCTCGCGCAGGCCGCCGTGAAAAAGCGCATAGAGGCGACGCAAGAGTTCGCGCCGGCCCTGGATGTCCAGTGCGGCCCCGGCGCCCGCACGGCGTTCATTTCGGAGTAGCGACCGTACCGTCGGCTCACCGATGAGCACATTCACGCCGTCTATTGAAAACTTCTCGGCAAATGCGCGCACAGCCTGTTCGAAAAATGCGGCCGTAGCTTCTGTGTGAAACATCGCCGAGACCCGATCGGCAGGCGCTCGCGACACGTTTATGATATTCGTTTGGATCGGCCGCGGCATGTCTGAAATAACCTCTGCCGCTCCGGGGGCCTTGAAGGAAAGCATATCAGCGGAGATGGTGGGGATCACCATCAAGCCGGTGTCGTGGGTCAGGCTTACCAGGTCGTGAAACGCGCCTTCATGCTCCGAGCTCGCGAAGTGCGGAAACCCCGGCACGTCCGACCAGCCATCCTCCAGGATGATTGCCTCTGTGCCCTGATCACGCAGTGACTCAAGCGTGCTGCGCGTATCGCCGGTCGCGCGCATGGGAAATTGCGTCACCATGCGGCTGTCTTCCGGCCACCACTCGGCGCGGGCAGGCTTGATGGCGCTCCTCCGGCTCTCCGGCGGCCGTACCGGAGTCGGCTGCAAGCCAAAGTCGAGATGCACGGTGTCCGGCATGTCGAGCGGCGCGGTGATGAAGTCCACCAGGAGACGCATGGCTCCCTCTACCGGCCGCAATTGAATTTGGATCGTGGGTTCCTGGCGTTGCTGGTCAGCCAATTGCTCGGTGAACCAGACAAGGCCCCGGTCAGGATTTCCCACCCAGAATAGCGGCGTAATCTCTCCCGACCAACCGTTATCGGGAATGCGGCCGCCTCCCCAAATGGACTGTCGTCCTTCTATCAATCTGCCGATTTCCAGTGAGGAGTAGGTGAGGGCGGCAGCGCCCAGCAGGTGATGCGCGTAGTGGGTTGTCTCGCCACGGAGGATTGGAATGTCGAGCAGAATGGAGTCAATGGTAACGATGCCTTGTGGGATGAGGCTTACGCGAAAGCGGCACGCGCCGTCGTAACTGATGGTTACACGCGTTTGCGCAATCAGATCGCCCGCGTTGCCCCGCGCCAGCAACTCTACTGTCGTGGCGTCCACCGAGACCGTGCGCGCGCGCTGCCAGACGAGCAATTCTTCCTGGACGCGGATATCAAGATTGATAGCGTCGAAGAGGAACTCGGGGCCGCTAACTTCCAGACTTGTCGGAAACGGACCGGCATCGAACCGATAGCGGTGGCCGGCAACTTCAATCGCCGTGCCGCGCACAACCATTGGCACCCATGGTGGCGGCAATGGCGCCGCGGCCAAGCCCTGCTGAATAGACTTGAGCGGGTCGCGACCGCGGGCCGGCCCGCCGCAGGCGGCTAAACCGAGTGCGGCGCCGCTAACCAATAGTTCGCGACGGCTTAAGTGAGGTAGACGTTCCATCGGCTATTTCCACTATGCGCTTCCGCAGAATGCGGTCGGTAGCCTTAAGGTCTATGGGGTGGATGCGGAACAATTCAGGCAGCACTATCGATTAGGCGGCATGGGGTCAAGAACTGCCAAAGTGCCTACTAATCCGACTCCTGCTCCCCAGGCAATTCGTAGTTCAACTGCCAGTGGATGCCGAACTTGTCGGTGCATGACCCGAAGTACGCGCCCCAAAACATCTCTGCCAGCGGCATGTTTACGGTCCCGCTTTCGGAGAGTTTGGCAAACACTTCATCAGTTTCTTCTCTGCTTGCGGGCGTATAAGAGAGGGAGACATTGTTGCCGGGAGTGAGCGGTTGGGGATAATTCGAAGGCGTGTCACTGCCCATCAGGATGCTATCGCCAAGCGAAATTGTCGCATGCATGATCCTGTCCCCATCTGACTCGGGTACTCCCATGTCACCCGGGCCGTCGGCGAATGTCTGAACGATCAGGTATTCGCCGCCAAAAACGGAGCGGTAAAAGTCGAAAGCTTCGCGGCAGTTGTCTGCGAATGTCAGATACACATTGAGTGGCATGAGGTTCTCCAATCCACTGATTCTGTGCCCGCAAAGCGTCTGCCTGCATGGGCTGTGAACGGCTGGTTGGGGCAACGCTGCGTTTCACGGGTTGGCGCAAACGCGCTGCCTGCCCCTTAATTTCAGTCTACCGCAAATGTGACCGCCGTGGTCGAGAGCGGTCCCTGAAGATGCCGCTTACGCGCATAGACGCCATGCAATCCGTCGCTTAGAATGGGAGCACCCAATTCCAGTCGCAGTGCAGAGTTGCACACTTGGGAATCAGCAACAAAGGAGTAGGCGTGATGTCCAAACAAACTCAGGCGGAATCTTCCTACACCATGGGCTATGGGGAAGAATTCTTGCAAATGCTCGATAGACGCAGCGCCCAAACCAACGCGGCGCGGCTGCTTCCCCATCTCACGCCGGGCCAAAGGCTGCTGGACTTTGGCTGTGGGCCGGGCACAATCTCCGTTGGTCTAGCCAAGGCGGTAGAGCCGGGTGAATTCCACGGCATCGACATGGAAGAGTCCCAAATCGCTATCGCCCGTGGTGCTGCTGAGGCCGGCGGTCACGCAAACGCGACGTTTCACGTGGGAGACGTGACCGATCTGTCTTTCGATGATGACTATTTTGACGTGGCCTTTTGCCACACCGTGCTCACCCACGTCCCGAATACCGCCGCGGCGCTCAGCGAGGCGAAACGGGTCTTGAAACCGGGCGGCCTCATCTTCAGCCGCGAGCTCATCGTCTCCGCTTCCTTCATCGAGCCGGGAGAGGACAGGATGCGGTCTGCCTGGAACACGTTTGCCAAGCTGCTTGCGGGCAACGGCGGCCATCCGGAAATTGGCAAAGAGCTAGGGGCGCACTTCCTTACGGCTGGGTTTGTTGATGTGCGCGGGAGCGCTTCTTTTGACTCGTTTGGCACAGCACAGGACGTGGGGTTCTTTTCTCAGTTTGTGAAGGACTGGTTCATCGCCCCCGAGATCGTGGATGTGGCAACGAAGCACGGTCTGGCCACGCGTGAGCAGTTCGACGAGTGGCGCAACGATCTTGACGAGTGGAAAGGCCTCCCCGGCGGCATGGCAGCCCTGGCGTTTGGCGAATGTATGGGGACGAAGGCCTAAGGCACGCTTGAGCTCGCTTAAGTTCACCCAGCCACACCTAGCGCAATGCCCGCGCCGCATGCGCACGTTTGCCTAATCAGGAGCAGAATACTCCTTGGTATGAGACCTTTGCATAGCTCCGTCATTCCGGCAAAAGCCGGAATCCAGAAGTTCGTGGGCAGGCTACGGTTGCCAGCTATGAAGCCAATGTTCACCCCCATTCCGTCTTTCCTCCATCAAGGGTGAAGGGGTTTCGCAAAGGTTTCTTGGTATGGAGAAGTTTAACGGGTAGCGCGCACGCCTACTTCTCAAAGAAGTCGAGATCGATCGAGATGGCGCTTGCGAGCATGAGCAGCGCAAAGTCCTGGTCCGTCCGGCTGGTGTCCACCTCTACCTTGAAGGTGTCGGCGTCGGTAAACGCCTCCCGGCCGAGACCGCTCCACTGCTTCGTCACGCGGCCGATTTCCTGTCCTTGTTGATAGACCATGAAGGTGAAGGGCCGGAAGATTGGGCCGCGCATCTCTGCGACTATTCTGCCGGTTGCGTCCATCAGGTCGAATTTGCGATTCAGGAATGAAAACCGCCGCTGCATCGAGCCGATGCGCTGCCCCGTGCCGTCGTTGACGTGCAGGTGCGATAGGAACCAGAAGAAGCTCCGGCTGGCGTTGATGACTTCCGTGTTGTCCCTGTCGACAACGTGGATTGTCAGCGGCCGGTGCGAACTGAGAAACGAGCGTCCCAGCAAGCCCGATTCCTCGAAGGCGTAGAGGAGCTGCTCTCCGCTGGGAGTCCTCACGCTGTAGCGATTCTTGGTCTCGAAGCCCGTAAAGACTTCCAGGTGCTCTATTTCTTGCCTCACGTAGAGTTCCGAGTGCTGGGAGAGATCGATCATGTGGCCTCCAATGCCCCAGTCTGTGGGGCTACTGAATCATTGAATGTGCTGAACTCACCAAATTAGAAAACAGAGCGAAAAAGGGGGAAAATACCCTCACTGCAGAGGCAGGGCTAACGAACGGAATACACAAAACATTGAGGGCGCGAGATATGCGAGAAAGGCGTAGGCTAGCTTAGCTCAATTATACTCTCTCCAAGCTGCTGTCGTCTCTCCTGAACAGCCTGACGCCACGCACCCACGGCACACAAATAGACTGTTAAGTCCTGCCAGCGGTCGCACACAATATCACGATTCGCAGTTGGCTTCTTGATGAAAAGAGGCGCAGAGGCTCGCGTTTGCTGGCGATCCCGCACCAGGAGAGCGTCTTGCTAATGCACGGGCTTGACTAACGAGCGATAAACGACTGACTATTCTCCCCGTTTATGCTCACGGTATACTCCAAACCTTTCTCAAAGTCGGAACCGAGCGGGACCACGGTCTCGATAATGGGATCGTTGGCGGTGCAGGCAATGTCCTTCTCGACGACGCGGTGGTGGGTGATGCGGACGTCAATTGCGTTGGAGTTGTCCCGCCGGATCTCGTAACCGTTGAAGTGTGAGCAACTGCTGCTAGGCATGCCGGAAACTACGCGCAGTTGGTATGCTTGTGGGTCGCTCCCCAGCACCTCGAGTGCCGCGTGTTCAATGGGCGACTCTCGAAGAGCGGAAGCGGGAAAGTCGGGTCGCGGAAGGGAGATTGTCGACATGACACGATCGTTGACGATGATGCGGTAAGCCTGCTCCGAGTGCAGCGCAGCCAAGATGGGCAGGACTGTGTCGAACTCTACCACCTGCTCTTGGCACGGTATGGCCCATTTCGTCGTCGGCGGCTGCATCAGCGTGACTGTTGCAATGATGTCGGTACCCTCAACCCGCAGTTCCTCGCTGCCGGGGCGGGCGCAGCCTTCGATAGTTGACTGGTAGTACGCGACCTGCAGAAAGTGCTCCGGTTCGTTTGGAAGCAAGTTGGCCCAGATGACCGGCGCCGGCGCTTCCACCCACGTGCGCCAGTCCTGCCCTTCCTCCACCTGGTCGGGCGGCGGTTCCACCAGAATGAGAAGCATATCGACCTTGCTGGGATTGCCGCCGGTAATCACCTCATAGGCCGTACCGTTCGTGAAGGCCAACCGGCCGTCGGATTCAACAATCCTGGCCTGGATCGCATAGGTATTTCGGGAATTTATGTCCTCCCGGCTGTACTCCACCCTAAACGCAATGGGCACCTGACCGGGGTTCTCAATAGTCTGCCGCGCAATCAGCGGCGCCGCCGTATCTTGCAACGCCACATCATACAAGCTCACGATCAGCTTCGCCCCCGGCGTCAGCGCAATCCGCTCCCGATACGTCACCGACCCACTCAACGCCGCATCCGCCTCCCGCCCGGACGGTATTTCCAAAGTCCCACCAGACGGCCTCGGTGCGGTCTGACAACTAAGTGCAACAAGCATGAGGGCGACACTGATAACCCAAAGAAGTAAGCGATTGTTTAATTTGGCACCCACGTTCAGTTCCGTTGAAAGACTGGAAATTACAGGGCATCAGCCGCTCCCAGACTTGCAGGTCCTACAACACACAAGGGATGCAGTCACAGTTGACTTGGCGAGCCACCGGATGCCTTGTATGTTTCCTCAAAGAGCTTGGCAAAGAGCGACCGTTGAAAGGAGGGGTTTTCCTTGAATTGCTTATAAAGCTCCATGTAGTCTCCAACAAGCTCTGTAACGACGCGC
Organism: Chloroflexota bacterium; assembly: GCA_028874195.1. Taxonomy (GTDB): domain Bacteria; phylum Chloroflexota; class UBA11872; order VXOZ01; family VXOZ01; genus VXOZ01. The sequence goes on from JAPPLM010000042.1 coordinate 20,639, forward strand.
TCCAACGCGCTCTCGAACTCAATGCGCGCATTCTGCTGGTCGGAATTCGCCATAGCGTTCTGATACGCCCGGTCCTGCGCGACCTTCGGCGGCAGTTCTTCGTCGATGACTGTTCTAATCTTGTCCTTATCAGTCCAGTCTATGTTGTCGAATTGGTTGTTAAAGTCTCTGACTATGTTCGATAGGCGGTCAAACTCCGCCTCCGGCTTGTGCCCGCCGCCGTTAGTAGGCACGGGATCAATCTCTGCATCCACATCTGAAAGGATGATTTCTTGCATTGCCTGCTTTTCAACTCGATAGCTGTCCATGTCGATCGCTTCGAGTATTCCCTTGGAAATGTCATCATCCGGGGGTGCGGGTAACTTAGGTACGAGGAAATTCAAGAAGATCGAGAGTTTTTCCCACTCAGCGTCGCTGTACGGCAATATGGTGGCCAGGAACCCGTACGTCCGCAAGAAGGCCTTCGCCTTACTCTTGAAGTCTACTTGCCCGTCCTCGTCCAGGTTCTCACGATAAGCGGCAACGCAAGCATCCAAGATTGGATCGAGGTTGTCTCGGGGAACGGCAGCGAGATACTTCTCCACCACTGCGTCCACGTCCTCTTGGCTGTGGATCTGGTGGCCGTCGAGGTCCGCTTTCAGGTCGTGTAGCTTGTTCGGGTCGGTCTCCTCTGCCAAGACGGTGGTGCGGTAATACGCCGAAAATGAGTCCTCGATTATCTGGGTGTCGTTGCTGAAGTCCAACACAAAAGCATTGTGCTTCTTGGTGTGCGCCCGGTTGAGACGCGAAAGCGTCTGCACAGCCTTCACGCCCGCCAATGGCTTGTCCACGTACATAGTATGCAGCAGCGGCTCGTCGTAACCGGTTTGAAACTTGTCGGCGCAAACAAGGAAGCGGTAAGGGTCTTCCTGGATTCTTTCAGCTATCAGGTTTGAGGAGAATCCGTTAAGGGAGGCCTCCGTCACCGTCGTGCCGTCGAAGGGATGTTCCCCCGAGAAGGCGGCGATGGCCTTGTATGGACTCTTGCGCTCTTCCAGGTACGCTCGGATTGCGAAGAAATACGTGATCGCGCGCCTGATGCTGCTCGTAACCACCATCGCCCGCGCTTGCCCGCCAATCAACTGCTTGGCTGCCACCTGCTCGTGAAAGTGGTCAACTATGATTTCCGCCTTCTGCCGGATGGCCTGCTGGTGGTCTTCCACGTAGCGGCGCAGCTTCTTGGTGGCGCGGGCGGTATCGAATTCCGGGTCGTCTGGGACCGTCTTGATGAGTCGGTAGTAGCTGCTGACCGGCGTGTAGTGCCGCAACACGTCGATGATGAAGCCCTCCTGGATGGCCTGCTTCATTGTGTAGGCATGAAACGGCAGATGCTGCGTGCGCTCTCCCTCTGGGGCGGGCGTACCGAAGATCTCCAGGGTCTTGTTCTTGGGAGTGGCGGTGAAGGCAAAGTAGCTGGCGTTTGGCAGCAGCTTCTTGGCTTCCATCAGCCGGTTGATCTTGTCCTCGTTCGTTTCAACCTCATCATCGCTGCCGACCTCGCTAAGCACCTGAGACATCTTGGAAGACGTCGCGCCGCCCTGGCCGGAGTGCGCCTCGTCGATGATGATGGCGAAGCGCCGGCCCCGGTGTTCGTCTCCAATCGCGTTCAGAATAACCGGGAACTTCTGCACGGTAGAAATAATGATGCGCTTGCCTTCTTCGATAAAGCGCTTGAGGTCGCGGGAATGCTCGGCGGCGCCGACGAGGGATCCCACTTGCGCAAATTGCCGGATGGTATCGCGGATTTGCTTGTCCAGCACGCGCCGGTCGGTGACAACCACCACCGAATTGAAGAGTTCGCGGTTGTCGTACTGCAGCCCGATGAGCTGGTGCGCCAGCCAAGCGATGGAGTTGGATTTGCCGCTGCCGGCTGAGTGCTGTATCAGATAGCGTTTGCCAACTCCACTCTCTTCTGCATCCGCCAACAGCTTGCGTACCACGTCCAACTGGTGGTAGCGGGGCCAGATTTGGTCACGCCTATTGCGCTGTGACTTTTCATCCTGCTTTGCTACGACCTGAGCGTAGTTCTCGATGATGTTCGTCAGGCTCTCGCGGGTGAGCACCTCTTGCCAGAGGTAGTCGGTCATGAGGCCGTTGGGATTCGGCGGATTGCCCGCGCCGTCGTTCCAGCCCCTATTGAAAGGCAGGAACCATGACTCTTCGCCGCGCAGGTGCGTGCAAAACTCCACCTGCTGGTCGTCCACCGCGAAGTGCACCAGGCAGCGGCCGAAGGCGAAGAGCTTCTCGCGGGGATTGCGGTCGCGCTTGTACTGTTCCACGGCATCGGCCACGGTCTGTTTCGTAAGGTTGTTCTTGAGCTCGAACGTGGCGACCGGCAGGCCGTTGATGAAGAGGCAGATATCGAGGGAGTTGTGGGTGTCGACGCGGCTGTAATGCAGTTGGCGGGTCACGCTGAAGCGGTTCTGACGGTAGAGCGCCCTGGCCGTCTCGTTGCCGGGCGTTGGGGTGCCGTAGAGCAGGTCAAGGGTGTGGTTACGGTGTTTGAGGCCGTTGCGCAGCACGTCAATGGTACCCCGCTTGGCGATTTCGCCTTCCAGCCGCGCCAGAAAGCTGCGCCGGGTCGGGCTATCCTCGCCGAGGTCGAGGGCTGTAGCGGTCTCCGGTTGGGTGGCCTGGAGAAAGGCGCTCAGTTGCGCCAGGTCCACGCAGTACTCGCGGTCGTAGTCGCCGGAATCGCCGCACGTCCAGCCCACGCCGTAAGCGGCGGGCCGCTCACGCACGGCGCCCGCTTGCCCCGGTTCGCACGGTTCTCCCGTCAACGCCGTGCAGATGAGGCATTCCAGTCCCCGTTCAGTGGTGTCGGTTGTCATTGCGCTTTCGTCTGTATGCGAAAGGGGTTGACTGCGCGCAGTCCGTCATAGTCTTGGTCGTCGCTCAGGTCTTCAGAGTACACTACCTCACAGCCGAGGACTTTGGCCGCTGCCAGGATTGCGCCATCCCAATAGGAAAGCCGGAAGCGCTGGCTGATGGCGACGGCGAGGTCGAAGAGCGCGGGAGTCAATTCCTGGATTGGAAAGAGACGCAGCGGCTCAAGGAATGTCAGCGCTTGCTCCGGCGTCAGCCGCCCCTCACGGCTGCGTCGGGTGGCTTGGTGATAGAATTCCTGCAGCACCTGCACCGATAGCGCCAGATCCGGCTCGGCCAGCAGCTCCAACGCGCGGCGCCGCTTTGCGGCATCCCGCGATGTACGGCAAGCAGCGTACAGGAGAACATTGGTGTCAACAAACTGCATAGCCCGGGCTCACCGGCTGGGTTCCGCTGCGTTGTCCGGCGCATCCATAGAGTTGATGCGTGCCTTGAGAGCGAAGAGTTCTCCCTCGAGCTCTTCACCCCGCTCCTCGGCGACCGCCAGTCTTGCCTCAAGGCGGGCCCTGTCCCGGTCGTACATCTCATCCCGATTCACGTTACCGGGCATGCGTATGCCTATACCCTGCGCGTCGAAGTCAGACGCCACTTGCTTAAGCAGGCGCCGGCGCATCTCCACGAGTTCTTGTACATTCTTAATGGGACTTCCCGCCATTGCCTCCGCCCTGGCCTGCGCCTCGCCATACAGTCGCTGCACGTGCTGGTGGGTCGCAGCGTCCTGAGCGGCGGTCTGCGACCAGCGGGCATCCGCCCCAGTATCGTCTTGCGGCGAATCATCATGCGCCAGCGTTTGCAAATACTTCCGCACCAGCGCCAAGACTGAGGTGTCCATCTCCGCCGCCCGGATGCGGGCGCGACGATGGGTCTCCTCGTCGATTGATACGGTGATGTTCTTTGTCTTTATTTTCACAGTCTCACAGTTCCTGTGAATCACAGTATAGAAGGGCGGCGCGCAATGGCTGCCCGTCAGCGCCGCGCAGATGTAGCTTTTCGATCTGCGTACGATGGTGTTGGGGTCACGTTAGCCCTCGTCCCTCATCGGGATGTAGATTTCCCGCAACTCCCCAAGCTTGATATTGGCGACAGTGTCCCGGATCTCTTCAATCCTTGACCTCGCGTAGGGCCAGGCCTGAGAGAGCAGCACGATGATAGCCAGGTGCCTGCTCGAGAGGTTCTGCTGATGCCTCATGCTCCGGTCGGTAGTAATCAGAATATCGAATCCATCCCGTTCGGCGCTGTCAAGCAAGTCTCCGTTGGCCAGCCGGTCCCATCCCCTGTCTGCCGCCATAGCGACCGAATGTCCAGGAAGCTCCCTCGTGAGGGGTCTCGGTGTGCCGTGGTCAAACAGAATCTTCAAGGCTGCTTACCGGCACTGGCGCCCTAAGCGAGGCGGCAACGTGTTCCAGTACGGCCCTCACCTTCCATTCATCCACCGGCCCGAACCACTCCATGAATTCCTCGACGGTAGCGCCAGCCTCCAGGTTCTCGAATAGGGCGGATACGGGCAGTCTGCTATCTGTGAAGAGCCAGGCGCCGCTGACTTTGCCAGGAATTCGCTCCACTGCCGGGCACGTGCTCCAATCAATCATCGGTTCATCTCCGTCTGCATTGCCGGTTATTCTCCCGGCCGGTTGATGCTTTGAGCGTCATCGTTCATAGCATCATTGTCCGTCATCAATCCGTTTTCGTCTAGCGGCTCTTTCGCGTCCGCCGCAGCCGGCAGTTCCGCCGCCGCGCGCACGTCCGGCTTTGCCGGTCACCACATCGGCGGTTTGGGTTAGCGCTGGCTCCCGAATAGCTCACCGCGCGCTTCCTCCGGGGTTACGCCCAGGTGCGCGGCAACGTCGGCCACAATTCTGCTGAGCGTACCCACGCGGACGACGCGATGGCGCGGGACGGTCACACTGTGGGACATACTGCCGACGGTTCGGGTCAACGTCGTATGGCTGCCGCTCTGTCTGACAAGGCGATAGCCATAGCGGCGGCGCAACCGTGCTGCCAGCTCTTCGCCTGACATGTCGCGCGGCAGCCTCATACCGCGATGGCTTCGTCCTTGACGAAATGCAGCCTGACGACTTTGGGCGCGCCTTCGTCACCGAAGTGGCAGAGCACGGCATCCTTGACCATCGTCTTGAGGTCGGCCCAGTCTTCTCCCTGCGTGAAGATGCTGTAGCCGAGCGCCCGCGCGTCGAAACCGCCCTCCGCGGCCTCCGTAACCTCGAATATGATCTCGGTCGGCGCCTTCATGGTCTCCTCCAAGTCGTACTCCCTACCGTTCTCCGTGCCTTTCGCCCTAAGAGTTGCGTGTAACACAGTCTAAGCGGGCGGAAACCGCGGCGCAATGTTAGTCCGCCGGCGCCGCCGCGCGCACGTCCAGCTTGCCGGTGACCACGTCCGCAATCAGCCGCGTGCGGTACTCCTCCAGCAGTTCGACCTGCCGCCGTGCGCGGGTGATGGCTGTTTCGATTCTCAACGTGGCTTCTAGGAGATACTCACTAATTGCATGTTGCTCTTGGAGGGGAGGAAACGCAACTGCCTCACTGAAGTATGAGGATGTATCAAGATTCTGTATCCCTGTTGTTTGCTTGATAGATCGCACGTTAATCCTTACGGCATAAAGAGCGCCATGTAGGAATGTTAGGAATTGTGGGTCATACCCACTCCTTAAGGTGATCTTTTGAATAAAGTTTGAGCACACTGAAGGAATGTCGTGGTCGTATAGAATCACCACGCCAACTGGCTGCTGCTCGCCTCCACCAGATACTTCTAGCAGCAAGTTCCCAAAAAGCAAAGTTCTGCCGCGGCGTTCACTAGGTCCAATTGCACGCACTGTTGGGATTGGTGTGCGCACTCGTAGCCGATGTCGGTCAAAGTCAGCTACGCGGACGCAAGCAAGGTCATTTATGCCGTCAGGATCAGCACCCCACACTCCATTCACCGCCTCTAGGATAGAGTTTCGCAACCGGCGAATCTCCCAATGTGCTGGGATGTCGCCGAGCCATTCGACACCGGAGGGTTTGAGGGGGACGTTGGGGTCCAGGCCCCGCGTCACCGCTTGGTGGATAACCGCCTGCCGCTCCTCCTCCAGCAACGCAATCAGCTTCCGCTTCGCCGCCACATACCGCCGCACCCGCCGGTCCACATAATCCAAATACCGCACAATAGCCCGCTGCTCATGGAGGGGTGGAAGGCAGAACTGTATCATCTTGAAGTGCTCTGGGCGGAGGCTCCACATGTCAGAGGCGATACCATATGACCATCTCTCCGCTTCTGTTGCAAAGGCAGGTAGTCTCACCAAATGGTGGAAGTACGACGGCTCTGAGCCAAGACGAGGCCGTTGTACGATGTAAGCAGGGCTAACGATTCCCCTGAAAGCTGACATGCCGACAGCCCCCTGCCATGCTCGCATCTTGTTGTATACGATGTCGCCAGGACAAACCAGCTTGTAATCAGACTTGTCAAGCCGTGAACTATCTTTCTGCGAGCTATCTTGCAGTAGTATTTCTTGTGCAATGACTCCCCGCGCGATGGTCACGGATAACAACTGCTCGTCTGGATTGTCCCGTTCAACGACTTCTTGGAAGGCCGCCCGACCGGGCCGCACCTCCCAGTGCGCCGGCACATCTCCGAGCCACTCGACGCCAGAGGGCTTGTAGCTGGGGTAGTGGTGGAGGGTCATGGTTTTTCCCCACTTGCCGTATTGTATCGGGCACCATCGTATGGATAGGTCCAGTATTTTGGAGGACTCTGGCCATATCCATCTGTGATACCAGTTGTAGCAAGAACGGAACGGTATAGGTGTCCAGAAAGATGCTCGTAGAGTCTGTAGAAAGTGTTCATCTGATCGTCCTCGCTATTGTGAACACTTAGCTGAAGGTCATCATGCCTGTCACCCATGAAGGTAGCGTTCATAGTGTCTCCACCTTTCACTGAGTACCAAGCTGATCCATGCCCTAGGACGCAAAGCACAGTTACCATGTCCCTGCGGCCCAACTGGTAGTTAATCTGGCCAAAACGAAAGGCCAAATCCTGGAATTGCACACCGGACTGAACATTGGTAGCAAAAACCGTCGTGTGTAGAGGGTTGAGTATCCATCCCTTCTTGTCGAACAGCGGCAAGTGCTGGTTTTCTGTGATGTGTCCATAGGGATTGTCCGGGCGATTGAGCCGAGCGAGCTTGACCAACTTCTCCATCGCCTCGTCGAGCTGCTGGAACCCGAGCGTCTGTTTCACTTCAATCGCAGAATAGATGCTCTCAATGGCAAAGTGATAGCGCCGTGATGAAGGGGTGGCTCCTAACTTTATCGCAGGAGACCATGTGCGGTCGCGTATAAGTATGTCAATTTCTCCAGCTGTCTTGCCATCGCGATCGTTCACGACTCCTGGGTCTATCGCGTAGCGGCTGGGTAAAAGCTTGGCCAACTCCTGCCGAACGATGTCCTCCACTCCCGGTCCGGAGTCGAAATTATGTATGTTGAACCCTCGCTCAATCGCTGCTTCGGTGACGATCCGAGCTTGGGACGCCTGGCAAGTCAAGAGCAGACCGGCGCTCAGGGTCTCGTGGTGGGCAGAATTCGGTTGCCATTTGTTGACGTCAGGCAGATTTTCGTTCCATTCCATGCTGAGCCTCAGTGTGTTCGAAGTGTCTTCATGCTTGCATGGTGCCTTCTGTCTCCTCCGCCAGGCGCAAGGGCTGAGGCTTGTAGACAAGGCAATGGATGGAGGCGTACACAGACATCGCTCTAGTTCTGCCACCCTTTCTTGTAGTCCCTCGTCCTGTTCAGCGCAAACGGACTCCGTGAGTTGTTGGGTGGGATCCCGTCCCGACGCACGAAGGCACGGTGGATCCACTCAGCAACCTGAGCAGGTGCCCACGGTTCTGGCCAGTCGTATATGAGTGCGTAGGAATCATCTCCCGTCCAGTTATCCGCTAGGCGCGGGGGAATCAGGTGAGGGTCAAGATTCTTTCTCTTCCCATGATTGGGGTGATTGGGAAGTACAATTCCCAGCAACCCGCACCTAGGGTTCTTCCTGGTCTTCCTGATACTCGACCCAATCTCCCAGTCCACATGCCTGCGTTGCCACGTGCGAGGACCTATCAGGACGATGGTCACTGTGGCGTCTCGGATATACTCGTCTCGAATCTTCTGGCGCACTGTTGCAGTCTTCAGGCCGGTATCGTCGATGTTGCCGGTGTCAACTGACCTGTCTACGATGCGCTTCCCCATCATGCGAACGAAGTCTTCCTTGTACTTGATGTCTTTCTCATGGAAGCTGATGAAGACCTTGTGCTTGGTTGTCTGTTTCTTCGCCAAGACTCTCCTCACGTTACAAGAGTGTTGGACGGGACTATCACCAACCAGGAAAGGACTATTGTCACCACTAATAGAAGGTAGAACGGCAATATCGAGACGGACCACAGACATCGCCAATCCAGCTTCCATCCCATGCCAGTTGGCTTGACCAAGTATATGTCGGATGAGGCCAAGTCACCCTTGTGCAGTTTCGATACGAACGTCTCGTAAGAATTGCGGAATGCCCTTTCAAGCGCTAAATAATACGTGTCGAGCACCAGAAAGAGCACTGTGGGAACGAGCGCGATTAAGGCATTTTGCGCATTTCCGGTCTGTGCCACCAAGACCAGCGTAGCGGACACTAATGTCACGCACCAAACTTTACATGAGCGGCTATTCTCCGCCATGCGCCGGATAACATCCTGCATGATTTGCAGGTGCGTTTGCACGGCAGAAGAATCCGGGTCTAGCTTACGTTCACTCATTTGACTAACCTTTACTGTGGGTCTGCCCCACTACCGCTAAGACGCACTCATAATCTCGTTGAGCAACCCATCCGTCTCTTTCTCTAGTGCCAGTATATCAGCCCGGATTTCGTCCAACGGCCGCCGGGTTTGGAGCTTGTAGAAGTAGCGGGTGAAGCTGACCGCATGGCCCACCATCACGGTGGCAGGAGTGTACCAGGCTTCGGAAGGGCGGTAGAGGGGATAGGACGTGAAATTGGCCTATGGGACGGCCGGCACTCATAGCTGCAACTCGCTGAGGAGTTCCTCGACACTCATTCCGTGATGCCGCGCGACGCTCTTCAAAATACTCAACAGCGTCTTCGCTTTGACCGGATTGTGTTGAGGGATGACTTCATGGTGTTCGCCGTTGACCTGCGTCGTGACTCGCACGTGAGTGCCGTACGGCTTCGTAGCCCAACCGTCGCAGCGAAGCCAGGAGAGCCGCGCCGCTCACATCGCGAGGCAATCTCACGCGATCAGTACCTCTTCCCGGACGAAGTGCAGCCGAATCAGCTTGGGTCGCGGTATCGTGTCGTCGAAGTAGCAGTCAACGGCTTCTCTAACGTTGCCGCGAAGTTCTTCCAGGGATTCGCCCTCCGTGTGGATGCCGTACCCCAGGGCGCTGGCGGTGTATCCGCTGTCCACCTCATCCTCGCTGACTTCAAAGATAATCTCGGTCTCAGACATTGGCTTTTCCTGTTGGAATGGTTTGCTCTTTCAGCAAGATGCTACCTGACATCCGTAGGTCCGCCTGCGACCAGTATTTCAGCCAGCAGTCCGTCCGTTTCTTTCTCTAGTGCCAGTATATCAGCCCGAATCTCCTCCAAAGGCCGCAGGGGTTGGGGCTTGTAGAAGTAGCGGGTAAAGCTGATCTCGTAGCCGATCTTGACGCTGGAGGCCACGTACCAGGCGTCGGGCGCGTAGGGCAGCACCTCGCGCTGCAGGAAGGCATCAATGCCGCCCTCTTCCAGCAAGGGAATCTGTTCGGTGTCCCGCAGGTTCGTGTCCGGCTCGTATTCGACCACGGCCGGTTTGCCGTTGACGGTGGCCGCGAACAGCCCGCGCAAGGGGTCCGGTTCGGTCCCGCGCTTGTGGGCCTTCTTGATGACGGGCAGGGCACCTTCGGCGCGCTCCCGCGTCTCCTTCAACTGCTTGATCTCTTTGGCCGTGTAGACCCGCTCGGGATCGATGCCCGCCAGCCGCAGGGGCCGCTCCACGGTGACTTTCCAGTAGCCAAAGGCCGCATTGGGAAAGATCTTCGACTGCTCCGTTTCCGCAAAGTCCTCGAATGTGTCGCAGATGCGCTGAATGTCCTCTTCCGCCAACTCGCAATTCTTGCTGCCCAGGTTCTTGCGCAGGGGCTTGAACCACTGGGTAGCGTCGATGAGCTGCACCTTGCCCCGGCGGTGCGGCGGCTTGCGGTTGCTGAGCACCCAGATGTAGGTGGCGATGCCGGTGTTGTAGAACATGTTGAGCGGCAGGGCAACGATGGCTTCCAGCCAGTCGTTCTCGATTATCCAGCGGCGGATGTTGCTCTCGCCCTGGCCGGCGTCGCCGGTGAAGAGGGAACTGCCGTTGTGCACCTCGGCGATGCGGCTGCCCATGGGCGTATTCTGCTTCATCTTGCTCAGCATGTTGGCGAGAAACATCATCTGACCGTCGCTGGAGCGGGTGACGAGGGAGTAGTCCGGCTCGCCGTCGTGCTCCACAAGAAAGCGCTGGTCGATGAGGTCCTTCTTGCCGCCCATACGGTCCAGATCGCCCTTCCAACTCTTGCCGTACGGCGGATTGGACAGCATGAAGTCAAACTTCAGGGCAGGATAGGCGTCGGCCGCGAGGGTTGTGCCGTACTTGATGTTTTCCGCCTCCGCGCCTTCGCCTTTGAGCAGCATGTCGGCCTTGCAGATGGCGTAGGTTTCGGCGTTGACGTCCTGACCGTAAAGACGAATCTTGAGTTCTTTGTCCTGGCCGTTGCCGAGCTCTTGCAGCGTTTCTTCCGCCACGGTGAGCATGCCGCCGGTGCCGCAGGCGCCGTCGTAGACCAGATAGGTGCCGGACTGCACCTTGTCGGCGACGGACAGGAAGACGAGGCGCGCCATGAGCTGCACGACGTCCCGCAGTGTAAAGTGTTCCCCGGCCTCTTCGTTGTTCTCCTCATTGAAGCGGCGGATAAGCTCTTCGAAGACCGTGCCCATGCTGTGGTTATCCAGGCCCGCCAAACGCACTGAACCATCGTTGTGCAGCACGGGCCGGGGACTGAGGTTAATCGAAGGGTCGAGGAACTTCTCAATGAGGTAACCGAGGGCGTCGGCATCCACGAGTGTTGGTATCTGATTGCGGAACTTGAACTTGTCGAGGACTTCCTGGACGTTGGGCGAGAAGCCATCCAGGTAGTTTGCGAAGTCGCTGCGGAGTTGCTGCTGGCGGCCGGCTGCGGTCAGGTCGCGGAGGCAAAAACCTGAAGTGTTGTAGAAGGCCTCGCCGGAGGCGTTGCAGAGAGCGGAATCTTGGCTGGTGATGCCTGACTGGTCCAGCCGCTCCTTCATGTGCAGCACCGCGTCCTTGGTGGGCTCCAGCACGGCATCCAGGCGGCGAATGACGGTCATGGGCAGAATGACGTCGCGCAGTACGTCATCGGCGATACCCCAAATGAAGCTGCTGATATTGAGGGCGTTCACCCACTCTTCCTCACTGAATCGTAGGGACGAAGATGAAACATAGTATACGCAACGCGGCCTTGAGGTGCAGCACTGAAGACGCGCCGTATTTTGACGTTAGGATTCCGGCGCGGTGACGCGGACGGTGATGACGTCGTTGTCCTGGTACTGCTTGTGCTGGACGGAGTCGGCGAAGCCGCGGAGGAGGCGGAGGGAGAGCTCTTGTTCGATGGGGGTCTCGGAGTCGTGTTGCTGGAGTTGGCGGATGCGGTCTTCCAGGTTTTCTTCGTCACCGCCGCCGATGAATTCCAGGTCGGCCACCGGGCCGTCGCTGGTGGCAAGCACGACGAGTAGTCGATCGTCGCCTTCCTCTTCATCGCTTTCCAGGTCGAGGTCGAGAGGAGCGAGCGTGAGGAGGGTCTCTTCCCCGACTGCCATGAGCCGGTCGGTCATGGCTTGGTCCCACCCTCTGCTCTTGGAAAAGTGTGTGATGAACTCATTGAGGTCGGGCAGCGCATCGATGTTGAGCCGGGAACTGAAGCGCATGCTGCGGTGGGAGGTGAACTCCAGGAAAAGCAGCATGATGATGGCCAAGAATCCGCCGGTGGAGATACCGCTCTTGAGGAGCGTATCCCATACGGGACCGAGTTCGGGCAGGGCGAAGAGCTTGAACTGAAAGGCCGCGCCAACCCAGAACGATACGCCCGCCACGACGACCTTCTGCCGGTTCTGTTCGCTACTGATGACAAGCTGCGCGCCGTCCACAAAGAGTGTGCCGGTCACCAGGGTGAGGTAGCCTGCCATGACGGGGCCGGGAATGGTGCTGAGCAAGCCGGAGACTTTCGGCACAAAGGCCATCAAGATGAAAAGCGAACCAATGAGGTAGCCAACTCTGCGGGACGCAACGCCGGTGACTTGCGTGAAGGCGACCGTGCCCGGATGGATGATGATGGGCACCGCGCCCGCGATGCCGCTGAGGATGTTGCCCACGCCGCCGCCAGCGAGGGTGCCCTGCACCTGGCGAAAGTCGATGGCCTTGGGTTCGCGGGTCGCTACCCGCTGCAGAGCGATGGATTCACCGTTGGCTTGTATGGATATGATGATGCCCAGAAAGACGAATGACGGGAGTATCGTCCAGAACGGGATGCCAAAGTTGGGCGTGAGATCCGGCCATTCGCTGGGCAGCCCCACCCACGGCGCTTGAATAACTCTATCGATCTCATACGTGCCAAAAGCTGCGGCAACGAGGCAGCCGACGACGATAGCAAGTGGCGCCGCCCAGAGGCGCAGAAAGGGCGTGCCGCGAAAAGTGAGAACGGATACGACGAGCAGTGTTGCCAGCGCGGTGACTGTCGCGGACGTGGGTTCAGCGGTCGATGCTTCATCCAGGAGAGCGAACACGACGGAGGCCAACGTGACGGAGAGAATCATCATCACGGTGCCGCCAACCGTCGGCGTAACGATGCGCCGCAAGATGAAGAGCCACTTGGAGATGATCAATTGGCAGATGCCGGAAACGACGACCAACATGCCGAGCGTCGCCGGGCCGCCGTCCACAACTGCCGTGATACAGAAGGGAATCGAGAAAGCCGCAGTGAACATGGGCAGCACGGCGCGGCCGCCAACGGGTCCGATTTGGCGAACCTGCAGCAGGGTGGTGATGCCCACCACGAGCAGAGAGGCAAAGACCATCCAGAGAAGGTAGGAGTCGTCTCGACCGGCGGCTTTTGCCACGATAACGGGCGTGACAAGCAGAGTGGCGGAAGCAAGCAGACTGAATTGGAACCCGTAGCCTAGTGTGGCTAAGAAAGGCGGGTTCTCATGCGCCTCGTAACGGGGACTCTGAGAGGCTACGGTAGCGATTGGATAGTGCCTCCGGGTCTATCTCCGATCACGACACGACATAGTATACAGTTCAATGCCCGCGAACGGTTGCTACAATTCTACCGCAATAAAGGACCTTCCGCTCCATGTGGAGCTAACAAAGGTCCTTATTGCTGCGATGACTGGAAAGCGTATCGGGGTTTGGAGGGATGCTGGCACGCCTAGTACGATATAGCTGGAAGGAGTGCGTGCAGGGCGATACGCACACGAACGGTATCGAGAGCTGCTGGGCGTTGCCCAAACGAGGGCACAAAGGTGTCTCCCCAGCATGAGCACTAGCATTTGCACCGCTGCACCAACGAATTCGACGAGCCATCAATACTATAAGCCTGAGTGCTCTAGAGAGTCTGGCTGAGGTTGTGCCTCGGGCGGTATAGGGTGGTCTAGCGTATCGGGATCTGGTGCATCGTTGGCCTTTCCGGTCGGATAGCGAGAAAGGCCTTGGTTATCTCACCGAACGTTGGGTCAGTTTTGCTTATCGCTACTCTTCTCGCTGACTGGCTTTTAGAAAGTACGTGTCCAGTACAGTCTCAATGCGAGTCACGCGACTTTCAAGCCCTTGTAGTAGTCCCTCGATGTGAGAAACGCGCTCTGAGAGCCCCGTTATCCTCGTCTCGAACCGCCAGAGCAAACCAATGCTTGTAAGGATGATGGTGGCTATCGTGATTGGGAATTCGTAATTCTCCATACTTACCCCTCTCCTCTACACTTGTAACATACCACACGTTAGCCAGCTCAGAAGCGAACCCCTTGAAGCCTCCAAGAAGCGGTTGAAACGTGTCGTTACGCTGTTATTGATGCATTGCACTGTCGCAGCGTAGGCTTTGCGAACTATCATTGCGGTTTGCGGGGTACTCATAGTGTTGGCGCTTCACATTATCACCTCAACCTTGCACAGCATGCCTAGTCGTCTCGCAGGCGCTGTTCGAGCTTCTGGAGAGCGTTTTGCGTAGCGCGGAGTTCGCGCAGCAATTCTTCCCTTGACACCGGGGTCTCAATGTCACGGAGGCGTTCGAGCTTCGCTTCATCCAGGTTGTTGATGATGATGGCGATGAACAGGTTGATTATGACGAATGTGCCAACGACGACAAAGCTTACGAAGTACACCCACGCGAGGGGATGGAGTTCCATGGCTTTGAACATGACCACCGTCCATCCCTCCAGCGTAATGACATTGAAGAGCGTCAGGACAGACATACCGAGATTGCGCCAGTTCTCCGGGTCGTGTTCGCTGAAGAGATGGTAGCCAATGATGGCGTAGATATATACGATGATGCTCATCAGCATGATGACGTGTCCCACGCTGGGAATGGAATGGACAAGCGCGGTAACAATGAGCCGCAGTTCGCGAATCGTCGACACAAGGCGCAGAACCCGTAGCAGCCTGACGAGGCGGGCGATGGTGGCGAACTGCCCGGTCACCGGTATCAAGGCAAGGACAATTACAAGAAAGTCAAAGACATTCCAGCCGTCGCGAAAATACCCGAATACGCGCGGCGAGGAAGCAAACATCTTGAGCAGCGCCTCCAGCACGAATATGCCCAAGGCTACCTCGTAAAAGAGGTGAATCCACGTGCCGTACTGCCGCTCCAAAGTGTGGGAGGTGCCAACGCCTAGCAGAATCGCATTTATGATGATGGCAATGATGCCGATTTCGAAGGCGCGCGCATCTGTTATTCGGCGGGCTATGTTTGTAAACCTATCCATTACCGGAAATCTTCGCTTCGTGAAGTCTCGAAGTGGATGTTCGCGCAATCGGCCCTCAGGAAGCTAAGCGCGATGAGAGTCATTGAATATGATAGCGCGCAATGCGATTACTCTAAGGCGAAAGGCTGTTAACAGGCAGGATGCCCAGACGTATGCCGGTGACCACCGCCTCCAGCTTGGTGCTGGCTTGGAGTTTTTTGCGCAAATTGCGAATGTGGTTGCGCACGGTATGCCGGCTGATGCCCAATTCCACGGCAATCTGTGGGGTGGCCCAGCCGAGCGCCATCAAACGGAGCACTTCTTGCTCCCGTTCGGTCAGAATTGGAGTCTCCGCGCGAGGCTCGGGTGCGGTCGGAGCGTCCGACAAGATGTCCGCGCCTCCCGCGACCAGCACGTCCCGCAGCGTTTCTTTGGCTTCGTCGAAGTCTTCTGATCCCTCTTGGTCAGCAAAGAGGTGCACGAGGAGGGGCGCGTTCTTGAAGATGCCCGATACCACCATGGGCATAATGTTGACCCATTTGCGCTCACCGGAAGAGCAAAGCACCTGAAGTCGTGACGTGGCCGGCACCAGACCGGCGCGCAAGCAATGGAGCGAAGGGCATCCCTGCAAACACTGCGGCGTCAAGGCGCCCGGAGCGATGCCCGCGACGACCTCGTAGCAGCGGCGGCCCAAAACCGCCTGGGAAGGGAAGCCCAATATCCGCTCCGCAGCGCGATTCCAGAAGACAATAGTCTGGTCCACGGTGACCCCGTATGCGCCGCAGGAAGCGTTAGCCAGAGATGAAAGTAACCCAGCCGCAGTGGTCATAGCCCGAGACCACGATGGGTTGCATGAACGGGTGGATTCTGGGTGGTAGTCAAGAGATGCCTATGGCCCTCTAATCCGGCTTGTGGCAACCTTTACAACCCTTTACGCAACGCATAGAGATAGATTCTACTGACGGTAGGGTCTTTCACGCAGTTGGCCTATGACACCGTAGTGGCGCTATTGCAATCCGGTGCAGCTCAAGTTCGGGATGTGAAGTTTCCCAATGGTACCAGACAAGTCGATGTGCAACAAGGCAAAAAAAAGACAGAGAACCGGAAGAGGAATGGCACACAGAATAGCACGTATGTGCTATAATACTTCACAGGCTTAAATATTACGAATTGCTGTGAACAAGCACGGCGTTTGACAACTTGCGGCCTCGGACAGACTTACGAATTGGAGCAAGCATTGTACCATAACGTTCGATTAGACCTTCGGGTGCCCTCGCCGGGCGACCGGCTAGGCTGATTTCCGAGGCAGAATGCCTGTGGTTCAATTGCCTGCGACCCATTCCACTATCCCCAAGACCCCGCGCTACACCACCACCCGGCGCGGGGTCTGTCTTTTTCAGACGATTGCGCGCATGGTCGGCTCTACGTAGCAAAGCGTTGGTGAGAGTGTGCTTGGCAGCGAGCACCGTAAAGACGGAGAAGGGTCTACCTGCGGCAGCAGAGCCGCAAGATTCTCACCATCTTACCCCGTGCGAGCTTGAGAAACGATGAGAAGGGTTGCCGATACCCGAAGATACGGACGATTGCCAGCTACCAGAGGAAAAGCTAGCCCCTCATTCTACAGGATCGGCCAGCCACGCACGGAAGAGGGGCAGGCAGAGGCCGCAAGAGCGGCGAACTCCCGCGAGAAAGCTGGGAGTTATGGGGACTACACGTCTAATAGGTCGAGCAGGGTGGACCGAGGGGGATTTGAACCCCCGACTTCTGCGATGCGAACGCAGCGCTCTCCCACTGAGCTACCGGCCCAAAGCGTGGTCTGGCTGATTGTGCTAGCCGAGCGGAACCACGATGGCGCGCTTGGATTCGCGGCCGAAGGTCTCGAACTTGACGACGCCGTCCACCATGGCAAAGAGCGTGTGGTCCTTGCCGATGCCGACGTTTTCACCGGGGCTGATGGGCGTGCCGCGCTGGCGCACCAGGATGTTACCCGCACGCACGAACTGCCCATCGGTGCGCTTGACGCCGAGCCGCCTGCCGGCGCTATCGCGTCCGTTGCGGCTGCTGCCGCCGGCTTTTTTTTGTGCCATATTCCCTAGTGGCTCCTCATTCTACTTTGGCGCGCTCGTTGGAGCGCAAGCGAGATCTGTTCAAGTCTAGCTGTGTTTAGGTTTCAATGGAATCTATCTCGAGCACCGTGTGCGTCTGGCGGTGACCTGAGAGGTGCCGGTAGCGGTTCTTGCGCTTGTACTTGAGCACGAGCACCTTGCTGTCCTTCTCTTCACGAACCACCTGGGCGCGTACGCTTGCCCCATCGATCACCGGCGTACCGACGGTAACGCCATCGTCCGTGGAGGTCAGCAGGACAGAATCGAGCGAAATCTCGCTGCCCGGCTCTGCGTCCAGTCTTTCAACCGCGATCCGGTCGCCGGGGCTGACGCGGTATTGCTTCCCGGCTATTTCTACAACTGCGAACACGGTGTCCCTCAACATTCACTTTAACTTGCGCTTACGAAGACCCTAACAGCATAATTCAGAGCGCACAAACCCAGAGGCCCGTACAGCCCTGCATTGCTTAGCATAGCAATGGGGAGGCGGCAATGTCAACGTCACAAGTAGGTTGGTCGCCCAGTGGCAGGACTTTCTACCGCGATTCAGGAAGTGGATGATGCAGCGACTGCAGTTTGCCCGGATCGAGCGTGACGCCAAGGCCGGGGCCGTTTGGCACGCGCAAGAAGCCGTTGTCCCACTCCCACGGCTCGTGAAGCACGTCGTCCGTGTACATGCGCGGCCCGATGAGGTCCGAAGGCCAGTCGACGCGCCACGATGAAGCGGCGAGTGCCAGTTGCGCGGCCGTGCCGACGCCAAGCTCCACCGTGCTGCCGAGCAGCGCGTGCAGTCCGGCGGCCTCAGCAACCGCGATAACCTTCTTGGCGCGATAGATGCCGCCACAGCCTACGGTTGACACGTTGAATACGTCCATTGCCTCGTGGCGCACCAGTGCGAGGGCGTATTCCTGCGTGCCTACGTGCTCGATGATGGGCGTGTCTACTGCCTCGCGCACCTGCGCCATGCCGGTGACATTCTCTTTATCGATGGGTGTCTCCACCCCGGCAAGGTTATATTTTTCCAGGCGGCGAATAAAAGCAATCGCCTCATCGACGTTCCAGGCCGCGTTCGCATCAAGCTTTAGATTTAGGTCGTTGCCGCCGATTGCGCGGAATAGCTTAATGCGTTCTTCGTCCAGGTCAATGTCGCGGCCGACCTTGAACTTGAAAGCGTCGAAACCCTGCGCCAGTTTTTCCTCGATTTCGGGCGCCATGGCTTCAGGCTCGCGGATGTAGGCGACCCAGGAGACCCAAATCTTCTCGCGCAGGCGACCGCCGGCCAATGCAGTGGCGGATGCGCCGTAGGCCTTGCCGGCAATGTCGTAGCAGGCAGTGTCTATCGCGCAGTTCACAAGTCCGCCTTGATCCACTTCCAACGTAAGCCGTTCCAGGTCGGTCGGGTTGCGGCCTACCAAAACGGAGTTAAGCTTCTGCGTCACGTTATCTAAATCCATCGGAGAGCCGTCAACGAGACGCGCGCCTGGTTCGATGTCGGAGATCTCACCAAGGCCAACGATGCCGGCATCGGTCTCTACCTCAAGGATGTAGAAATAGGAAAGCGTAACAGTAGGGGCATCAAGGATTCCCCGGCCTTCCTGACCGCCCGATGTGAGAGTGCCGTATTGCCGAGCCACCGCTACCGGATGAACTCTAACGTCCACAATTTTCACGGACATTCCTCCTCGTTCTATTCGTCCCCTTCAAGCCAGATCGGATTGCTCCATGCCCGGCGTCCTTGAAAGTCGACGCACTCCAAACGCACGTACGTGTGCTCGTTCCGCAGATCATAGTGGGCGGATGAGATCGGATCCCCCTGCGGAGATCTGATCGCTCTCCCATGTGATCGTTCCGACATGAATGCAATGGTGCGCACGGGAGAGGTTTCGGCCGATGCCACGCCGTTCTCAATACGAAAGTCATGGATTTCCGGTCCCTGGGACGCATAGAAGTCACCACCTGCGATCGCGGCCAAGATTGCATCCGGTGCGCACTCCGCGGCTTTCGCCATCACCCAGCCGCCGCCAGCGTCAGGCAGTTTCCAATGGGTGTCGTCCACGGCCAGGCCCAGGAGCGGCCGCTTGCGGTCAAGCAGGCCGTCCCAGAGATAGGTGCTATCGCCCTTGTTGATGCTGACGTCCGTCCCGTAATTGAAGACTTCCAAGCCGGTAGCGCCTTCCAGGTGCGTGAGATCGGTGGTGACGTGTCCCAGCCAGTAGGGATGGGCCAGCACCGCCAGTCCGCCGTCCGCGCGGATAGCGTCGATTGCGCCTTGTGCGTCCAGGTCGGGCGGCTGTACGTGCATGTCACGCAGGCCGAGTCCGACGATGTGGTAGCCGCCGCCGGCGCGCGCGTCATCACCGTTAAGTTCCATCCCCGGGATTAGCACAGGGCTGGGATTCGGCGGCGTCTCAAAGAGGGTGAGCGTGCGATGGTCGGTTATCGAGAGAAAGTCATAGCCTGTAGTCCAGTACCAAAGACACACCATCTCCGGAGAATACAGACCGTCTGAATTCGTCGAATGGGTGTGGAGGTTGCCCTTGTACCAGTTGCCGGGCTTTTGAAATACCGTCATCGGCTTGAACACTCGCTTTCTCGCCGTTTGGGGCGTCGGTGTGGCTGGCAGTTGTCCTCCCTATTCTAACGTATCGCTGCTGGCGCTCAAACACCGGACTAGGGGAGTGTCCTGCCGCTGGGAAGAGACGATTAGCCGAAATCTTGCCGTGTTGTCGGTAGGGGCGGTTCGCGAACCGCTCCTCCTGAAACGCACGTATGCTGTGGCCGTTCTATGAGACACGATATTCGGCTAAGGCCTCTTCATTGAGCGTTATGCCAAAGCCCGGTCTATCCGGCGGCGCGAGCATGCCGTCCGCATCCAATACGAGGGTCTCCTCAAATGTCTTGCCCCACATCGGGTCTACAGTATCGCGGTAGTACTCGAGAATGAGCCCATTGGGGATGCCGGTAACGAGGTGGATATGAATATCTTGCGAACCGTGGGGGGCAATCACCAGGTCGTGGGCGGCGGCAAGCGCGGCGATGCGGCGAAACTCCGTGACGCCGCCGCAGATGTTGGCATCGGCGTTGAGGATGCTCGCCGCTTGGTGTTGAATGAGGTCGCGAAAGCCATAGCGCGTGTATTCGTTCTCGCCGGTGGCAATAGGGATGCTGGTCGCCTGGGCCACACGTGCGCAGCCTGCGTAGTCGTCAGCTCCGACGGGTTCCTCGAACCAGTAGATGTCGTACTTCTCCATCTGCGCCGCAATGCGGATGGCTTCGTGGGCCGGATAGGCATTATTCGCATCCACCATCACGGCCACGTCGGCGCCGACAGTCTCACGCACGACGCGCACGCGTTCAACGTCCTCACCGATAGGCACGCCGCCAATCTTCATCTTTACCGCTTTCGCGCCCATCCGCAGGTTCTCTTCCATTTCTTCGGCTAGCTCTTTGAGTCCCTTTCCTTCCTCGTAGTAGCCGCCCGCGATGTATACGGGAATGCGCTCGGCGTAGCCGCCAAGCAATTGGTGCACAGACTTGCCGGTCGCTTTACCGAGGAGATCCCAGAGGGCAATGTCGATGGTTGAAATCGTGCGGGTTTCTGTGCCGCGCCTTCCCACGAGTTTTGGCACCCACAGGGCGTGCCAGAGCCGCTCCACGTTGCAAGGGTCTTCACCAATGAGCAGCGGCGTGAACTGCTCCAGGAGCGAGGGGTTTACCCCGCCCAGTCCCAGACCGACCAGCCCTGCATCGGTTTCAATCTCCACCACGGATAGCGTGACGTCGGTGTAGGTGAACATGCCGTTGCGGATGGGTTTCCGGCGGGGCCATTGATACTGACGATGGGAAATGTCGGTGATTCTCATGATCCGTCCTTTGCCTCGTCTCAGATAGTTGGTTGACGGGTGTTGCCCAAGGATACCTACGCGTCTCCACTCAAAAGCTGATCTTGCTAATAGGCCGGTTGCCTGAAGACGGCAATGATGGTGCGCAGCAGAATGCGAATATCGAAGAATATCGACCAGTTCTCGATGTAGTAAAGGTCATATTGCGTACGTTGATCGATGGGTACGTCACCCCGCAAGCCATTTACCTGCGCCCAGCCGGTCATCCCAGCCTTTTCGCGGTGACGCTCCATGTACCGCGGTATTTCCGTGCTAAATTGCCTGACGTACTGGGGCTGTTCCGCGCGCGGACCGACCAGACTCATATGGCCGGCCAGCACGTTGATAAGGTTGGGCAATTCATCTATTGAGAATCGCCTGAGGAACTTGCCGAGCCGGGTGCGCCGCGGGTCGTTTGGCACGGTCCAATCACGGTTGTCACTGCCGGTATCGTCGTCTACCATAGTGCGAAACTTGATGATCGGGAAGGCTCTGCCGTCGCGCCCCACGCGCTCCTGGATGAAGAAGGTAGGGCCGACCGAGTCTAGTCGAATCAAGAGAGCGACGAGCAGCAACGGACCGGACAGGACGACTAACGTAAAGGCAGCGACAATGACATCCAGCGAGCGTTTTGCCACGCGATGCCACCCTGCGAGGCGGGGTTCTTTTACCGTCAGCAGCGGGAGGCCGGAGATTTCATCCACTTGCACTGTGCTCACCAGGAACTGGAAGAGATCGGGATGCACGCGTATGTGGACATTCTCTGTGGGACAGAGGTCCAGGATGCGGAGAAGCTCTTCGGTGTTGAGCGTAGGCAACGTGATGATTACCTCTCGCACGTCATACTGCCAGATTACGCTGGGCAGTAAACTTACCTTGCCAAGCAAGGGGTAACGCAAGGGAAGCAGGGAGGCATCGGGGTGGTCGTCCAGGATGCCTACTACTTCATAACCGAGTTGGGGGAGGCGCTTGAGATGCGCCTGCACAAGTTCGCTGCCAGCTCCATGCCCCACGATGACAGTGCGGACTGTTCCCATCTTCTTTTGATGCAGCACGCCGCGCGCCAGTGATAGGATTATACGCTCGAAGGTAAGGAGGAAGACGCTCAGGATCGCCGCATAGCCAACGAGCAGACGGGAATAGTCGAACCCTTCACGCCAGAAGAATGTGGCGACGCCAACGGTAACGACGGTCCCAAGAGCAACAGATGCAAGGATCTTGAGGAGAAGCTCTTCCGCAGGCACGTGGCGCTGCGGGCGGTAGAGTCCATTAATCATCATGGTGACCGTATAAACGACGGTCAGAAGAAACCACAGGCGATAGTACATTGCAAAGCCGTGGGTTTCCTCCGGCGGCGGCCAGCCTAAACTAAATCGCACATAATAGGAAGTCACGACGGCGAGCCCGATTGCCAGCGCGTCGCATACGAGCCAGAGTGGTATGAAGATGAGGTTTAGGTCTCTCTTCAATGTCGTACTTCTCTTTCCCGCTAAAGAGCGGAGATTCGCGGGGCGTGGCGGGCGCCGCGTTGTGTCCACACTCGCAGCATTGCGGCGAGGCAGAAAAACCAGATCGCCGCAATGACGAGCACGTTCAAGATTCTTGGGTTGCGCGGCGCTTGGTGCTTGGCGTAGAAGACATGCATTGAGCGAAAAAACTCGAATGTCATGCGACCGGGACGCTGGCGGGCGCTCTCGCCCTTCATGTGACGTACCGTGACTCCCGGCCAATACCACACTTGCCATCCAGCTTGCTTGACTCGGAAACAGAGGTCAAGGTCTTCGCCGTACATGAAGAAGGTGTCATCCAACGGGCCGGCTTCAACAAGCGCTTCCCGGCGGATGAACATGAAGGCCCCAACTACCGCGTCGATGGCATGGCATTCGTCAGGGTCGAGGTACGTGAGGTTATAGCCCGCAATGACACGGGAAGTGGGAAACCGCCGTGCCAGACCGCTCGCCTTCATGAGCGCGTTCCAGGGCGTTGGAAACGACCGGCGGCACGCCAGGTCCAAGCTCCCGTCGGCACGAATGAGCTTTGGCCCCACTATTCCCCAATGCGGGTGCGCTTCCATTACCGCATGGAGTTGTGAAAGCGCCGTTGGCGGGAGTTCCGTATCCGGGTTAAGCAAGAGAATGTAGCGGCCGCTGGCTTGGGCGAGCGCGAGGTTATTCCCCGCCGCGAAACCAATGTGCGGCGATCCCAGAATGCGCTTCACTCCTGGGAATTCGGACGCCACCATTGCGAGGGATTCGTCGGTGCCGTTATCCACTACGAATACCTCACATTGGTCTGCGAAGTCACTGGCATAGATCGACGTGAGGCACGTGCGCAGCAGCGCCAAGACGTTGTGCGTGACAACGATGATGGATAGTTTGATAGGAGCGGGATTCATTGGTTTCGCTGTCTGCGACAAAGTCGCCACCAGACTCCAACCGGATAGCCAAGCATCTTTGCGATGTCGCCAACCACGCGGATGAACAAGATACTACTGAGCGAGGCAATGAGGCTCTTCTTATCGCGGGGCGCGGGCTCCGTGAGCACCCGAAGCAGCGGTTTGCGGGAGGCCGCGACTGCCGCCAAGGAAAGCATGACCCACCACAGGGGATTCTGCTTGCCGCGCCACAACAGTACGGTCCCGAGAGTGTACGCAGTATAACGAAGAACGTGACGCTCCGGCCATAGGTTCGCTTTGCCGTCTCCCCGGGCATACCGGTAGTACTGCAAGAAGAACGCCCACAGATGCGGACGCGGACGAAAGCGCACGCTCGCCGCCGGCTGAAAGACAACGCGCGCGCCAACTTTCTTGCATTCAAGATCGAAGACGACGTCTTCGCAATAGTCGAGCCACTCAGGATAGCCGCCCGCCTTCTCCCATAGTTCACGGCGGAACGCCACGGAGCGGCTTGACGCCAGGTATGACGCTTCACGCACCTCGCTAACCAGCGGAAGCGTTGCCGCGGCTAGGAGTTCTTCGAAGCGCGTGTGGGGGTCCGGGCGAGAGTATCCGCTTACCATGTCAACTTCCGGGCGGTCTTCCAGCGGACGCACCAACTCGGCCAGCCAATAGCGAGGCAGAGAAACGCCGGCATCGGTCACGGCAATTATGTCGCCGGTGGCTGCGCCTATGGCGGCATTGCGCCCTTCCGCGATGTTGGCCTCTGGTAGTTCAAGCAGGACGACGCGGGGCTGGATTCCGGCCCCGTATCGCGTCGATACGCCGTATCGGGTACGGGGCAGGCTTTGCGCCGGAATGACGGAGCGCTGCTGGTCCGCTGCAAACGCTCGCAATAAAGGCACGGTACCGTCGGATGACCCTCCGTCCGCGATGACGATCTCGTCCGGTGGGCGAATTTGCTTTTCAAGCGGAGTGAGCAGCGCGGGCAACGCTTCCTCTTCGTTTCTCACCGTAAAGATCAGAGAGACCCTAGGCCTTGGCATGGCGTGCCTCCATCAGGCTCCCATAGAATTCCAGGAGGCGAGGCGTGAACCGGCGCCAATCATAGAGTTCTTCCGCGAGCCGCTTGGCGGCGTGGCTTTGCTCTTGCGCCAACAGACGATCGCGCAGCAGATCGACCACGTGCGCGGCAAAGTCTTCCGCAGTGTCGCCAATGCGCACGTGTTCGTTGGGTGTAGCGGCGATGCCCTCAATACCTATGCTTGTGGTTACAACCGGTTTGCCCCACAGGAACGACTCGAGAATCTTAACGCGCATGCCGCTTCCCGCTCGCAGGGGAACAACCGATACCCACGCGCTGCCCAGGGCTTGTGAGAACTCGCTGTCATTGAGGGAGCCTAACGTTTGAATCCCCTGCTGTCGAAGCCGGCCCCGGCGGATGCTTGCGCCGGAACCGATACCGATAAGCTCCGCAGTTGGCACTTCAGCACGAATGAGCGGCCAGACGTATGTGCAGAACCACTGTAAGCCGTCCCGATTCGGGCGGTAGTCCAGCGCACCCGCGTAGAACAGGCGGGGTGAGGTAGCGAGAGGTATGTTCTGAGGAGTGTGCGCTTCAGGATCAACGCCGGTGGGAATGACCGTGTGCGGCTTGCCGCTGGCAAGTGGCTCAAGGAAGCCTGCATCAACCTCGGAGACACAGAGCCAGCCGTCGCTGGCAGCGAGCGCGTTTGCCTCATATTCTCGCAGCCGACGGGCTTGGTCCTGTGCATACCAGCGTCCCAGCGCCTGCGACGCGGCGGCGAGGCGTTCTTGCAGCAGATACCCCACATTGTGCTCGTCGAGTACGAGCACGCTGCCGGGGTTCTCTTCTCTTGCCACCGGAAGGTACGGGGCCATTTCCAACCCCCCGAATTGGATGAGATCGAAGCGCTGATTTGCCAGCATGAAGCGCAGACGCTCCGCCAGGGCCTCACTTTGCAGGCGGAGGGCGAGTTCGGGCTCGGAACTCCGCAGCAGATGCAAGACACGGTCGCTCAGAGCCGGATGAGGCCGCGCCACCCATCCTGCCCAACTGCACATCTCGTTGAGCGCCGAGAGATCGGTGCTGGCATCACCAAAGCACAGCACGTAAACCTGGTGCTGTGTGGCAGCGCCGGCGATGAGTTGATAGTTGCGAATTGCGGGGCTGGTGTGGGGCGGCCAAGGCGGTTGGGGAGTGAGGAAGAGGACACGCATCAAAGTGATCCTGCGTTTGCGACGAAGTCGGCGGCCTCGCGGTAGACGGCTAACGTCTGTTCCGCCGTAGATTGCCAGGAGAAATCCTTCACTCGTGTGAACCCTTTGGCAATCATGTTGTCGCGCCGCCCTGAATCATCCAACAGAGTCTTGATCCCCTCCGCAATCGCTTCGGCGGAGGTCGGATCTACGAGTACGGCGGCGTCTCCGGCTATCTCCGCCATGCTGCTGTGGTTGGAGGTAATCACCGGACAGCCGCACGCCATCGCCTCCAGAATAGGCAGGCCGAATCCCTCATAGCGCGAGGGGTACAAAAGGCCGGCCGCCCCTGTGTAAAGCACTGGAAGGTCATCTTCGTTCACGTAGCCAAGAAATTTGACCTGGTCCTCGAGGCGATGTTCCTGAACTGCTTCGAGCACCCGATCGTAATGGTAGCCTCGTCCACCGGCAAAGACGAGATGGGGACGACTCTTGCGCGGCAGCAAGGCATATGCCGCGAGCAAGCGCTCAAGATTCTTACGTGCCTCGATGTTGCCGACAACGAGAAAGTATGAATCCGGGACGCTAAGGCGATTCCTGACAGTCTCGCAGTCAGCTTGGGCGCGCGGAAAGTAGGCCGGATCAGCCGCCAAGTGAATCGTCACCACTCGCTCCGGTGCGATAGAAACACGGTTGAGCACTTCACTTCGAGTGAAGTCCGAAATAGCAATCACTTTTGCTGCCTGCGTGAGTGTGCGGAATACCTGGAAGTGGTGCGCAGGCTAGCGGTGTCATAGGCTTCCGGACGTGCGAGGAAAGAGAGGTCTTGCACGGTAACCACACTCTGCCAGCCAAGCCGATGCGGGGCGACATGGTCGGGACTGTGGAGCAGATCCACGTTTCTCGGTGCAAGCTCTGTTGCCAGAAGCCAACGCTCCCAGCGGTGATGAGCCGGGGTTATGACCTTGCGGCTGCGAATTGCCGGCGCTTGGACAAGAGACTCCCGCTCCCGTCGGCTTTGGAAGAGAACCAACTCCACATCACCGATGGCACATTCCGGCAACGCGCGCACGAGGTTGCGAATGTAGCGACCTATACCCGTGCGATTGTAGTAGTGCAGGCGACAATCGATGCCAATCTTCATGCCATGATGTGAGAAACGGCTGCGGTACTGCTTGATTCACGGAGGCCCGAGGAACTCTCAGAATGGCAGACCCCTCAGTAAATCATAGCACTGTGACTATACATCGGCAGAGCGGTTTGGACTGCGCCGCGTCCAAGCAGTGGCGACACCGAGCCCGGCAACCATCCAGAACATGGTTGCCATGTGGGGCATGCTCACGTAGTGGTGGTCGAATAGTCCGGTGACGAGCGCGCCAAGCACGCCCGCGATGGCGCCAAACACTACCCACTCACTGTCGGGGTTCACGTCCATGCGCCACCCGCGCCACATGCTCCAGAGCGCGGCTCCGACAGCCAGACAGAAGGCGGCAAGGGTAAGCAATCCACCAAATTCGGCCAGTTGCAAGTAAAGGCTGGAGACGCCCACGAACGTATCTATGGTGGGCGGCGGCCCAAAGCCCACACCGAGCCACGGGTGATCTTGAATGAGTTGGATTGACTTTGCGTACTCGTCTAGACGCATTGCTGCCGCGCGGTCCTGCGCGCGCAGCCCGGACAAGAGATGCAAGAGCATGGCTCGGGTTTGCGGCAATGCGATGAGTGCCAGACCGCCAAGAGGGTAGAACCATAGCATCATGCGGTACCGGAGGATAGTGAGAACGGCGATAGCCGCGCCGCTTCCTAGCAAAGCGGCTCGCGAACGGGTGAGAAGGAGACAGAGCAGCAGGATACCAAGCACACCGAGCAGCCACCAGCGCCGTGGATGGCTGGCCCAAAGCGCCACGCCAAAGGCGATGGCAAAGACCAAGACGCCGCCGAGCATATTAGGACCGACGCTCGTTCCCGTAGCGCGCAGCAAAGGGGTGTCGGCAATGTACCGAAGCACGTCCCCACCCACCGGATAGCCAATTCGCCCCAACGTTGAAAGTAATCTGATTGCATAGCCGGCGGGAATGAGGTATAGCACCACGCCAAGCAAGGCCTGTCCGGCGGCGAATGCGAGGAACCACGTGGCCGCGCGCCGCACGGCCTTTCCTGTCTGCAGCCAAGTGGTGAGCATGACGAATACGAAGGCGCTGGAGGCTAACTTGATTGCCTGCGTGATGGCATCTTCGGTCAAGCCAAAACGCAGGCCATTGCCGGCAACGACCAAGAGTAGAACGGCGTAGAGTGTAACCGCGATAACGTCGGCACGGGCGGGGAGGCGCAAGCGATGCGTGCATACCTGCCAGGCAAAGAGAAAGAGCAGCGCGCCGGTGGCAAGGTCTAGGAAGCTGAAGCGGAATCCAATGCGAAACGGCAGCGTACCGAATGGCAGCAACCACACTATCGCTGTAAGCCCGATGACGGCGAGGCCGGGTGAAAACGCAACGGCGACGCTGCCGCATAATCCTGCCAGGAGTAGGACGAGTATGAATGGAGAGTAGTTGGCCGCACCCCAACCTATGAAGGCGCCGAGCAAGACGGCGATCAAGAGGAAGAGCATTGTCCACGCGGCACGGTTCAGTGTCTCGTTGCGCAAGAAGCCGGTCGGCAGTCCTAAGCTCATTACAGGCACTCTTTTCTCATCCGGATGCATACGTTGCGGGCCTTGAATTGAGCGTCATTCCTCGTTTTGGGAAACCGGCCTGCTTAGGCTAGCAAATGCCGCGTAGAAAGGTGGAGTAGACACCGTGCCTGGAACCGACAGTGAGCACATGAAGGGCGGCCGGACAGGATTCCTCTTTTAAAAAAGTGGCCGTAGGAACTCACCCAAAGGACAAGATGCGAGCAATATCAATCGCCGTCCGTGCATACCAGTTGTCGCGGCAATTGGTCGCGTCTGCTAGAGTTGCTCTTCCCCGTTGGCGCCGGCACGGTACTCTTCAGCAGTAATGAACCTGCCACCCTCGATGTGTCTGCTTTGCTCTTCATACTTGGTGTTGTAGTGAATCTCAATGCGCATTTGTTGGAAGCACGTGTCACTCCGGCCCATGACGTCTTTGAAGAGACTGTAACCGGTAGGGGAATCGCTGCCGCCGGATTCTTCGTACTCTTCCACAAGGTCGTATCCCTTGCGGGCCATCACAGCCACGGTCTCATCGCATCTGTTGCAGCGTACGTAATACCAAAGCAAATTAGGATCGGCGGCCGATTCATTATCGTCGCCAGGACCGGAGAGAAAGCGCTTGAGGAATTTCATCGGCGTTACCCCTCCCAGATAGTGCCTAGAGCTTGAAGCCGGTCGAATACATGCGGGTCTTCATCTCCCATTACTATTGTACGGTTTCCCCGGCCAAGGGGTTGTGCCATTAGTCTTTGCACTGCAGCGCAGAGTGAGTCACACCTCATGTTTGCGTGCTGAGTTACCCATATGTATCTGACCGCTCGTGTTGGCATGAGGCCCCACACTCAGCGCTCCAGGCAGTTTCAATGCCGCTCCTTGTCGAGAGGCAACACCCAAGGTCCCATAAGTTTCTCTACCTGCGCCAGGTCAGCCGTGACGTGACCTTGCACCACGCGACGTTTACGCAGCATTGCGGGGATCGAGGCGAGTCCGGCAATCTGACCGCGCAAGCGCGCGCGTGCCGCTTCACCGCGAAAGTTGCGCAGCGCCTGGAAGGCGATCACCAATTGCTGCCCGATTATGCGCATCCAGTAGCGGCGCCAGAAAGGTCCTGGGATGTCTTTCACTGCGACAGATATGAAGTTTCGCCCGCAATAATAGCTGGCAAGCACTCCCCCTCCGGTTGCGGATACGTGGTGGAAGACCCGTGCCTCGGGGACATAGAGACAGCGATAGCCTTGGAGGTTAGCGCGCCAACTCAAGTCCACGTCTTCGCAATAGGAGACAAGGTTTTCATCGAAGAAGCCAATGGCCTCCAGCAAGCTCCGGCGGTAGGCACAAGCAGCCCCCTGCGCGCCGAATACCCAACCGCGTTCGCTAAAGGTGGGACCGTCCGGCTCCCAGACCCCGCGGTTGCCCGGCACGCCATCCAAGCCATAGTAATCACCCGCGGAGTGCAAGCGTGCGCGATCCTGATGGAGGAGGATCTTGCAAGCAAATGACGCCGCTTCGGGATGATCGTTTGCCGCAGCCACAAGCTCTGCGAGCCACGTAGGCGCGGCTTCCGTGTCATTGTTGAGCAATACAATCAACGCGCCGCGTGCAACGTCATACGCCGCTTGCACACCGCGAGCAAAGCCGAGGTTTCGCTCGAGAGCGACAATGCGTACCCATGCAAACTCCTGTGCCAGCATCTCCGCTGTACCGTCGGTTGACCCATTCTCCGCCACGATCACTTCGAAGTCCTTGAACGTCTGTTGCGCGAGAGAATCGAGGCAGGAGCGCAGGATG
The DNA here is from genome assembly GCA_028874195.1 of Chloroflexota bacterium. GTDB lineage: Bacteria > Chloroflexota > UBA11872 > VXOZ01 > VXOZ01 > VXOZ01. The sequence goes on from JAPPLM010000042.1 coordinate 50,651, forward strand.
TCTTTGCCATTCCAGGTCGGAATGAGCACGCTAACGGGATTGGGAGTTTCTGCGGCGCCTGCCGCGGGAAGTTCTTTCATTCTGCGATTCTCAGCGAGCATACGCGAAGTGCCGTGTGGAAGGTCGTTCAAGTAACTGAGCAAACATGGTCTTGGTCCGGACAATAGACAGCGCCGCTCCGTGCAGTCTTCGTGCGACTTAACCGCCCACAGGAGTCTGCGCACCATTCCGCAACGTTTTTGACTTTGCCCAAAAGTTCAAGGCGGTAGATCAGTTGCGCTGCGGCGGTTCAATTGATCGTCTCAACGGCGCCAAACCGGAAAAATGCCGTGGAAGTCCTGGTTTTCAAGCCGAATTTTTCGATTTTTTTGCCTGAATTTCGCGCTTAGGGTATTGGAATTGTGAATCTCTGTGCTATAGTATATGGGTACATTGACTTGTAACTACCCCCTAGTGCAAGTCGAGTATAGCACTGGTTACGGCGAAAGATGCTTCCACCTACAATTCCCTGGGAGTGCTTTGTCCGTAGCGATTTTTTCCACCGATTAGCATGCATGTCATGCTGATTCTTATAACCTTCTGTGTTGTTCACATCTGTCTGTGTGAGGGCAAGGCATGTCACAAGTCATAAGTACCGACCGCAACCGTTTCAAGCGGTATTGGGAGCAACAGGCAATTCAATGCGCTGCGCATCAGCAGTGGGCCGAAGCCGAGAAGATCAATCGCTCGATCGTAAAGCTATGGCCGGAGGATGTTGACGCCCACAATCGTCTCGGCAAGGCCCTTTGGGAGATGGGGTTGCTGCGGGAAGCGAAAGATACGTACCGGCGGGCGCTCGATCTCGATCCGGTAAATGCGATTGCCGGGCGGAATCTCGAGCGGCTCGCATCATCTCTCTGCGCCGCGCCCGAATCTACCGGCGCCGACGACATACCGCATGTTCCCGCGGATATCTTCATCGCCGAATCCGGCAAGACCACGATTGTAAAGGTGCTTCCGCTGCCTGGACGGGTCAGTAACGAGTTACCATTGCCAGGAGACCCGTTGCGTTTGCACCAACATGGCAGCATAATTCGCTTACTGAGCCGCAGCGGACAACCGTTAGGCCAACTCGGCGCCGCGCTCTCGCAGCGGCTTGGCTTCTTGATTGAATCCGGCAATGCTTACGCCGCCGCGATTGTGGGAATACAGAACGGTGACATCTACATTGTAATCAAGGAAGTATACCAGCACCCTAGCCTGGTTGGGCAGCACTCCTTCCCTAGTCAGAGTCGCACGCTGAACGGGAAGTTGGCACTTGTGCGACATTCCGCAGTTGCGTTTGAAAGCGACGCGGCGGATGATTTCGGTGACTCTGATGATTGGGCAGACCTCGAAGCGGAAGCGGTTGATCATGAAGACCTCATGCTGATCGAGGACGACCTCTAGCCTTAGGTGTTTCGGTTAGTGCTGGCTTATGGGTTCACGCCATGATCCGACCAGGGCTCGTTACGAGAGCATTGGCTCTCTGCTCGCTGATTTCCCTCTTTTCTCTCGGTTGCAGTTCCCTCCCCTCAACGGTTCCCCCGGTTCAAGCGCCTGAGAGCGTTGCCGACCAAGCTGACGACCGCATCGGTCAAATCTCCCGCGATGTCATTCGCGTTCTCCGTCACCTCAATATCAACAATCTTGCCTTTGCCCGCCAATCGCTTACTCCAGGCAAGTATCGCGTGGCGCTTGACTTCCTCATTCCTGAGATTCAGCTCCTGGCTCAGCAAGTGGTCGAGGTCAATGCAGGTGGCACAGAGGCTGCGCCGGCCGCCTTGCTCAGCGCGGTTGATCCGCTCGCGCGCGCGGCGGCGGAATTTCGCCGATACATCGAAACTGAGCAAGATGCCGCCCTGGCTGCGGCGTATTCCCAGCTCTCCGAAGCGCACGTTCAGCTTGAGCATTTCCTCGCCAACAGTGCCTTAGCGGAGGGCCCAACGCTGCAAGAACTCCTCTTGCAGGCGGGAAGAGTAGAGATCGAGGCAGAGCCAATAGCGGTATCGCGCGTGGTGTTGGGACCTTTTGCGAACATGGAAGATGCCAAAACGGTACAAGAGGCGGCGGCAACCTATAACGCTGTGATCAGGCAGGATGAATTGCCCTCGGTCTGGTTGGGTCCGTTCCGGGTTACGGCAGAGGCGGGGGCGGTGGCGGCGCAGTGGCGGGAACTTAAGGTGCCGGCAGCCGTCCATGAGGATACGGTGTACGAGTTTCGCGCTACTGAGGTCTCGCCGGTTCAGGGCCGCACGTGGCGTGAATTAGCCTGGTTTCACGACATGGAGATAGCGGCGCACTTCATCGCGGTATCTCCCGAAGGGAATGTCGTGCTTGCCGGCGATACGAGTGGTACGATCCAGCGCCGGACCGGGCAGGGTGAACACTTTTGGACCCAGTCATTTGCCCTACCCACGTATGCGCTCGCGGTGACCCGAGAAGGAGGAGCAATCTTTGCAGCAGGAATTGGGGCGCATGCCCTGAGTGGAGATGGAGCCAGGCTCTGGCGTGACTCGCTGGAGGAGTATGAGGTCATCCTTGAGCGAGCCGCAATTAGCAATGACGGGCGGACAATGGTTGCGGCCACGTCGAATGCAGAGGGATTGGGTCGGGCTTTCGGATTCAATGAGTCAGGGTTAGCGTGGTCGACGTCTGTCGAATACCACGCCATACCCGGCCTCAATAGTTTCCATCTCTCACCGGACGGCGATCGGGTCGCGTTGGGAGGGAACGGCCAAGGCCGCTATCAGGTGATGGTGGTCAACGAACGCGGCGAGAAAATTATGGGATCGGATTTCATCGAACCTGTCGTTGACGTCGCCCTTGCCGGTCTCAACCAAAAGGTAGTTGTGCTCACCGAACGGCACGTCAGCCAGTTTGATATAGCGTCGCAGCAGATAGAGTGGCAGGCGTCGGCCCGTGGGCGCGCGCTGGCGGTCTCGCAGCCTGGCGACATCATCTACGTCGGCGGTGTGCAAGGTATTACCGCGTTCTATCAGGATGGCCGCCGGTTGTGGACGCAAGACGCCATGCCAGTGTCCCAGATTGTGGCCAACTACAACTACCTCATCGGTCTTTCCAAGAACATTCGGCTGGTTGTAGTCAAGTACGACGGCAGCATCCTCGGGACGGTGAGCCCGCTCGTCCCTATCCGCGATTTCGCCGTGGCGACGGACGGCGACCTCCTCATCGCGCTCGATGAGGAAAACCGATTGTCGGTGTGGCGCTTGCCGCCTCCTGCCACGGAATAGTCGCAGCAGGCGTGTAATAGGCGCGGAGACTCAATGCCGTCGCGCTCTTCGTGCGAGCTTTACACTCGCGACCGATAGTGCGCCGCAATGAATAGCCCCTCCACTTTCTTGATCGTAAGCTGTTCGGCGAAGGGTTCCAACACGCGGGCGAGCCCTTTCGTGCCGTAATAGACTTTCAGGGCGGGGTGAAGGGAGCCGTCGCGCAGAGGACGCGTTTGAATCTCGGTCTCCACCGCGTCAAGCGACGGCAGGCTTGAATCGAAGATGCAGACGCGGCCGCCGGGGCGTACGACGCGTTGCACTTCGCTGAGAAAGGGTACGACGTCCTCGTGGGGCACGTGGCTGAAGAAGAAGCCGAAGAAACAGCCGTCGACAGAATTATCGGCAAACGGCAGCGCATACGCGCTGGCGCGCACGAGCGCGGCGTGCGTCTCGTTGAGATCAAGCCGCTTGCGGCACTCCGCTAACATGCGCGGGCCATAATCGAGCGCCACGACCTCCCGACCGGATTGAGCCAGAAGCGACGTCCACCAGCCGATACCGCAGGCCAATTCCAGAATGCGTCCTTCGCCAAAGGAAGCCAGTTCTTCTTCGAGTTGGCGTATGCCAGAGAGGAAAGGTTCGTTTGTCTCCGGACGGTCGTAGAGCCCGGTGCGGAGAAACCAGTCCACGTATTCGCTCGCCCGCTGGTCGTAGTAGACCTGCATGGACTGCTTGAGGGTCTCGTTGTCGAGATCTTCTTCCCAGGCATCATAATCGAAGCCGGTGCTCTTCCCGGTCGGCGGATTCTCAGACATGGGGGAGTGGGTTCTCCGCTAGCTCGATCTCTGCTTCGGATAGGTCCTTGGCCGTATCGACCGCACGCCAATACGCCTTCGTCTTGAAAGCGCTGAGCTTGCCTTCTGCAGCGATACTTGGAAACGTGCTGCGCTCGTGATCGCCCTTGTCCGGCAGAAGTTCCCTGATAGCAGGAGACAAGGCATAGACGCCTGCGCTTAGCCAATAGGGCAGGAGCGGTTTCTCGTGAAAGGCGGTCACCTTGTGGGCGCTGTCAGAATCGACGATGCCATAGGGACTTTGCAGTTGCGTGAGTGAAATCGTTGCCAAGTTTTCACTTGCTGTGTGCAAGTCTATTAAGGAGGCGATGTCCATGTCGGTGAGAATGTCGCCATTCGTAGCGAGGAGAAACGGATCGGAAGAATCCGCGGCCCCAAGCGCAAGTTTCAGGCCGCCTCCCGTGCCGAGCTTCTCCCGCTCGATTGCATACTCGATTTGGACGCCCAAGCCCTCACCATTGCCGAAACGGTCCTGGATAACCTCATGCCGGTAGCCGCACGAAATGATGAAACGCGTTACGCCGCTGCTTCTCAGCCAAGCAATCTGATACGCCAGGATTGGGACGCCAGCGACCTCAACCATGGTCTTCGGTCGGTCGGCAGTGAACGGGCGCAATCGCTCTCCTAATCCTCCCGCGAGGACAATGGCCTGCATATGCTCTGTTTACGCTCCTTATATCGTGACGTAGTGGGCGTGTGCACTCCCAGACATGGTGCTTTTGGCCAACCGTGGGGTAGATATTTCTTACCGAGGCTTCCACAGAAACTTCGGTTTGCAATTAGCCACGATGAGAACTGGTTGCCTTCAGCGCCGTGTATAGAGAGGCTGTGACGCAACCGGCGTAGATTGAGAGCCAACCGGTTGCGAATGATCCGGCTTGCGTGATATTCGGTTTCAATTGTATAGAGGATGGGTGCGCCAGGCAAAACGGCGCTTTGCACGCAAGGTATCGCAGCTCTCGCCGCGCGGAAATACGATCCAATTGCCACGGTATCGTGCGCTTCCGGTAGTAAATAGCCGCATAGATACGGCGCCGCGTTCTTTGGCAATGCCGCGGCGACGGCAGTTCCCAAGAGAATCCGCCGTGGCATGTGCCTAAGATCTGAACATAGAAGTGCGAATCGAAAAGCCGGTGAACATCCCCGGACGCGTGACGTGTACGGTGATCTGGCGCAGGTCGCGGTCGGCATACTCTACGTCAGCCGTGATGATGTATTCATAGGACGGCTGCGCAATGAAGGCATCGAGCCACAGGGGTTCGTGGGCGCGAATCCGCACCCTGGTCACTGTATAGCGTCGTATGGGGTAGTAGCGGATACGCTCGGGTAGAGAGCCATCGGTTTCGACGATCTCGATGTCTTGCTTGGGCAGTCCTTCAGCCCGCGCGAGAATATCATCCATGATCTCCTGGGGTCTCTTGGTCACAATAGCGGTGTTGCGTTCGTCGATGCGGGGGTCGTAGACGTGGTTGCGCGGTGCCGTTATGGTCATGAGACCAAGGCCAAGTAAACCGGAAAAGGCGATGACAAAGACCCATGTGAGTTTTCTTTGCATGGCATTGCCCTTTAGCCGTCAAGCACTGAATTCGCGTGGCTCTTCTGTCTTGGTTGCGGTACTACTCGCTAAGGCCCCGCCGGGGAGTCAATGGCGAACCGCATAGTCTCAGTATATAATGCGAAATAGGAATAGCAATCGCCCTTATTGCGGGAAGAATGTGGGTGACGAAGGGTAAGCGCAGTTGTGTGCGCAGGCATTGCCGCCTTGTGTCCATACAGAAAGGTTCCTGGGAGCAGGGACCAGCGATTTGGTTAGGGCGTAGCGACCGCAGCGATGAGCAAGCGCAATCCCCGGACGCGCACAAGCGCTTTCTGGCGGTTAACTGCTAGGGTTCTTGGTCGCGTTGTGAACAATAGAAGATAACGAGAGACAGGAGAGCACTTGGTGGGATATACAATCACGCTTATCCCGGGCGACGGCGTCGGTCCTGAGATCACGGAGGCAACCTGCCGTGTGATTGAGGCCTTGGACGTTGGTATAACGTGGGACGTCCAAGAGGCGGGTCTACACGTCTTTGAAGAAACGGGAGAACTGCTGCCGCAGTCCGTGATCGATTCGCTGCGCCACAACAAAGTGGGCATCAAAGGGCCGATTACGACACCGGTGGGTACCGGGTTTCGCAGCCTCAACGTCACACTGCGCAAAGAGCTGAAGTGCTACGCCAACTTGCGGCCCTGTAAGAGTTACGAAGGCGTGCAGTCGCGCTTTGATGCTATTGATATTGTGGTCGTGCGAGAGAACCTCGAAGACTTGTACGCCGGTATAGAGTTCGAGGAAGGCGCCGGGAATGCATTGGAACTTATCCACTTTATCCGTGCCAACCACGGCAGCCATATCCCGTTGGACGCGGGCATTACCATCAAACCGATCACGGTGGAGGGCTCCCGCCGCATTGTGAAATTCGCCTTCGAGTATGCGCGGGCGAATGGACGCAAGACCGTTACGGCTATTCACAAAGCGAATATCCAGAAGCACTCAGACGGCCTCTTCCTGCGGGTGGCCCGCGAGGTGGCGGAAGACTATCCCGATATCGAGTTTTGGGACATGATCGTGGATGCGACGTGTATGCAGCTTGTGCGCAGGCCGGAGCAATTCGACGTTATGGTCATGCCGAACCTGTACGGCGACATTCTCTCCGACCTCTGCGCCGGGCTGGTTGGCGGCCTGGGCGTTGCTCCCGGCGCGAACATCGGCGACCAGATGGCGCTCTTCGAGCCGATTCACGGCAGCGCGCCGAAATATACGGGCCAAAACAAAGTCAATCCAATGGCGCAGATGTTCTCCGCGGTGATGATGCTGCGCCACATCGGCGAACGCGAGGCTGCCGAACGAATGGAGACAGCGCTCGCGGACGTCATCGCTGAGGGCAAGCACGTCACCTACGACATGAAGCCCGACCGCAATGATCCGACCGCGGCGAGCACGTCGGGAGTGGCAGACGCCATCATCGAGCGTTTGGGCTAACCCAAATGCGCCGCGCCACCGTAGCGACCTAGTTCCATAGTTGACTGTGCCTAGGCTAGTCCAAATGGGATGGTGCGCGCGCACCGCCTCAGAGTGGGTGAGGCGGTCGCCGTGAGCACGTGGAATTTTGGTGACGCGCGCAAAGGCCAGTAACCTAGTTATACAAGGGAAGCGACGCGCCCTCTTGGGCTTGAGGCTGCCCTGGGCAAGGAGTGTCACAGCATGGACAATGGCATGAAGCTCGTCGTGGCGATTGTCCAGGACGAGGACGCGGGAAATCTCGTAGATAGCTTAGTGCAAGCCGGCTTTGGCGCCACGCGCATCAATACGGCCGGCGGTTTCCTGCGGCATGGCAATGCGACGGTGCTCGTTGGCGTGGAGGAAGAGCGGGTCAGTGAAGTACTGGTCGTCGTTCGGCAAAACTGCACGACCCGCATGCAGTACATCAATCCTATGCCGCCGGCCATGGAACCCGGTGAGTTCTATATGCCGTACCCGGTCGAAGTCCAGGTTGGCGGCGCCGTGATCTTCGTTCTGGATGTTGAGCGGTTCGAGCGATTCTAGAGTAGAACGAACTTTCCACTTTCCCCTCCGCTAACTCCGTGCTGAAGTATCGACAAGCGCCGCATCTTCATCTGTTTTGATTTGCGGGGCGGCGCAGTATTAAACGGCAATCACCAGGTGTGCTGCGTGGCGTGCCGGATGGACATCTATGCCAGTTTCTGCAGGCAATGGGACAAGAGGGGTGGATGACCAAAGAATCCCTTTCTCCCGCTTGCGGCGCATTGTTGCGATACTGCTAGCCAAGATCGCGGGCGCTATTTCACGCCGCTTGCAGTGGGGCGGGGGCACGGCGCTCCCCGGGCTGGTGGCGGAGCACCTTTCGCCGGACCTGCTTGGCTTTCTATTGAGCCACGTGCCCGGGGGCGCAATCTTCGTTACCGGCACGAACGGCAAGACGACAACTGCTGCCTTGCTGCGCAACATCCTTGCCGCTGACGGCCGCACCGTCTTGCATAACGCCACGGGGTCAAACCTAACGCGCGGCGTCTTGAGCATGCTGCTCGAGCACACGGCTTGGCATGGCAGGCTGTGTGTCACGCCGGACAGTATCGCCGTCTTGGAACTGGATGAGGCGGCAATCGTGCAAGCGCTCCGGCAGCACCAACCGTCTAGCATCGTTGTGACGAACCTGTTCCGAGACCAACTCGACCGCTACGGCGAGGTGCAGACGATTGCCGCGGCCCTGCGCTCCGCGTTCGCGCAATTGGACGCCACCACCGCATTGCTTTTGAATGGCGATGATCCACTCGTTGCCAGTCTGGGAGAGTCCTACGGCGGGCCGGTGCGCTACTTTGGGCTAGATGATCCGGACCTGGCACGCGACGACATAGAGTTGGCGGCTGATTCGCACTACTGCCCGCATGAGGCGACCCCATTGCAGTATGCCACTGCTTACTATGGGCACCTTGGGGAGTATGTGTGCCCCACGTGCGGCTGGCAGCGACCGGAGCGCGACGTGCGCGTGACGCAGGTTGCGCTGCAAGGCTTTGCCGGCGTGAGCCTCACCGTCACTTTTCCCCAGGAAGAGCTTCACGCTCGCTTGCGCGTACCGGGCCTTTACAACGTGTACAATGCGCTCGCTGCGACCACGGCGGCTTGGCACCTCGATACAGCAGCAGAGGCAATGTCCGAAGGACTCAATGCCACAGTTCCCGCCTTTGGCCGCGCAGAGCGTATCGAGTTTGGCGATCGCAAAGCCTGGCTGCTGCTCATAAAAAATCCGGTCGGCGCAAACCAGGTCTTGCGGCTGCTCGCGGCTGAAGACGGCCCTTTGAGTATCCTCGCGATTCTCCAGGATCGAGCGGCGGATGGGCATGATGTTTCGTGGATATGGGACGTTGATTTTGAGTGCCTCGCCAGTGCTGCGGTCACGACCGGCGGCCGTCGCGCGGAGGACATGGCGGTGCGCTTGAAGTACGCCGGGCTGCAAGACGTGACTGTCATCCGTGACATTGCGAACGCGTTCGACCGTGCGGTTGAGGCTATGCCGGCAAACAGAACACTCTTCATTCTTGCCACGTACACCGGTATGCTGGAAATGCGCCGGGTCTGGGCGGAGCGGGGACTTGTCCGTCAGTTCTGGGAGGGAGAAGAATGAAGCTCGTCATTGGGCATCTCTACCCGCGCCTCATGAATATGTACGCCGATCGCGGCAACGTGATCTGTCTGGAGCAGCGCTGCCGCTGGCGCGGCATCGATGTAGAGGTACGGAGCCTTGGTCCAGGGCCGCTGCACAATGCCGCCGAGCTCGACTTGCTGCTGGTGGGTGGCGGGCAAGATCGAGAGCAGTACTTGGCCTCACACGACTTGGTGGAGACGAAAGGATCGGTGTTGCGAGATGCCATGCGCGACGGGCTGGTTGCGCTGGCGGTGTGCGGTGGATACCAACTCTTTGGCGAATACTATCGCGATCACACCGGCGCCGAACTGCGCGGCATCGCGGTGTTGCCGGCCCATACCATGCACCCCGGTGAAGGCAGCCAACGCTGCATTGGCAACATTGTCACGACGTGGCATGGGATCAAATTGGTTGGATTCGAGAACCACGGCGGACGAACCTATCTGCACGAGCCGTCAGCCGCGCTCGCAACCGTTGAAAGCGGATTTGGGAATAACGGTGAAGATCGCACGGAAGGCGCGCAGTGGCAGAACGTCTATGGCACCTATCTCCACGGTTCACTGCTGCCGAAGAATCCGGCCTTCGCCGATTATCTGATCGTGCAGGCCCTGCAACGGCGTCATGGTGTCGCGTCGCTGCCTCCGCTTGATGACGCTGTAGAGGCAAGCGCACACGAACGAGCGCTAAAGATCGCTGGAAGATGACCGTTGCTCCTATAGGCTTGTAGTGGGGGAGGGCATGCCCCCCTGTTGAAGAAGCTAACCGGCGGGAGGCAGCGATGTGCCGCTCGGAGAGTGCCCATACAGCGGGTACGAGTTCACGCAATGAGATCAAGGTAATGCGGTGGACGAAAACGCGGTGGGGCGATACTTCTCAGGCGGAAGCTAGCTCGTAGCGGGGGCCTCGCAGTTCGAACAGAGTCCGCCAACTTCAAGTTCGACGTTTCTGATGGTGAACCGGTGCTCGTCTTGGAGCGTTTCCTTGAGACGGTCGATATGCGGGCTGCTAAACTCGATGACTTCCTCACACGATACACAGACGAGATGGTGATGTTCCTCGTCACCGGCGGCTTTGAAGTGACGGTGGTCTTGCTGTAGATTCGCTGCTTCCACGAGCCCCTGCTCTCGCAGGAGATCGAGCGTGCGGTAGACCGTGGAAAGACTGACGCGGTGGCCGCGCTGCCGGGCGATCTGAAAGACCTCATCCGCGCCCAAGTGTCCGGGCTGCTCGCGGATGATCTTCAAGATAGCCTCGCGCTGTCGCGTGAAGCGGCGGCCGGATGAGCGGAGCAGCCGCTTGGCATTGGAGGTTGCGAGTTGTGATCTAGATGCTGCCAATGTCTTTCCCTCTTGAAGCAGGCACTTCCAGGGAGGGCCAGTCTCACAAAGTCCCTATGAGACCTAATTCCTACCTCGCAGGTGGCAATTCTATGATATCATATTCGCTGATGCGGATTTGCCGCTTCGCGAGGCCTGCCAGACCGCGCATGGCTGCTCTCTTGCCAATGAGTGCCGGTTTTCTTAACGAGCAGTTCCCTTCGCCTCAAACTGGACTTTGCCGTGTGCAGATTCCCATTCACACGCAATTTGCTGGTCAGGTGTGTTGGCGTAGCATCCCATACTGTGCCAGGGAATCACCCGAGCAGGAAGAGCGGATCTTTCTCGAGGATACTGACGCCTATTTCCAGGAAGGGCTGCGCCTCAATGAGGCGCAGTGTGGCATTGCCGATTTGTCCAACCTGCATGATGCCATGCTCCAGGCAGACGGCATCCATCTTCTCAAAAGCACGGGGATGGTTGGGCAAATGAGCCCGCGTAGGAACCGTCACAATGCGCCCTTCCAGGTCTACCACCATGGGGTAGAAGACTTCCTGGCTCAAGATCGGGGCGCCGCCGGCCTCTTCGATGGTATGAATGGTCGTGTTGCTATTCTGGCCGATGCCTATCAACAAGACCTTGCCGCCCCCGATGCAATTCCGGTGCCACGGCGTGCCGGGGCCGGTGGGATAGACGGCGGTTTCGGCACCTGCCAGCAGCCAGTCGCGCTGCCCGCCGATCGCGTGCAACGTGTGGCACGCCGAAAGTGAGGGTCGGGCCTCCGGCCTTACCCGCAGCGCATTCGTGATAGCGCCGAGCTTGGAGGGAGTCACGCGCAGGTCGAGGATGGGATTGTGCTTGATGTAGTGAAAGTGCGACCCTCCCTTCCAGATCACCGGGCTCGTTGGAACTGCTACCGTCCCCTCAGGGCCCACCGCGGCGAGCAGCGCGTCCACTACGGTATCGGCGCCGCCCTCGACGTAGCCAAAGCGAGATAAAGATGAGTGCACGATAACTGTGTCGCCGTCCGTAAGTCCAAGACTACGCAAGCCGTCGAGCAGCATCGTGTACGTTACATGTGGGCGGGCTTCTTCAGTGGACATAAATGCTCTCCGTTGTCCTTGGGTAAGTATCTGTCGTAAATGTACTGGGGAAATGTATGGCTTGCTATCGTATATGCAGAAGTCTAAGCTCGTTCACGCTCCAGAGTCCCACCGCGAGCGAAGGGCGAAATGGTCTTGCTCGATGAGAAATAGACGGCTTGAAAAAGGAGACGAGGCAGACTCTGCCAACTACCTAGGTTACGCCGGGCCATTGCTCAAAAGGCTATCACCTCTCCCGATTCCATAGAATCGGTAATAGCCAGTCCCACGCGCAGCGCCCGCCTGCCGTCGTCGCCGGAGACGCGGGGCGGTTCGCCGCGACGAATGCGGCTAGCGAATTCTTGAATGGCCTCAGTGTAGGCGTGTTGGGGTTGAAATTCGTACTCTTGCGTTTCTCCCAGGTTGTTCTTGTGCGTGAATTGGGTGGGTTGAATGTTGGTGATTACCCCTTGCGGCCCAATGAGCTCTTCCTCGTGCGTCCGGAATGGCTTGAACTCCGGGCGCATACCACAAGATGCGGTAATGACACCAATGTCCCCAGAGCCATACTCGATGAGCACGACGCCGGTATCCGGTGCGCTGCCCAGTCGCATGCGCTGATCCGATTTCTTATCTTCCCACCTGAACCCACGAGCAGTCACGCGAGCCACATCACTACGAAAGAGCCACGCCCACAGATCGTAGTGGTCTGCAAACAGGTCGAGGAATACTCTCATGTTAGCTGACTCGCCGCTTGCGGAGGTGCTGCCCAAGGCGGGCATGAGACAATGCACACGGTAAATCACCGGCCGGCCGAGCAACTCCTCATCCATTAGCTCGCGGATGCGCGTAAAGCTGGGCGAAAACCGGCGTGGGAAACTCATGCCAACTGCCACCCGCTTACGGCGCGCCGTTGTCAAGAGTTCGTCATACTCGCCCAATACGTGAGTGGTATTGCGTTCGCAGAAGATGTGTTTGTGATTGCCTACGGCGTCCAGGGCAATGGGTCCGTGCAGCGCGGTAGAGGAACACAGAGAGATTATATTGACATCGGGGCGCGCAATAGCCGACTGGTAGCCGGTGCTGGTATTTTCGATACCAAACTCCAGCGCCAAACCGCGAGCGCGGGACTCGTCCAGATCGACCACCGCAACCACTTGGGAATCTTCTACCGCTTGCCAGCCAACGATGTGGTGGCGCGCACTGGTACCGGCGCCGATGATGCACGTGCGAACGCGACTAACCGGAGCGATCATGGTATTGAATCCTTATTGCGTTCGTGAACTACGCGGAGCGAAGGGGCCTTAACGGGGACTACCACAGGAACAAACTGATACGCAGAGGGGCCGAAGTCTGGATGCGGGTTCGTATACATAGTGTAGCGCATATCGGCTGTGTACGCGATACTAGAGGCTATCTCACAAATCGTCTCGACATGCGTTTCGAGCTTCGACCCTTCGACAAGCTCAGGACAGGCAAGAGCTTCGCGCAGCCCTCAACACGAACGGATTTTTCGCTCTTCCGTTCGCCCTGAGCTTGTCGAAGGGCAGGTCTGCGCAGACAACGTATTTATGAGATGAGTTCTAGACGCATGCCCTGGGACATCGGAGGCTTACAACAGTGCGGGTATACATGAGCGTTGACATGGAAGGACTGGCAGGCGTCGCGCTGCGCGAGCAGATTTCCCGGTATCTTGGCGGGCGGCAGTATCAACAAGGGCGCAGATTGGTGGCGGCGGAAGTCAACGCAGCCGTGGCAGGGGCCTTTGCCGGCGGCGCAACCGACGTCATCGTGCATGATAATCACGGCAGCAGCATGAACTTGCCTATCGAGCAGCTTGACCCGCGCGTGCATGTCTACATGGGAAACCTGCCGTATCCCCAGCATGCCGTCTTGGAGCCCGACATGGACGTGTACATCTGCTTGGGATACCACGCCGCGCAGGGCAGGTTGCACGCCTTCCGGGACCATACGGTGAGTTCATCCCGCTGGAGCGACGTTTGGCTCAACGGTATAGCCGTAGGCGAACTTGGCTTGAGCGCGGCGTGCGCGGGCTACTTTGGCATCCCGGTCGGTTTAGTGGTCGGTGATGACAAAGTGTGTGAAGAGGCACGCGCGTTGTTGGGGCCCGCGGTCGAAGTCGTCTCGGTCAAGACCGGATTGGGCCGCCACGCGGCCAAGCTTTTGCCGATTGCCGCCCAGCACGACAGGATTCGCCTGGCAACGGCGCGGACGGTACAGCGCAGGGGGGCGGTGCCGCCATTCGTAGTTTCGCCGCCCTATGAATTGTGCTTGCAGTACACTTCGCCAGAATATGCCGATGTACACGCGTGCGACGGCGTCAACAGCGTGCGGCGGGATGGCACGACAATCTGCCTGCGGGGCGACAATCTGATCGATTTGGTGGGAAGGATGTGATGGTGAGAGTTTCGGCGCGCTGGTTGCTGTGCCTGCCACTGATCATGCTCTTGTCGGGTTGTTCGGTAGAGAGACAGACCCAGCGAATCAGTCGGCTCTATGACGCCGTCCGCTCCCAGCCCCAAATCCAACCGCCCGCTGATTACGTGCCAGCCGCGACGCCTGCTGTTGGCGTAGACCCAATCGCCAAGGCCGACGTGCTGGTCTTTGCAACGCGTCCGGGTGACGCCGTGGTGTCGGCGTACACTACGATTAGGCAGGCAGTCGCACAGGGCAAGCGCGTCGTCATCGTATATGTCACCAACGGTGATGCCCAATCTGACGTGGCGCGAGCACTGGCTGAGCTTCCCGCCAGCGCTACGCCAACGCCGAGTCACTATCTGAACGGCGCGTCTGTGCTGCAAGAGTTGGCTATCCAGGTGGCGGGGAGCGCGCTCGGTGTGGAGCCGGAGGATGTCATATTTCTCGCGTACCCCGATGGCGCTCTGCATGAATTGACGGCGGAAGCGCCGGATAGAGTGGTTCGTTCACCATATACCGAGAAGGACGGTCTCTTCGACGCAGGCACAACCCCGTATCGCATGGCGCGTTCGGGTCAGGGCGTGCCCTATTCTTTCAACGCGATCCTCCATGACTTGAACGACGTACTTGTTGAACTGAACCCCAGAGAGATATACTTGCCTTCACCTGAGAGCACGGATGCGACGGTCGCGGCGGTAGGACGGCTTATCGCGCGGTCGCTGCGTGAGGTCGTACCGCGGGAGGCACGGGTGTTTGTATACTTGCAGGAATCGGACGCGCAACCGTCTCCCGACCGGCGCGTTCCCGTGACCGATCCGGCAGCAAAGCAGCGTGCCCTCGACATGTATGCGGCGGGGGGCGGCAGCGCAGGCTGGCCCGACCTGCCGGCGGCTCTGCTAGAGGAAGAAGGCTTTTGGGAGGTCGACTATACCAAACCGATGTAGGAGACTTTCGCATTGGGTACGGGACATGCGCGAACTTCCGGCACTAGAGTTACAACATAGACTCCAAAGTTTAGGTATGCGGTAGTAAAGACCCGCATGTGAGCGGGAATAACTGGAGAAGTTGAACATGAACATGCCTCGTCCATCGATCCATGGTTCAATCTTGAAAGCAGGTTTTTCACTGGAAGAGCTGCTCGAACTCGCCAAGCAGTTTAAGTTTCCCGGCGTGGATGCGTCTTTTGCCGCAGTGCGGGCGTTAGTCGAGGAAACATCGCCTGCGGCGGCGCGTGACCTTTTTGCCGCGCACGATACCGCGCCGGCCTTCATGGGCTTCTTAGCGGCGGGCATATTTGCCCCGGAAGCGGAGTTTATGGGATCGCTGGAGCAATTTGAAGAGAATTGCGCGCTTGCGGCGTCAGTTGGGTGCCGGCGCACGGGAACCTCATTCCCGAACCGCATGCCGCTGCCGCCAAACGAGGTAAGACAGATTCTGCGAGATCGAACGGCAATTCTTGCTGAGCGAGCGGAACCTTACGGCATCGCCATCGGATTGGAGTTCCTGGGACTGCGCACGCATCGGCTGGAGGAGCCGCACCCCTTCATCAATAACGTGCCGGACACAATTGAAATGCTTCGTGAGACCGGCAGGCCTAACGTGGGTCTGATTCTTGATTCATTCCACTATTTCACAAGCGAAGGGAACCTGGACCAGATTCGCTCACTGCGCGCCTCGGACATCGTCCACCTGCACGTGAATGACTCGCCGCACGACAACGTGATGACCCTGGAAGATACGGAACGCGTGCTGCCGGGCAAAGGTGTCATTGATTTGACCGGGTGGTTTAAGGCCATTGCCGAAATCGGCTACGACGGCTACGTGGCAATCGAGATATTTGACGAGGAATTCCGGAACCAAGAGCGTGAAGTGTCGCTAAAGATCGCTAAAGAGGCGCTTGATGCGGTGCTGGCGCAAGTAGCGTAGTTCGGCCGCGCCTATTGGAGCGCGTTCTTGTCTTGGATTATCTCCCCTCACTCCGGCTCTCTCCCCAGGGAGAGAGGGATTCTTGCTTGTTGGGTTTGGGTTGGCATCGGACGGGAAGTCCGCCCGCGCCCCGCAACGGGCCGAGACGTAGCGCGGGGGCTTGTCCCCCGCCTCTTTGCGCAAAGAACGCGCATCCTCAGAGGGTGGCACTCTAGACCGTCACGCTGCTGTACGCGAGCAGGATAGCGCCCAAGGCAATCACAACCGCGCCACCGATGCGCGGCACCGGCGATGCCTCGCGCAGTACCACGATGCCCAGCACTGTGCCTATGACGACACCTACCTCCCGCAGCGGCGCCACCTGGCTCGCCTGCGCAATGGAAAGCGCAACTAGCGCAAGACTATACGCAAGCGGCGAGAGCACTGCGCCGGCGGCCATCGTAACCGGATGTGCGCGCCACACCGCGATCAACGTGCCTACCCGGCGGCGGAGCAGCCACGACATCGATATGGCCGGGCCGAGGAATGCGCCCGTCACGTAGAGCAGCGGCGGCACGTGCGAAACACCCACTTTGTCCCACAGCGTGTACGTGGCGATGGTCACGCCGGTGACGGCCGCGAACACGAGGCCGGCCGCCGGTCGAAAGTGCGCGGCTAGGGTCTGCCGCGAGAGGTTCGGGGGAATCTGGAGAATGAGCAGTCCCAAGACAATCCCAGCGATGCCGAGCCCCTGCGGCAGGTTGATGTGCTCGCCAAGGATGAGCACCGCGCCGATGGGCGTGAGCGCCACGCCCATGCCCCGGGCCAGCGGATAGACGAGCGACATGTCGCCGTGTTCGTAAGCTTGCGCAAGCAGTATGAAATAGAACGCGTGGATGATCGCCGTACCCAGGAAAAATCCCCAGCCAACAAGCGAAACCGATGCACCGGCAAGTACGTACAACGCAACCGGTAGCGTGGCAATGGTACCGGCCACGCAGATGTTCCACGTGTAGATGAGGGGCCTGCCGCTACGCTTGAGGAGCAGGTTCCACGTGGCATGCGCCAAGGCCGCCGCCAGCACGAGCAACAACGCGAGCACGGTCATAGTGGAACACCTCCAGGGCGCTCAGCGATACTGTTTACTGATTTGAGATTGCACTCGCCCGCTGGGGCTGTTGGAGGTCAAGATTTGTGCCCAGACTTGCTCCACGGGTACGCGAACCACTTATACCTCAGATTGAGAACGAGAAGCGCAAGTGCCAAACCAAAGATGTGCACGAAGTAGATAGTAAGCGCTGCCGCTTGGTCCGCATCGGCTACGAACAGAGAGGATGACGATGCTCTCCCGACCTCAAGGTTCAATACCAGCTTGTTGAAGATGTTTTGCATCGCGTGGTATCCCACCGCCAGTTCGATACCACCGTCGAGCAGCGTCATCACCGCAAGGAGTATGCCTGGGGGCATGAGCACGAGGGTAAGAATTACGACTTGAATCGCCTCGAGGTCGGTGTTGGTAACAAAGTGTGGGACGGTGAAGAGAAACGCCGTGCCAAGGGCGAGAACCAGCCTGTTCCTGGTGAGCAGCGACAGACCTTGCAGTATGTAGCCACGGAAGAATACTTCTTCAGCGCCGGACTGAATCGAAACGAAGATAAGCACAGCTAGGACGAGGGGCAGATACTCCCGGAGGCTTTGCGCCTGGAAGGTTATCTCCACACCCGGCATGAGTCTGTACAGCAGTAGGACCACGCTGGCGACACACAGCAAGGCAAACGCGGCAAAGAGAACGCGGCTGTAGTCGAATGATGTCCTGCCGGTGGTTACCTGTGTCAAGGTCTTCTTCTGGAGAAGCATTGCGACGAGCCAAACGCCAATGAGGGCTCCCGCATGATGAAGGTAACGTAAGCCGAACTCAAGCAAGACAGAGACACCGTACACCTCGTTGTCACAGATGAACGCCAAGGCGCTGGATTTGCAGGCTTGGGAAACTACCAAAACGACGCCCAAGAATATGCCGATCACAGCGCTTGCGCCCAGAACCCACCGCCACCACTGGGTCAATCCGGTAGAGGCGGCAGCAAAGAACCGGTCAGTGGGTGTTTCGGGCCCATTGGGCGGTGATTGCGGGTCTTCGGGGGGTTGCTGAGGCTTCATGTCTTGCTTGGTCTTATGTTAGGCATCTTGGGCAGTCGATACCAATTTAGCTCTTGTGCACTTGAGTTACGTGGTTGGCAATTCTAAGAAGCAAGAGTCTTTGCTCAAAACTCCACTTCCGAAGCAGCGTTCCCGATTATGCCACACAGATTATTGTCGCTCCAGTACGCGGGTAAGAGTAGATTGGCCAAGACGCCTTTCTTGTCAGGGCTTGCAGTACCGTAGGAATCTGCGAGATTTGGCGCTCCGCGCACAGCAACTGCGTATGTGACTGGACTGCCTCAAGAGTGTGTAGTATGGTAGCTTTAGTTTGAGCAATTTGGAGTTATTCAGGAGGACACGAGCATGAAGGCGGAGTTCACTAGTTTGAGCAGACGCCGGCTCTTGCAGGGCCTTGGTGCAACGCTAGGCGTGCTGGGTCTGGCAGCCTGCGGAACGGTGCAGACCGCCCCGGCCATGGAAGAGAAAGAGGCCGAGGCGCCAAAGGAAGAGAAGCCGGCAGAGGCGCCCAAACCGGCTGAGCCGACCGACGTAGACTTCCTGATCGGGCCGTTTGCCGGACGCAATGCCGACGCCATGGATACGTTGCTGGCGAACTTCCATGAAAAGACGCCGGAGATTCAGATCAAGTTGATCATTGCCGAGGCGGGCGTGAACTATCAGCAGCAAATTGCGACGTTTGTCGCCGCCGGCGCGAGTGCGGACGTGGTGCACATGTCCGGCGGGCACTTTACGTACGCCGCCGACGGTGTGGTGGTCAACTTGGATGACTTGATTAAGGCGGATGCCGACTTCGACATTAGCGCGTACTACCCGCGTGTCACCGAGTTTTATCGCGAGCCGGCAGGTGGGCTGTGGGCCTTGCCGTGGAATCATGCCACGGAAGGTGTGTATTACAACAAAACACTGCTCGCAGAGGCCGGCGTAGACGAACCGGACGAGAACTGGGATTGGGACGATCTTCGTGACGCGGCCCGAATCCTGACCAAGGACGCCAACAATGACGGCGAACCGGAATCATGGGGCGTGGAGTTTCGCTTGGTGCGAATCGACCATGTGCTGCGGTCGTTTGGCGGTGGCTTTCTCGCCGATAACAATACGCGGTCGGTCATTACCGATCCCAAATCGATCACCGCGCTGCAGTACCTGGCCGACCTGATGCTGAAGGACCGCACCCACCCCTACCCGGCATTGGGTTGGCGGAATGGGTTTTCCGAAGGCAAGATAGCGATTTCTTTCCTGCCGGAGTGGGCGGCGGTTCGTCTCGCCGCGGTGGAAGGGCTTGACTTCGATGTCGGCGTCATGCCGCAGGGCCCGGAAGGCAGGTTTACGTTCCATGGCTCCGGTGGCGCTTCTATGTTTAGCACATCGGATTCCCAGGACGCAGCCTGGGAGGTGCTGAAGTGGTTCTGCAATTACGATGGCGGCGAGTGGGCGGTTGCTCGGGCGATTTCCTTCCCGGCCGGTTCTCCGACCGCTTTGATCGAGGCCAATGAGTACTTCTGGTCGGAGTACCTGACAACGCCGCCGAATAGGACTCGTTTCCTGCAGAATCCCGATTTCGCCGTGGTGCCCTTTGGCGGTAGTTGGGACGGCAGATTCTTCGACCAAAGCGCGCGCGCGGCGCTCCCGCAGATTTGGGAAGGCACGAAGTCGGTGGAAGAGGTAGCGCGGGAACTGGATGCCTTGTGGGTCGCACGGCTGGAGGAGACAGGCAGGCTCAAGAGTTAGAGGCCACTCCTGCGAATTTAGCTGCAAAGTAGTGCAGTTGCACATCTCCGCAGAACCAAGATCTGCGGAGATGTGGCGTCTTGGGACTTTGCACAGTTAACCTAAGGTCATCCGCGGCGAGTTCTTTGTCTCACGGAACGCGCTTCGACAAGCTCAGCGCGAACGGTTGCGTTTGTGACTGAAACTCGCAACTTGCCACAAGCGCTCGTGGGGCCGCTTCTAAAATGGCAGCAGGATAAAGACGGAAACGAGGATAGCAGGAATGAGCGCAATTCGGGTCGGCGTTGTCGGTATTGGCGGCCGCGGGCAGAACTACCTGCGATGGATTAGTGAGGTCGACCGCCGCGCGTACTTGGGGGCGGACCGGCACTGGAGCCACACGAAGCGGACCTCGTATTGGGGCACCGTGCTGCGTGAATCCCGGGACATTGCGTTTCCCGAAGAGATGTATAAGCAGTATGCGCGCAGTCTCGAGGAATATGGGATCGTGGAGACCCGAGACCTCAAGGCAGATATTGTGGCGGTGTGCGATGTACAGGAAGATCATCTGGCGACAGCCAATGAGATACTCACTGAGGAATTCGGGCGGGATGCGCCAGCAAACTACACCGATTATCGCCGCATGCTGGACGAAGCCAATCTGGACGCCGTCGTCGTGGTCAGCGCCAACTTCACCCACCGGGAGATTGCTTGCGCGGCAATGGAAACCGGGGCTTGGGTGCTCTGCGACAAGCCGCTGGCGACCACGGTAGCGGACTGCCAGGCAATCGTGGACGCCGCGCATCGCAGCGGCGGCAAGTGCTTCATGGGCTTTAACGAGCGGTCCAATCCGGCGGTGACCAAAGGACGCGAGATTGTGGCAAGCGGCCAGATCGGCCAGCCTCAGATGGTCCTGGCTCGGACAATACGCCCGCCGTTTGCGCCGACACCGTGGCGCTACAGCCAGTCCCAGAGCGGTGGTGCCCTCAATGAAAAGGACTGCCACAGCTTTGATCTCTTCAACTGGTTTGTCGATGCGAAACCCGAACGCGTGATGGGCATTGGCGGCCAGCACGTACTTACGGAAAACAACGACATCATCGATCATGCCTGGGTGCTGGTGGAGTACGAGAACGGCGCGAAGGGGTGCTTGCAGCTCTGTCTATTTTCCCCGCCTTCCACCGGGCCCGGCGCGGTGCTGGATGCTGTCGGCGCCAACGGGCGCATTATCGTCAAGGGCGGATCGGTGGAGGTCTACGGCCGCCGGCCGCTCAATGACCGTGCCGTCTATCACGTCAGCCGTGACAGCAACATGCCGGGGCACTCCGGAGACCTGACCCAGGCCTTTCGCTTTCTGGATTGCGTCGCCCACAACAAACCGGCGCCGGCAACGCCGGAAGCCGGTATGGAGAGCACGGTAATCTGCCTGGCGGCGGAGGAGTCGATCCGGCGCGAGGGGGAGTGGGTAAACGTCAAGGCGTTTGTCGCGCAAGCGCTTGGACGACCGAGCAACCAGATATAGGTTGTCTATTCTTCGCCCTGTCTGCCGGCTTGCATGAAGAAGCCCTCGAGTAGTCCTTCAATGCGCGCTATGCGTTCACCTAGTCGTGTTTCAACGCCTGATATACGGGACTCGAGTTCTGTAATACGATTGCCTAACCTGAGCTCGACACCCGATATGCGAGTCTCAATGCGCCAAATCAAACCGAGACATGCAATAACCGCCACGATAGTAGGCGCCCAGCTTGCTACATGCTCCATTCAGTCGCTCTCCTTTCACTAAAGAGAGTATACTACGCAATCGCTTGGAGGACACAGCATTTTTGGCATAGAGATACTATTTGCCTAGTCTGCATCATTTACTTACATGGAGTAATGCCTGCACCGGTGCCCGCTGTACGGTCTGCAACAGAGATGAAGGCTGATTCCCAATCGCGCTCTATTCAAGAGATCCAACTTGCCGCTAGCAGTTTCAGGAGGAAGAGGTCATGTCAAAGCGCCCGAACATTGTCGTAATCATCACCGATCAGCAGCGCTCGGACTGCATTGGGTACGCGAACCCGGTCTTGGAAACGCCGTATCTCGACGAGCTCGCCGGGCGCGGCGTGAGGTTTACGCGGTGCTACACGAGTTCACCGTCCTGCCTGCCGTCGCGGGCCGCCATGATGACGGGCATGGACCAGTGGAATCACGGACGGCTTGGCAGTGGCGCAGGCCAAGACGCTTTGGACTTCCCGGCGACGCTGGCGGGCGAGCTGATGAAGGCTGGCTACCACACTGCGAGCATAGGGAAGTCGGACCAGTTTCCCAGACGCGCGCTCTACGGGTTCTATGAAGCCGTGCAGGATAGCACGGGCCGTGGTCTCTGGACTGACTATATGGCTTGGCTGCGCGCGGAGACAGCCGGGAAAATCGGTGACCTCGACCATGGTCTCGAGTGGAATAGCTTGATGGGCCGGCCAAGCCACTTGCCGGAACACCTGCACGCCACCCATTGGACCGTGAGCGAAGCGGTCAAGTTCATCGAGCGGCGCGATCCCACGTGTCCGTTCTTCCTGTGGCTGTCATTCACGCGTCCCCATGCGCCCTACGATCCCCCACCGGTCTATTTCGATATGTATAAGGACAACCCTGATATTCCCATGCCGTCCATGGGCGACTGGGCCGCAGCATACGACGAGCCGATTGCCAGCACCACTGCTTGGCGCGGCCGGGCTCCTGACACACAGGTGCACCGCACACGAGCGGCTTACTACGGTAGCATCACCTTCATCGATCATCAGGTGGGCCGTTTCCTCTATGAGTGTAGCTGGCGCGATCGCGATGCCTTGCGCAACACACTCTTCATCTTCACCTCAGACCATGGCGACATGCTCGGGGACCACTGTCTGTGGCGCAAGGGTTACTCCAACGACGGTTCCTCGCGTATCCCGTTCTTCATCAAGTATCCGGACACGTGGGATGAGGAGCGCGGTGGGTCTTGCGACGAGATAATCGAACTTCGCGATCTCATGCCGACCGTGCTTGACGCCGCGCGGGTGGAGATCCCTGAATCCGTCGACGGTAAGAGCCTTCTTTCGCTCGCGCGCGGCGAAGAAACTGAATGGCGCGATTTCCTGCAAGGGGAACAAACCAGAATCCATGGCTGGGACCAAGGCATGCAGTTCATCGCGACGAAGCGGGAGAAGTACACCTGGTTCCACCATACGGGAAAGGAGCGGTACTTCAATCTGGTTGACGATCCGCAGGAATGTCGCGATCTCGCTGGGAACGCCGCGGCACAGGGCCGCATTGACGAATTGCGCGCATTGCTCGCCCGCGTGAACGAGGAACGGGGCGATCCGCGCGGACAGAACGGCCGGTTAGTTGTGCAGCCGAACGGCGCGCTCTTGCAATCCCCCAATTACGCCAAGTGGAAGGCCCGCGCGGATGCTCGCATGAGCTTGTGAGCGGCATGTGTGGGATGCGTTGGCCTCAGGTTGTCTCCGCTGCGACGGATCACAAGAAAGTGGGGGCAGGCTGGTAGTTTGCGCTGGTTACATTGTTGCAGTGAATGGCCTCTACGGATTTGCGGGCATGTGGGGCAAATCCCCTCAATCCCTGTTATGATTTCCCCACAGTGGCAAGTACAGCATGTAGAGCGACGGTTCCGGTGTTGACTCGTTAGCTGCTTTTCATACTGCCAGAGCCGTATGCAACGGCCGAGCTGCATCCCGGCATAGGGGGATCACTATGGTAGAAATGCAATCCCTGAGTCGCACACTTGGTTGGTTTTCTGGGCTGGTAACGGCTCGTCCCTGGATGACGATCTTCGTCATCCTCAACATAACCATATTCTTGACCGCCGGAGCGGTGCGTCGCGCGCCACCCCCCGGAGATGAGGCGATACTTCCTCCAGGGAGTACCGTTGCCGAAGCGATAAATGAGATCGATCAGCTATTTGGCGACGCTGGCGAAGCTAATGTAGTCACGCTGCTCTTTCGCGGGAACGCTCTTACGCCCGGCGGTCTCGCGCAGATGGACGCTCTCATCGATGAGATCGTCAGCGATCCGGAAGTGAGCGCGCTCTTGGCGCCGGTCGATCCCCTCATCGCGCCCGTGCTGCTGATCAAAGCCGTGCTTCAGGTGGACAACGTGGCGTCCGTCACGCAAGCGCAAATCGACGCCGCCCGCGGCCCTCCGGAAATCCAGGCGGTGCTTAGCGCAATGACGGGCGCCGACGCGGACGGCACTTCAGTCGCGATTGCTATTATCCGTTTGCGCGACACGGGCGATGAGCGCATACAAGACGCCGAACGCAAGATCAGTGAGGCCGCGCTGGCGGCTGAAGGCCCGCTGCAAGTGAGCAGCATCTCGCCTGTGGTGATCGAGGACGAGTACAAGCGAGCGACGCAGGAGGGGATGGGACCGTTGGTGGGGCTGGCGCTCCTACTGATCGCGGGGTTGATCCTGCTCTTCTTGCGCACGCTTTCGGATTTGTTGCTCACGCTGGCCGGATTGCTCATTTCGCTGCTATGGATTATTGGGGTGGAGGGCTGGCTGGGACCCTACGCGCTGGGCATTACCGGCCCGCCCAACTCGCTGACGTCGATGGTGCCCATCATTGTGATCAGCCTTACGGTGGACTACGCGATTCAGATCGTCTCGCACTACCGCGAGCAGCGTCACGAAGACTTGCCGGTGGCGGAGGCCGCTCGTGTGGGTCTGCGCAACGTCACCATCCCGCTGGTGCTGGCGGCCGTCACGACAATTGTGAGTCTGCTGGTAAGTCTGTTTTCTCCTATTGGAATCATCGGTGATTTCGGCGTGATCGCGGGACTGGGTGTGGGCATGACCCTCATCGTGATGCTCACGCTGCTCCCGGCCGGCCGGACGATCATCGACCGGCGGCGGGAAGCCCGGGGCAAGCTCAAGCAGCCCCGTCTGGT
The DNA here is from genome assembly GCA_028874195.1 of Chloroflexota bacterium. Classification (GTDB taxonomy): domain Bacteria; phylum Chloroflexota; class UBA11872; order VXOZ01; family VXOZ01; genus VXOZ01. The sequence goes on from JAPPLM010000042.1 coordinate 75,500, forward strand.
TGCGACTGCCTTGCCCGGTATCGAGGGATTGGCGACACTGCTGGGCAGGAGTGTCACACGCGCCCCGGCGCCCTACCTCGTCGTTGTGCTCTTGGTCACCATCGGGCTGGGGTATGCGGCCACGGGGATCAAGTCGGAATTCAATATCCGCGACATCTTGCCGAGAGGTGGGAGCCTGCTCACGGATATGAACACCATCGATGCGGCCTTTGGCGGCGCCACGGAGATAGTCAGCGTGCTCGTGAGGGCCGAGGCGACGGAGACCCGCACGCTGCTGAACCTGCGCGACCTCACGGCTGCCTTCGCAGATGAAGAACGCCGGCCGAGCGCCGCGGCGGGACCGATCCAGGCCTCGTATGAGTTGCTCGTACGCGACTGGATCACCGACAGCGGCGAGCCTAGCGACAAATATGACCCGGAACTCGCCGCACTCTTCCGGGAAGCCTCCGCCAGCGTACGGCTTGATACAGCACAGATGCAGGAATTGCTCGATAGACTCCAAGCCAAGGACCCAACCCTGGCGCATCTGCTGGTCAACGATCCGGCGGGCATTGACGCAATACTGCTTCAGTTCCCGGCCTACGCGGGTGACACCAATCAGGCGAAGCTCATCCAAGATTCCCTAGAGGACCTCTGGCTCGGTGATGACAACGCTATCGTAGCAACGTCCGAGGGTATCATTGGTATCACAATAACGGATGCCATTACAGAACGGCAGACGGAGGCGATTACTACGACTATCGCGGTGGCGCTCGGGGTCCTGGCGCTCTTCTTCTGGATCACGGTGCGCCAGCCGGCGCTGTCCATCATCGCGGTGGGCCCGATTGTGCTCGTGCTCATCTCGGTGCTGGGCACCATGGCGCTGCTGGGCATTCCGTATTCACTCGTCACGTCTATCATCACGGCGCTCTCGGTAGGTATCGGCGTGGACTACACCATCCACGTGATCCATCGCTACCGCGAGGAATACGCCCGCGGGCGGGACCCGGAGCAAGCGGCCATCCGGACGCTCGCGACCACCGGTTCGGCGCTGCTGGGTTCCGCGCTGACAACGGCGCTCGGGCTTGGAGCGCTCGTGGCTTCGCCGCTGCTTGCGTCCCAGCAGTTCGCCATCACGGCGTCGATAACGATCCTCTACTCGCTGATCGTGTCCATTCTGGTGGTTCCACCCGCGATGACGGTCTGGGGCGCATACCAGAACGTGCGGCTGCGCTCCAAAGTGAAGCGCTGGGCGGACGAGCTCGACTTGGAGATCGAGGCCATAGATCAGCGGTACGTGTAGAAACAGTACACCGCATAGGAAAGCGCCATGCTACTCCGCAAACTATCCAGCGGGCTGAAGGCCCAATTTCAGGGGACGGACGTTCACAGTCGCGTGAATCGCTTCGATGAATGGATGGACAGAGCGCGCGATGAGGACGCGGGCCCGACGGACTACGACCACACCGAAACCGTCAAGGAATACTACGACCTTTGCGGCGAGTTCATGGAGTTCGGTTGGGGTGAATCCCTCCACTTTGCGCCGCTGTCGCCCCAAGAGAGCCTGGAGGACTCCAAGACCCGTCACCAGCGGCTGATGATCGCCAAGTTGGAGTTGGGGGAGGGCATGACGGTGATCGATGTCGGTTGCGGTGTCGGCGGTCCGCTGCGCCGTGTCGTCCGGGAGGCCGGTGTCAGGGTAGTCGGGGTCAATAGTAATGAAATCCAGTTGGACAAGGCGAGATCGTTGGACGCCGAGGCGGGTCTCGACCATATGACCGACTACCTCGCATGCAGCTTCATGGACATGGATGCTATTGCGGACGACACATTCGACCGGGGATACGCGATTGAATCGACGTGCCATGCGCCGGACAAGGCAGGCGCGTTCGCCGAGATTTACCGCGTGCTGAAACCCGGGGCACTCTTCTGGGGCCAGGAAATGTGCATGACGGGCATGTTCGATCCCGGTGACGAGCGACATGAGGCCATCAAGAAAGAACTGATGCACGGCATCGCGCTCAAGGATATAAAGACGACGGACGAGGTGAACCGTGACCTCGAAACGGCGGGATTTCAAGTCATCGAGGGGATAGATCGGGCCGTTGGCGAAGACGATCCGACCACGCCGTGGTATCGGCCCATGGAAGCCCGGCACGGCACGCTCGGCAACGCCCTTATCAGGATGCCGCTGGGCCGCAAGGCGATGTTCGGGGCATCCCGGCTGGCCGAGGTGCTGCGGGTGTTCCCGACGGGCTCCGCCCGTGTCATAAGGCTGCTGGATCGGACTGCCAACGCCTATGTCGCAGGCGGCAAGACCGGGATCTTCACGCCTCTGTACTGTTTCCTGGCCCGCAAACCGCTTTAGCCCCTCGCCTTACCGGTCTCTCGGGCGATCTCATGGTGCATTAGACGTTTATCTCGCGCCTCTGCTCGGCAATGACGAACTTCAGCTTCTTGCTTGGTTTGTTGTTCGGCAGGGGGCTGAACGTGAGCTTGTGCCTGAACTTCTCGGGGGACACCTCGAGCCTGAAGTAGTGCGCGATCATCAGCACGTTGATAGCCAGTTGCCGTTCCATCATCCGCGTGCCGAGACAGGTGTGCGTGCCCAGGCCGTACGGGGCGTACGCCCGGCTGCGATGCTCATAGCGCGGCGCCGCATAGCGGTCGATATCGAAGGTGAACGGTTCGGGGAAGGCGTCTTCCATGTAGTGCGAGGCGGTCGTGGCGATATGGATCCGCGCTCCCACCGGCAACTCGAAGCCCTCCACCACACAGGCGTTCATGACGTTGCGAATGGACATGGGCACAACCGGGTACATGCGCATGACCTCCATGAGGAAGCGGTGCGTGACGTCCAATGCTTCCAGGGTGAAGTCCTCGCCCTCCGGATCGCCATTCTCAAATAAGGCGTCGGCTTCTTTCTGAATCCTTGCGTACATGTCGGGCTGCGCCGCCATGGCATAGACCGCGAAGCTTAGCGAATCGCCCAGGTACATGCTGGCAAGCAGCGGCGCCGAGAGCACAAACGCCAGATTAGATTCCGGCAGGAACTGCGGATCGCTGGCATGCAGGCTGAGCAGGTCATCCGCGAGATCCCGCGGACGACCCGCGCGATGGGCGGGGGTATGGACGCTTTGGACCCGGTTCACCACCTCTTCGACTCTTTTCGCCCGGCGTCTCATGCCGGGGGTATAGAGCATGAATTTGGGCAGGATCCGCGCGACGTGCGTGGACAGCCCTCGTTCTTTATATGCCATGAGGTCGTCGATGATATCTTGTGATTCTATGCTGATGAAGAACGGCGAAAGTTGCGCATTGATCATCCGCCGGCTCAGCGACCGTGCAGGGTAGGATTCACCGACCTTCCAGTCCGCCATATAGGTCCGGACGCTACGATAGACCTCATCCAGTTGTGTCTCCAGCCGCTCGCGCGAATTTCCGGGAGACATGGCCTTGCGCAACCGGAAGTGGTCGGCGCCATCCACGGCAGGTATGAGCCCGGACGCGCCGTAGACCTTTTCGAAGTCGGTAAAGTAATCCCTCGCTCTCAGATAGTGGCGCCCGTTCTGTTGGACCCATTGATTGACGCGGGGCCCGGCCATGAAGATGAGGGGCTCGGAAAAGGGCGGGCGTAACTGAAACACCGGGCCGTACTCTTGCCGAAGCACCGCAAAGATCGCCGGAATGTTGCCGCTGCGGACATGCGGGTTGAGCAGCACCTTGTGCAACGGGACAACCGGAATCTGTTTGGCAAGAGCGGACCGCTGGAGCAGCGGTCCCGCGAAACTGTTGGCAACCGCCTCGGCGACGGACCGGCCGATCAAACTCATCCTGCAGATGAGTTTGATGCGTTCCTCTGACTCATCTTCAAGTTGGAAGATGAAGCGCAGGACGTCGCACGTATCGAGGAGGCAGATAATGATGACATCTCTTAGGCTGGGAATCTCATTGTCGAAGATCGTCTTGTTCACGCGCGTCTTGACGAACTCAACCGCAGTGGTGCCGCGGGATCTAGCGTAAACTTCCGTTTGCCAGGAAGTGCGCGCCAGCGTCCAGAATTCGCCCTCGTGATAATCCAGGACATTTTGCTCGACCAAGCGCTCCAGAATCAGATCGATGATTGCCGGAGCGCGAAAGACGAGCCGCTCGACCCAATACTGAACAGTTTGCTCTTCCGGTTCGTTTGCGATTCTCGCAAGAATGGGATCCAAGACGGGATTGCCTGTCTCTGTCCGGTCCAGAACTTTAAGGGATTCCCCATCCGCGTCAATGCGGTATCTGATCAAGAGTTCCGCCAGTAGGGCGCCAATGATGGCGCAGTTCAAATTCCAGCCGGGCACTTGGTGGAAGTAGCCGGTCTCCTCGTTGAGGAACATCAGGACGAGTTCTTGCGGCAGCGTTAGCTCATGGGTGGCAACGCGGTCTGTTGTGACAGACACAAGTCTTACCTCCTTGTACGACTTGAAGCCTGGGAGGCCATGTTAGCATGGTAAAGAGTTGGGAAGGCTGCCCTTAACGTGATCAAGAAAGGGAATGGACTCTACGCACTAATGAGGATGCGGCGCACATTGGGCGATAGCGCGCCGGCAGTGTGATACACAAATAGCTTTGTTATTATTGATTTAGGTTAGTTTATTGGCGATCATGCTGTCAATCGAGATTTAGTGCGATAGGTGTCAAAGATGATAACCCAACTCAAGCCGTCTGAGAACGGCACACTGCCATCCCCCTTTCCGGAGGGCTGGTACTTCATCGCAAGCCGCAAAGAAATAGAGAAGGAAAAGCTCATCCAGAAGACATGGATGGGCGAGAACATCGTCGCCTTTTGCGATGAGAGCGGGCGCATCTGCGTCGCTGAGGCCTACTGCCCGCACTTGGGCTCCGATCTCAGTCCTACCGCCGGGGGACGCGTCCGCGAGGGTCGGCTGGTATGTCCCTTCCATGGCTATGCGTTCGACGCCACCGGCACGTGCGTGGCAACGCCGTACGCTCCGCCACCCAGATATACTGGGCTGCGCACCTTCGAGACAGAGGAAATCGCAGGCATAATTTTTGCCTGGTGGGGCATTGAGGGACGAGAACCGCAGTGGCGGTTGCCTGCGAATTCAGTGGACGAAGACGGCTGGTGCGACCTGGAAATCCGCACTGTCCGCTTTGCCGGCCATCCGCAGGAGACATCGGAAAACGCGGTTGACTTGGCCCATCTGCGCTACATCCACGGCTTTGGCGCCGTGGAACGTGTGGAACCGGTATCGGTGGACGGCCCCTATCTGAGGAGCCGTTTCAACTTCAGGTCCACGCGGTCGATTGCGAAAATCGCAAAACTCACGTTTGATCTCTCTGCCGATACCCACGTCTATGGACTGGGGTACTCGTTCGTGGATATCCGCGAACACTCAATCGGCATGGACATGCGCCTGTGGGTACTGTCGACCCCTGTCGACGGCACGCTCATAGAGATGTCGCTGGTCTCGCAAGTGCGGGAGATACGCCAGCCGAAGCGTTGGCTTGCCGGCCTGGGGTTTCTCCCGGTGGGGCTGCGCGCGCCCGTCATGAACAGGTTCACCGCGTCTCAGCAAGAGCGGGAAGTGCTGCAGGATGAGATCATCTGGAGCCGCAAGCGGTACCAATCCCGCCCGCGCCTCTGCAAGTCCGACGGCGAGATCACCAGGTATCGGCGCTACTGTGCCCAGTTCTATCCCGACCTAAGCGAGAACGGCAGTTCTGCTGACTGAAGACACGGGATGCTCCACCTGCATCGGCTCTTGTCCGGCCCGCCTCGATTTGACAAGCCCCTTTACCGCTTGCACCGCTACGCCTTTCGAAACCGCCAGCCGTACATGATCCTGCCGTAATAGTTGAACATCCGCTTGGCCGCGGGATCATTGAAAGGGTAGTCCGCGCCAAGCTGCCTGGCGGTGGCAAGTCCGGTGACGAGGCAGGTCTCCTGGCTGTTGATCAGCGTGTGCGCGCCGCAGTGCCACGTGCGCCGCTTGCCCTGAATGAAGCGGAACAGGTTGACGAGCCACGCTACGTGACGCACGTCATGGACGATGTGCTGAAACCACCACTTCTTAACGACCTTCTGTTCATCAATAGTACTGATGGGGTTGTAGGTCACCAGGCACGGCTTGTCCGAGCGGTGAGCCCACGGTTGCTGGTTGTGCATGATGTACGTGATCTCATAATTGTCCGGTCGCGCGCCGTACTGCTCGATGTGGTTGCTCCGCGTGGTCAGCGGCTTCACTTCATTGTCCGGCAGGACTGAAGAGTCGGAATGAACGACGGTATGGTTGTGGAGTTCGCTCTCATAGCGTATCGACGAGAGAATGTAGCGCTCCAGAAACGTGGGCTTGTCGAGCATCATCAGCGTCTGGTTGGCATTGCTCGCGAAGATCACCTCGTCAAAGGTCTCCCGTTCACCGTTTTCGTCCTCGACCACGACGCCGGTTGCCTGACGATATACCTTGCGGATCGGGCGGTTGAGATAGATCTTGTCTCGGAAACCGGCTGACAGATTTTCGTAGATGCGGCGCGTGCCCCGGTCCCACGTCTGCATCGGCGTAGCGGACTCGATGTCGAAGAACTCGAGATATCTTGCGAAGAGCGCCGCGGGCATATCGAAGACGTTCGTCGCCATGAGGAAATTGACGAACATTGGCTTGAGTATCTTGTATCTAAAGTCCCCGGAGAAGCCGCCGAGGTTCAGCAATGCTCCCATGCTCAGGTAGTTGAAGGGATTCAAAGCGTTCAGTAGCTTCGACTGGGAACGGGTCAGACCTCCAAACCAATGGAGACGCCGCAGGAGTCTTTGGAACTGCGCAATCTCAGATTGGAGTTGCCGCCTGATGTCGGAATCGAAGTCGTGGGCGTACACCTGGCCGCGGTACTTCACGCTGTAGCTGAATTTGGTATCGATCAACTCGATGCCAAACTGCTCCATCAACAGCAGAACGTGGTGATAGACCGAGGGTATGCAGGCGGTGACGGAAATATCGAAGGGAATCGTGCTGCCGTCAGCCTGCGGCATGTCGGCGGTAATGGCATTGCCGCCGATCTGTTCATGAGCCTCGAACAGCCGAAAGTCAAACCGGTCCGAGCTATGGTGCAGCGCCCAGGCGGCGCCCAATCCTGAAATACCTCCACCCACAATGGCAATTCGCCGTCGCATTGTCTCAGCCGCATCAGTTGGCATGGTTTTCAATCCGGTTTCCCCCGTCGGCTGCCGTCCGGTCGGCAACGAAAGTTCGGATCAGGGAATCGGGACGCCGCATGCGGTGCGCTCGGCGTTTTCGAGAAAACCATCGCGCCGGGCCGCTCTCGGTACAAAGACTAAAAATCTGGACTACGCTTAGCATAGCGGATGATGGTGGGAAGTGTGCGCTTGGCCAGGGCGCTGCTGTTTGGGCGAACAACCGAGTCCGGGGTCACGTAGTGAGTTGAGAGAATTGTTAGTTTCAGGCATGGACTACAGGTAGTCATCTAACGCTTTCAGGAAGTTCTTGTAGACGCACTGCTGTTCCCAGATGATGCCGTCAACGCCCAAGCGCCACCACTCATCGGGCATGAAGTAGACGGATACTTCCGCCTCGGACCCCCAACGACCCCACCAATTGATCAAGTGGAGATTATCGGACTGTGTGAGCCAGAGAGCGAGATCGATGAGCGTTTCATTGCCGACAAGTTGCGCCTTGTGGTAGCAGGCGGTCATAAGTTGAAAGAGGGCGCGCTGGGGGTCATTGCCCAAGAAGAATTCGGCACCTCCCGAACCCGCCCACGTGCTGGGGAACGGCGGCAGCGCAAGCTGATGGGCTTGGCTGCCGTAGGCATCGATGACCTCTGTAGCCGTCGCGGGGGCGACACCCTCACCTTCCAGGTACCGCGGCAGCGCCTCCATGAATTCGAATACGCCGCTGTCGTAGTACTGGTGCTCGCCGAACGTCTCGAAGTCCCAACCGACCATCACGAATTGGCCGTCGGCACGCCTTACCCAATGCGCATAGTCGTCTGCCATCAGCGGCCAGCCCGCCCACTGACGCTGCGAAAAGCGGTAGCCGACATCGTCACTTAGCTCGTAGTGCCGCGCAAGCAGTTTTACGCCTGGGCGGTGATGGTAGAGATACGTAGGCTGACGCCAGCCCAGTATCCATTCCCTCCCGTCCATAAGGGCGCCTTGAAAGCCGGCGCTTTCCAGCGCGCTCACAATCGTTTCGGAAACGAGCATTTCGGTGGTGTCTGTCACTATAGGTCTTTTGCCAAAGTGCCCGTGCAGATCGTCTGCCATGGCCTTCATTCGTGAAGTGAATTCCGGCAGATCGATCAGCATGAGGAACGAGTGATAGGGATCAACGCCAATCAGCTCCGTATTGGGGTGGGCCACGATGCGCTTGAAGCCTTCAAGCACACTTGGATCCCAACGCTGCGCTTGCTTGACCAGTGAAAGCGAGATGCCAAAGCAGAGCTTGAGGCCGCTGTCGAGAAGCCGCAGCCACAGTTCCGTAGCCGGCTTGTAACAGTAGCGGGCTACTTTGCGAAAGTACCGCTCATTCATCTTCTCATCGAAGAGGAGCGGCGCCATTTCCTCCGGCGCGGTGCCGGGCGGGATAACGTTGGCGGGCAGTCGTACGCGCCGGGGCTGATGGGCGATAACGTAGATTACGAGATTCTCAGCCATTTGGGTTGCTTTGCACGTCAATGCCCTGCTTGGCAGCGAGGTATTCGACTTTTCCCACCAGGTCGCGAATGGTCGAATCCCAGGTAAAGAGCGCCGCCGTCTGCCGCGCATGACGCTTTATCTGCTTGATCACGTCAGGCTGGCTGTGCACGAGTTGCAGATAGCTCGCTAATTCTGCCGGGTCGTCGGTCTCGACTGAGAGGGCGTTGTGCAACTGCACGGCGTAGTCCTCCCCGGTAGTCCCTGTGACCACCACGGCCCCGCATGCCATTGCCTCCAGTCCCACCAGTCCGAACGGTTCGTAGCCGCTATTGGCCAGTACCGCATCGACCGCAGAATAGAACACGCGTTGCAGCGCCTCGGGCACAAAGTCGCAGAGATTCAAGACATCCGCGTGGTCGCTGGCAGCGAGAATTGCATCCAATGCCCCTTCTAAATTGGAGTTGTCGCTATAGATATCTTGTACCACGAGGCCCATTTCCGCCGCCCGGTGCAGCACGTCGCCGCCGTGGGGCTCCAATCCGCCACGGGCGATGAAGCGTACACGGTGGCCGGCGTGCTTCAACTGACCCGCGGCTTCAATGGCTTGGAGCCAGCGCTTATCCGGATCAAATCGTCCCATCTTGAGCAGCAGAAAGTCTGCGGCCATACCTCTGCGCAGCCTCCGTACCGGCTGCTGCGGCACTTTCTCCAGCAACCGGCGGGGAATGCCGTTAGGCAGGACGAGCGGGTTCAGCCCCCAGTCCCAGAGACGGTGCTTCATGAAGCGGCTCACGGTGGTAATGGTGGCAATGAAGTCGAGGCGGGGGAGGTCGATGTGACCGAACCCGAACTCGTTATTTGCGTTCCAAAGCAGCACACACTCCTGGCGTAAGCCGTTGAAATGGAGGGAATCGCTGAGGCGCGCCAGCGTTTCCGTCGTATGCCACTCTTCCGCCATGACCACGGTAATTTGGCCTTGGTCGGCAGCGGGTCGCACGATACGATCGGTCACGAACCAGGGAACGCTGTTGGCGTAGTCAATCAGCTTGTCCCATTCGGCCTCGTAAGCGCCGGTGGGATGCGCGTGGCTGATCCATTGGCACCAACGATAGAGATGCAAGTTGCCGCATTCGGTGGTCTCCACAGATGGCAGGCTTGGGTCGCCAATGAAGATGAGGTGAGTCGTGAATCCCGCTTGCGCGAGGGCACGAGCAAGCTCGGTGACGCGCGTCCCAAGTCCACCGGCTTGCGAATACCGATCGGGGCCCTCGAAGCTGAGTATGACGAACTGGGCGTTGTTGGGGGTAATGCTCATAGTCGCACCGGCTCCACTGCCTGTAAGGATGCTTCATTGAATCCTTGTGGTCGTGTGCCGAGCTGGGAGCGGCCCTGCGCAGCGAGACGCGCCGCGTCTCTCCATGTCCCAGCGGTTCCCAGTCGGCGTTTGAGCATCAGTATATGACACAAACGCCTAGACGTCGAGATGCTGGACTTCCTTGGCGTGCGCCTGGATGAAGCGTTTACGCGCCTGCGGGTCGTCACCCATGAGTTGATCGAACACCAAACTGACGGCGGCCTGGTCCTCCAACATAACCTGCAGGAGCTTGCGGCGTGCTGGGTCCATCGTAGTTTCCCACAGTTGGTCGGCATTCATTTCGCCGAGACCCTTGTAACGCTGGATAGCGGCGTTCGCGCGGCTGAACTGCTTGAGAATGCGGTCGCGCTCGTCGTCATCCCAGGCGTAGTGGACGTCGCGGTTGCGGGCCACGCGATAGAGTGGGGCTTGCGCGATATAGAGGCGCTGGTTGGTGATGATTTCGCGCATGTAGCGGAAGAAGAACGTGAGCAAGAGCGTACGGATGTGGGCGCCGTCCACGTCGGCGTCGGTCATGATGATGATCTTGCCGTAGCGCAGTTTCGCAATGTCGAAGGTCTCGCCAATGCTTGTGCCCAACGCCGTAACCAGCGCGCGAATCTCGGCATTGGAGAGCATGCGGTCGAGGTTGGTCCGTTCGGCATTGAGGATCTTCCCCCGCAGCGGGAGAATTGCTTGGAAGCGTCGCTCGCGTCCCTGTTTGGCGTTGCCGCCCGCAGAATCGCCCTCGACGATGAAGATCTCGGCATTCTCCATGCTGCGCTCGGAGCAGTCGGCAAGTTTGCCCGGCAGCGTAGAGACATCCAAGTAGCCCTTGCGCGCCACCATGTCCCGCGCCTTTTGCGCGGCAATGCGCGCGCGGGCGGCGTTCAGGCACTTCTCGATGATGGCTTTGCCTTCGCTGGGATGCTCTTCCAGGTACTGGCCGAGTTTCTCGTTGACGGTGGCTTCCACGAAGCCGCGCACTTCCGAATTGCCGAGCTTGGCTTTGGTCTGTCCCTCGAATTGGGGATTCGTTAGGCGCACGCTGATAACGGCCGTCAGTCCCGTACGCACGTCATCTCCCGTTAGGGAGAGGTCTTTTTCCTTGATGAGGTTTTGCTTGCGGGCATAGTCATTCAGCGTACGTGTCAGGGCAGAGCGAAACCCGGTCAAATGGGTGCCGCCGTCGACATTATTGATGGTGTTCGCAAACGCGTAGATGCGCTCGTCAAAGCTTTGGGTATACTGCAGTGCCGCTTCTAGCTGCAGCGAATCCGCTGCTCCGGCGAAGAAAATCTCCTCATTGTTAATGACCGTTTTGCGCCGGTTCATTTGGTGCACAAAGGCGCGAATCCCGCTCTCGAAGTAGAAGGTCAGTTCGCGCGCGGTCCGTTCATCGCGGAACTCGATGCGCAGTGCGGGACAGAGGTACGCAACCTCACGGAAACGTTGCGCGAGCGTGTTGAACTCATAGTCCAGGGTTTCCATGATCTCGGAATCAGGGAGGAAGTGGATGGTAGTGCCATTGCGGTCCGTTTTGCCCATACGCTCGACTTGGCCGAGCGGCGCGCCGTTCCGATACTCTTGCCGGTAGACGTAAGGCGCCTGGTAGACGGTAGCAACGAGTTTTGTCGAGAGGGCATTGACGATAGAGACCCCGACACCATGGAGTCCGCCTGAGACCTTGTAGCTCTTGCCGCCAAACTTGCCGCCGGCGTGCAGCCGAGTGAGGACGGTCTCCAAAGCCGATACACCGGTCTTTTCGTGCACGTCGACCGGAATGCCGCGACCATTGTCCTCGATTGTGACGCTGCAATCCGCATGAATTGTGATGAGGATACGGTCGCAGAGGCCCGCGAGCGCTTCGTCTACACTATTGTCAACCACTTCGTAGACAAGGTGGTGCAGTCCTCGGACATCAGTACTGCCAATGAACATGCCCGGCCGCGTGCGTACGGGCTCGAGTCCTTCCAAGACCTGGATGTCGGCAGCGGTATAGTCATTTAGATCAGCAGCAGTTGGCTCCGGCTCGACTACGATTGTCGCAGTGCCGCCGCCGTCTTCCATAGTCTTCTTAGCCATAGATGTCCCTTTGTGTAATTGTGTTTGGAGTGCTAAGGAGCCGTGGGTTCACCCCGAGAGATAAGCAACCGATTCCACACGTACATGAACATGGCGATGGTCACCCACGTACCCACGTACGCATTGCCAACCGTAGCGATGATCCTCCCAATGCCGATATTCAGGATTGCCAAGTCCATGATTACGCTCCACACAATGCTCGTGCCAAAGGCGATGAGCCAATAGAGAAGGAAGACGCCGATAAAGGACCACGGGTTGCTGTGAATCAGGTCGAGAGTCAGCCGAATCACCCTGGGTAGACGCTGGCGCACGAGCGCGAGGCTGTCTACGATGAAGAAGGCATAGAATACAATCCAAAGCAATCCAGCGATTGAGAGCAAGAACAGCAGGGTTCCTATAAAGGGGATGGTTGCGAGGAGCAGCGTAGCAACGGTGAACGGGACCACCGTAACTACCAGCAAGATGCCGGCTAGTCCGGCGAGCCGGATCGCCAAACGCGCCACTCGGGGCACCAAGATTTCCCAGGTCAATGTGCGCTGTTGAACTTCTGACGCAATCAAGGCAAGGTAGATGCTGCCCAGCACAAGGCTGATCGGAAGGAGCAGCACGAAGGCAAACAGCAATTGTGGGTATGATTCCAAGACCACCGTTGCACTCGCTTCAGCCTCGACAGCGGAAATCCCCAGGGAAGGCACCCACACCCCTAGGAGGAGTGAAAGCAAGTTCGAACGCCGGATGAATGAAAACATGGTGCCATTTTCTGAGCCTGCGCCCTCGTCGAGGGAAGAAGGAGATCCTTCTGCCAAAGGGAGGAGCTCCGGCCCAAGCATGACGCGCGGCGCCAGCCAGATGAGCAAGTCTAAGCCGATCGGCAACAGGACAAGCCAGATACGCCGATTGAGCAGAGTACCGGATTCTGCCAGGGCTTCGATAGGCCGGAGTGTGCGCGGTTCATTCACAATATGTATTATACCAGATTCAGGATGTCGTCCTCAATTTGGCGGACGCTCTCATGCCAGTAATGACGGGAAGAAAGGCACTTTGTTGCAGCAGGCAAAACGAGCTGGACGAAACAGAGGAAGAGGCTAACATGCGTGTCATTATCGCCGGTGGCAGCGGGTTGATTGGCCGCGCTTTGACTCAGCATCTTTGCGCGCAAGGATACGCGGTTGTCGTCCTGAGCCGGCAGCCGCATACGGTGAGGGATCTGCCCGAGGGCGCCAACGTTGCCGGCTGGGACGGCAGCAGCAGCGAGGGATGGGAAGACCTGGTTGATGGTGCCCACGCGGTGGTGAACCTTGCCGGGGAAGGCATCGCCAGCAGGCGCTGGACCTACGCGCAGAAACGACGCTTGTGCGATAGCCGCATACGGTCGACGCACGGCATCGTGGCCGCCCTGCGTGCTGCGCCGCAAAAGCCTGCCGTGCTGCTCCAAGCCTCCGCAGTGGGCTATTACGGGGATACTGAGGACGAGGAGGTTGACGAGCAACACGCGCCGGGAAAAGGCTTCCTTGCCGACCTATCTCAAGAGTGGGAACAGGTTTCGGCGGCGGTTGAGGAAGTCGGGACGCGGCGGGTGGTGCTGCGGTTGGGCGTTTCGCTCAGCGCAGCAGGCGGCATGCTGCCGCGCGTCGTACTGCCTTTTCGGTTCTTTGCAGGCGGCGCCTTGGGCAGTGGTCAGCAGTGGGTGCCCTGGATACACATTGAAGATACGGTTCGGGCGATGGAGTTCATGATTGCCCACGAAGAGCTATCTGGACCTGTAAACGTCTGTGCTCCCAATCCGGTGCAGTTTTCCGACTTTGCCAGTGCCGTGGGAAAGACGTTGAGGCGTCCGTCGCTGTTCCGCGTGCCTTCCTGGGGGATTCGTCTTGGCATGGGCGAAATGGGCGATGTTGTGTTGCACGGCCAACGTACTCTGCCGGCGCGGTTGACTGATGCAGGGTTTGCGTTTCGGTATCCTATTGTTGAGGATGCGCTTAAGGCTGCATTGGGTGAATAGGCGGAGAGTCGATAGATCCACCAACCGGCCTTTTGCGCCGCTTTGTCTGTCCCGCTAGTGTATTTAGTGAGAATTCAAGGCTACGTTTCAAGAAGAACAGAATAAGGTGGTTGTTATGAGTGCGAATTCTGCGGATTCTCGATTTATCTACGTCGGCACCTTTACCGGGGTCGACTTCCACGGCGGCGGAGCAGAGGGCATCTACGTGTGTCGCATGGATATGACTTCCGGCGCAGTTGAATTGGTACATACCGTACCGGATGTTCCCAATCCATCGTATCTCGCGCTTCATCCAAAGCTGCCGATTCTCTACGCGGTAAACGCCGTACCGGAGATCGACGGCCATGACGGCGGCGCAGCGAGCGCATTTGCGGTAGATCCCGCCACTGGCGGCCTGACATTTCTCAACCGGCAGTCGTCGTGCGGGTCCGGCCCATGCCACGTCAGCGTCGAGCAGTCTTGCAGGTATGTCATTACGGCAAACTACTCCAGCGGCAGCGTGGCGATCTTGCCTATTGAGGAGGACGGGAGCTTGGGGCCGGCGACGGACTGGGTGCAGCATGTCGGTTCCAGTGTGAATCCCGATCGCCAAGAAGGCCCTCACGGGCATTCATTCACGCCCGACTTGGCAAACAACTATGCTTTGGCGTGCGATCTCGGACTTGACCAAGTGCTCGTCTACCGCCTTGATCTCGAAAACGGCAAGCTGCCGCCGGCGGACCCGCCGTTCGCTACGGTCGCACCGGGCGCGGGTCCCCGCCATCTCGCCTTTCACCCCAGCGGCCGCTTCGTCTATGTGATCAACGAAATCGGCAATACGATGACCGCCTTTGCCTACGATCAGGAGCGGGGCGCTTTGAGCGAGATTCAGACAATTCCGACGCTGCCGCCGGACTTCACCGATACCAGCCACACCGCAGACGTGCACGTGCATCCGAATGGGCGATTTGTCTTCGGTTCTAATCGCGGACATGACAGTATCGTCATCTACGCGGTGAACGAGGCGGACGGCACCCTCAGTCTCGTCGGGTACCAGTCCACGCTCGGCGAGGTGCCGCGCAACTTCGTGATCGATCCTACGAGCACATTCTTGTTGGCGGCAAATCAGGACACCGATACCATTGTCACATTCCGCATAGATGCCGAAACAGGAATGCTAACGCCCACGGGGCATGTTGCCAGTGTGCCCACGCCCGTGTGTTTGAAGTTTGCGACGCTCTAGAGTGTGGGCTGGCCTGTCAACACTGGAACGTGAGAATCCTTGCATAGTGCCGTGTCTCTTCTAGGGCGAGGAGCGGGGGACAAGCCCCCGCGCTACTAACAGGATTCAGGTCACTCCGTCATTTGTATGTTGTAAAGGGTGTGCAAATGAGGGCGTGTGAGAGGGATACGCGAGAGGCGCGTCGTGTCCGTCATTGCCATGAAAGTAGCACGAGGGACTCCGTCATTCCCGCGAAAGCGGGAATCCATCTTCACCACGCACACCCTGGATTCCGGCGAAGGCCGGAATGACGTCAGGGAGTTAGCCGCCTTTTCAATTGCTTGTGTGGTCCCCACAAGGTCATCGTAATTCCCGTCAATGCGCACCCCCATACGGGGTCGCGGAATCCATCTGGCTTTTTTTATGCGGAACAAGGCATCCGCTCGAACAAGAAAACGGCGACTTGTCAGAAGCAGGGAAAATCTTCCAGATCATTCAGAGCGACAGAGTAAACCTACGGCCCCATGGTCTCGGACTGCCGGATACTGTGCTCCGGCCGGGAGATAATCTCCTGGTGCAATTCGCTCAACGCAAATACCGGGCCGTCGCGGCACACCCGCTGGTAGCCGCGTGGCGTTGTAACGACGCAGCCGAGACAGACCCCCATCGCGCAGCCCATCTGGTTTTCCAGCGACACCTGGATGGGCTTCGTGCTGTTCCATCCCCAGCGTCGCGCCTGATACGCGGCGTCAATTGACGTCAGCATCGGCCAGGGACCGCAAATGTAGACGGCGTCGCTCCAGAGGTAATAGTCCGCAATGAGGTCGGTCACCGGCCCGTGATAGCCCGCGGAACCGTCATCGGTTGCCAGCACGTACTCTACTTCCGGCGGTACAAGTTCAGCGGGGAGGTGACGTTCGGCTGTGCGAGCGCCTGCCAGCAGCGTCACTGCATAATCCTGCGGAATCATTGTCTCCGCCAAGAAGACTAACGGCGCGGTGCCAATACCGCCACCAACCATCAGCAGATTGCCCGGATTGGGCGAAGTGGAGAAGGTTTTCCCCAGCGGGCCAAGCTGCAAGATTTCCTCCCCAGGCCGTCGGTTCTTGAGAATCTCAGTGCCATGCCCGACTACCTGATAAAGTATGTCGAGCGTCCCCGCTTCGCGGTCAACTGTGAGCATGCTGAAGGGACGCAGCAGCAGTGGATCGATGCCGTCGCCGCACCGCACATGGACGAATTGCGCAGGCCGGCACTGCCTAGCAATCTCCGGCGAATGCAAGCGAATGACAAGCAGCCCATCAGCGACGGGTTCGTTCGAAACGACCTTGGCCAACTCTTGGACCACGCTCATGGCTCACATTTGCCATTCTTCTAAAACCAAGAACGCAAGGATCACGACTGCCAAGCGGTCTTAGCGGTCATCCCGATACGCGCACAGTGGCTGCACCAGGTACGCATCCTGCTGCAGCGAAAGGGCGGTTGCCAGGGCGCGTGAGGTATCCAGCGACGTGAGGCAGGGAATCTGCAGTTCAACTGCTGCGCGGCGGATGAAAAAGCCGTCTTGCAAGACCGCTCGGCCGCCCGTAAGCGAGTTGATGACGGCTTGCACCTCCCCATCCCGGATCACTGAGACCACGTTTGGCGTGCCTTGCAAGCGCTTGCTAATCATGCGCACGGGTATGCCCATGGAGTCAAGCATGCTAGCTGTGCCCTCAGTCGCCATAAAATTGTACCCGGCGGCGGCGAGCTGGCGGACGATGGGGCGAATGGCGTCTTTGTCCGCATCCGCGATGGAAAGTAGAAAGGTGCCGCCGGCAGGGACATTGAGCCCGGAAGCCACCATTGCCTTGTACAACGCCGCCTCAAACGTGACGTCAACCCCCATGACCTCGCCGGTGGATTTCATCTCCGGCCCCACTGACGTCTCCACGCCGCGGAGCTTTGCCATGCTGAACACCGGTGCCTTTACTGCTACCAACGGCTGCTTGGGCCACAGACCACCCTTATAGCCCATTTCGACTAGTGTCTTGCCAAGCATCGTCAGCGTCGCCAGACGCACCATCGGCACGTCGGTGACCTTGCTCAGGAAGGGCACGGTGCGGCTTGAACGCGGATTCACTTCGAGCACAAACACCTCGTCCTGGAATATCACGTATTGGATATTCACCAGTCCCAGCACACCCAGTTCCAGGCAGATGCGCGTCGTGTAGTCCACGATGGTCTGCTCGGTGTGCGCGTGCAGGTCGCGGGGCGGATACACCGCAAAGCTATCCCCGGAGTGCACCCCGGCGCGTTCGATATGCTCCATAATCCCGGGAATGAGCACATCCTTGCCGTCGCAGATGGCGTCTACTTCAACCTCCTTGCCTTGGAGATACTTGTCTACCAAGACTGGGTGGCGCGTCGAAAGCTGTACGGCGGTTGCCACGTAGCTCTTGAGGTCTTCCGGCGTATTCACAATCTCCATGGCGCGGCCACCGAGCACGTATGATGGCCGCACCAGCACCGGGTAGCCGATGTTCGAGGCAATGGAGAGGGCATCTTCGACGTTGGTGACGGCAGCGCCGGGCGGTTGGGGTATGCCGAGCCGGTCCAGGAACGCCTCGAACTTGCGGCGGTCTTCAGCCAGATCGATGGCTGAGACGCCGCTGCCGGCAAGCGCGACATTCTCCAACGTCAGCGGTTCGGCGAGATTGATTGCCGTCTGGCCGCCGAATTGCACGATGGTTGGGGGCACGCCTTCGTTGTCGAGGACGTTGAGGACGCTTTCGGTGTCGAGCGGCTCAAAGTAGAGGCGATCCGAAGTGTCAAAGTCCGTGGAGACCGTCTCCGGATTACTATTCACCATAATGCTCTGCACGCCGGCGCTGGCAAGCGCCCACGCCGCGTGCACTGAGCAGTAGTCAAACTCAATGCCTTGGCCGATGCGAATTGGACCGGATCCAACTACGGCGGCTCTCTCTGCCGTTAAGGTAGGCGCGTCATTTTCAAGCTCGTAGGTGCTGTAGAAGTACGGCGTCTGCGCTTCGAACTCGGCGGCGCACGTGTCTACCATCTTGTAGACCGGCACGATGCCCCATTGCTTCCGCATCTCGCGCACGCGGGCAGGGAGAACGTCGGCCAAGGTGCCGATCTGGGAATCCGCAAAGCCTAGGCGTTTCGCTTCCCACAGCAAGCCAGGTGTAAGTGAATCGGTCAGAAGGCGTTGCTCCATGTCGCGAATGCCGGCGAACTTTTGCAGGAAGAAGGTGTCAATGTGGGAGCGGCGCGCCAGCTCTTCCACGGTAGTCCCCCGCCTCAGCGCGCTCATAATTGCCCAAAGGCGCAGGTCGCTGGCCTCGGTGATGTGTTGCCAGACAGCTTCCGGGTCTCTTTGCCACTGTTCGTCTTCCCACATGAGACTGCGGTCGCCGATTTCAAGTCCCCGCACCGCTTTTTGTAGGGCTGCTTCCAGCGTGCGGTCAATTGCCATGACCTCGCCGGTGGACTTCATCTGCGTACCGAGCACACGGTCTCCCGATGGAAACTTGTCGAAAGGCCAACGGGGAATCTTGACGACAACGTAGTCAAGGGCCGGTTCGAATGCGGCGGTAGTTTTCTCCGTGATTGGATTAGGCAGCTTATCGAGAGTACGGCCAATGGCAATCTTTGCCGCCATGCGCGCGATTGGGTAGCCGGTAGCCTTGGAGGCGAGCGCCGATGAGCGACTGACGCGAGGATTCACCTCGATGACGCGATAGGCAAACGAGTGCGGGTCCAGCGCCAACTGCACGTTGCAGCCGCCCTCGATGCCCAGCGAGCGAATGATGTTCAGAGACGCGGTGCGCAGCATTTGGTACTCGCGGTCGCTCAACGTCTGGCTGGGAGCAATAACGATGGAATCACCGGTATGCACGCCCATAGGGTCGATGTTCTCCATGTTGCAGACGGTGATGCAGTTGTCGGCGCTATCGCGCATGACTTCGTATTCGATCTCTTTCCAGCCCAGCAAGTACTCTTCCACCAGCACCTGGGTGATGGGGCTGGCGGAGAGGCCGCCGGATACCACGGTGCGCAGTTCGTCCGGCGTGTGCGCGATGCCGCCGCCGGTGCCGCCGAGCGTGTAGGCCGGCCGGATAACGGCCGGCAGACCGATTTCAGCTACAAATGCTTCCGCTTCTTGCACTGAGTTTACGGTTTTGCTGGCGGGGATGGGTTCGCCAATCTCGGTCATGGTCTGCCGGAAGAGTTCCCGGTCTTCCGCTTTCTGGATGGCTGACAGCGGGGTGCCCAAGAGCCGCACATTGTACTTTGCAAGCACGCCCGCGTCGGCGAGGGCAACGGCCAGATTGAGGCCGGTTTGCCCGCCGAGGGTAGGAATGAGCCCGTCGGGCTGCTCGCGCGCAATGATGCGCTCGATGACCGGCACCGTGAGCGGCTCGATGTACACGACGTCGGCTATATCCTCATCGGTCATGATAGTGGCGGGATTGGAGTTGACGAGGACTGAGGTTACGCCTTCCTCGCGCATGGCTTTGCATGCCTGCGTGCCGGCGTAGTCGAATTCGGCAGCTTGGCCGATAATGATCGGCCCCGAACCGACGATGAGCACTTTGGACGGTCTATCTGTCATGAAATGAGCTCTGTGAATTCGTCGAAGATGTACTGGTTGTCTTGGGGGCCGGGGCAGGCCTCGGGGTGGTACTGCACGCTCAATACCGGCAGATCGTGGTGGCGGAGGCCTTCCACAGAACCATCGTTCAGGCTGATGTGGCTCACACGGAAGCCGGAGTTCTCAGGGATGCTGCCGGCGTCAACCTGAAAGCCGTGGTTCTGCGTCGTGATGTGCACTTTGCCGCTCTCGATGTCTTGCACGGGGTGATTGGCGCCCCGGTGACCGAACTTGAGGCGACTGGTTCGCGCGCCCGCCGCGAGAGCGATGATTTGGTGCCCCAAGCAGATGCCCAACAGCGGATAGCGCTGCATGAGCTTCGCCGTGGTTGCGACCGTAGCGGCGACCGCACCGACTTCCGGGTCTCCGGGTCCGTTGCACACTACCACCCCGTCAGGGTCGATTTCACGGATTTCCTCGTACCGTGTGCCGTACGGCACCCACACCACCTCGGCGCCGCGACTCGTAAGCGAATGCGCGATATTGTGCTTGCCGCCGGTGTCGATGAGGACGACACGTTTCTGTGCGGCGGTTCGCGCAGGCATTGACCAAGGCTCCCAAGGCGCGTGAGGCGTGTGTTTCCCCGTGTTTACTGAGACTTCACCGACCACGTCGTGGTCGGACAGTGGCGTTACGTGTTGCGCGCGGGCTATGCAATCGTTTACATACGCGTCAATTCCCGGCGTGCGGCCGCTCGACCACAAGAACGGATCGTATGCTTCATCCGGCAGAACGTCCGGCGGCGCCACCGTAAGCACGGCGCGTTTGAAGCCGTGGGTACGGAGGTGCTGGGTAATGGCGCGCGTATCCAGTCCGTAGATGCCGGGGATGTTATTGGTTGCCAGAAACTCGTCGAGCGCGTGTGTGGCCCGCCAGTTACTCGGGTGCGGACAGAGTTCACGTACGACGAGACCGGACAGCCAGGGATGCACCGACTCCATGTCCACCGGCGTGATGCCGTAGTTGTTGATAAGCGGGTACGTTAGGGTTACGATCTGCCCACGGTAGGACGGATCGGTGCAGATTTCCTGATAGCCGGTCATGCTCGTGTTGAAGCACAACTCGCCGGCGGCGTCTTTGGCTGACCCAAAGGCCCGGCCAAAGAAGACCTTGCCGTCTTCCAGGGCGAGAAGGGCATGGGGATGGATTGGTACGTCCGTCACGTCTGTGTAGCACCTCTCTGTTCATAGCCGTCAGCGACTTGGACCGGTCGACCTGCAACGAACGTCAATGCCACCCTTGCGGGGAGAGTCGTCCCGGCGATGGGCGTGTTCTTGCCTTTCGACGCAAACGCAAGCGGATCTACTATCCACGAACTAGTGAGATCAAGAAGGACAACATCTGCCGGTGCTCCCGGGGCTAGTGTGCCTGTTGGCAAGTCGAATACGCGCGAGGGTTCCACTGTCAGCTTGCTGATGAGCGTTTGCAGCGTAATCCTGCCGTCTTGCACTAACTGATATGCCTGCGAGAATGCCGTCTCAAGGCACGAGATGCCTGATTCCGCTTCGCTAAACTCACAGAGCTTATCGGTTGTGCTGTGCGGCGCGTGGTCGGTGGCTATCGCGTCAATTGTGCCGTCATTGAGCCCCTCGATGAGGGCTTCAACGTCAGTCTCGGTACGGAGAGGCGGCTTGACTTTGGCTTGCGTGTCATAGGCAAGCGCGGACCCATCTTCCACGGGCAAGCTTTCGGCGACAATTGCGTCGGTGAGCGTGAGGTGGTGGGGCGTAACCTCAGCGGTGATGCGAACGCCTTGCTGTTTTGCCGCACGGATGATTTGCACGCTGCCTTGCGTGGAGACGTGGGCGATATGCACGTGCCCACCCGTGCGCCGCGCCAAGAGAGCATCCCGCGCCACCATCGTTTCCTCGGCTTCCGCCGGCATCCCCGGTAAACCGAGCCGCAGCGAGGTGAGTCCTTCGTTCATGACGCCACCGTGCGCGAGCGAGGGCTCTTCGCAATGGTTCACGATTGGTTTGCCCACAAGGAGACTGTATTCAAGGGCGTGGCGCATCATGCGAGCGTCGGCTATCGGCAGACCATCGTCGGAGAACGCAACGACGCCCGCATCCGACAGGGCTGCCATCTCCACGAGCTGTGTGCCGCCAAAGCCTTGGGTGACGGCGGCCAGTGGAGATACTCTTGCGGCTCCGGCATTCTTGGCGCGCTCTAGAATGAAGGCCACCGTTGCCGGAGTGTCCACAACCGGATCAGTATTCGCCATGCTGCACACCGTCGTGAAGCCGCCCTGCACGGCCGCGCGCGTGCCGGTAGCGATAGTCTCCTTGTATTCGAAGCCCGGCTCGCGCAGATGGCAGTGCAGGTCCACAAAGCCAGGAGTCAACAGGAGGCCGCTTGCGTCGACAACGGGAAGCCCATCGGAATCGATTGAAGCCCCGACACGCGCAATCTTGCCATCCGCAACTAGTACATCCCGAACCGCGTCGAGGTCGTTTGCGGGATCGAGCACCCGCGCTCCCTGTATCAACCAGTTCTCGCTCATGCAATTCGCTCCGATGTACCTGCGAGGAGATAGAAGATGGCCATGCGCACTGCGACGCCGTTCGTGACCTGATCCTCGATGACGGCCTGTTCACTGTAGGCGAGCTCGGGTGTTATCTCCACGCCCTGGTTCATCGGTCCGGGGTGCATGATGAGCGCGTTGGGACGCGCGCGCCGCATGCGCTCTTTCGTCAGACCGAAACGGGCGGCATATTCTCGCATTGATGGCAGGAGCCCGCTCGCCATGCGCTCACGCTGCAAGCGCAGCATCATCACCAGGTCGGCATCGCAAATCGCCTCATCGAGATCGTACGAAATCGTTACACTAGGCAAGCTTTCCACCATACCCAACACATCCGGTGTCAGAAGAGTCGGCGGCCCGCAGAGCACGATATCGGCGCCCATCTTGCCAAAGCCCCAAAGATTGGAGCGTGCCACACGGCTATGCACGATGTCACCGACGATGACGAGCTTCAACCCTTCAATCGTGCCCAGTCGTTCCTGAACGGTAAAGAGATCGAGCAGCGCTTGGCTGGGGTGGGCATGCCAGCCATCGCCGGCATTGATGACGGACGCGTGCAGCCAGGACGCGGCCAGGTACGGTGCACCTGCTTCCCAGTGACGCATCACTATCATGTCGGCGCCTAAAGCCTGCAACGTGCGCATCGTGTCAATGAGCGACTCGCCCTTTTCGACGCTGCTCTGGCTGGCGGAGACATTGACCAAGTCTGCGGAGAGATTCTTCGCTGCCAACTCAAAGGAGGAGCGGGTGCGCGTGCTGGCCTCATAGAACATGTTGACAATCGTCTTCCCCCGCAAAGTTGGCACCCGCCGGATGGGTCGGGAGAGGATCTCCGTCATAGCGGCGGTGGTCTCCAGCAGGAGCGTGATCTCCTCAGATGAAAAGTCATCCAGGTCGAGGAGGTCTTTGCGCGCGAGCGGCATCTAGTCGTTCTCCTGCGCCATGGGCGCCAAGATGATCTCGTCCTTGCCGTCGGTCTCCAAGAGGTGAAGCTCAATCTCTTCCGAGCGCGATGTGGGTACGTTCTTGCCAACATAGTCGGCGCGAATTGGCAACTCGCGATGGCCGCGATCGATGAGCACGGCAAGTTGGATCGTGCGGGGGCGGCCGTAATCCATCACCGCATCCATCGCGGCGCGAATGGTGCGACCGGTATAGAGCACGTCATCCACGAGCACCACGTTTTTCTCCGTAAGATCGACGGGAATCTGAGTCTCACGTACATTGGGGCGAAAGTGCTCGCGCTCCAGGTCGTCGCGATAGAGGGTGATGTCCAGTCTGCCGACCGGCACGACGGCACTCTCCAGGGCTTCAATGCTGTTGGCAAGCCGCCGCGCCAGCGGCGCGCCCCGGGCCTGGATACCAACCAGGACGATGTTTTCAGCGCCGCGGTTGTGCTCTACAATTTCGTGGGCGATGCGCGAGAGCGCGCGGCGAATCTCCTCCGCTTGGAGCAAGACTTTGCCCGGACTCTTCATGAGTTCCTCGCTGCTACCATGCGCAATGCAAGTCTCGTAAACTCTGTGCCGGAGGCACAAAAGAAAAAACACTTCCTGCCCGCAGGCAAGAAGCATCCAAGTATATCTGGACCTCTCTTACCTGCCTCGCGGGACGGGTTTAAAGAGAAGACTTTCCAGTCCTTAGGATAGCAGACAATGGATGTCCCTGCAATGGATGAAAGCTAAAATAGAACGAACGCTTGCTAAACCGAGAGAATGCTATTTCAGGAAGTTGTAATGTTCATCTGCCGTTGGTAGAATACCGCTGGGAAGTGCGGCAGGCGCTTTCCCCAGGCGGCAGTATGGTTGCCGACATGGCAGTACGTTAGTATGACGCTGCATGATGTTTGCTATATAATGTGGTTCGACTAGCACGGGAAGGCGGAGGAAAACGTGCGCACGGCGCTCTATCCTGGGAGCTTCGATCCGGTTACAAACGGACACATGGATATTATCGCCAGGGCGTCCCGACTATTCGATACACTGTTCGTGGGAGTGTACGCTAATCCCAAGAAGGACGTGCTCTTCTCATTGGAAGACCGTGTGAGAATGCTTACGAGCGCAGTAAAGCAGTGGCCAAACGTTCAGGTCAGAAGCTTTGCAAATCTCACTGTAGAGTGCGCGCATGAACTTGGAGCCCAGGCGTTGGTACGCGGCTTGCGGGCGGTAACGGACTTCGAGTATGAGTTTCAACTTGCCGCAATGTATCAACAACTGCGGCCTGATCTTGAAGTGGTTTGCCTCATGACGTCGGTTAAGTACTCGTTCTTGAGTGCGAGCCTCGTCAAGGAGGTAGCAAAGCTGGGAGGCAACGTCGACGCATTCGTGCCGGAGGTTGTTGCGGCACGCTTGCGCGAAGTACAAACTGCATGATTGCCCGGCATGTGCTTTCATGCAGATGCCGCTTGTGCTGTTATGAACGCATAATGTGGGTGGAGGATAAGAGGGGTATCCAGGATGGACATATTTGCACTAATCGAGCGTCTTGAGGCGCTGGTCAATACGGGCCAGCGGGTACCCTTTGTCAATAAGATTATGCTGGACGAACAAGAGTGCCTTGACGTTATCGCACAGATGAGAATGTCGGTGCCCGATGAGGTGCGACAGGCCAGGCGCATGTTGCAAGAGCGCAGCCGTATCCCCGAGCAGGCCCGCTTGGAGGCAGAGCGCATTGTGGCAATCGCCCATGAACAGGCAGAAGAAGTACTCTCCGAGCATGGGTTAGTCCGGGCGGCAGAAGACAATGCACGCCAAATCGTGGAGGATGCTGAAGAGCAAGCCAGTGAAATTCATCGGGAATCGGATGCCTATGCCGTGCGGTCGCTCACTGATTTACGGACACGGCTCGAGCAACTGCATGAGCGCGTACAGATTTTCCTTGAAGCAATGGCGGACACCGAACCGGAGGGTGTTCCTTCAACGCGCGCGCGCGGTGATCGTACCTCACAGGACTTGGTAGAGTAAGATAGAATCATGGATAGGCTGGCCCTAAACGTGGCCGGGCTGCTGCGAGAGACGTCAGGCACGTCGCGTCGTCTCGAGATTGAAGGCTTCCTGCCACGTTGGGAAGAAATCACGCTTGTCTGCCCAATTGAAGGTGCAATTGAGTTAGTCCGCGCTGGAAAAGGTATCGTTGTTAGAAGCGATCTTCAGGCAGTGGTCGAGTTAACGTGCTGTCGCTGTCTGGATGCCTTCGCTGCAGAAGTGCTCGTACAGTTTGAGGAAATGTACTACCCGCTTGTTGATCTGGCGACGGGAATGGCGCTTCGTTTAGATTACGGTGACATCGATCCTGAGTTCTTAATTGAAAACGTCGATCAGTTTGACCTCAGTGATGCCGTTCGGCAACATATTGAAATCAGCCAGCCGCTCATGCCCCGTTGCCAGCCGGAATGCCTTGGCATATGCCCGGAATGCGGCGCCGACCGCAACAGCAGTCTCTGCACGTGCGTAGAGGAGACGCCGGACATCAGGATGGCGCCAATCCAAGAGATGCTGCGGCAGATGGAGCAGGAGCAAACGGCCTGAAGCTAGACCCATGATAGATGTGAGGTGACAATGGGCGCACAACCGAAGAAGAAAATTTCGCGTTCGC
The DNA here is from genome assembly GCA_028874195.1 of Chloroflexota bacterium. Taxonomy (GTDB): domain Bacteria; phylum Chloroflexota; class UBA11872; order VXOZ01; family VXOZ01; genus VXOZ01. The sequence goes on from JAPPLM010000042.1 coordinate 101,552, forward strand.
GGCAGGGCAAACGACGCTCGCACTTGCACAATCTGAGCGTACACTTGATAGCGTGTCCGCGGTGCCGCCAGCCGGTGCCGTCCCACACGGTATGCTCATTTTGCGGCTACTACCGCGGCCAGGAAGTGTTGGAGATCGAGACCCCGGGCTCTTAGGGTTATCTTCCGACGATGGCCGGGCTGACTTCGTATTGGCATGCTCAAATGGGTTGCGGCGGCGTACACCCTAAGGCCCGTCATTCGGCGAAAGCGTGGTTGGGAAACCGAGGAATCCATCTTCACCGTGCTCCGTGCACACTGTCTCAAGCGGGGACTTGCTCCCCGCTTGCTGAATTCCTGGAGAGCGGTATACATGGGGAGACGGAGAAGATGGATTCCGCGCCCCCGCGCGGGGGCGAGTTTGCACAGGAATGACGGACCCGCATGCCGTAACTCATTTGCATGAGGAATAGACCAATGGGAAATAGAGCGTTCGTGTTTCCGGGGCAGGGCGTGCAACGTGTGGGTATGGGCGCGGACGTAGCGGAGCACTCTCCTGCCGCTAAGAACGTGTACGCCATGGCGGACGCCGTCCTTGGCATGGAAATGACTGCTCTCAGCTTCACAGGCCCGGTAGAGGCGCTTACGGAAACACGTAACGCACAGCCTGCCATATTCACGGCCAGTGTTGCCTGCCTGGCCGCATACGTGGAGGCGTGTGGCGCGGAGGCTCTTTCGGATCTGCCTGACGCCTTGCAGCCATCCCTCGTCGCGGGCCATAGCATTGGCGAATTCACGGCATTGGTTGCCGCGGGGGCGATTTCGTTCGAGGATGGGCTGCGCTTGGTGCAAACCCGTAGTCAGCTCATGCAACGCGCTGTAGAAGACGCGCCCGGTGGTATGGCGGCGGTCATTGGCGTTTCGCCCCAGGTGGTTTTGCAACTCTGTGCGCGGGCCCGTGGGGCGGATTCACGCAGCACTGTGAGTATTGCCACCTTCAATACGCCCCAGCAGGTCGTCATTGCCGGCGACACAGCGGGGTTGAGCAGAGCGATAGCTTTGCTCAAGGAGCACGGAGCGCGGCGCATCGTTCCTTTGAGAGTTGGCGGCGCTTTTCACACGCAATTGATGGCATCGGTGCAGGCTGAATGGAGCGCCGCGGTAGAGGCGGCGCCACTCGCGCAGCCGCACATTCCCATCGTGGCGAATGCAACCGCCAATATCGTGACCTCGGTAGAGGCCTTGCGACATGAACTTATCGTGCAAATGACGTCGCCGGTGCGTTGGGCGGCTACGCTTGATATTCTCTTGCGCAGGAATCTGGATCCCATTCTCGAATTCGGGCCTGGCGCCGTGCTCACCAGGATGATTGGGAGTATCGCAACCGCTGAAGCTGCGGTTGCGATTGACTCACCGCAAGCGGTCCGGCAGGCTGCCGCAGCCGGCACGGTCGCGTAGGTGCACCGGAGCCTGTTGCGGCGCATGCGGCAATGATGCGCTGGCGCAATCCTGCACTGAACTACCGAGGCAGTTTGTGGGGTCTATGCGCGTGTGCATCAGGGGCTGCGTTTTTCTGGTAGACAACAGTATTGCCATATGAAGGATGAGCTATGAAGGGGCAGGTTGCGCTGGTCACTGGTGGTTCGGGGCATCTAGGTGCGGCCATTTGCGCGCGGCTAGGCAAAGAGGGCGCCCACGTATTCGTGCACTACCACAGTGGCGCGGAGGCGGCTGAGCGAGTCGTCGCGGGAATCTCCGCCCAGGGGGGCAGCGCCAGCGCGATCCAAGCCGACGTTACCGATGCTGTCGAGATTGATGAGATGGTAAAGTCCATCCACGCTGAATGCGATAAGATCGATATCCTCGTCAACAACGCCGGCATCACCCGGGATACGCTTTTCGTGCGCATGAGTGAGGCCGATTGGGATGCGGTGGTGGACACGAACCTCAAGTCGGCATTCCTGTGCAGCAAGGCGGTTGTGCGCAACATGCTGCGCGCCCGCTACGGACGGATAGTCAATGTCTCCTCGATAGGGGGATTTATGGGCGCGCCGGGTCAGGCGAACTATTCCGCCTCAAAGTCCGGCCTCTGGGGTTTTACGCGTTCGCTTGCCCGGGAAGTGGCGCCGCGGAACGTGACCGCAAACTGCGTGGCGCCAGGCTATTTCGGCGGCCCTATGACGGATACTATCCCCGCGGAAATGATTGAGACTATTCTCAGAATCATTCCCCTTGGCCGCTACGGCGAACCCCATGAACTCGCGTCTACGGTGGCGTTTCTGGCCTCCGAAGATGCCTCGTACATAACCGGTCAAATCTTGATCGTTGACGGCGGCATTATGATGTATTAGAGATGGGTGCCTCGTCTGTTTTGCTGAGTGAGGGCAACGGTGGCACAGGGCAAAGCGGCGGGGCGCAAGCCCCCGCGCTACGTTGTGGTCGGTGCTGTGCGGGCACGTGACGAGGACAAAGGTTTCGCTGCCATGCATCCGATAGCACAGGCCCTTCGACAGGCTCAGGACACGTTTGTAACCTGTGCCGTAGCGCAGTATTGTCGAGATTGTCGCGCAGTCCGGTTACTTCTCAAGACAAGGATATTGAACCACTAGGTAAACGCGGTGTTTCAGAAGATCCTCATTGCCAATCGGGGTGATACAGCCTTAAGGGTGATCCGGGCCTGTCGCGAGCTAGGCATCGCGACGGTCGTTGCCTATGCGGATGCGGACCGGGATTCATTGCCGGTCCATCTTGCCGATGAAGCCGTGTGCATCGGCCCCGCGCCGGCGAGCAAGTCCTACCTGAACGTGCCGAACATCATCAGCGCCGCCTTCATCACGGATGCCGAGGCCATTCATCCTGGAATTGGGTTCTTGGCGGAGGACACCTACTTTGCCGAAATCTGCGAGAAGTACGGCATCACCTTCATCGGTCCCGGTCCGAACGTCATTCATGCCATGGGGGATAAGACGAACGCCAAGGCGGCGATGCGCAAAGCGGGTCTCGCGGTAATCCCGGGTCCGGACTCGCCGGTCAGGAACGTGGCGGATGCCCTCGAGGTTGCCGAATCCATTGAGTATCCGGTGGTGCTAAAAGCGGCCGGTGGAGGCGGGGGACGCGGCATTCGTTTCGTGGGCGATGAGGAAGAAATGGTGGTCGCTTTCCCGGTGGCCCAGGCGGAAGCCCAGGCGTCGTTTGGCAACCCCCGGCTCTACCTGGAGAAGTACATCTCGCCCGCTCGCCATATCGAGGTGCAGATTCTGAGAGACGATCAAGGCAACGCGGTGCAATTGGGCGAGCGCGACTGCAGCATTCAGCGGCGGTACCAGAAGCTCATCGAAGAGTCGCCGTCTCCCGTGCTCGATCCTGAAGCGCGAGAGGCTATCGGCGCGGCCGCGCTGCACGGTGTCAATGCGGTTGGGTATACGTCGGCAGGCACGGTGGAGTTCCTGGTCGATGAGGCGTTGAACTTCTACTTCATGGAGATAAACTGCCGCTTGCAGGTAGAGCACACCGTTTCGGAAGAGACCACCGGCATCGATATAGTGCAAGAGCAAATCCGGATTGCGGCAGGCGAATCACTCGCGTTCAATCAAGCGGACGTCGTCTTCCGCGGCCACGCCATCGAGTGCCGGCTTACGTCCGAAGACCCCGAGCATGACTTTCGGCCGGAGAGCGGAGAGGTGTCGAATTTCCTTGCCCCAGGCGGTCCGGGTATCCGCGTCGATTCGCACCTCTACAGCGGCTACGTCGTCCCGCCGCACTACGACTCACTGATCGCCAAGGTCATTGCTTGGGCGCCCGGCCGTACTGAGGCCATAGACCGCATGCTCCGGGCGCTTGACGAGTGTGTCATCGACGGCGTGAAAACCAATCTTGACTTCCACAGAAGAATCCTCCGCGCGCAGAGCTTTCGCGAGGGCAGCTTTGACGCGAACCTGCTAAACCTCGTCTGAGCTGTGCCAATGAGGTGGTCCCAAGGCGCGAGGCTCAGAAGCATACGTTGCGACGACCAACCCCTTCGCCGTTACCAACTGTGAGGCGGCGGTTGACTGGAATCACGACAAGGCACACCGGATGACGGCCAGTCCTGCCAAAATAACCAAAGGGCGCATTCACCCGCGTCACCACGCGCGCGTAGCAGCGATGCAGGCGCTATTTGCGCTTGACATGTCCGATGATCTACCGGAAGTCGTGCTGGAGCGGGTGTCTTGCATGGCCGACATCAAGGCTGATGCCCGCGAACTCTTGCAAAACCTCGTTGGCGGTGTCCGCAGCCACCAGGCCATGATCGATGAAAAGATACGGCAAGCCGCGCCAATGTGGCCCATGGACCAGATGGCGCGCGTGGATAAGGCCATCATGCGCCTCGCTGTATACGAGCTCTGCTTCGTCCCCGAGGTGCCGCCGAAAGTGGTCATCAACGAAGCGGTGGAATTGGCGAAAACTTACGCTTCCGACAACGCTCCCCGCTTCATAAACGGCGTGCTGGGCACGATCTATGAACGAGACGTGGCAAGGCGATCTGAGGATAGCGCCTCAGTGTGAGATGAGCAGCTACTTGACGCATGCTGGCACTCTCGCTCGATGGCTGAGCTTAGTACTATTCATGCCTTCGGAGCCGGTTACACGGTCAAATCCCTGTGTCCCAAGATGAGACAGTACCGTGAATAGTGTCTTGGGAGCAAGCGAGAATTCCCTACTCATATGGGAGCTTTTTTTAAGAAATTCACCGACGAGCCGCTTGACTTCAGGAGCAAAAGGCAAAGTACCCGTTCATCCTGAGCCTGTCGAAGGATGAACGGGTAATATTTTTCTTTGCGGACTCTTGGTTATTTGCGCGTGAGGCGCGTGGCTCTTCTGGCTCGTGAAACAGTCAGGCCATAAACTGCTATTGCCTGAAGACCTCTCTCACACCTGTTTACCATCGACGAGAAAGACACACGCATTGGTGGAAAGACGCGCGCGTGTTCGCGTCTAGGCCGCGGCGGACTTCGCCTGGGTGCGGAGGCAGCGCGTGCAGATGTTTACTTTCTTGAGCTGACCGTCCACGAGCAGGCGCACCTTCTGCACGTTGGCCTTCCACACTTTGCGGGTCTTTGGCGCGCGGTAGCGCCACTGGCCGGAGGCCTGGTGCTGGATATTGTGGCCGACTTGCGCGCCCTTGTTACACACTTCGCAAACTGCCATGAAACCTTCCTCAGTCCTAGCGTTCGTTCGTGCCAATCTTGACCGTGCGTTCAATCTGTCGCTATGATGAGCGTGTCACCAAGCTCCAATGGTAGCATAGATTTGGCCGTGTGCTCAATACTCCGTACCGCTTGACATTTACGGTGTTTCCATTGCCTCGTGTCAACCGGGCTTGTGAATGGACGCAATGGCAGAATGAAAGGTAGGGGGGCACGAAGGTTCTCTGCTCCCGTGAAGGAAACGAGAACGGGCGCCCTTGTCGTCGCAGGAGAGGTCCGCAAACACGGTGGATGACATTCAGACCGGACGAGAAGTTCAAGAAGAAACCGCGACAGGCTGCGATGGGCGCAGTCTCATGGGGGCGTTGGAGTACGGCTATCATCTTCTCGCGGCTAACAAGGAGGAGATCAATCGGCTCAATGTCTTTCCGGTGCCCGACGGCGATACCGGTACGAACATGTTGCTCACTTTGGAAGCAGCCCTGCAGGCGGGAAGCCAGGCCGAGAGCACGCGTGCCGGGCATGTAGCCCAAGCGGTCTACCGTGGCGCCTTGATGGGTGCGCGCGGCAACTCCGGTGTCATCTTCTCGCAGTGCTTGCGCGGGGTTGCGGATGCGCTCGCGGGTGCGGACACAATTACGGTTTCAGGACTTGTACGCGCGCTGCGCTCAGCCTCGGACTCCGCCTATGCGGCGTTGCAGGAACCGGCAGAAGGCACGATGCTGACAGTTTCGCGAGATACCGCGGAGGCGTGCGAATCACTGCCAGCGGATGCCGAGATGCAGGATGTCCTGGCTACGGCCGTAGCCGCCGCGGAACGCTCGGTTGCCCGTACGCCCCAATTGCTGGCTGTATTGCGGGAGGCCGGTGTGGTGGATGCCGGCGGACAGGCGCTGTGGCTGCTCGTGGAAGGCGCGCGCCGCTACGTAACCGGCGAAGCTGTAGACCAGGTGGAGCTGCCCACCAGCGAACGGGCCTTGCTGCCTGAGATTGCCGTGGTTACGGAGACTCTGTACGGGTACTGCACGGGATTCTTGGTGAGCGGCGCGGATCTTGACGTCATGGAGATGCGCCACGCGGTCGCGGAGCGCGGCGACTCGGTTGTCGTCGTGGGGGACGAGGACTTGGTGCGGGTCCACGTGCATACGGAGAACCCAGGCGCCGTACTTGATCTCGCGCGGGGAGTGGGCAATCTGCATCGCATTGAGATCTTCAACATGGACGATCAGTACGAACGGGCGCAATCCGCGCTCGCCGACGGAGACCTGCCAGGCATAGAAGTTGCTGTGCCTGAGGCTCCCGTTGAGACCCGTGAACAGTGTGTTGTCGCCGTGGCGGATGGCGAGGGCCTCAAGGACATTTACGAACAGATGGGCGCAACCGTGGTGAGCGGTGGCCCGACCATGAATCCCAGCACCCAGGAAATCCACGCGGCGATTGTGGCTGCCAATGCCAACCATGTGTTTATCCTGCCGAATGACAAGAACGTCATTCTCTCCGCGGAGCAGACGCGGGACTTGGCGGAGTGTGTCGTCCACGTACTGCCGACGTACTCGATGGCACAAGGGATTGGGGCGCTCTTCGCGTTTCAAGAGGAAAGCGAACCCAGCGAGAACGTTGCGGCAATGCGAGACGCGGCAGAGAGCATGCAGTACGGCTCCGTCACCTTGGCCACCCGTGACGCCACGGTGGACGGCGTGTCCGTCTTGCAGGGACAATGGCTCGCTTTGGCGAATGGTCGCGTATGCGCCGCGGAGGATGAGCTGGAGGCCGCTTTACTGGCGGCGGTCACGCGTATGGGGGCGGACTCGTCTGAGCTGCTTAGCTGCTACTTTGGGGCCGATGTTGCGGAAGATGAGGCGCAAACTCTCGTTGACCACGTGCAAGCGGCATTCCCGGAACTTGAAATCGAGGTCATCTACGGCGGCCAGCCGCACTATCCCTACCTGCTGACCCTTGAATGAGGCGCCATGCCCCGCTCCGAACCGCGCGATCGTAAGGAGACCTTGCACCGTATTCTTGAGCAAGAGGCGCGCCGGGGCTATGACGACGGCGCGGTGATTGGCGGACTGGAGCGCCTGCTTGCGAACTGGCAGGCGGAGGTCGCTGCCAATCCAAGTAGGGACGCCCAGAACCTGGCTACAGTCGGTGGTGTGCTGCAGGGCTATAACGCGCTCGAACCGTCCGCTAGAGCCGAGCGGGTGAAAAGCGCGCTCCGACTCCTAGACGGTCAAGCGGATGCCGCTTCTTCCCCGCAAAACCGTGCATCCCGCCCCCGCCGCGATGTGAATGCGTCACCCGCAAAGGCGATAACAAAGACTGTGCGCACGCGCAAGCGGCGCGCCGCAGGACCGAAAGCCGGTCTCAGTTCACCCCTTACCGCTGTGCCCATGTTGAAGGCTGAGGACGCCAAGCGACTCGAAAAGCTTGGCCTCTCTACGCTCGGTGATCTGATTCAACACTTTCCGCACCGGCACATCGACCGCAGCAGCATCAAGACCATCGCTGATCTCAAACCCGGCGAAGAGGCTACGATCGTCGCCAACGTGATGCAGGTGGAGAACCGTCGGGTAACCCAAGGCCGCATGGTCATTACCGAGGCCGCCCTGGCGGACAAGACCGGCTACATCAAGGCTGTCTGGTTCAACCAGCCGTTCTTGCAGCAAAGCCTGACCAACAAGCGCCGCGTTACGGTGGCCGGCAAGGTGGAAGTCAGTCGTTCCGGGCTGGAGTTGCGCTCGCCGGAGTATGAATTTGCCGAAAGTCCCGAGCAAGGCTTGCACGTGGGACGTCTGGTGCCGGTGTATCCGTTGACGTCCAATCTCTCAGCCAAATGGATGCGCCGCTGGGTCCACTCCGCGCTCGATATGGCCCTCCACGCAGTGGCAGAGGTGGTGCCGCACGACATCCTGGAGCGAAACTCCCTGCTGGGCGCGCAAGAGGCCCTGCGCCAAATGCACTTTCCTGAAAGCGCTGAGCATCTCCGGCGCGCTGTCCACCGCCTGGCTTTCGACGAGTTCTTCTGCATTCAGCTTGGCACGCTGCTGCGCCGTCGGGAGTGGCAGCTCGATCAACCCGGCATTCCGGTCGACGTGGAGCCTGAGACAACGCGGGCGTTTCTCGAATCGCTTCCTTTTGCGCTTACACACGACCAGGAACAGGCGCTTACTGAGATCCTGAGCGACGTGGCTAAGCCGGCTGCCATGAACCGCTTGCTGCAAGGTGACGTGGGCGCCGGCAAGACGGTGGTCGCAGCGGCGGTGGCGCTGCAAATGGCAAAGCGCGGCCTCCAGACCGTCATCATGGCGCCAACGGAGGTCTTGGCGGAACAGCACATACGCACGTTCCAGAGCTTTCTCGATCCCTTCGCAGTGCGCAGTGCGCTGCTGACCGGCAGCACGCGCAAAAGTGAACGCAGGAAGATTCTGGCTGACCTGGAGGTAGGCGCCCTTGACCTTTTGGTGGGCACGCACGCCGTAATTCAGGATGACGTTATGTTTGCCGACTTAGGTCTGGCAGTTGTGGACGAACAGCACCGGTTCGGCGTGCGGCAGCGGGCCGTCCTGCGGCGTAAAGGCCGGAATCCGCACGTGCTCGTGATGACGGCGACGCCGATTCCGCGCTCCTTGGCGCTCACGCTCTACGGTGATCTGGACGTCTCCGTCATACGCGAGATGCCGACCGGAAGACTGCCGATTACGACCCGCTGGGTGCCAGTGGAAAAGCGCACACAGGCGTATGAATTTGTCGCGAAGCAGATTGGGGAAGGACGGCAGGCTTTCATCATCTTCCCACTGATAGAGGAGTCCGAGACACTGGAGGTGCGCGCGGCCAAGAGCGAGTTCAATCGCTTGCAAAAGGAAGTCTTCCCCCAGTTGGCGGTGGACTTGCTCCACGGGCGGTTGACGAGCAGGCAGAAAGAGAAGGTCATGCGCGCGTTTGTGGAAGGCGAGACCGACATCTTGGTCAGTACGCCGGTTGTGGAGGTCGGCATTGACGTGCCGAATGCAACCGTTATGATGATCGAGAGCGCCGAACGCTTCGGCTTGGCGCAACTTCATCAATTTCGGGGTCGCGTGGGTCGCGGCGAGCACAAGTCGTACTGCCTGCTCTTGTCGGATTCGGCGAATGCGGCGGAAAACGAACGCTTGCGCATCCTCGAGGAACAGCGCGATGGCTTCGCGCTGGCGGAAAAGGACTTGATGCTGCGCGGACCGGGCGAGTTCTTTGGCACCCGCCAAGCCGGGCTTCCGGCGCTCAAGGTGGCCAAGCTCTCCGATCTTTCGACTTTGGAACTTGCCCGCAAGGAAGCGAAGACGCTGTTCGCAGCCGATCCCACGTTGGAACTGCCCCGACACGCCGGCCTTGCGCAACGGGTGGCCGCATTCTGGCGTGTAGAGAGCGAACTCTCGTGAGCGATTCTTACACCGATCAGGACGAACTCTTCGACGTGTGCGATTCGTTGGGGAGACCGCTGGGACTGCGCAAGCGACGGGGAGATGTGCACAGAGACGGCGACTGGCACCGTTCGCTGCATTGCTGGGTGGTGGGACAATACCGCGACGGCACGCCGTACATTGTCTTTCAGCGCCGGTCTGAAACGAAAGACACATCTCCAGGAAAATTGGATGCAACGGTGGGCGGTCACCTGGCAGCCGGGGAATCTATCGAAGAGGCCCTGCGCGAATCCGAAGAAGAGATTGGCCTCAAGCTCACAATGAGCGATCTCTTGCCGCTCGGAGTGCGCCAGGCTGCTATTGATACAGAGCCCGGCGTGCGCGACTACGAAGTGCAATTTGCTTTTGTCCATCAGTCCAACTTACCGCTTACTGACTTTCGGCCTAACCCTGCCGAGGTCACCGCGCTCGTTGAGGTTCCAATACCGGATGCCCTTGACCTCTTCACCGGCAAACGCACCGAGATTTCTGCGAAAGCGCTGTGCAATCAACGCTGCCATCCCAATGAAGCATGGATCGCGGAAAAACGGATTCGTGTGGAACACTTTGTTCCACAGGCCGATCGCTATTTCTACCGGGTGTGCGTGCAAACAGAATTGCTTTACCAAGGCTATCCGCATGTCTCAATTTGAGGCTCACGCGGCCTAGAGTTTGGGGTGGTTGTGCACCCAACATTTAGTCGCTAGGCCACCGAGCACAATGCAAGGCGCGCTAATGAAAGCTGCTCTAAGACGTAGACCTAATCGAGTGAGATGAAGACGTGAGTATGCGCATCATCAGCGGCACAGCCGCGGGACGGCGCTTGCGCGCGCCGAAATCGCAACTGGTGCGGCCGACGCTCGATAAGGTCAAGCACGCCATTTTCAATTCCCTTGGCGAGAGTGGTGGGCGTGGACGTGTGCTGGAACTCTTTGCGGGCACGGGCGCGCTGGGCATCGAGGCCTTGAGCCGGGGAGCGGAGTGGTGCGACTTCGTGGATGTGCTGCCAGCCTCTTGCCGCGCTATTCGCGAAAACTTGCGTACAGCGGGTCTGAAGGACCGCGCGCGCGTGATTCAAGCGCGCGTGCCGGGCGCCCTTGGCCGTCTACGTGAACCTTATGACCTCGTTCTGGCAGACCCGCCGTATCACACCGTTAATCACGAGGACTGGCTGCCGGCGCTTGCGGAGTCGGAGATAACTGCAAATGGGAGCATCGTCGTCGTTGGCCACTGGAAGAAGAAACTGCCAGACGCGCAGTGGGGCGGGCTGCGGTTGCTCCGGCGTCGCCAGCACGGTGACTCGATGTTCAGCATCTACGCTGTGGAAGACGTGTAGATTGAGCCATCAGCTACGGGCCGGTCCGGTTGGGTAGGGTGACGGTAGCTTCCGCGAGATGCCGTGCGGCATCAGGCCTGGCGAGCTTCCTCGCAGCGCATGCCATTGCCTTACGCCTCTCTTCATTGGTTACAAGCTCGCTTACGGATGTACATAAGCGTTCGCCAGTCAAGTCCGCCTGCTCGATGACGGTCGCTGCGCCTGCGTGCTGGGCATGCTGGGCATTGCGCCGCTGTTCGTCGCCACCGGTTGGCACCAAGGGGACGAGAATCGCCGGTTTGCCCAGGGCGAAGAGTTCTGCCAGCGTGCCCGCGCCCGACCGGCTCACGACCACGTCCGCAAGCGCATAGAAGTGCCCAATCTCGTCCGCTACGAAGTCAGCCACGTGGTAGCGACTTTGCAGATTGCTCGGCAGCGCCGCGCGAACCTCACGCAAGTGCTCAACGGCGGGAATTCCATCCCGCGTCTGACGCCCACATTGATGGATGATGCGACACACGACAAGAAGATCGGGCAACGCCGCTTCAACGGCGCGATTGACGTGTTGCGCGCCTTGCGCTCCGCCAGTCACGTACAGGGTCGGCAGAGCTTCAGCGTTCGCAAGTCCGGTGAGCGCGAGCGCCGCCTCGGGATTGCCGTTGAAGATGATCGGGCGCACCGGGTTGCCGGTTACGAGAGTTTTTTTACGCAGGCGCGCCGGCAGGTCACCCTGGGCAGATTCATAGGTCAGGGCGACACGGTCTGCCAAGCGGGAGGCGATACGGTTGGCAAGTCCCATCTGGACCGTTTGCTCGTGCGTGATCACGGGTACGCGCAGCAGCGAAGCCGCGACGACCGGCGGTACACATACAAAGCCTCCGGTGCTCAATACGACGTGAGGGCGGAAGCGCGCAACCGCGATCACTGCTTGCAACACTCCCCAGGGCAGCCGCAGCGCGTCGAGGAGGTTGCGCCAGGAGAAGTGACCGAGGAGATGCCGCGACCGGCGCAGCTTTCCGGTGGCAATTGCGGAGAAGGGCAGTCCGGCCGCGCGCACCAACTCACGCTCGATCCCCGTGTGGCTGCCTATGTAGAGAAAGGCGGGTTGCCACGTGCCGTCCTGTTCGGCAAGCGCCTTGATCGCTTCTACCGTAGCGAGCGCAGGCGTCACATGCCCGCCGGACCCGCCGCCGGTGACGAGGATGCGGAGTTGGCGCTGACTGTTCGTCATTTGCGATGGGTCCCCCTTTGTGCGAGCTCTCCGACGAGCTAAGCAAATAGACAGGCGCTTCCCAAGCGTACGTTTCTACCATGCCAAGAGCAGCGCAGCGCTTCAAGCGTGCACGACACTGGAAAGGGCTGTGCGCTTTCCCTTACAAGAGCGTGCGTATCGCATCTGCCAGCCGCGCAAAGTCTTGCTCGGTGTTGAAGTACGCGGCGGAGGTCCGCACTCCCGGGGGCGTAGTCGTGTGACGCGTGATAATCCCTTGGCGCCGGAGTTCTTGCGCGATTTCCGCGGGATTTCTGCCCGGCACATTGAATGTTATGATACCCGCCGACTTGTCAGCAGACCGGGGAGTAATCACATCGACACCGGGAATCTCAGCGAGGATCCGGTGCGCATTGTTGGCTAGATCACCAATGTGTCGGTAGACATTGGAAAAACCTAAGTCGTGCAGCCAGGAGAGTGCCGCGCGCAGGCCGACCAGGGCGGCATGGTTGCGGGTACCAAATTCAAATCTTCGTGCGCTCGGCTGCATGCCAAAGCTGAATTCCTCGCCAGTCCACGAAAAGCTCTCGAATGTACCGGCCCCAACCCCGCTTAGATTGAGTGCGCCTAAGCGGTTCCTCCGTACGTAGAGAATGCCGGTCCCCTTGGGACCGCAGAGCCACTTGTGTCCATTGCTGACAAAGAAGTCGCACGCCAATTCTTGAATATCCACGGGCACTGCTCCCAGCGACTGCGCCCCATCTAAGAGTGACATCGCTCCGTGTTCCCGGGCGAGTTGACATATCCTCTTGGCCGGCAGTCGGATGCCGCTCTCACAGCTGACGTGACTGAAAGCGATAAGACGAGTCTTTGCGGTGAGAGCCGCCCCGACACTCCGTAAGGTGACGAGTGGATCGGCTTCAATCCGAAACACTCGCACCTTCACGCCTCTCTTGTCTTGCAGATAGGCCGCCGGATGGCTCAGCGCCGGGTGTTCCTGATCGGAAATCAGGAGTTCGTCGCCCGGCTGCCAGTCCAAACCTTGGAGCACGATGTTGTGCCCGTCAGACGCATTGCGGGAAAAGGTAATCGTATCGGCATGGGCGTGCAACAGGTCTGCGACGGCCTGCCGGGTGCGCTCAAGTTCCGCATGGCGCCATTCAAGCGCCGCGTGTCCCTCCCGCTCTTGGCGCGAAATGGCTGCGAGGTATTCGGCGAGAACCGGCTCCGCGAGCAGCCCTTCAGTGCCCGTGTTGAGGTAGGTGTGGTCACTAAGAAATGGAAGCGCTGCACGTATCGAACTGCAATCGTACACAGACATGGGTGGCAAAGGACTTTCCGCCTTGGGCATGGGCGAACGAGAGTCTCTACCAATATACCCTGTCTGGCACTGCTACGGAGATGCGGGTTATTGCGAGCGAGCGAATGTGCGCGGTTGGGTCGTAAGCTGGCAGTGAACGCGGGTACCCGGCGGGAGCGGCGCTCCCAATAAGCGTACCTGGATGTGCTCACCCGAATCGAGACGGACCATGACCGTGCTGTCATGGCCGTAGAAGCTAGCAGCAACGACATGCGACTGGCCGTCCGGGGCTTCCGTCAGGGCAACGTCCTCCGGACGGAACATGAGTTCGAGGTCCCCGCCTTGCGCATCCCCATTGACCGCAATGCGGCCTAGCGCGCATTGCGCGTGACCCTCAGTAACACTGGCATTAAGGAAATTCGCTCCGCCCACAAACTCCGCCACTTCCCTAGAGGCCGGATAGTGATAGAGTTCTTCCGGTTTGCCGACTTGTGCGATGCGGCCGTCCCACATGACAGCCACCCTATCGGCCAGGCTGAGCGCCTCTTCTTGATCGTGAGTGACAAAGATTACGGTCGCACCGGCCCTGTCGAGGATCTCACGCGTCTCTGCACGAATGCGCGCGCGCAAGGCCACGTCCAGATTGGAAAACGGTTCATCGAGCAGGATGACATCGGGTTCCGGAGCTAGAGCTCGAGCTAACGCTACTCTTTGCTGTTGTCCGCCAGAGAGTTCATTCGGCATCCGCTTACGGACACCTTCCAGTCCCACCAATTGCAAGGCATTGCTTACGCGCTCACGCTGGTCGGACCGCTTTTGCACACCATAAGATACGTTCTTCTCAACAGTCATGTGTGGGAAGAGGGCGTAGTCTTGGAAGACCATTCCCACGCGGCGTTTTTCAGGAAGGACCCACCTTTTAGGACCGACGACACGGACTTCACCGATATCAATCGTGCCAGTTTCTGGTACCTCAAAGCCGGCAATGAGCCGCAGAAAGGTTGTTTTCCCGCACCCGCTTGGCCCAAGCAAGCCGAGAAATTCTCCCGGGGCCACGGAGAGGTCGACCTGGTCTACGGCCAAAACGGAGCCGTAACGCTTCGTGACGTTCTTGCAGCGGATTGCAAAAGGATTTAAGCTCATGGACCTATTTTAAGTCTCCTTAACGGCAAAAAGCAATGTCGGCAGGAGAGAGATGCTCAATAGGACAAAGATCACAGGTGCGGCGTCGGCAAAGAAGCCTTCCTCGGTCAGCGACCAGACCTCTGTGGCAAGAGTCTTGAATTCAATCGGACCGAGCAGTAGCGTGATAGGGAGTTCTTTTAGGGTGGTTACGAATACCAAAATGCCGCCAGCGGTAGCGCCGCCGCGCACAAGCGGCAGGGTTATGGTGCGTAGCGTGGCATGCCAGGAGCGACCAAGGCTACGCGATGCCTCTTCGAGCGATGGCTGGACCTGTAGCAGCGACGTGCGGGCATTGCCGTAAGCTTGCGGCATGAAGCGAATAAGATAGGCGGCAATCAAGAGGAAAAAGGTCTGGTAGATGAATGGCGCGACGTTAGCTCCAAAAAAGACGAGAGAGAGCGCTATGACAATGCCGGGCAGGCCATACCCAAGGTAAACGGCAAATTCGAATGGCTTGGTGAGACGGCGTGGAAAACGCACGGTTAGGTAAGCCACCGGCATGGCTAGCGCTACTGCGGCGACTCCGGCGGCGGCGGAAACCCAAAGCGAATTCCATGCAAGTTGAGGCAGCGCGCTATAGTTCGTGGCGTGCGCAATGCTTCGGAACAGCCAATAGCCAACTGTGACGGTGGGCATGACAATACCCAATACCAAAACACCTACACAGAGCACTAGGGCCGGTATCCTCCACTTTCCCAAGGTAATTCGGCGCGGCGGCCGCATGCCGGTGCGCGTGCCGCTATGGTATTGCGCTCTTCCTCGGCTCCAGTGCTCGAGTGCAAGAATGAGCAGGGTCATACCAACCAACACGAGCGCCAAACCGGCTGCCATGTGCCGGTCGAAGGATCCTTGGTAATGCACGTAGATGACACGCGTGAACGTATCGAATTGCAAGAGCGATACCGCGCCGAAATCACTCAGCGTATAAAGGGCAACGAGAAGCCCGCCGGCTGCAATGGCGGGCCGCAGTTGCGGGAGAATTACACGCCAGAACGTCGTCCAACTGCTCTGGCCTAGGCTGCGGGAGGCTTCTTCCAGTGTGTAGTCCATGCCCTGCAATGCCGCGCGCACAACCAAAAAGACGTAGGGGTAGGTGAAGAGCGTCAGCGCCAGCCAGGCGCCTGGAAAACCGTAGATTTCCGGTAGTCGTTCCACTCCCAGGGGCTCCAGCAATCGCTGCAGCATACCGCGTGGGCCCAAAGCCCCGATAAACACGAATCCACCAACGTAACTGGGCACGGCAAGTGGGACGATCAAGAGGCCGGTCCAATAACGCCGAAAAGGCAAGTCACTGCGCACGACGAGCCAGGCCAGAGGGACGGCGATGACGATAGCGCCAAGGGTAACGGCGGAGGCAAGAGTGACGCTATTGAACAGGATAACGGCAGTACGCGGCCTAAACAGGAGACGCCAGATTTCGTCCGCCGCGCTTGCCGCGCGCAGCAACAGGTAGGCCAGGGGCAGAAGAATCGCGAGTGCGACTAGCAGACTGGCAATGAAGATAGGCAGAGGCGGACCGGCGGACCTATTGGTCCGCCAGCCGCCTCGTACAGTCTCACGAAGCGATAGGGGTAACTCCATATGTTCAGGGTGGTATTAGATCAGTTCTACCTCTTGCAGGAGTTCAAGTGTGCCGCGCAGGTCGGCGAGATCGCTGAGATCGATATCGGGTGTCTCAATCGAAGAGAGTGGCGGCAGATCGGAATGGGCCGCAACCCCTTGTGCCAGCGGATACTCGTACGTCTTTGAGGAGAAGTACTCTTGAGACTGCTGCGAGAGAAGATAGGCCACAAATTGCTCAGCGGCAGCGTGATTCTGCGAACCCGCAATGATGCCTGCGCCGGCCACGTTGATGAGCGAGCCCAGATCGCCATTGGGCGGGAAATAGTTATCGGCGGGCACATTGCCCTGCTCGGCGCGAATGCGGAAGAGGTAGTAGTGGTTGACGAAACCAACGCCAATTTCCCCGTCCACGGCAGCCTGCACTGTAGGCGTATTCTTGGGGTAGACGTTCGGTTCGTTGGCTTTGATGCCCTCCAACCAGGCACGGGTTCCATCATTGCCGAGCGACACGCGCATGGCGGTGACGAACGCCTGGAACGAACCGTTCGTGGGCGCCCAACCGATGCGGCCCTTCCAACTCGGGTCGACGAAATCGAGAATTGAGGGCGGGAGGGTTTCCGCCGGCGCGCTCTCCGTGTTGTGCACTACCACACGCGCGCGGCCGGAGGCGCCAACCCACATTCCCTCCGGTGAACGGAAGCGTGGTTCCACTGCGTTGAGGATTGCTTCGGGCAGGGCAGCAAGGCGATTCTCGATCTGCAACGCGCCCAGAGCGCCGGCATCCTGTCCATAGAAAACGTCAGCGGGGCTGTTGGCGCCCTCTTCAAGGATGGTCGCCGCAATTTCGGCGGTGCCGCCATATTTTACTTGAATATCGATGCCGGTGTCATTGCCAAACTGCTCCAACAGCGGCCCGACCAAACTCTCACTGCGACCGGAATACACCGTGAGACTAGACGGTTCGGATTCAGAAGTATCAGCAGTTTCATCAGGCGTGACGACTACTTGGCCGCATGCCGCCCCAATTGCGACGGGAAGCAACGCAGCCGTTGCCTTGAGAAGAGTACGACGATTTACATACACGTATGATGGCTCCTTTGCATGCCACTATGCTTGCGTATTCGCTATGTCTTGTCATGCGCTTCAAGGCCTTTGAGCACAAGTTTCGCCAACGAGGCAACCCGGCACAAACCGGACCTTTTCTGGCGCTTGGAAGTTAGTGCCTCGCGTCAGAATGTTAGAGGTTAGCCTGATTGGCAAAAGTTAAGGTACCTTAACCTCCAAAGAGAGTCAAGCGATTCCGGGCAAAAACCTAGAATATGACTAGGGATTAAATTAAGGCGCCTTATTTGGTGTTAATGGTAATGCCTTAGCCGCTCTCTTTGACGTCTGCGCGGATTCCAGAGATCGAGTGGGTGCGTTGGGTTCTCTTGACTTCATGATCGTCGAGATTCTCCTGGATGCGTGTCGCTTCAAATCCTACTTATCAGATGGGTTTTCAGCACGATCACATGATCGAAGCGGAGTGCAGCCGAGGAGTGATGGTGATAAAATCCTCCAGAGGGCTGCTCAGTTCGCTCTTTCCCACCCTGCCCTCTCACATTTCGACGAGACCCTGAGCTTTGCTCCATCGCCGTACGGAGTAGTGTTCCTTGATCACAAATCCTGATGCCTTGCTGGCAAATCTTAATGAACCGCAGCAACGCGCGGTTGAGACGACGAATGGTCCCGTACTCATCTTGGCCGGAGCCGGTTCCGGCAAGACACGGGTGATCGTCCACCGCATTGCCTATCTCATGCTCGCCAAGCGCGTGCCGCCGTGGCAGATTTTGGGGGTTACGTTTACAAATAAAGCTGCTGGAGAAATGCGCGACCGGGTACGGGAACTCGCAGGGCCGATTGGCGATAACGTGCTGCTGAGCACGTTCCATGCGTTCTGCTCGCGCATCCTGCGCCGTGAACTCCGGCGGCTCGGCTGGGAAGAAGGCTTCACGATTTACGATGACGCCGACCAGTTATCCGTCATTAAAGACGTGCTCAAGGCCCTCGATATCAATGAAAAGCGGCTAAGCCCCCGTGCCGTCTTGAACACCATATCCCGCGCCAAGGACGAACTTATCACCCCGCACGTGTTTGCCGAGCACGCCCAAGGACCTTTTGAAGAAGCCGCGGCGCGGGTTTACCGGCGCTATCAAGACACCCTCCGCAATGCCAATGCCCTCGACTTCAATGATCTCATCATGTTCGTGGTGCAACTCTTTCGCGAGTTTCCCGACGTGCGCGAACACTATCAGGACCGCTTTCGCTACATCATGGTTGACGAATACCAGGATACGAACCATGCGCAATACGAGTTGGTGCGGCTGCTGTCTGCGAAGTACCGCAATCTCTGCGTCGTGGGTGACGACGACCAAGGCATCTACAGTTGGCGGGGCGCCGACCTGCGCAACATCCTGGATTTCGAGCGTGAATATGACGACGCGGCCGTCATAAAGCTGGAGCAGAATTATCGCTCCACACAAAACATCCTGGATGCCGCCCACGGTATCATTAGCCGCTTGCCAAACCGCCGCGACAAGCGGCTGTGGACGGAAAACGGCGGCGGCGCGCCGCTGGTGGTCTTGCCTGCGCTCGATGAGGAAGATGAGGCGCGCCTCATTGTGAATACAGTGCGCCGTTTGCAGGACGAGGGTCTTGGCTTGAGCGATTGCGTTGTGATGTATCGCACCAACGCGCAATCGCGCGCTTTGGAAGATGCTTTGGTGACGTATGGCATTCCCTATCAACTGGTAGGGGGCGTTGCGTTTTATCAACGGCGGGAGGTCAAGGACGCCTTGGCCTATCTGCGGGTGGTTCACAATCTCAGTGACAGCCTCAATTTTCGGCGCATTGTGAACGTGCCGCCGCGCGGGATTGGCGCCAAGACGTTCGCGGCGCTCTCAATGTGGGCCGAAATGCAGGGAACTCCCCCTGCTGAGGCGGTCTTGCGGCTGGCGGCTGGCGATGTCACGGACCCCTTGCCGGTGACGGCGCGGGCGCGCGTTGCGCTGGAGAGCCTCGGTCACCTGCTCAGCGGATTTCGTCGTGAGATGGAGCGTTTGCCCCTGAGCGAGTTTGTGAAGACGGTCGTCCGGGAGAGCGGGTATCTGGAGCATATTCGCAATAATGACAACCCAGAGGAGGCGATAGACCGCGAGGAGAACCTGGATGAGTTGGTGGCTGCCGCCGCGCGCTTTGACGAGGTTGAACCACCTCAAGGTCTGAGCCTCTTTCTGCACGAAGCAACGCTAGTTGCCGATGTCGATCGCATGAACGAGGACGGCGGCCTGACCCTCATGACGATGCATAACGCCAAGGGTTTGGAGTTTCCGGCGGTGTTTGTGGCGGGGATGGAGGAGGAGCTCTTCCCGCACATTCGCTCGCTTGACGATCCGGAGCAGTTGGCGGAGGAGCGGCGGCTGTGCTACGTGGCGCTCACGCGGGCCAAGGAGCGGCTCTACCTGCTCTATGCCGCCCGGCGCTACAGCAGCCAGTCGCTTGGCAGGATTCCTTCACGCTTCATCACGGAACTGCCCATGGAGCTTGTGACCGGTCCCGGTATGCACATGCAAACCCCGGTGGAGTCTGTGTGGCAAGGGTCGCGGTCTGCTTCCCCTCCGCAGCGCGAGCCGGCATCTCAGGAGCAGAAGTACCGCGACGGCGACCGGGTGCGGCACACGGTTTTCGGCGAAGGCAGGGTAGTGAGCAGCAAGATCACCGACACGGACGAAGAAGTGACCGTCGCCTTCCCCGACATTGGCATCAAGCGCCTCTCCGCCTCGTTCGCGCCGCTGGAGAAGCTTGGGTAGCCAACGCTAAAAAGCCAGTATCCGTTCGTCCCCGTATCAAGTACGGGACAGGCTCAGAGCCTGTCGAAGGACGGATGACTACTATTCTCGCACCCTCCTAGGTTCCATTCCCGCCGGTGGCGGTCGGGGAGGGCGGTGGTATAACAGTAGGGATAGACTCCGTCCCGTTTCCGCCGGTTATCTCGGCCACTGCGAAGAACTCCACATACACCACTCCTCCAATGACAAGCGCCAGCAACGACAGTGTTCCCAGCACGATGAATATGACGCCTGCCAAGTGGTGCGCGTCACTGCGGTTTTGACGCACCAGCCAGATGCCGGCGACCAGTAGGATTGCAGCAGGCGATCCCAGCAGGAGAAGTAGGTACAGCAACGTTACCATGGCTGGACGCTCCTTCCAGATTAGCTTGTATGAGTTGAGTTCCCCGCACGGAGCACGCGCTCAGTTTCCACCCCCGCTTGTGGGAGTAGGAGAGGGAGACGGTATGGGACTAGGCATAGGAATAGGCGTTACTCCACCCTCGGAGGTAACTGAGACGGGAATCGAAGGCACAAGCACAGCAGAGAACGACAGCAACAGCAGTCCCAAAACGATCCCGATGACGCCTGTCAAGTGGTGGGCAGTGCTCCGGTTCTCCCGCACCAACCAGATGCCGGCGATCAGGAGGATTGCGGCGGGCAATCCCAATATGAGAAGAAGGTACAGCAAGGCTCCCATGACCGACACTCCTCTATGCGGTGATAGAACACGCTACCGTCCGCTGCGTTAAGCGTACCACTGATCTGCTGCCTGTCAGCCTTGAAAGGGAGGGTTATTAGGATATTCTTAGGTTAGAAGCAATGTGACGTGCTGCGATGGAGCAGTTCTGGGTCTACAGAGAAACATCCGCTTAGGGATTTAGAGCAGCAGACTCGCGTCGCCGAAGCTGTAGAAGCGATAGTTTTCTTCGATTGCCGCCCGGTAGATGCGCTTGAGTTCATCCAAGCCCGTATACGCTGCCACGAGCAGCAGCAGGGTCGAGCGGGGCAGGTGGAAGTTCGTCAGGATGCCGTCGACCACGCGGAACGTATAGCCGGGGTAGATGTAGAGGCGCGTTTCGCCGCTGAAAGGCTGCATCACTCCCTGCGCATCAGCGGCGCTTTCCAGCGCGCGCACGCTCGTTGTCCCTACCGCTATCACTCTGCCTTGCCGCGCCTTGGTTTCTTGAATCAGTTGTACCGTCGCCGCGGGCACTTCTAGGTACTCGCTGTGGATAGGGTGCTGCAACGGGTCGGCCTCGCGGATGGGCTGGAACGTGTCCAAGCCGATGTGGAGCGTAATGAAACCGAAACGCACACCGTATGCCTCGAGGTCTTGGACGAGCCGCGGCGTGAAGTGCAGACCGGCGGTGGGCGCGGCGGCAGAGCCGCTTACGCGGGCATAGGTAGTCTGGTAGCGGTCGGGATCCTCAAGGGGTTTTCGAATGTACGGCGGCAGCGGCACGGTACCGCTGCGCTCGAGCACAGCGGCCGGGTCTACTAGAAAGTGAACGAGCCGCTTGCCGTGTGGGAGCACTTCACCGATTTCAACAACGTCGGGGACATTGCTGTCGCTGGAATCCAAGAGAACACGCACACCGGGCCTGAGGCGTTGGGAAGGGCGTACCAGCGCCTCCCAGGCGTCCTCTTGTCGTGGGCGCAGCAAGAGCAACTCGACTTTGCCTCCGGTTGCCTCGCGCCGGCCGAAGAGGCGCGCATGTATGACACGAGTATCGTTGGCCACCAGCACGTCGCCGGGCTGCAGGAAATCCGCTAGGTGGGCGACACGGCTATGTTGAATCTCGCCCGTGCTCCGTTGGTAAACGAGCAACCGGGCCGCGTCGCGGGGTTCGCACGGCTGTTGCGCGATGTAGTGCGGCGGAAGCGCGTAGTCGAGGTCTTCAAGCCGAATCATAGTCCCTCTGCTATCATGGGGTGGACTTTCTCTCGTCGTGATGACACGTACATAGAATAGGGTGTAGTTCCGTCCATGGCAGCGCTAACAGTAGTCTTGTCGACATGGAGTGAGCGTCAGGACAAAGTTGAGCAATTACGACATAGATTCTCGCAGATCGAATTCGTCGTGCCAAGCAATGACGCCGAGTATGCCGAGGTCATGCCACGGGTCCACGTCGTGGTGGGGCGTTTGCCACAAGAGTTGTTGCCCCATGCGCACAACCTACGTTGGGTCCAGAATCAAGGCGCGGGTGTCGACCGGCTGCTGACTCCTGAGATTGTAGACTCCGATGTTGTTGTAACGAATGCACAGGGTCAGCACGCGCCACAGATTTCTGAACACGTGCTCACCATGATGCTCTGTTTTGCACGGGACTTCCGCAAAGTCCTGCAGGCGCAACGTGACCACGTGTGGCGGCCGCCGGGCTTCAACCCCTTTTGCCTGGAAGGTCAGACACTCGGTGTGATTGGGGCAGGCGGGATCGGCAGAGCACTGGCCGCGAAAGCCCACCACCTAGGCATGCGCGTGATTGGACTGCGCCGCAATCCGAAGGAACGGCCCGCATATCTCGATGTGTTGGTGGGAGTGGACGGACTGCACGGACTCTTGCGCGAATCGGACCATGTCGCAGTGTGCTGCCCGCTCACCCGGGAGACGACGGGGTTGATAGGGGCTAAGGAACTTCGTCTGATGAAGTCTACCGCGTACATCTACAACATTGGTCGCGGTAAGATCATTCAGGCAGAGCCGCTGTTGCAAGCGCTGAAGGAAGGCTGGATCGCAGGGGCCGGCCTTGATGTGACAGACCCCGAACCACTCCCCCCGGACGCTGAACTCTGGGACTTGCCAAACGTCATAGTTACTCAGCACACCTCTGGGTCGGTGCCGGACAACGACGATCGCTTCTTTGACCTGCTGGAAGAGAACATTGGGCGTTTCCTAAATGGCGAACCGCTTCTCAACGTGGTGGACAAGGAGGCGGGCTACTAAGCGCCTTCTTTCAAAGGATTAGCTGGAAGTGACCTTGGGGAAGTTCAAACCGCGCCGTTCGCTTTAGTGGAATTCCCGCTGGGGTTTGTTTGGGAACGGGCGCGGGTAGCGCTGGTAGCATAAGGGCGCAAGCGCTTTGCCTGAGACATTGCACAGCAACGATCGGAATACGCGGACAATGCACGCACCTCAAGGGAAGTCGAGAACGTGATAACCGTCGTCGGCACCGGCACGTGGGGCACCACGTTAGCGGTGCAACTCGCACGCGCTGACCGTAGCGTCCGCTGGCTTGCCCGCACTGACGACGAGGCCGTGCAGTTGCGTGAATCGGGTGAGAACCAGCGCTTCTTGCCTGGCACGGAAATACCGCCCGCCATCCACATCACGAGCGACCCTCTGGAAGCGCTGGAAGGCAGTGACCTCATACTCCTCGTGGTGCCGTCGGAAGCGATGCGCCGGAACGTCCGTTGGATCGCGCCGGGTATAGCAACAGACTCCATTCTCGTCTCCGCCACCAAGGGTCTCGAAACTGATGCCGGCAAAACAATGTCGGCTCTCATTAGTGAAGAGTTGCCGAATCTCGCATCCGATCGCATTCTGGCGCTCTCCGGACCTAATCTCGCCCGCGAAATTGCCAAGGGCCAACCCGCCGCCGCGGTGCTGGCAGGGAAAGACCCCCAGCTTACGCGACAGGCGCGGGAGATGCTCATGCTCCCGCGTTTTCGCATTTACACGAGCACCGATGTCTTTGGCGTTGAGTTGGGAGGAGCGCTGAAGAACGTGATGGCGATTGTCGCCGGCATCTGCGACGGCTTGCGCATTGGCGATAACGCCAAAGCGGCGCTCCTGACGCGCGGCGTGGCCGAGATGACGCGCCTTGGTGTGGCGATGGGTGCGCAGCCGCTCACCTTTGCGGGACTTGCCGGCCTCGGCGATCTCATGGCCACCTGCGCCAGCCGCCAAAGTCGCAACCGGCACGTTGGCGAGCAACTGGCGCAAGGAGAGTCACTCGAAGCCATTCTGGCAGCTATGACCAATGTGGCCGAGGGTGTGCCAACAACGCGCGCCGCCCTGCGCTTGGCGCGCAGCTTGCACGTGGAACTGCCAATTACCGAGTTGCTGCATGATGTCCTTTTCGGCGGCACCACGGTGGCCCAAGCGACGGTTGAACTGCTGGAACGCGCGCCGCGAGATGAGCTTGATGGACTCAGGATGAATTCTTCTACGCGAAACTAGCACCGAATTGAAGAGTCATTCAAATAGACGGGCCCTGCAAGCACGCTAGATCGGAATAGGACCGCTTCTCATGCAGCGGTGATTTGCCGCACCAGATTCTCGCGGTTTCTCTCCGCCCCCGTGGAGGCGTGCTCTGCCGGCATTGGGGTCGTTGCCCTGGATCTTCATCCGCCGCTGGTTCCAGCGTTCGCCCGGAGCCGGCTTGCCTGAGCTTGACACAGGGCTGAAGTGCGAACGAGGGTCTTTCTAAAAGGTATGCAGGCGCAGGTTGCAAACCTGCGCTACCGGAATTAATGCGTCGCACTTGTCGCAATGTCCTCGCCGGATTGGATTTGCTTAGAACACCGGTATCCAGGTGAAGTAGCGCGCGAGTTGTGCAAAGGTGTTCATGAACATGAGCACACCTATGAAGATGAGCAAGCCGCCGCTGGCCACTTCTACCGTGTGGGCATGCCGATTCATCCAGCGAATGGCGGGGACAGCCCGCGAAAGTCCGACAGCGGTCAACAAGAAGGGAATGCCCAGACCGGCGGAATACAATGCCAACAGCAAAGAGCCTTGCCCTACCGTATCTCGTGTGGTCGCGAGGGCGATGATGCCGCCGAGGATTGGGCCGATGCAGGGTGTCCAGCCGGCGGCAAAGGTGATCCCGATGAGCCAAGAGGTGAGGTAGTTGCGCGGACGGCTGCGGTCGACGTAGACGCGCCGTTCTTGATTGAGCCAGCGAATCCGAAAAACCCCCGCGACATGGAGACCCAGGATTACAAGAATCGCTCCGCCGATGTAGCGCAAGTAGAAAGTGTAGCCCTGAATAGCCCAGCCGACGAGGCCGATTGAGGCCCATAGAATGACGAAAACGGTCGAAAACCCAAGCACGAAGAAGGCCGCGTGGGCAACCGTGCGTAGCGTGGCCTCCGTGTCCCGCTCTTCCGAGACACTCGTTCCCGCCAAGTGACCGATATAGGCCGGCACCAGCGGCAGCACGCACGGCGAAAGGAACGAGGCGATGCCGGCGCCAAATGCGATGAGGGCGGTTAGAAGTGGCGTCATCCTGCTAGCCCTGTTTACTTACGAGTCTTGCCATACCTTGTCCCAAGAGCCATGGCCGCTTGAATTGTTGGCAGTCTATTGGCAGATCCTGTTCGCTCAGTCTTCATTTACCTCAAACATATAGCCGTATTCAGCAGATGTCTGTAGCCTTGCATACGTTTCTGTGGGGCAATCGGCGTGGCTGCTGAACTACGCCTCGCTGCAACCACAGTATACCTGAGCATTGGCTTGAGACTTAGCAGCTGCAAAAGACAAAACGAGGAGGGTCAGGCGACCCTCCTCGTCTGGTTGCCAATGTATCGGGAACTTAGCCCTGATTGGCGTAGTACTCGTCCAGGTGAGCCTGCGCTAGACTACTCGCCTCACGCATGGCTTCCTCGACGGTGACTTCCTGCGCCCATGCACGGGCCTGCTGGCCGCGGAATGCGCGGATCCACTCCAGCCACACGCCGTTGACTTGCCAGTACTGGCCGCGGCCTTCTCTAAGCGGGGCCATGTATGCTTCCACCTCACGCGGCGGACGACCGCTCTTTTCGAGCAGCCGCGCATCGTCCCACGTGTTGGTGTTGGCCGGCAGGCCGTCGCGTAGGATTGTGAAGACGCCTACCTGAACCTCATGGTCGACCAACGGGAACTTCATCACTTCCCAGGCCTCGTCGGGCACTTTGGTGCTGCCCCACATCTCTACCACACGCCCACCGCCAGGCACCTTGCTGTTGGCCGGACCGTTGATGAACTGCACCGCTTCGATGGGCAGTTTTTCCGGTTCCGGCGAACCCCAAGAACCGGACTGGCCAAGGCCGAGGTTCATCATGGCTGCCCGTTGCCAGGCAAAAGGTCCGTGGTAACTGGATCCTTCGGGAATGCTCTCATTGAATTCTGCAATGTCATCGGGATTTGGCGATACCCGATACTTGAACTCCAAGTCCCACAGGAACTGGATAACCGCGACAAATTCCGGCTCGTGAATGCGCGAGCGGCGGTAGTCGTCGGAAAGGAAGTTCGTGCCGTTCTGGAGCAGCATGCCCAGCACGTCAAAGGTGATCTGCTTGTTATTGAAGAAACCCCAGATCTTGGGATCTTCGTTCTCGCCCTTGGCGGTAATGTCGGAAGCGATTTCCAGCAACGTGCCGCCGTCGCCTGGGTTCCAATCGATGCCTTCGGCGGGCAGACGGTTGATGCCCATGCGGTCGAAGATGTCGGTGTTGTAGGCAAACGCCGAGCAACCGACGCCCATGCAGACACCGTAGACATCCTGCTTCTCGTCGCTAAAGAACTCCGGACCACGGATGCCCTCAAGCTGACCGGCATCACGCTTCGTGTATTCAGTGAGTGACCGAGCAAAGCCCGCGTCACGGTTGCGAGCGAAGAAGACGCCGTCGTTGTGGAATACGTCCGGCGCGTCCCCGGCGGCCAGTTGCGTATTGAGCTGGCTCATGGTGTCGCGGTAGGTGTCGCCTACCCAATCAAGCTCGATGTTGTCGTAATTCTCGTAGAATCGCGCCACAACGAGATTCTCGTAGAATGGCTCGACCAGGGTAAGATCGTTGGAGATCCATCTGACTGAGACCGTGACCTTCTCTGCTGGCTTCTGTTCTTCGGCCTTGGTCTCCTTGTCTGCCTTCTCCGGCATATCACCGGATTCGGCCGGCATGGCAGTGCCGCAGGCCGCCAGCGCGATAGCGCCGAGCACGCCGCCGGTGCCCGCCAGCATGCCGCGCCTGGTAATTCGACTATGAGCAAATGGCATTGTTTACCCTCTCATGTCATGTTCTGAGCTTAATCTCTCGGAACATCCAGGCGCTGCCAGCGCCTGTGATGTGCCTTAATCGGTGCAGATCTGCCAGGATTGCTTTGCGCGTTCCTCCTTCCATCACGATTCGTCAAGGCATTCTGCAGGACGTTATTTCTCATACCGATAGTGTACTATGCAAGCCCTTGCCGTCAAGGGGAGGGTTGCCAGTTCGCTGCGCAGATTGACACTCACGTAGACACAATCCATAGTGAGTGGCAGAAAAGTTCTTTGGGATTCATAAGGAAGCTGAGCGAGCGAAGCAACTCGTTAAGAAGTGAGGAATACAGCCATGACGCCCGTAAACGATCCACTCTTCTCGCAACAGTGGGGACTGCACCTCATCAATGCTCCCGAGGCGTGGGGGATAACGCGCGGCAGCCGCGACGTGGTGGTGGCGATCATCGAAAAGGGTATCGACGTGAGCCATCCCGATCTGGCGGGTCAGTTCCTGCCGGGCTGGGACCTGTGGGACGATGACGATAGTGTGAATGACACGTCTCGGCCGCGCAAACACAAGGACTCTACCGACCACGGCACACACATATCCGGCATCATTGCTGCGCGCGCGAACAACGAGATAGGCACTGCCGGTGTCGCACCAGAGTGCCGCATCCTTCCCGTGCGGGTAAACACATACCATGACGGTGAGCTTGCGCGAGGAATCCGGTTTGCCGTGGACAACGGCGCGCTGGTCATCAACCTCAGCGACGTGGGCTACATGTACACCGTCAAGCACGGCCTGCCCACGGTATACAGTGCCTGGACGCCGCCGCATTCGGATGAACTCTGGGAAGCCTGTGTCTACGCGCAGCAACACAATGTTCTCATAATCAATGCCACCGGCGGCAACCAAGCCCATAACGTCGCCAAGTATCCCGCGCTCTGTCCGGGCGTGGTCAACGTAGCTTCCGCTGACAAGAGCGGCCGCATGGCCGACTTCAGCGACTATGGCGACCTCACGGAAGTCGCGGCGCCTTCCGGCTGGCGGGGCTACGATCTTGCCAATGATCCTTCGCGGCGGATATTGCCATTAGCAGAGGAAGACGTCATGGCAGCGGCGCTTGGTGCGCATCCACAACAGGAATACGGTGTGCTGAGCACGATTTCCGGCGAGCACGGCGGCTACGTGGAGTGGTCGGGCGGCTGCATGGCGATAGGGCATGTTTCCGGCTTGGCCGCGCTTGTGTGGTCGCGGCATCCCGGCTTGACAGCAGATGAAGTAAGGATGGTCATACGCAATACGGCGCAACAACCGGCAGGCGGCAGCGGCTGGAATCCGTTCATGGGCCACGGACTCATCGACGCCTTTGCAGCGGTATCAGTTGACCGAGTAGAAAGCGAGCTTGCAATTGCCGCAGTTGAGGTGTCCGAATTGAACCGAGAAGTCGGCATTCTAGAGGTGACCTTGGCGAACAGAGGCGTGATCGACGCCTGTGACGTGGCGGTAATGGTCTTCGATGGGCCGCTCGACGAAGGCGGCGGCGTTCAATTAGGACACGCGCTCGTGCCCAAGGTAGTCGGACGAGAGGAAACGGTCTGTGAGTTGCCCTTCCGAATCCCAGAAGGCAAAGATAGCTTAGTGGTGGTCTGTGACCCACGAAGCCAACTTTCCGCACAACAACGTCAGCAGGGTGTCCTGTTCTTGCAAGAAAGGGTCCGTTTGGCCCAACGGGCTGTGGTGTAAGAGAGGGCCGGACAAACGCGGCTCGGCCTCAGCGGCTGTTGACGGCTGCTGTGGATTTCCACTGAGCGCCACCGCAGGAATACCAAGCAAAAACGCGCCGCTTCTCCTTAGGAGAAGCGGCACGTTTAGCATCTCATGCCCCCATTTTAGCAGACGGGTGGCGGCACGGAATCATAGCTTAGCCGTAGTATTCGTCCAGCGCTGCTTGTGCCTCCTTGCTGGCCTGCTGCATTGCCTCCTCTACCGTGGCTTCACCGGCCCAAATCGCTCCCTGCCCTGCACGGTAGGCGCCTATCCAGGCGCTCCACACGCCATTCACCTGCCAGTAGTAGCCTTTGCCCTCACGCAGCGTGGCCATGTAGGCCTCGATTTCGCGCGGCGGGCGGCCAGCTTTCACATAGAGCCGCTCGTCGTCCCAGAAATTCGTATTGGGCGGCAGACCGGACTTGAGAATAGTGAAGGTCGCGATGTTCACCTCGTGGTCGGTCAGGAAGAAGCGCATGAGGTCCCAGGCTTCATCGGGTTGTTGCGAACTGCCCCAATGCTCCATGACGCGGCCGCCGCTTGGCACCTTATCGTTCTGCGGGCCGTTCAGGAATTTCACCGCCACAATCGGCAGGCTTTCCGGATCGGGACCGCCCCAGCGGCCGGATTGGCCCATGAGCAGGTTCATCATCGCCGTCCGCTGGAAGGCAAACGGCGCGTGGTAGGTCTGCCCTTCGGGGATGGCCTCCCGCAAGAGTGCGACGTCCTCAGGATTTGGCGACACTTGCCACTTGAACTCCAGATTGTGCAGGAATTCGACCACTTCCATGAACTCCGGTTCATGAATGCGCGAGCGGCGGTAGTCATCGCTGAGGAAGTTCGTGCCGTTCTGCACAAGCAGGCTCAGCACGTCGCCGGTGATCTGCTTGTTATTGAAGAATCCCCAGACCGGGTCGGCCTCGGTGCTACCGCGCTTGGTAAGCTCTTGCGCTATTTCCAGGAATTCACCACCGTCGGTGGGATTCCAATTTAATCCGCCTTCAGGCAGCCGGTTCACGCCGAACTTGTCGAAGTGCGCCGTGTTGTACGCCGTGGCGACGCCGCCGATGCTGCTGGAGATACCCCACGTACTGCCATCGGGATCGCGGAAGAACTCGGGACCGATTACGCCTTGCAGGGTACCGGCATCGCGCTGCAGGAAGGGCGCCAAGTCGTTGATGTAACCGGAGTCTCGGAAGAGCGCATAGCGGACGCCGTCGCTATGGAACACGTCCGGCGCCTCGTTGGCCGCCAATTGGGTCGCGAGCTTGGCGTGGTGTTCTCTGGCGGGCGCGCCTTCCCATTCCACCTTGATGTTGGGATGCG
This sequence comes from Chloroflexota bacterium, assembly GCA_028874195.1. Taxonomy (GTDB): domain Bacteria; phylum Chloroflexota; class UBA11872; order VXOZ01; family VXOZ01; genus VXOZ01. Next base: position 131,653 of record JAPPLM010000042.1, read on the forward strand.
CCTCTTCGAAGCTGGCGACGAGCAGGTCGCCGTAATACGGCTGAATGACCGACGCATCATTGGAAATCCAACCGGCGCGCACCGTGACCGTTTCCATCTCCGGCGCCTTTTCCGCCTGCTTGGCCTCCTCGGCGGGCTTGGATTCTTCCGCCGGCATCTGTGTCGCAGTGCCTTGCGCGCATGCGGCAATTGCCACTATGCCAATCGACCCACCAATACCGGCGAGGACTCTTCTGCGTGTAAGATGACGATTGTGAATTGCCATTCGTTTCGTCCTTTCTCCGTCGCTTCAATTGACAAGAGTCAATGGGGAGGGCGGAACAGAAACTCAGTTGATTACTCCTCCTCTCTACGAACTCCGGCGCATACTGGCCGTGTATCGCTTGCAACCGTTTGCCCGCACTCTACTTGACACCCTGCACCACATGAGTAGAGGTTATAACGACCTTCTGCAATTGTCTATATCTAAGAGGCCCTTAAATGGTATGTACGCCAGGAATCCCGATGCGGCGGATCAGGCGTTGCGAAGATTGAGGGCTGCGGCGGCTTGCGCTCCATTCACCGTCGCGCGCACCACGTCCACGGCATGGGCGCAGGCAGCCTCCACCGTGGGAGCGTAGATTTGATAGACATAAGACAGAGTGCCGAAATCCCGTGCCAGCGTCTCGGCTAGGGCATTGCGGAACGTATCGCTTTCAGCTTCGATGAGACGCGCCCGCCAGTTGCTATTGAGCTTGAGCAGTTCGCCCCACAATACGGTTGCCGCAGGCAACGCGACTACCCCGCGCTCATCCGAGGGCTCATTCACGTGGACGCCGACCAGTTTGTGCGCGGCGTGCACCAGATAGTGGATGTGGAATTCGATGAACATGGCGGGCTTTTTACCGGCAAGGTACTCCCAAATGACGGCGGTTTCGACGGGCACGGGCTTGCCTAGCTTCGCGTCTTCAAAGTGGCAGCGCGGTACCTCCCCGGCGGCATTCGTCACCGAGTGGCCGTGAGCGGTTCCATCCGGGTTAGTTAGGGGAAGCAGGCAAAACTGGTACTCCTCCAGCAGTTTTTCCGCCTCTGCGGAGCGGCTGCTCAGCCAGTGCGCGAGAAAGAGTATCGGCACGTCGCCCGGCTCGGCCGGTTGCATCGTGTCAAAGACAATGACGGTCTTGTCACGGGGTTGGGACTCCAACGCCAGCAGCGGGCGGCCCTCCGGCGTGCGGCCGTATTCGTGCACGGTAAAGTCGTCCAACGCGGCGGCGGTAGCGTGCAGCGCGGACTCGACTTCTGCCGGTGTGGGGAACGGGTGATTGCCGAGGAGAAACTCATCGCCGGCAGCAATGTCGAGGGTGACTTCGATGTAGTCTTTGCTCATGCGCGTCTGGGAACGGGGCACTAACTCCCAATTGCCGTTGCGTTTAGTGAAGTGCGGCCCATCCAGGTAGCTGATGCCGCCGCGGCCCTCCATGATGCGAAACGTCACGGTTTGTGCCTGATCAGACTGTGAGCGCACCCGGAAGCAGAACATGTACTCCCAGACCACCGGATAATCAGGGCTGTAGTTCTCGATGAGCAACTCAACTTGGTAGTGCCCGGGGCCGATCTTGCTGAACGCCCGCGCGCTGGCACACTCGAACTCGTTGTCCAGCGTGATGCCGGAATCTGCGTCGTAGAATGTCGCCATCATGACCTCCAGTTTCTGCGCTGCTGTTTTCAGAGTGGTACTGGTTCATGCTGATGGATAGAGCATGCCCCAGTTGTATTGACGAGTCACGCTGATTATACACAAGAGCCGCACTCCAGACTGGTCCGGAGCACGGCTTCAGGTGTTGCTCTAAATCAGCCCTCTCTTGGACAGGGCTCGAAAACCGGCGCAATCGCATCTCCGCAAACTGGGTCTCGCCGACTAGAACACGCCGATGTAGTTATCCAGCTCCCACTGGCTCACGCTGAGGTGGTAGCGGTTCCATTCTTCCCGCTTGACCTCGATAAAGTAGTCGGCGTATTCGCGGCCTAACGCTTCTTTGAGAACGTCGTCTTTATCCAGTTCGTCCAGGGCCTCAGGCAGGCTGGTGGGCAGGAACGTGATGCCGCGGCGGCGGAGTTCATCTTCATCCAGCTCGTAGAGGTTATCGTCATTGCGCGGGCCGGGGTCCATCTGGTTGGCGATGCCGTCCAAACCGGCGGCGAGCAGCACGGTATAGGCGAGATAGGGATTCGTGGCGCCGTCGACGATGCGGTTCTCGATGCGTCCCGGATCGGGAATGCGGATCATCTGCGTGCGGTTGGAGCCGCCGTAGGTGCCATACACGGGCGCCCACGTTGCGCCGGAGCGGGGCTGGCCGCGGATCAGGCGTTTGTAACTATTGACGATGGGGCAGGTAACTGCCGTCAGCGCGCGGGCGTGGTGCAGCACGCCGCCGGTAAACCAGTACGCCAACTGCGAAAGGCCGTTTTCGTCGTCCTCATCGAGGAACAGGTTGGTGGTATTGTCGTTGTCCCACAGGCTGACATGGCAGTGGGCGCCATTGCCGGTGAGATTCTGGATAGGCTTCGGCATGAACGTGGCCGTGAGACCGTGCTCCTCGGCGACGGTCTTGACCATCCAGCGGAAAAAGGTGTGGCGGTCCGCCGTAGTGAGCCCATCGGCGTAGAGCCAGTTGAGCTCGAACTGGCAGGTTGCGTCTTCGTGGTCGGACGCATACGGCTCCCAACCCAGTTCCTGCATATAGCCGACCAGGGTCGTGATGACATCGAGGTTGCGGTAAAGGGCGCGCACGTCGTAGCAGGGCTTGTCGAGTGTATCCAGCGCGTCCCAGGGCGCATAGCCGCCGTGCTCGTCTTCCTTGAGCAGCATGAACTCGGCTTCCGTGCCCACATTCATCAGGTAGCCCGCTTGCTCAGCCTTCGCCAACTGCTGCTGCAAGATTGTGCGCGGGCCATAGTGCCACGGCACATCGTTGACGTGGATGTTGCCGGATACCCACGCAATGTCCGGCCGCCAAGGCAGGACAAGGATCGAATTGAAGTCGGGATGGCAGAGCATGTCGGGATCATGTGGGCTCTGGCCCATGTCGCCGGCGGCAAACCCGGCGAAACCGGCGCTGCCGTCCGCCATATCGTCAATGTGGGTCGCGGGTATCAGCTTTGCCTTCGGCGCACCGCTCATCTCCACGTATGAACAGAGAAAGAACTTGATGCCGCGCTCTGCGATCAGTGATTTGACTTCGTCGAGTGTCATGGGTGTGCCTCCTTACGTGCAATACCGTTTCTAAGCTCTGTTAGCGCAGTTGTACGATTTCTCCCGCCCACCGCTGGATTCCGGCTTGCGCCGGAATGACGGGCCGGGAGCGCCGCTGGCTGTATACATCATACACAAGTGGCGTGCATGCTAATGTGAAACCGCTGCCGCTGCTTTTTCGCCGACGAGCGCCTCTTCACGGAATCGTGAAAGCCGGAACGGCTCAATGAGCTCTGGGGTCTTGCCGGTCGCGATGCGTTCCGCCAGGTACTTCCCGGCGACAGGGCCAGCTTTGAAGCCGTACGTGCCCCAACCCACGTCCAGATGATAGCCTTCCAGACCGTCCACCGCGCCGATGATGGGCGAAAAGTCGGGAGTCATATCACAGATGCCCGCCCACTGACGCAGGACGTTCACATTGTGCAACTGCGGGAAGAGTTCCAAGGTATAGGTGGCCATTTGCTCCAGCGTAGGGAGGGTGCCCAACATGCTGTAGGACTGGAGCGGGTCAACCTCGGCGCCCATGACGCAATCGCCCCGATCCGTCTGGCTAATGTAGACGTGCAGGTTTGCCGAGACGATAACCTTATTCAGAAACGGCTTGAGCGGCTCGGTGACGCAGGCTTGCAGGGGTTGTGTCACGATTGGCAACGCGACTCCGGCCATTTGCGAGACTACCGTTGCCCATCCCGCAGCGCAATTTATCACAGTCTCCGTCGCAATAGTGCCTTTAGAAGTTTCTACACTGGTTATCTTGCCATCCGGCGTGCTGATGTCCTGCGGCGCATTGACGTTGTTCTGAGAGGTGGAACCATCGATGCCAATTGCTGTCGCTTCCGTAAACGGATGAATCTCAATCCCCATGCGGTCGCACGCGCGGGCGTAGCCCCAAACAACGGCGTCGTGGCGGATAATGCCGCCCGGCGGATGATAGAGCGCCGCCATCACAGGCAAGCGGGGACGATCGCTCATGTCGAGTGCGGGGACGAGCTTCTGAATCTCTTCCGGATAAATGACGCGGCTGTCCACGCCCATGATCTGGTTAGTCTCCGCGCGCACGCGGAGGCCATCAACAGAGGAATCCGTGTGCGCCAGCGTCAAGTGGCCGCACTGGTTGAAGAGCAGATTCCATTCGAGTTCGCGCGACAGATCTTCATAGAGATCCAGAGAACGCGCGAAGAAAGGCACACCTTCGGGCGTGCGGTAATTCGCGCGGATGATGGCCGTGTTGCGGCCGGAATTGCCCGCGCCGAGGTAGTTCTTTTCCAGTACCGCGACGTTCGTGATGCCGTGGTCCTTGCCCAGGTAGTACGCCGTGGCCAGTCCGTGCACGCCGGCGCCGATGATGACGACGTCGTAGCTCCGTTTGAGTTCATGCGCACGCCACATGCGCTCTTTGCGAAATAGTTGAATCATTGATTCGCACTCCGCAATCGCTGCGCGGCCTCTTGGCCGACCGGCATTATGCCGAACGGACGTCCGGCGTGCATGATCGTTTCCCAGGCGTAGGCGGCGTACTCGGTGCCGACAAAGAGCCAATAGGCGAGCGTCTTGTCCAGGTCGTCCCGCATAATGCGAGCGTGCAGACCGGCGACTTTGGCACTAAGGCACGCACCGTTGGCAAAGGCGGAGTCCGAAACATCCGGAGCTGTGAGCCGCTGCAGCACGTCGCGACTGTGGGGGCCCGCGAGCAGGATGCCTGCTAGGACAGAGGTGACATCAATCACGTGAATACAGCCTGTCCACGCCTGGTCTTCACTTTTTCGCTCTGAAACCTGCTGCTCAATTGACTCGATGATCGCGCCACTGCGCGTCGGCTCACATGCAATGAAGTGATGCCCTCGGGCCAGACTCCAGGTCTTGCCTGCGTCAATTGTGATGGATTCCAACTCTGCCTGATGGCCTTTGAGTTCCAACTTGCCCAGCCAACTCGCGTCCGCGATGCCCACGCCAGTTTTGAGGGCCGCTTCTTCCGTGTCAGGCGCATCAAAACGCATAGCAATGTTCCACCCAAGGTGGGGGCTGAAGGTCGCTCCCAATGCGCGGGCAACATGGTGGAGTGGAGATTGCTTGAGCGGTGCTTCCATTGGTTCTTTCACTGGCGGAGCCGCGCTTGCGCGGGATCATAAAATGGTTCGTCTGCAATCTTGGCCGTTACCGGGCGGCCGTCGACGCGCATTTCAATGGTCTGGCCGGCGACCGCAAGTCCTGCGGAAACCCAGGCCAATCCGATTATTCTCTCATTCACCGGCGAAAAACGTACGCTCGTAATACGCCCCGCCGGTTGGCCGTCGGCGATGATCACGCAGCCGTCCGGCGGCAGGACATCCTCATCCATGGTGAAACCGACCAGCTTCTCGCGTGGGGCGCGGTCTTTGGCGCGGCTGATGGCCGCCTTGCCGATAAAGTCGTCTTTGTCGAGCTTCGCGACCCAGGCCAGGTCGGACTCGATGGGGTTGCTCGTCGCGTCGGTATCAACGCTCACGATCACGTGCTTCTTTTCGAGGCGGAGCACACGTTGCGTCTCCACGCCAAAGGGCCGAATGTCGAATTCTGCTCCGGCCTCCAGGATGGCATCCCACACGTGTTCGCCGTATTCCGCTGGAAAGTGAATCTCCCATCCGGTCTCTCCCACAAAGCCAATACGCAGCATGAGACTGGGCACTCCCGCTACCTCAGCCTGACGGCAGCGCATGTAGCCGAAGCGCTTGTTGCTGAGGTCGCGGTCCGTGAGTTTGGCGAGCGTGTCGCGCGCCTTGGGCCCGGCGACGTTAACTGCTGCCATGCCGCCAGTGACATTTGTGATGTGCACGCACATGCCGGTACCCGCTAGCCACCACTCCAACCACTCCTGCACGAACTCGATGTTGCCGGTCGTTGTGGTAATGAAGTAGCGGTCTTCAGCAACGCGAGAAACCGTGCCGTCGTCCAGGATGATGCCCGCCTCGTCGCAGATGACGCCGTAGCGCGCGCGTCCCACGCGCAGATCCGAGAAGCGGTTGGTGTAAACTTTGTCCAAGAGCTTCCCGGCATCGCTGCCGACGACGTCGAGCTTGCCGAGTGTGCTCAAGTCAATTAAACCCACACGTTGCCGTACGGCCCAGTACTCTTGTTCCACCGATTCCCTCTTGCTGTCCGGCGTACCGTAGTAGAGCGGGCGTTTCCATTCGCCCATGTCCATCCAGACACAGCCAATTTCATCGTGTTTCGCGTGCATCGGCGTGCGTTTGACCGGATGCAAATGCGGTCCGGCCAGCGCGCCAAGCGGAATGGGAGATGTGGGTGGGCGGGAGGTAGTTCTACCTGTTTCTTGGATGGTCTGTCCTGTTTGCTCAGCGCAGATGCTGATTGCCGCCTGCTGGCACATTTTGCCTTGGCAGGGCCCCATGGTTGTGGTGGTGTAACGCTTGAGGGTTTCAATGTGATCGAAGCCCTCAGTTATTGCGGTTTTCAGATCGTGAAGCGAAACATCCTCACAGGGGCAAACGAAGACTTTCTTGGAATTGGCTGCCGAACTGGTTGAGAGGCCAACGGCGGGCGGCAAGCTTTCGCCGGTTACGGCACCGACGGCAGAAACGCCTTCCGGCAAATCGCTCGTGGCAAACACCGACCGCTTTTCATTCCATGCCACGGTGCCGCCGGCTTGGGCGACGAGACCGGCGTCCGGCACCCAGTCGCCGCACACGACAACGAGGTCGCAAGCTAACTGTCCTTCTGCGGTCTGTAGAGCGGTAACATGCTTGCGCCCGACGGCCTTCACGACTTGATCGGGAGGAACGACCCCCGTAACCTCGACGCCCGCAGACTCTAGCTCGTTTGCCGCAGATGTCGCTGCTTCTGTACTGCCGACGACAACGGCGCGCTCACCGGGCGTGACGCCGTGCAAGCCGAGCAAGCGTAGTGCGCCTGTACTCAACATAACGCCCGGCAGATCGTTGTTTTCGAAGAGCACCGGGACCTCATAGGCCCCGGTGGCGACGACGATGCGCTCAGTCCGCAATTGGGTGACGCGCTGCGCTACGGAAGAGTCCGGGTTCTTGTGTGCGATGCCGAGGAGCCTTCCTTCGTAGAGGCCAAAGCACGTGGCATTGGTGAAGACGGTGATGTTCGGATGCTCGTTCACGCGCTTTACGAGAGCGTCAAGACCCTCGGTTGGCTCGCCCTCTGCAGGAGTATCAGAGTGTGATGCGGTACCGGAAGTGTTCTTGACGGAGCCTGTATACCGAAGGTACCCACCCAATGCGGGCTGGTCGTCAATGAGGACTACCTGCTCACCCTGTTCCGCCGCCTCCAGGGCGGCGCGTATACCGTAGGGTCCCCCGCCAACTACGGCAGTGGTGGTGTACAGGAACACGTGCTCGTAAGGATGGTCTGTGACCGCGTTTGGGTCGTTGTCGATCTTGCCCAGGCCGGCGGCGCGGCGTATGAACGGCTCTGCAAGATGCCACATCCAGGGGTGCGTGAAGGTCTTGTAGTAAAAGCCCACCGGCATCGCCCACGAAAACTTCTCGGCAATAGCCATGAAGTCGGTTTCCAATGATGGGCTGGCGTTCTGGTGTATGACCTGCATGCCGTCCTGAACAGGCTGCATGCAGGCACGCACGTTGGGTGTGCCGTCCACGTTCATCAAGCAATTTGGGCACCTGCCCGAGACACAGAGCAGTCCGCGGGGGCGATGGTACTTGAAGCTGCGGCTGAAGGTGCGCCGGCCGGAGCGATAGAGCGCCGAAGCTACGGTGTCTTGGGGCAAAGCCTCAATGGATCTGCCGTTGAAATAGAAGGCCACTCTCGCCTGCTCGTTACTAACCGGCGTGGCGGTACCCGATGATCCGTCATTCCCGCGAAAACTCACCCCGTGCCGGGGCGCGGAATCCATCTTGCGGCTCACGGCGCCTCCTCAGGCAGGCTCGTCTCAGTGACCTCATTTGTCATGGTGTCGCGTACCGCGAAGAGCCACTGGCGGCAGCCGTACGTGTGAAACCACCATTCTTTCTGTGAGTGGTTGCGGTTTGCGGCGGCGTAACTGTATCCCAGCCACTCTTCATTGCTCGACCCCGCCTCCGGCCGTGTTTTCACCTCGCCACCGAAGCGGAATTCGTAGGCACTGCGCTTGCCGCAATTGGGACATGGGATAAGGAATGACATACCAACTCCGATTACAGGCGCTAATCGAACGTGATTTGCAGAGAGACTATGACAGACACAGGCGAACCAGGCCACTACGGTCGATATACTTCTATCAGCTATAGGTGCTTCTGGCAGAAGTAGGCGAACGAGGCGTTCTTTCGCTTGGCGACTTCCATCGAGAAGTTGGACAGGACTTCCATTCTGAACACGATCTCGGAACGGAAACTGTCGGGTATGAGTTTTCGATAGTCCTCTTTGGTTAGCCCATCGGTGTTTCCATGCTCTGGAATGCCGAGCACTGTACACGCCGCGCTGTCGAGACCGGCGAGGTACCATGCCTCAATCTCAGGCACAACTATCGAGATTCTATCCGGTCGCAAATGAGCGTGCTGGCGCACCACGGCCTCTTTCTTTGCTGTAACACACGGGAACTTCCCAGGGTCTAGGTCGCCAAGCCACAAGTAGTCCAAGATCTCATGTGAGCGCACCACTTCTCGAATCTTCTTATCCGTAACTGCGCCGGGCTGCTGAGCATAGGTTACCTTGTGAATTGCGGAGTACCTGCCACTAAGCAATGGTTCCAATACTACCCTAAAGAAGTCTTCATCTGCGCTTCCTTCAAGCCAGACGAATAAGGACTTCAGCATTCGTCATACTTCCAACAGGTCATCTACGTAGAGTTCATCAATGCCAATATCATTCTCCAGGAATCGCTTAACCATCGTCTTGTCCGCCGGGCGCGAAATCTGCGAGAAGCCGTCCTCATCACGAGAGACAAGCAGAAGGTTTTCAACGCCGGCGTAGCGCACCATCTCCGGGTGATGGGTCGTGACGATGATCTGCTTGTCTTTCGATACCTCCTTCATCATCTCCACCATGCGGGACATCAGCTTAGGGTGCATTCCCCGGTCAGGATCCTCAAATATGAGAAGAGGGTTTTCCTCAAAATAGAGGGCAACAACGAGCGCGATAGCGGCGATTGTCCCTTCGGAGATCATGTCGGCGTAGAGCCGCGTCTCATCCGTGAAGGCCTCCTTCACATAAAGAGAGGAAGACTCATCTGTTTGGTTCTGAACACCTATGTCATTTATAAACGGCAAAAGGTATTTGACAAGGCTTAGAAGTGTCTTGCGCGAATTCTTGTTGGAGAGGATTCGATCTAGAATCGGCGCAAGATTCGAAGCGCTTTCAGTGAGTGCCGCAGATGCCCGCATAGTTTGGGTCCGCTGGGATGCTCGCGCATCAGTACGGAAGATACCTGGATCACGTATTGTGCTAAAAGGTGGGGCCAATTTCCCCGTGAGCAGATAAGTGAATAACCGAGACTCTAGGAGCAACGAATCCATCGGAAACAAGCCCGAGTCAAAGTGTCCAACGTCCTCTTTCTGGCCAAGGAGTTCGATGAGGAAGGGGTCTCCGCGATACTCCCGTTTGAGGATGTTTTTCTCTCTCCAAGCCGAGAATTCTAACGTGCCAATCAGTTTTCCCGGATTTTCCCTATTGTCGTCTCTTGCTCGACTAGGATATACGGAGAATTCTCGCACAATGCTATCACGTTGTATATTCCAGTTGTCAGCATGTGGGCCACGGTCATTTGCTGGAAAGTCAAGCGAGAAACCATAGTTCATTTCATTGACACGAACAAAATGCCGTGCCTCCTCTTCATGAGTCGACATCACCTCGTATGCGACATCCTGTTCATCAGTGATGTCCAGGGTTAGCGGTTCTGTCGCACCTATGCGAAGGTTTTGGACATAGCGGCTACCACGTTGCAGCGCTACTGCGTCGCGCAAGCCTTCCTTACGGATGTCACGTAGAAAGCGGAATATCTCGACGAAATTCGACTTTCCGGATGCGTTCGCTCCAATCAGCACGTTGAAGTCGCCGAGTTCGACGTCAAGCTCGTTGAAGCTGCGGAAATTGGAGACTTTGAGACGGCGGATAGCCATGTTTGCAGTCTCTCTTGCCTAGTGGCCGCGATCTTCCCACCCCGGCCCGCCGCCGACGATGCGGTTGGTACCCACGAGCGGGATGCCGCAAATCATGGAAGCCTCGGAAGTCAGAGCGCGCAAGTCGTCGGGGTCGAGGTCGTGCACGTCGGCCTTGCCGCAGGCGCGCGCCAGCATCTGCATCTCTGAGACCATCGACCGCAAGTAGCTGGAGACGCGTTCGGCGGCTTCGTCTATGGGCAACCGTTTCATGAGTTCGGGGTCTTGGGTTGTGATACCCACGGGGCAGCGTCCCGTGTGGCAGTGGTGGCAGAAGCCCGGCTTCGTGCCTAATTTCTCGTAGTCTTCTACGTATAGAGAGCGGTTGCAGTTGAGCGCGATCAGGGCGGACGTGCCGATGTAGACGGCATCCGCGCCGAGCGCAAGGGCTTTTGCGGCATCCACGCCGTGCCGGATGCCGCCGGCGATGATGAGCTGCACTTCACCGTACAGCCCCAAGTCTTCCAATGCCGCCCGCGCCTCGCAGACCGCGGCCAGGGTGGGAATGCCCGTGTGCTCCTGGAGCATTTCCGGTGATGCGCCGGTGCCGCCTTCCATGCCGTCCACGACCACGGCGTCGGCGCCCGCTTTCGCCGCCAAGCGCACGTCGTCGAAGACCCGCGTCGCGCCCATCTTGATGAAGATCGGCACCTTCCAGTCGGTGGCCTCGCGGAGTTCCTCGACCTTGATGATCATGTCGTCCGGTCCCAGGAAATCCGGGTGGCGGGCGGGGCTGCGTTGATCAACGCCGATTGGGAGATCCCGTTGCTCGGCGATCACGTCCGATACCTTGGAACCCAGCAATAAGCCTCCCGTGCCCGGTTTGGCGCCCTGGCCGATGGTGAGTTCAATGGCGTCTGCGGCGCGGGCATCGTGGATGCTGACGCCGTAGCGCGAGGGCAAGACTTCATAAACCAGGGTCTTGCTGTGTTCGCGCTCGGCCTGCAGCATACCGCCGTCGCCGGTGGTGTTTGAAGAACCGACTGCGGCTGCGCCTTGGGCCAGCGCCACTTTGGCGTTATACGAGAGCGCGCCCCAACTCATGCCCGTAATCATAATGGGAATGTCGAGCTCTATCGGCTGCTCCGCATAGCGCCTGCCAATGACGGTTTTCGTCGAGCAGTGCTCGCGGTAGCCCTCCAAGGGAATGCGGGTGAGTGTGCAGGGGAGGAAGGTAAGATCGTCGAACGTCGCCCAGTTACGTTCCCGCAGCGTGCCGAAACCGCGCATGAGATAGCGCCCCAAGCGCGCTTTCTCTTGGATTTCCGCAATCACTTCCGGGGTGTACGTTCCGCTCGGTCGCAGGCGGCCGTTCTCGCCGTCTGACATGTTGCCTTGCTCCTCTTAACCAGCCAAGGTTGCTTTGAACTGTTGCCACAACTCTCGGTCAAGAAACACGGTAGTTGCCTTCGTGCGTTCGGCTTTTGCCACCCCCAATGTCCTAAAGTGCTCAAAGGGAAGCAGCTTGCCATCTACCGACGAATTAGACCGGAAAAACTAAGGAGGTCTTAATCCACTACACCACTTGCTGCCAGACATCCCAATCGGTCTTATCAAAATTCCACAGCCGGCGACCGGACTCGATTTTCTTGAAGTCTGCCAAGCGCGGCTTCAATTCTGCCAGGCGGTCGGGGAGATGCTCTGCGATCGTTGCTTCAAGGAAGGCGATGTCTTCTGCGCCGACCTCTTCGATGACAGCGTCATTGCCCAAGTCTTCAACCTTGCCGCCAACGTAGCAGACAGTTTCGTACATAGAGTCGGCGAAGGCCTCACCCACGTCGCCGCAAACCACAATCGTACCGCGTTGTCCCATGAACCCCGCCATGTAGCCGCAGTTCCCGCCAATCAGCAAGAGGCCGCCCTTCATCGCCACGCCGGCGCGGGCGGCTGCATGCTTGTGAATGACCACGGTGCCGCCGCGGATGGTGGCGGCTGCGCCGTTACCGGCGCTGCCGTGGACGATGACGGTACCCGACAGCATCGATTCGGCCAGGCCCCAGCCGGTGCTGCCATTGATCTCCACAGTGGCGCCGTCCATCAGACCGCCGCAAAAGTACCCCACGCTGCCATCGAACGTAACCGTAGAAGGTTGGAGCAAGGCAACGCCGAGGTTGTGGCGCGCTCCCGGATTGCGGACGAGGACCTCTTTTTCTCCGTTGGCAATATGCTCCTTGATGCCGGTGTTGATCTCGCGAATGGACTTGCCGGTGCAATCTAGTTCAGCCGCCATACCTGCACTTCCTTCGCTTGCGCCTCGCGCACGCCGCCAATGCCGGGGAACGCATTTTCGATGGCGATCTCCTCGGTTGCGACGACTACCGTTTCGTCTGTTTCCGTGAAGAGGAGCGGCTTGAGGGCAAAGCGGTCTTTGGCAAAGCCTAATTCGTTGCGGGTTGCCGCCAAATAGCTGAAGGAGCCATCCAAATCGTCCAGAGAGGCAGTGAGCGCCTCTTGCAACGACATGCCCTGGGAGAGTCGGTCGGCCAGGTACACACCGATGACTTCTGAATCGTTATCGGTGTAGAAGCGAACGCCGTGCTGCTCATATAGCATTCGCAATTTGTGATAATTCGTAATGTGGCCGTTGTGCACGACAGCGAGGTCCGGCATGCCGTGTGCCCAGAACGGCTGAGAATGGCTGAGGTCTACTTTCGATTCGGTAGAAAGGCGGGTATGACCGATGCCATGGGTGCCCGTAATACGGGACACTCCGTGGGTCTCTTCGAGATTCTCCGGTGAACCTACCTGTTTGACGATTTCCAGAGCGCTGCCCATGCTGACAACCTCGACGGTGTCAGCCTCTGATTCGATCAGCGCGCTGAGTTCTTTGGGCTCCCCTTGGTAGTCGAGTTCGAGCCGCAGGTATTCTTCCGTTGTTGATGCACTCAGGATCTCTCCCAAGTTTTCCACCCGCTCCGTGATGCTCTCTCGTCGACCCGCGAACTCGCCGTTCTCACCCAGCTTTACGCGCAGGACGGTGTGTCCGTTAGTCAAACCGGTATAGAGCGCCACACCGGCGGAATCCGGCCCGCGGCACGCCAAGGCATTGAGCATGGTGAGCACAGTATTGCCCACCGGCGATGTACCGTCAGTCTTCTTATCGAGAAAGCCGATTATGCCGCACATGCGACGTTCCTTAGACTCCTGCTAGAAAGTGAGTCCCATAGATCGAACCATTATCGGGGTTGCCGCTCGTGTATCACGTGATGCGCCAACGCCCTGATTTCGGTGCAAAGGAGATCACCCAATACTATAGCATTCTTAGGCGTGCGGCGTACACGCGCATGTTCAGGTGTACGGCAGCATGAGCAGTAGTCCGGCTGGTACAGCAAAGATAGGTGCACAATCATTCCGGACCCTTGCGGAGTGTAGCATGTCGCTCTTTCGCTACAATAGTGCGAAAGCAACAAGAATCTCGGGGGAGAACAGGGAATGCCGGAACGTAATAAAGACGACGTGAGTGAATTCCATGAGTTTGAGAGAGCGGGATGGGAGCGAGTTGCCGGGGACTATCACCGCTACTTTGCCGCCCTGACGACACGCTTTATCGAACCTTTGCTCGATGCCGGTGGGGTTGGGACAGACTGCCGTGTGCTCGACGTAGCTACGGGACCGGGTTACGTTGCGGCGGCGGCCGCCAAACGCGGCGCTGTGGCCACCGGCATAGACTTTGCGGAAGCGGCGGTGACTGTAGCGCGAGAGCAGTATCCTGACATCGAATTTCACACTGGCAGTGCTGAGGAGTTGCCCTTTCCAAACGCCCAGTTCGATGTCGTTCTCATGAACTTTGGCTTGTTGCATCTCGCCCGGCCCGAACAGGCCTTGGCGGAGGCGCAGCGCGTGTTGCGGCCTGGGGGACGCATTGCTTTCTCAGTTTGGGCAGATCCGCAGGCATGTATAGGCTTCAAGATAATCCTCGATGCCATAGCCGAGCACGGCAATATGAACGTGCCGCTGCCGGACGGGCCGCCCTTCTTTCGCTTCAGCGATGCGGCGGAGAGCAAGCGTGCACTGGTCGAGGCCGGTTTTCACAATCCGGAGGTAACGGTGATCGATACAAAATGGGCGATGCCGCACGCGGATATGTTGTATGAGACGTTTCTCCATGGCGCGGTGCGCACCGGCGCGCTTTTGCAGGCGCAGTCACCTGAGGCCCAGGCCGCTATTCGCCAAGCCGCGCGCGACGGTGTCATGGCTTTCCGCGACGCGGGGAACATTAACTTGCCAATGGCGGCAGTGCTTTCGAGCGCGCAAAAACCATAAAGACATACGCAAGCTGCCGCTTTCGCAGCATATCTGGCATAAGAGATTCTGGATGGTGGTATACTCTGCTCCAAGAGGATGCTGCACCTCACTGTCAAACGGTAGATTCAGCAGGAAAGGGAGGGACGCGCGTCTCTGATTGAATGCAGCCAACTGCATAGGAAAGAGGAATATATCATGTCCGACAAAATGGCAACGTTGACCCGACGCAAGCTCTTAGCCAGCGCCAGCGCTATCCCCGCCGTAGCAGTCCTTGCGGCCTGTGGCACGGCGACGATGCAGACGGAGATGGCAGAAGAGAAGCCGGCGGAGCAGAAGGCTGAAGCGGCGCCGAAACCGGCTGAGCCGGTGGACGTCGTCTTTGTGCCCAATCCCGCTTTCAAGTTCCACGAAGAGGGCCACGTCTCCAACGGCTTGATGGAGGCGTTCAGCGAGGAATTCTCCAACATAAATCTGCTCGTAGAACCCTATACGGGCAATCGTAACGAGGCGTTCGCGGCCGCAGCCGCCGCAAATATCCCGTACGACGTTGTGACCGGCGGCGAAGGCACGCCGATTGATCGGGGACTGCAGGGCACCGTTCTGCACCTGAATGACCACATCAAGGCTACCGGCCTGGACATGAACGATGTCTGGGAAGGCCTGATGGAGCCGGTTGTTTGGCGCGACGGCAGGGTGTTCGGTATGCCCTACGGCCCGGACATGCGTGTGCTCTACATGAACATCGATCTCTATATAAAGGGTGGCCTCGACCCGGCGGTCGGCCCGCAGACGTGGGACGAATTTGAGGAAGCCATTCAGAAGACGACGCAGAAAGATGCCGCGGGCAAGCTCACAGTTGCGGGTTTTCCGCCTGACTGGGGCTCCAACGGCACGTGGCTCTTCATGCTTCCCCTGTTGCAGCTAGGCGGCAGTCGCACGAACGACGATCGCACCAAGATGACCTTCAATACGCCTGAAGGCATTGAGGCCTTTACCTTCGTCAAGCGACTGTGGGACTTGCAGGATGGATTTGCCGCCATCAAGGAGTTTCAAGAATCAGCTCGGCCCTCCGGCAGGGATCGGGGTGCGGCACTCATCAATGCGAAGTGCGCCAGCATTTACATGACGTATGCTGAACGCAAGCAGCAGATTCGCCCGATTGACCCGGACTATGAGTTTGGGTACACAGGATTCCCCTTGCCCCCAAACGCAGCGCGTCAAGTAAGCCTCGGCGGTTCCTGGATCCACATGGTTTCGGGCTGGACGGAAACGGCAGAAGAGTCCTTTGCGTTGCTTGAGTTCCTGGCGCGGCCCGAGAACACACTGGCGTTCACCAAGACCTTCGACCGTGTGCCGGTGCGCAAGTCGGCGACGCTGTCCGAGGAATTCCACGAGAACGATCCGTTTGTCTTGCATATGTCTGAAAACATGCAATATCGCACCTCGACCCTTGGCTTTGGCGTGCCCGGCTCTGATCAGATGCGCCAGCAGGTGCTCACGGGCGGATGGGTTGGCTCAATCTGGAACGGCGAAGTAGGCATTCAGGAAGCCCTCGCCACGGCAGAAGAGCAAATGAACCTTATCGCCGAAGAGTGGCGCAAAGAGCTTGGGATCTAGATCATAAGCATTTGACCACTCTTAAGCGGTCTGTGCGCTGGTTTATGGATCCGATGGTAATTCCACTGGGCGAGGCGAGGAAAGGATTTGCGACGAGAGTCTCTCAATTCCTCGCTTCGCCCGGAGTGACTATAGAGCGAGTGACCTAACACTTGGCGCACAAAGCACCAAGATTGGTCGCAGATTTGAATTGGCCAAGGCAGTAGATTTCGGAAGTGCAGGACGAATCCAATTACCGAGGGAGCATTCAGTGGCAGTTGACATTGACGTAGCGGTTGTCGGCGGCGGCCACAATGGTCTGGTGGCGGCGACGTATTTGGCTTGGGCCGGGCTGAAAGTTCATGTGTTTGAACGCCGCTCTTGGACGGGCGGCGCGGCGATCACGGAGGAACTGTGGCCGGGCTTCAAGTTCTCTACCTGCGCTCATATGGTGCACGGCATTCAGCCGAAGATCTATCGTGAATTTCAACTGCTCGAGCGCGGCATGGAAGTCATCCCGCGCCAGGGTATTCAGATAATGCCCGATGGGACGTATTTCGGGCCGAAGACGCATGACTCGTCTCGCAATTGCGCCGTTCACCTAACACAAGCAGAGCAAGAGGGACAGCGCCGTTACGGGGAATTCAAGAACACGCTGCAACGGGCAATTTCGCCCTACCGGCTGCAACCGCCGCCCTCGCTCGATGAAGTGCGCGCCACAATTGCCGGCACTCCCGCGGCCGACGTGCTTGAGAAAGCGTTGACGACGCGGATTTACGATCTACAGGACGAGTTGCTGCCGGATGGCAAACTCAAGGACCGCTTGGCCTACGAGGCGGGTGCAATCGGCAGAAATCCATTTGCCTTTCAATTTGCTTATGCCTCATTGAATGCGGTTGACGAGGAGACGGGCATCAAGCCGCCGAATGGCTACGTGCGTGGCGGGGTGGGTGTGATCAGCCGCCTGTTTCGGGAGTTCGCGGAAGAGGCGGGGGTGACAATTCAGACCGAGCACGAGGTCGAGGAGTTCTTGGTGGAAAAGGGAGAGGTCGTCGGTATTCGGCTGGGCAGCGGTGATGAGGTGCGTAGCCGAGTAGTTGCCTCGAATATCGACCCCAAAGGCACGTTTCTGCGCCTCATGTCCGCGGAGCACTTGGATAGCGGTTTCCGCAAGCGCATCCAGGGGATGATCACCAACGTCAGTTGCTACAAGTTCCTAGCGGTGATCTCCGAGTTGCCGCAATGGAGCGCCTGGGACGGCGATCCCGAACTTCCAAGCAAGGGTGCCGTGGTGATTAGCCTCGATCGCGCGGAGATGTCCGCAAACTACGATGACTTAGAGGCCGGACGTCCGCCGCGGAGGCCGTTGATTAGCTACTCGATCCCATCGGCGGTTGACGACAGCCTGACCCAGCCGGGGTACCATACCGCCTCAATTTGGATATATCCAGCGCCGGCGAAGCTGCAAGGCACAACGTGGGATGCTGTGCGCGAACAGGTTGCGGAAGGCCTCATCGACCAGATCACGGATTATGCGCCGAACTTCCGCAGATCTATCCGGGACTACAAGCTGCGCACGCCGCTCGACCTGGAACGCGAGAACGGCTTGACGGATGGTTGCATCTGGCACGTCCAGCATACGGGCGAACATCTCGTATGGAACCGGCCGCTGCCGGAAATCTCCCAGTATCGGGCGCCACTGCCGGGACTCTACCTCTGCGGCGCGGGTCAGCATCCGGGCGGCGAAATCAGCGGTGTGCCCGGTCACAACGCGGCCCACGAGATTCTGAAAGATCTCGGCCAGGTCTAGGGACCGCGCGAGCACCGGGTTCTCTATTGGAACAACAGAGGCGTCAGTGACAACTGGCCCAGGAATCAGGCTTCTTTGCTCAAGACCATTGAGGTTTATCGGCCCAATGGCTCTACTGCGACGAACTGACGCCAGTACGTAGACTGGCGTCAGCAAACCACAATCGGTTGATTTTGGGGAAAAGGCAAGAACTGAGCCACGTCGGTGCAGCAAAGGTGACTTGAGAGGTAGGACTACACAATGGCTGATCCCAGCGCGCAAGCGGTATTGTCAACGGAGCTAGATGGCATTGAGTGCCATACGCCGCATGCCGTGCGCAGTGGCGACACGGTATGGGCGGCGTGGCAGGGTTACCGGCAGAACGAAGAACGCATCTATGCCCGGGCGCTCATCGGCAATTCGCTCTCACCCCTTGAAACGATCACGCCCGTGGGAGGCGAGCGCCACTCACCGCACATGGGGTTGGCGCGCGATATGCCGATATGTGTTTGGATATCTCAGGTCTCGTATCAGGCGTATACGGTGGTCGCATCTACCCGTTCCATTTCCGGCTGGGATACGCCGCAGCGACTTGGCAGCCGGGGCTTTGTGGTGTCCCTCCACGCCGACTCTGCTCACGGACGCATGGCGGTGGTGTGGTGCGAGGCAGGGTCGCCCGGTGAATACATCATCCGGCTTGCGGAAAACGACGGCAGCGGTTGGTCGGCGCCGGTGGACGTAACAAGCGCGCCGGGTTGGGTGCAGCGGCCGGAAGTGGCCGTAGCGAGCGATGGCTGCTGGGTTGCTTGGGATGCGTATACAGGCGGCACGTTTGACATTCATGGCGCCTTTGTTGACCAGAGTGGAACGGTTGTGCAGCAGGAAGTGATTAGCGACCGTGCCGCCGAAACCGCAATGGTCACAGCGGAAGCCTGGCAATTGGTTCCTTCGCTTACGTTGGATTCTGAGGGCAATCCATGGGTTGCCTGGCTCTGCCGGCAAGAAGTGGTAAGTGATGCGAACGTGCTCGACCAGTGGCCCGTGGCGAGAGTCGCGCGGCGGGTAGATGGTCAATGGGAGCTTGCGCACGATGCCGATGGTTCGCCGGACCTGGGTGTCTTGGCCTGGGGCATGCTGGAGTGGCAGGGCCTAGGCGTATGGGGCTATCTCGGCAGGCGGCGCAAGCCGCTGGTAGTCTCCAATCCCGCGGGCGGCGTCTGGCTGCTTTGGGAGCGGAAGAAGCTGCCCAATGGGAGTACTCACACTACTCCCGGTGTGCTCTGTGGGCGCTATCTCGACAAGGCAGACGGCCAGGGACAACCGGCAGTCCAGGAGACCCGTGTCATCGCCGAGGGTCCGCGCTACTACACGCCGGTTTCAAGCGCCGCCATTGATCAGCGCAACGAGCTCTTGGTGACGGCGCGCGTTGCGCCTGAAATCTCGGTCGAGGATGTCTGTTTAGCTACCTATTCCTTAGCCGACGCCCCGGTTTTTCGCGATGAAGGCGCGTGGTTTGGATGGAAACCTGTCAGCGTGTCCGAGCCGCGACTAGAGCCGCGGCCTAGCGTGCAAGTCCGAGATTGGGCCGAGAGGTCGCGGGCGGCGTCAGCGCCGGGGTCGGAACTCAATCTTTATTGGGCGGATTTGCACGTGCATACGACTCACTCTGCCGACGCAGAGGGGTACGTTGACGAACTCATCGCCTACGCGCGCGACAAAGCCTACTTGGACTGCGTGGCTTTCTCCGATAACGACAAGCACCTCCTCAGCCTGACGTCTTCGGAGTATGACCTGGATTATCACTTTGTGCGCCACTTCCGGCACTTGGATGATTTTGTCCTGCTGCCGGCATTCGAATGGTCCCAGATGAAGCGCACAGATCGCGGCAGAACCTCCAATCACCGCACGGTGATCGCCGGCAAGAGCGAATTGCCGCTCTTGCGCTACACCGAGGTCGAGGGAGAGCCCCTGTCAGCGCTGGCTGCCCATGCGGAACAACATGGCGCGATACTGCACCCGCACCACGAGCACTGGGAGTTCTTGTCGGATTCAGGGACTGAAACGAACATGGAGGTCTGCTCCGGCTGGCGGGTGCACATGCTCGACCCAGCGTATCTGGATAAGATACATCACGTGTTGCGGGGCGGGCGGAGGCTCGGCTTCATTGGCTGCAGCGACGGCCATCGCCGCACGGCGGGAACCGGTGGTGGGCTAACCGGCATCTACGCCGAGTCGCTTACGCGTACGGCTATAGTGGAGGCACTGCAGCAGCACCGGTGCTTTGCCACCGATGGTTCTCGCATTGCCGTGCAGCTCTGGGTCTCCGATATCTTCATGGGCGGCACCGGCCAAACGCACGCCCCGCCGGACATCCGCTGGAAGGTACAGCTTACGGAAACTCCGGCCAAGATCATGTTGTTGCGCGATGGACGGGTGATCAACACGTGGGAAGCCACGAGTGAAATGGCCTCCGGTCAGCATACCGACGTGGACGCAGAGCCGGGAGCCCACTTCTACTATCTTTGGGTTGAACAGTCGATGGCGTGGCGTACCCACCTTTCTAACGTAGCGCCTGCCTGGGGGCCGCGGGCGTGGTCTAGTCCCGTCTGGGTAGATTACGTGTCGTAGCCACACCCCAAGGTACCCTTGACTTTGATCGGCTGAGTTGCGGTCGCCGCGGTCCTGTGCGTGCAGAAGCTTGCCACACGCCTGCAGGCCTCGCGGTAACGGCGCGATTCCTACTTGGAGATGCCGGAGAGGTGGCTTTTCGAGCCAATTTGGTTTCTGATAGCGACAGCGACTGTAGTAAAGTAGGGTTGAGTCTTGGAGAGTTTCGGCAACTCGACGTGACTCGAACACAACATCGAGGGCAGCGAGAAGAGAGCGCAGGTCATCCTGGGGGAGCCTCCCCCAGTGAGGTGATTGTGCTGACTGACCCGCCACTACCAGGGAGGCAGTGTTGCAACCGCTATTGATGTTTACGTCCGCGGTGGTGCCGGGACTCATTCTCATGTGGTACCTGCACTCCCGGCCGCAGTATCCTCAGCCGCGCGCGATCCTGTGGGCTACCTTAGGCTTGGGCGTGCTCGTGACGATTGTGGCAATTCCATTAAGGTTTCTTGTATCAGTACCGATTGACCTTCTTACAGATGGAATCTTAAGAGTCTTAGCTTGGGCATTCTTGGGTGCAGGAGTGCTGGAGGAGTCACTGAAGTTTTGGGTGCTTGTGGGATTCGCGTGCCAGCGAAAGAGGCTGGCCGAGCCATTTGATGGGGTGGTATATGGGGTTGTCGCATCACTGGGCCTTGCGACCTTTGAGAGTATGGCATTCTTTATTGAAGGAGAGATGTTGGGTTCGGCAACACGGGCACTAACGTCGATTCCGGCGCATGGCGCACTCGGTGCTGTCATGGGATACTATGTCGCTCAAAGTCAATTCGATCCCTCGCGCCACGGTCGTCACTTACGCCTCGCTTGGTTGTTCCCCGTTGTGCTGCACGGATTCTATGACTTCCCGCTGTTTCTTGGCATACCCGTGCTTTTGCCATTGTCAGTTGTAGTTACTGTAGTCCTGTTGATTTGGGCGTGGAGAATTGTTCGTCGGGTCCAATCGGGCCAGCGGCGCCGCAGCTTGGCGATTTGGGGAGACCTTGGCTCGAAACCCGGACAATTCAGTTCTCCGCATGCGATAGCGCTTGATCAGCAAGGCACCATGTACGTGGCAGATACGCTCAATAATCGTCTGCAGACACTCTCTCCCGCGGGAGAGTCCGTCTCTCAGTGGGGCACAACCGGGCAGCGTGGAGGCGAATACCGATCGCCCCACGACTTGACGCTCGATGAGAGCGGGCAGGTCTTTGTTGCCGACACGCTCAATCACAGGATCCAGAAGCTTTCCGCCGAGGGCCAAGCGCTGGCGCAGTGGGGCGAGCAGGGCGCAAAGCCGGGGCAGTTTCGCTCGCCCAGCGGCGTTGCAGTGGACGCTGCGGGCAATATCTACGTGGCGGACACCGGCAATCATCGCATTCAGAAGCTCTCCGCAGACGGTGAGTTGCAGGCCATCTGGGGGTCCGACGGCAACGGACCGGGTGAGTTCCGCGCTCCGGTTGGTATTGCGGTAGATGCCGAAGGGTGGGTTTATGTGACGGATTCAGGAAATCATCGCATACAGAAACTCACGCCCGAAGGCGAACCAAGTGAGCAGTGGGGGCAAGAAGGCACGGAACCGGGACAGTTTCGCAACCCAAGCGGGATAACATTGGACCGGCGCGGCAGGATTTACGTCGCGGACACGTGGAACAACCGCGTTCAAGAGCTCTCCTCAGCCGGCGAACCGCTCTCCCAGTGGGGCTTACAGGTGGCGGGCCAACAGGGTCAGTTCTCGGACCCGTACGGGATCGCTGTTGACGACCGAGACCATGTGTATGTCGCCGACACCGGCAACCACCGCATCCATAAGCTGCATCCGTTCCGCACCCTTATGGCGAGCCCTGCACCGGAAGACACAAGCGCCCCCGAAGAGACGCCTTCCTAATTCTGCGGCACGCCCCTTTACGAACAAGATAGACCTATTGGACAGAGCAGGCTTGCTGCATGAACCTTTCAGAGGCTTGGAAGCGAGTAGCCCAACACGTTTGATTTGCTGAGTGAGAGTAAGGTTGGCACAAGGCGCAGAGGCGGGGGACAAGCCCCCGCGCTACATCGTGGTCGGCGGTGTGCCGCGACCACAGGAGGCGCTGCCATGCATCCGGTAGCGCGGGTTTGCAACCTGCGCCGTATCACAGTGTTGCCGGAGTATCTCGCCAGTCCGGTTACGCTCTAAGGAAAGATGTCGCGCCACTAGGCGCGTTTGAGATGAAGAAACAACTCGCGATTGCCATGCTTACCGGGTAGTGGGCTCTCGCTTTCGCCCTTTACGGTAAGATCGGTTGCACTGCACCAGGCAACAAAGGCGTCGCAAATCCGCCGCCGCTTGTCTCTCTCGTGAATTGATCCGCCTTTCTCAAGGCCGCTTGTGGCCGCTTCAAACTGTGGCTTGAGGAGAACGACAAGGTCTGCGTCAGCCCGCGTAAGGGCGCAGACGTGGGGCAAGACGAGACGCAAAGAAATGAATGAAACGTCTACAACGGCAATGTGTGGTGGTTTGGGGAGTTTCGTTAGGTCTCGAATGTCGGTTTGTTCAAAGACCGCGACCCTGGGATCCGACCGTAGGTCGCTGTGAAGTTGATTAGTGCCCACGTCAACCGCATAGACCCGCTTTGCGCCCTGCCGCAGCAGTTGCCAGGTGAACCCCCCGGCGCCGCTGCCTACGTCGAGGGCTATCTTGCCCAAGCAGTCGATCTGAAACGACTCCAGGACTCCCGCCAGCTTGTGTTCGCCGCGCCCTATGCGAAGGGTGCTCTGTGGGTTCACGGTTATCTGCGCTTCGGAGTCAACAGACGCAGCGGGTTTGGTAACGGTGTGGCCGTTAACGTGCACGCCCCCCGCGCGAATGGCATAGGCGGCCTTTTCGCGGCTGGGGAAGAAGCGCTGCTCGACGAGGAGCCGGTCGAGTCGCAGCGTCACTTTGGGTCGCTCTATTGTATCGGACATGCTGAAGTTCAGTGGTTCCTGTCGGTCCAACTCCCACGGAACGGGCGAGATAGTCACTTGCGGCGAGGGGTGAAACTACATTGACATAACCATAGAAGCAATTCTGTTGAAAAGAAAACTCGCCGCCCAGTGATCGTTCTGATGGCCGGGCGGCGAGTGGTCGTTTGTGCCAGCTACTAGTCTTCCACTTCCGCGATGAACTCGATCTCAACGGGGATGTTGCTTGGCAGCGCACCCATGCCGACTGCGGAGCGGGCATGCTTGCCCTTGTCGCCAAAGACCTCAACCAAGAGGTCGGAGCAGCCGTTGATAACCTTGGGCTGGTCGGCAAAGTCGGGCGTGCTGTTTACCATGCCAAGGACCTTCACAATGCGTGACACTTTGCTGAGGTCGCCGGTCGCGTCCTTGAGCGCGCAGAGGAGATTGTAGGCGGTTTGCCGGGCTGCTTCGTAGCCTTCCTCGATGCCGTAACGCTCGCCCAATTTGCCGTCGTAAACGGTAGCGTCAGCATCGCCGGCACGGTTGGGCCCTTGGCCCGACAGGTATACTAGATTTCCCGTGCGCACCCACGGTACGTAGTTGGCGACAGGCGCATTTGGCGCTCGGAGCTCGAGTCCTAGCTCTTTGAGTTTCTCTTCCGGTGACATTGCGTTCCTTTCTTTAGCCGCAAGATTATTGGTCTACTTTGCTAACCAGTGATTACACGTTCTGCATTGTACGGTGACAGTACTCCAAGGTCAAAGATGCCGCGGTCGGCCACCAGCGTCTGGCGGCCTCATTGATTGGCAAAGCCTACCTATTCTTGAACCGGGAATGTGACCGGCGCCCCGCCCTGGGCGGCGGACTGCACCGTGGCCACGAGAATTTCCGTTACGCGCCTTCCGTCGTAAGGCCCGGAAATCTGAGGCAGCGTACCCCTGCCTTCAACCAAAGCTATGAGTTCCTCAATCGCGGCTGCGCTTCCTGAGACCGCTGCCGTAGCCGGCTCTAGCGCCCGCACACCGTCGGCGGTCTCGATTTCGGCGCCAATCGAATTGCCCAAGCGAATCCGGCCCGACTCTCCCGTCACCTCTAATTCGAAGCCGGTTGCGGTGTTCTGCGAAGCCATATAGAAGCCGCGCACGCCGTTCGAGAAAAGGATCAGGGAGTTGACGCCGGGGTCGGTGGCGGGATCATGGCCGCCGTCACCGGCATAGCGCGGCCCGTAGTCCGCGAAATTGTCATCAAAACGCGCCGTGAGCCACTCGGGCTCACCGTCAGCGAAGAAGCAGATCGCATCCGTCAGATGCGTGCCGTTGCGGAAGAGCATGGCGCGTGCGCCGCCCATTCTGCCGACGACCGTCCGCACGGGTCCGATAGCGCCGTTGCGAATGGCTGCCCGCGCCTCGTACCACTGGGGCTGCCAGCGGCGGCTGTGATCGACTGACAGGAAAACACCGTGTTTCTCGATGGCCGCGATCATGCGGTCGGCGTCGGCCAGTGTTGTGGCCAGCGGCTTTTCGCAAAATATGGCGCGCGCTCCGGCTGCCGCCGCGTCAACGGTGATGTCGGCGTGGCGGTGGTCGGAGGTCACAACGCTGACAATGTCGAGGTTCTCTTTCGCCAGCATCTCGCGATAGTCCTGATACTGGGTTATGCCCGGCCAGCGGTGCTGCCACTTGGCGACAAAGTCCTGGGTTAGCTCCGCTACAAGGTCGCAGACTGCAACGACCTCTGTGGCGGGCACACAATTGTAACCGGCCGCGTGGGAGTGCGGCGCGGCAGCGCCCATAATCGGATGAGACGACTCTTTGGCCGGCGCACTGGCGATGCCGGTGCAACCGACGATTCCGACACGATAGGTAGCCATAGCCTGACTCCTTTTGTGAAATGCCTTACGGCTATTGGGGGTGTATCGTTTACGCGACCCGCGTTGCGATGCTACAATTATAATCGAATGCGGGCCCGTAGCTCAGTTGGGAGAGCGCGTGAATGGCATTCACGAGGTCGTCGGTTCGACCCCGATCGGGTCCACCAGACTTGATAAGATCAAGAACCTTTGAGTTGGCCGTCGTTATAGAACTGTAGTCCAGGCCTGACCTGCTTCGTTAGCGGAATCCAGATTCCCCTTCCAGAGGATGGGCCGGTTTGTGACGGTGTAGCCGCCGCCCTGTTGTCACCAAATTCTCGAAGCTCCCTCTGACCGGGCTCAGGGCCATCCGGCCACACTTGGCCCTGGGTACCTTGGTCGAATTGCTCGATTGTCGCATCCTCAGTAAACTTGGGCGAATTCGTGTAGGGGGTGTGAGCATTGTGAGGCCAGTATTTGTTAGCCAGCCTACTTGGGTCCCTCCAGAGCACCGATCGGGTCTCGATAAGTTCAAGAATCTGCTGCGAGTACGTGACCTAGATCCTCGCTCGATCGGCGTAACGGACCTTCCCAGCCAACTACCGCTGGACGAAGTGATCCAATTAATGAAGCGTTGCTATGGGGCGATTATCCTGGGTATCCCTCAGATCGAAGTCCAGTCAGGCAAACTGAAGGGTGATGAAATCACATCTCCATTTAGCCTTGGCACCGAGTGGAATCACATCGAAGCTGCTTTGGCCTACTCCCTTCAACTACCGGTGTTGGTGATCCACGACGTCACGGTGGGCAGAGGCATTTTCGATCGTGGGGCAGCTAACGCATTCATCTATGCCGTCGATTTTTCCTCCGATTCGTGGTCGCTCACCGACAAGATCAGCGGCGCTTTGGGAGCCTGGTGTGGTCGACTTAGGCCAGAGTAGGTTGAAACCAAGATGCTGTAGACATTATGCGGTAATGATTTCGACATGCGGGCCATATCGCCGAGAAGGCAGCAGAAAGCATGAAGTTTGTCTGCTCTGATGCTGCCAGCCCGACTCACTGGCTCGTCGTTTGGTTTAGCTGTACATAGATTGGCGTTAGTTCCCAAAGGGGCCGGGTCAGTTCCTCCCGTACATGAGAGTCGTCCTCGATACCAACGTCTTGAGGAACGATCTATCTAATGGCATGACATAGCGCTAGCATCGTCGTTGCTTAGGAACCTTCACCTGATTGTGAATAATCAGGTGAAGGTTGCTCGAAGATGGTTCTGCCTACCGTCAACTTAGGCCCACCAAACTTGACAAAGTCTAGAACCTTGGTCTTGAGGCTCCTTCTGAACTTGTGGCCACGCCTGCTTACACCCCGCAGGAAGAAACTTACCACGAGTGGAGACTGCAAGAGACGAACGGGCAGTTTCGCGTTGCCGCTTGTCTGCCTTCGGGTAGTGTGTACAGCTAGGCAGCCCACGGAGAGAGGTCTGCGAGGGGATGCCAAGCTGCCGTTCCTATAAAGTCAAATGTCTCATCACCACAGCATCCGTTGGCAGGGACCTTGACGCCCGCCCTTGCACGTCAAGAGGATGATTCCATGGCCAAATCAGAGAAAGAGGCGATCCTTAGGGCTCGGGGTGCGGGGAGCACGGGAGTGCAGCGGCAGGGGAACGTCATTCTACGGCACGCCCGCCCTTGGACACCAACCGTGCACTCGCTTCTGCGGCACCTGGAAGAGGTCGGATTCTCCGGTGCCCCGCGTGTCGTGGGCTCGGGGTTCGCTCCAGACGGTCGGGAGACACTCAGCTACATAGAGGGCGAGTTCACGCACCCTTGGCCGTGGAGCATCGAGGGCGCGGCAGGAGTAGTTCATCTGCTACGGAAGTTCCATGAGGCGACCGCATCCTATCGGCCACCTTCTCACGCAGTGTGGCCGCCCTGGTTCGGTCGGAGTCTTGGAGGGCCCAACAGAATCATCGGGCATTGTGATGTCGCAGCCTGGAATATCGTAGCGCGAAGCGGGCTTCCCGTAGCCTTGATCGACTGGGAAACTGCCGGTCCGGTCGACCCCATGATTGAACTTGCCCAAGCCTGCTGGCTCAACGCGAAGCTGTTTGATGACGATGTCGCAGAACGTGAAGGACTGCCATCTCTGGAAGTCCGTGCACGCCAGCTTCGCGCCATCGTTGATGCCTACGGTCTTTCGACGACACAACGACGAGATATGGTCGACTTGATAATCGGATACGCTATCCATGACGCCGCCGAGCAAGCTGACGAGTTTCGAGTCACACCCGACATGGTCGATCCGATGCTTGACGGCTACCCCATCATCTTGACATGGCGGGCCCGAGCCGCAGCGTGGGTGTATCGCAACCGGGATACGCTGGAGAGGGCAATCCAGTAGTTGAGGATATGGCAAGCTACGGCGCCGCTCACCTGCTTTCTGCGTGGCTTCGCCATGAAGAATTAGGGAGTCAATAAGGAATGAAATCAACGCTTACGGAGTTGATAGCCCGCGCGCCGTGGCACGAGGCGGTTACCTTTCGCAGGACGTGGCCCCACGAGTACGTGATGTCCGAGAGTGATGGCCAGCAGGAGTTGCTGGCGGCGGTCTGCGAGCGCTTCCGCGCCGGAGAGGGTGTGGCGTGCCGCTTCTTTCGCATGAACAACACCTATCTCTTCATCGGCGACCACAAATACTGGCTGATGACCCATTGGGATGAAATGAAACCTGGCGTGAACTATGTGATCAACCGCGCGCGCCTCTACCGTGACCGCTGCGACTTCGTCATCCAGCACGGTGACACGGGCAAGCCAGAGGACTATCCAGCAAACCCGGCCAATCTGAGCTAAGGGAGGAATCGATGCCCGACAACGATACTCTGCTCGCGTACCTGGTTTCCAGCTTTCCAGGAAATACGGAGAACATCGCGACAGAAGCTCTTTGCCACATATTCGACCACTCTGACGCCTGTGGCGTGGCTCTGAACGATGTCATTCAGTCTGGTGTCCGAGGCTTGAGCGCGATCACATCTGTAAGAACGCAGGTGACCCATGCGGATGGAACGATTCCAGACTTAGTAGGTTTCGACGAAAACGGCGTGGAACGCGTGCTCATCGAGGTGAAGTTCTGGGCTGAACTCACGTCCAATCAGCCCAATCGCTATATTGGTCGGCTCCCGGATGACGGGCCGGCACTCGTGATGTTTCTGGCACCGGAGGACAGAATCCAGACACTGTGGCCGCAGTTGCAGGGACGAATGAGTCAGGAGTTCGGCCCTTTAGTGGAGACCGAATCAGAGCGTAGGTGTGTGCGCGTAGGGGACACGCAAAAGCACGTAATGGTCGTAAGCTGGGGAAGCCTCCTCGATAGTATGGCGGCTAGGAGCAGGGACTATACCGAGGTCGGTGTCGGAACTGAGATTCGCCAACTGCGCAGCTTAGCCACGTACGCCGATGCCGGAGCATTCAAGCCAATAGGCCGGGACGAAAAGTTCGGCTTGGAATCGGAAATGCGCCAGCGTCAGTACAAGCGGCTCATCGATGCTTCTACCGAAAGAGGCATGGAGCAAGAGTGGGCCAGCCGGAAGGGCTTGAGGGCAACACCTCGTGGTTACGGCTACGGGAGATATATAAGACTTCGTGGGACGATCGTGTGGTTCGGCATTAACCTCGAACTGTTCGAAAGAACTGGCGAAACCCCATTGTGGGTTGATTTGCGTATTCAAGAAGGAAACGTTCATCTGCAAGACATGCCCTCCGAGATACGGGACACGTTGCGCATACAAGATGCTCAATGGGTGCCGGTCAAGTTAGAAAGAGACGTTGAATATCCGGAAATACTAGACGGCGTTGTAGACAGTCTGAAACGAATCGCCGATGTTCTCCACGAACTTCGTCCCCAATCGCCCTAATCCTTCATCCACTGTCTGGCTTTGCTACGAAGGTTCCATCATTTCCCGTAGCTCCTTATCTCGGAGAGGGCGCGCCAGATGGAGGCGGATCCGATTAGTGAGGCCGAGAAACTGTACGCTTGGAAGTCAGTAACCCTGTGGAAAGCAACGGCCGGTGCTAAAGTTTGGCAATTCCACGGATCAACCGGTGTAGCGGTCTTCTCTTTCAAATCAGTCTTTCTATAGTGTAATCTGTCCAGTTGCTTCAAGCGTTTAGGCTTGAGAATTCCGAAACAGGATCGGGGGGATCATGGCAGACGAATCGTTGAGAGTAGCAATCATTGGCTGTGGTCGTATGGGCCAAGAGTACGCGAAATTCTATAGCGTACTTGAGAGCACTGAGATTGTCGCCATTGCCGAATACAATGATGAGCGGCGGAAGGAAGTTGGGGAGCAATTCGGCGTCAAGGCCTTGTACAAGGACGCTGAGGAGATGTACCAACGGATGGGCGAGGTCCCCGATCTTGCCGTCACGGTGCTCCCCGGAAAGTTCATCAAGGACGCGGTAATTGCCTCGGCGCAGGCGGGGGTGCGCGGCGTTTCATCCGATAAGCCCATTGGGGCGAAGCTTTCCGATGTTGACGAGATGATCGACGTCTGCGCGGAGCGCGGCGTCGTTTTCCACGGCGGCAATTTGCAGAGCGCCCGCTCAGACGTGCAAGAGGCCGCGAACTGGCTGCGGCGCGGCGATTTTGGCGAGGTGCAGGGCGCGACAGTGCATGGCTGGGGCGGCGAGATTTCCGGCGGCGGCTGTCAGCACATTGCCGTGCTCAGGCTGCTCGCTCAGGCTGAGATTGCCGAGGTGGTCGCCTGGGGCAAGCCGCAGGAGGCCCTGGAAGCGGACGAAGACACCGGACTCATCATCAACGGCCGCTTCACAATGAGCACCGGCATCGCGGTACCCATTTTCGGCGAGCCAACTCCCTATCGCGGCGTCGACGTCTGGACCGAGGACTCGCTCCTGCGCTGGGACTGGGGCGACGAGATGGACATCTACCAAGGGTTCGACGGCAACGGCGCGCGCGTCAAGTCCAACCGAGCATTCACACCCTTCGCCTGGCCGGAGTACAGCTATCTCGCGAGTTCGATCCTCTCATTCATTTCTGCGGTAGAGAAGGGCACCGAGATGGCAATTTCTGCCCACGACTTGCGGCAATGCCTGGAGGCCGCGATCGCCGCCAAGCACTCGGCGCTCTGGGGCTCGGTCCCTCTCGCGCTGCCGCTGGAGGACCGCTCGCTTACGCTTTATCCAAGGCCATACCGCTGGCTGGGTGGCGACGTCGCGGACTTTTGATGGCTAAGCACGATGTGATTTATTGTCTGAATAGGTTTCTATGGGGATAGACAAGCTCTTTAACTTCACTTACTATACGAACTACGAGTTCCCAGTTGATTCAAAGGTGTCTAACCGTTTTCCAATTAGCAATGTTAAGACTGGATTGACTGCACCTAAGAGTGGACTGGTCTGCTCGTGCGAGCGTTGGGTGGCGCTCGCGTACTGTGTTCATGCAGCGCGAAGAGGGAGGAGGGCCTAGCGACCTGAACGAACTGTGTTACCGAGCGTTTTTTCTTACCTAAAGCACGATTTGATTTTCCGCACGTGTATGGAAGGGTGTTTCATCCCCTTAGTCTGACTGCTAACAGGCAAAATGCAGTTCGGGTGCTTGGCGGTGTTGTCGTCCAGACCTGACCCCTATTCTCGATGAAAGCCGGCTGAGCCTGGCTTTGTTGGCGTTTATCTGATTCCCTTCACGATAGATGCGGGAACCGTTTGTGCATCTGCTTGTCACTCCACGGACAGACCCCGGTTTCGTCGTTGTATTGACGCTTTGCCGGCGTAGTCCTGTGGGCAAAAGACAACAAGGAGAAAGTGTGATGAAGAGATATCTCAAGACCATTTCGCTGTTGCTTGTGGGCGTGCTGTTGCTTGCGTCTTGTGGTGCGGCGGCTTCGGCTCCATCAGCGGCAATGGAAGAGTCCCGTGCGCCTCGGTCTGAGGCCAAGGAGATGGAAGCGCCGAAAGCCGAAGAACGCGCGCCCGCGCCTGCCGCCAAGGCCGAATCCGCGCCCGCATCGGAAGCCAAGGCTGCTCCACCTGCCAAAAGCCAGTCAGCGCAACCGTCTACACGTCAACCGGCAGTCCAACCGGCGCAGCAGACTGCGGGCGCTACCACTTTCAAGGACTATCCACGCGCCACGTTTGTCAACACGGTGCGGGATGCGGTCGCGACCTTCAGCTTGGATACCGACCGCACGTCCTACCATCTGGCGCTCAATTGGGCGCGTTCACAGTACCGGGTCGAGCCGGATTCCGTCCGAGCCGAAGAGTGGATCAACGCCTTTAACTATGATTACACGTTCCCGCTCCGTGAAGACAGCTTTGCCATCACGACGGACGTGTTTCGACATCCCCTGGATAGCGGCTTACACCTGGCGCGCATTGCTTTTCAGGCCGCCGACCTGGCCTACGACGACACGCCGCTGAACGTAACCCTGGTGCTCGATGCGTCGGGTTCGATGCGCGAGGGTGATCGTGTGTCCATTGCCCGTGAGGCTGCCGAGAGCATTCGGCGCAGCCTGCGCGGCCAGGACCGCATTGCCGTAGTCCACTTCACCACTCACGTCATCAATGAATACACAGTCGATCATCGCGATCCCGACGACCGCGCGGTCAGGCGGTCAATAGACCTGCTGTCGCCGCACGGCTCCACGAACGTGCAGGCGGGCCTAGATCTTGGCGTCCAGCTTGCCGACCGTATCCGGCGGGAGCGTCCCGATGCCTACAACTACATCATTCTCATGTCGGATGGCGTGGCGAACGTGGACGCTACCGACCCGTTCTCGATTCTCGAGTCCGCAGATGACCGCGACGACACCAATCCACTGCGGTTGATCACCATTGGCGTGGGCATCGAGAACTACAACGACTACCTGCTGGAGCAGTTAGCGCAGCATGGCAACGGCTGGTACCGCTATCTCAGCACGGTAGAGCAGGCCCGGGCGACGTTTAGCCGCGAGAACTGGCTGGCGCTCTCGATACCGTTTGCCGACCAGACCCGCGCCCAGGTGACCTGGGACCCCCGATATGGTCTCGGTGTGGCGCATCGTCGGCTACGAGAACCGCGCAACCTCCGATGAGTCTTTCACCGAGGCGCGCAAGGAGTTCGCGGAGATACCGGCAGGCGCAGCCACTACCGTTTTCTTTGAACTTCAGCTCACGGATGCCGGCCGGCGGGATACCGCCCGTCTGGGCGAGGTGGAGATACGCTGGGTGACGCCGGCCACCGGCGAGTCCAACCGCCAACACGCGACGCTGCTGAGCACGAGCGACGCCTTGGAGAGTGCTCAGGGTGAGGCGTTCCTGCGGTTTGGCTCCATCGTGGCGCTGGCCGCGGACCGCTACAGCAACCTCGACTTCTCGGAGTCCCCGGTAGACCGCGACCTGAAGATCCTGCTGGATGAGCTCTGGTCTCTCGACCGGCAGTTGGGCGATCTGACGTCCTACAAGGACTTCAGCTTCCTGCTGGACTACCTGACGCAGACAGCCCAAAAGGAGCGGCCGTCCTCCGGCTACAGCCGCTAGGCAGCGCTGAGGAACGTGCTGCACTGCCAGTCTTTCTCAACTGAGTGCTCGTCATCACCCCCTGGACGCCGACGCTCCGGCTTCCGGGGGGTGAGCGACTCATTGTTGATTGCGGGAACGTAGGAAACGTAGTTCTTATGGTACAGCCAGGCAGGCAGCAACGCTGAGCGTCCACGCACCGAGAACTCGGGGAAGAATGGGCCTAGAAGCAAGATACGAAAGTGCGCTGGCCTCTCTATTTGGGATGCGGTCAGTTGACATTTAAGGTCTCCGTGTGCTACTATGATCTTTGCCTGTTTTTAGACAGGCGGCACGTTAACAGGTAAAGA
>JAPPLM010000008.1 GCA_028874195.1 Chloroflexota bacterium
CCAGGTGTTGCACTTGAAATGTGAATCCACCTTCCCGCTTGCGCGGGAATGACGGCGACGCGGGCGCGCCGCGCGAACGCTCATGGTCGGGTCCTTGGAACGAGCAAGAGTTGCGGGAGCTTAGCCCGTCAGAGTTTGAAGAGCTTGTTGCGCGGCTCTATCAGGAAATGGGCTACCGGGCATACAAGACACGCGATAGCCGCGACGGGGGCGTTGACGTTATTGCGGAGTCAATGGCTACCGCCGCGAAACAAAAGCTGCTCATACAATGTAAGCATACCGAGAGTGAAAGTGTCGTTGGTGTACCAATTGTACGTCAGCTTGCGGGTGTTCTCAGCAATACACCGGACGCCACGAACGCGGTCGTAGTGACTAACGGGGCATTTTCAAAGGATGCGCGTCGAGAGGTGCAGAATAGCCGCATTGAACTTGTGAACGGTCAACACCTCCTCCACCTTCTGAACCAACTCATGAGCAAACATCAGCCTACGTAGCCATCTTGAGCAGTCGCATGGCGTTCCCGCCGAGGATGGCTTCTTTCTGCGCGGCGGTGAGCGTGCGGCAGTGCCGTTCGATGAGTTGGGGCCCGAATTCGATGGGCATGTGGGGCGCGTTGGTGGCGTTGAGCACGCGCTCGGTGCCGATGCCGTCCACGAGCTTCTGCACATAGATCGGCCGGAGTACGCCGGCCAGGTCAACGAGGGTATTCTCCGCGCGCCGCATGAACGGCACGACTTCGTCCCAGGAGCCCGGTACGCCGGCATGGGCGAGGATGAACGTGATTTGAGGAAAGTCCAGGGCGAGATTGGCGACGAGCGCCGGCGTGCAGGTGTGGCCGTGCTCCTCGCCGGTGTGGATCATGACCGGCACCTGTAGGGCCGCAATCGCTTCCAATACCGGTCCCATGAGCGCACGGTCGGCGAGGGAATAGTAGCCTGCGCCGTAGGGGGAGGCGTCGATGGTGTTGAACTTGACGGCGTGAAAGCCCCGCTCCCGCAGCCAGTACTGCATCTCGTCGATGGCGGCTTGGCCGCGGGTCGGCTTGACGCGCGCGAAACCATAGATGCGGTCCGGGTAGTCGGCGATGGCTTGCGCGATGCGCTCGTGATCGGCGGCAAAGTGGTCGGCTGCGCCCACACCGGGCGGCGCGCACAAGGCGCGCTCCACGCCGCCGCGATCCATGTAGGCGATCATATCCTCCCCCTGCATGGTGGCGGGCATGCCCTGCACTTCCCAGATGGGATTGCGTCCGAGATAGCAATGGGCATCGAAAATCACGAGACTGTATCCGTATTCGCTTCGGAGTTCTAGCCTAAGCGCCGTGTCTTAAGTGGTGTTCACTTTTCTCGTCAAGAGGCGGGGGACAAGCCCCCGCGCTACTTTTCGATAGAGCATGTGTTCGTTACGGCAAGAACTGAGTAACCGAGCACGGGAGTCTAGGCACATTAGCGCCCGTGGCAACGCTTGAACTTCTTGCCGCTGCCGCACCAGCAGGGCGCGTTGCGCCCAAGCTTGCGGCCGCCCTGCTTCTGGCGCGAGCGCGCTTGCTGCGGCCGGTTGGCCCGTTCCTCGCCGCGGTTCGTGACCATGGCTTGCGGCCGCTGCGGTTGGGTTTCCGGCGCGGCTTGGACGCGGAAGATGATCTGGGCGGTTTGGCGTTGGATGTGCCCCGTGAGTTCCTGGAACATCCGGTAGGCTTCCGCCTTGTACTCAGAGAGCGGGTTGCGCTGGCCGACGGCGCGCAAGCCGATGCCGGTGCGCAGGTCTTCCATGGCGGTCAAGTGCTCTGTCCAGAGTGAGTCGATCGTGCGCAGCAGCACCCAGCGCTCAACCGTGTGCATGATTTCCGGCGTCATCGCCTCCGTGCGTTCGGCGTAGACCTCGTCCGCCCAGTCGCTTAGGCGTTCGGTGATGGCTTCCGGCGGCAGCGCTGCCAACTCGGCGGCCGGCGGCGAGCTCGGTTGGTTCACCAGTTGGCGGCAGGCTTCTACAAGCGCGTCTACGTCCCAATCCTCTTGGGGCGCGGCCGTATGCGCGCCGACCATTTGCTCGATTTCATCGTGGACCATGCCCTGAATTTGCTCGGTGATCTGGTCCAACTCCAGTACTTTGCGCCGCTCGCTGTAGATGGTGTTGCGTTGCGTGTTCAGCACGTCGTCGTACTCGACCGTGTGCTTGCGCAGATCGAAGTTGTAGGCCTCGATTTTGGTCTGGGCCTGTTCCAGCGCCTTGCTGATGAGGTTGTGCTCGATTGGCATGTCGTCGTCCATGCCGAGACGGTCCATGATGCCGGAGATGCGGTCGCTGCCCGCGCGCTTGAGGAGTTCGTCCTCCAGCGAAACATAGAAGCGCGAGAAGCCGAGGTCCCCTTGGCGGCCGGAGCGCCCGCGCAACTGGTTATCGATACGGCGGGACTCGTGGCGTTCCGTGCCGATGACGTGCAGCCCGCCGGCTGCGCGCACGGCTTCCGCCTCTGCCGGCTCAGGCGGGTTACCGCCGAGCACGATGTCGGTGCCGCGTCCCGCCATGTTCGTAGCGATGGTCACGCCGCCTTTGCTGCCTGCTTGGGCGACAATTTGCGCCTCTTGCTCGTGATACTTCGCGTTCAGCACCTGGTGCTCGATGCCGCGGCGCTTGAGCAAGACACTAAGCGCTTCCGAGGTTTCGATGGAGGTCGTTCCCGCCAGCACCGGCGCGCCCGCGCGGTGCCACTCTTCGATGGTGTTGGCCACTGCGTTGAACTTCCCGCGCTCGGTGCGGTACACGAAATCGGGCTCATCTTCCCGCACCATCGGCATGTTGGTGGGAACTTCCACCACGTCCAGCCCATATATCTTGCGAAACTCATCGGCCTCGGTAGCCGCGGTTCCGGTCATACCGGCAAGCTTGTCGTACATGCGGAAGTAGTTCTGGAACGTGATGGTCGCCAGAGTCTTGCTCTCGCGCTGGATTTTGACACCCTCTTTGGCCTCGATGGCCTGGTGCAGGCCTTCGCTGTAGCGCCGGCCGGTCATGAGGCGTCCGGTGAACTCGTCGACGATCACCACTTCTCCATTGGGGTCGTGATGTTCGATGACGCGGCCCTCTTTCATGACCACGTAGTCGCGGCCGCGCTGGTACAAGGCCTGCGCGCGCAAGGCCTGTTCCATGTAGTGGACAAGCTCGAAGGCCCCTTCCTCATAGAGGTTGCCCACGCCCAGCCACTTCTCCATCTTTCCGATGCCCACTTCGGTGATGCTCACCGCTCGTTGCTTGTGGTCGATGGTGTAGTCCTGGTCTTCCCTCAGGCGCGGCACGAGACGCGTGAAGTTGCCAAAGGTCTCGCCGGGCGCATCGGCTTGGCCTGAAATGATGAGCGGCGTGCGCGCCTCATCGATGAGGATGTTGTCCACCTCGTCGACGATGGCATAGTAGTGCGCGCCTTGGACTGCCTGGTTGAGATCGAGCACCATGTTGTCGCGGAGATAGTCGAAACCGAACTCGTTGTTGGTGCCGTAGGTGATGTCCGCGGCATAGGCTTCATTGCGCGGAACCGACTGCAACTCCTCGCCGCTGCCGTGGTGTGTTTCGCGCTCCCCTTCCTTGGGGGCGAAAAGGTACGCGGAGTCGTTATTCAAACAGGCCACTGAAAGCCCGAGGGCGTGGTAGACAGGGCCGAGCCATTCCGTGTCGCGGCGGGAGAGATAGTCGTTGACGGTCACGACGTGAACGCCTTTGCCTGCGAGGGCGTTGAGATAGGCGCTGAGCGCGGCGACGTAGGTCTTGCCCTCACCGGTCTTCATCTCCGAAATCTGTCCGGTGTGCAGCACAATGCCGCCGAGCATCTGGACGTCGAAGAGCCGGTGCCCGATGCTGCGCTTAATGGCATCGCGGACGGCGGCGAACGCCTCCGGCAGGAGAGAATCTAATGATTCGCCGGCCTCTAGGCGGCTGCGGAACGCGGGGGTCTTGTCTGCGAGTTCTGCGGTGGTAAGCGCCGCAAAGTCGGCTTCGAGCGCTGCGATCTGCTCGACAACCGGCTTTTGACGGGAAATTTCACGTTCCGAGTGGTCGAAGAAGCGTTGGAGTACGCCTAACATGGTCTATCTTTAAAGGGCTGCATAAACTGAGGAAGGGTACGTACTCTGTACCTTGTATCTTGCTTTCAGTCTACGTGGCGCAAATGAGTGAAGTCAATGAAGCCAACCGCGGCTCTCGCGGTGGCATGGAGACCTATTCTACGGGAAGAAACTGCCTACGCGACGGCTAGGGTGAGCAAGCGGTCAGACCCTAATCTGCACGAAAAGATAAACAAAACCGGCATTGCCTACCCGATTTTGCCACTGCAAACGTACTATGCTATACTAGCTTTGTTCGGCTGCAGGTTCGTCCAGTTCATGCAGCATCCCTGCAACGTTCCCCCTCGGATTGCTTTTGCTCTTTGCAATCTTCAATTTACTCTATCGTCCTTATTAAGTCATGTCTGGCGAACCTGCCGCTGAGCGTTCCGTGCCTGCAAACTGCATGACTTCATGCGCTTCCTGATAGAAATTTCACCTGGAATAGCGACTATTGGTTGCGTTTCGAGGTAGAACATGCGACTATTAGGAAACGGTATGTGGTTTTTGGGAACGCAATCCATTGCGAGGTGAGTGTAGCGTGCTGACGACAGAACAAACGCAAGGAATAGTCGCAAAATTTGGCCGGAGCGAGAACGACACCGGGTCGTCCGCAGTGCAAGTTGCCTTGCTGACGCAACGAATCCAGCAACTCTCTGCCCACTTGGGCGAGCACAAGCACGACAAGCACTCTGAAATGGGGCTGCTCAAATTGGTAGGGCGGCGGCGGCGGCTTTTGCGGTATCTCCACCGCCGCGATCCGGCGCGGTATCGCGCCTTGATTGCGGAGCTTGGTCTGCGCGGCTGAGGGATGGTTCTCTTTAAAGAGGGCGGCTGATTGAGAGAGTAGCTAGTAGAGAAATCCGTTCGCCCCCGTATCGGGTATGGGGCAGGCTCTGAGCCTGTCGAAGCGTTGGAAACCCGTTCATGGTTCGACAAGCTCACCACGAACGGGTTTCCGCTATCTTGCTGGACATGCTCTTCTTCAAAGAGAAGCGCTACGAAATCTCGTAGCGCTTTTGCTGTTCTTGGAGGTTGGCCCACCTGCACGTCCGCGGCGCCAGCAAGCGCTAGCCGCAGAGGTGTTCAGGCGCCTTTAGTGACATCATTCCATTCGATACGTAAGGTGTAGAATTTGTCCGCCATTCGTTCCAGCGCTTGGCGCGGCGAAACCTGGCGCAGCAGCACGCGTTGAATCTCGCCTTGAGAAAAGTGTTCCCATGCCTGGAACCAGGGCGCCTCTCGCCCTTCGTGCGTGCGGGCGACTTGCCGCTGTTGCAGATAGGCGCTCATGTCTTCTAAGCCACGCTCATTTGCCAATCGCCTCACTTGCGGATCCGCATAGAGCGACTCGTAGGCGCTGCCAAGTGAGCGGTTCACAAACCAGAAGAGCGGTGTAAAGTAACGATCTTCCCGATCGATCCCGCCGAGGTACTGCAAGAGTTCCCAGGCGGCATCTTTATTCCGGCTGGCTCTTGGAATTGCATAGAGTCGCGTCCACATGACTGAGCCGCTCTGGGAAGGATCATTTCCCGGGAAAAGGGCAACGCGGCGAGAACCCGGGGCGCCGTCCTCCCGTTGGTTGAAGAGAAAGTTGTAACCCGGCTGGATAGTGAAGGCGGTTGGGTTGCGCAGTGCGGCTTCATAGCTGCTCCCCAGGACGTCGGCATGGATGATTTCGGTGCTGTAGATGCCGGCCAAGAGCCATGAAAGAGTCTGCTCCGCGGCGGAACCGGGGAGATGAAAGACAGGATTCAGGTTCTCATCGAAGAAGGCGCCGCCTCGCGCATAGACCATTGCCCACCAATCGATGTTCGTGCTGGTGTGAAAACGGTAGGTGAGCCGTATCGGGTACTCCACCAAGCCCCGCCGCTTGATTTCGAGGGCCTGCTCCGTGACTTCCTCCCACGTCGCGGGTGGCAGCGTGATGCCGGCGTTCCGAAGGATTTCTTCGTCATAGACCCACAGCGCGCACTCCGTATAATACGGCAAGCCGTAGCTTACCCCTTTACACTGGATACCCTCGGCTGCTTGCGGGATCATGGATTCACGGTATTGTTTGATACCGTTGAATTCGTCCAAGGGTTCAAGCCATTCGGCCTGAGCCCACGCGGCGAGATCGGTCTCCCGCACATAGACGGTGTCAAGCGGCTGCCCTTCGTTGAGCAGGCGACTGACAGTCTGGAAATACTCCTCGTCTATGATCTCAGGCATAACGCGCAGGCCGGGGTACTGCGTACTGAATCGCTCCAGATTCCATAGCAGCAACTCAGGCTCGTAGCCCCAATAGACAAGACGTAGGTTAAGCGGCTCCTGCTCGTCTCCGAATGTCTGGCCGCGATTGCACGCAGCAGCCAGCAGGGCACTGGAAAGGAGGAGATGGCGACGGGAAAGCGGGTTGCCGGAGGACAGGGGTGCTTGTAGTCTGTTCACTATTGACTCCACACCAAGAGGTTACTAGAACGTTACCACTCAAGGAGTGCTTGCGTCAACGGCAGCGTGCCGACAGGCGGGCGCAGGTTGCAAACCTACGCTACCGGGGACGTGAGGCGCGGTATTCATTGCCATTTTGTTTAATGCGACTATATTGGGGTTAGAGTCTGCCCCGTACTCGATACGGGGGTGAGGAGGGTCTTTGCGCCTGCCGGCACAGGTTGCGCACAGACCTCCTTTAGGGACGAGCGCATATCCTCAAAAGAAAGTGAGCGAGGCTTATGGCGGAGAAGATCATGACGCTGCACCCGGCGGGCAAGGCGGGTGTGAATATTGACAAGCAGAAGTACGACACTGTGCGGGGAGCCATTCTGCAATCGTTGCAAGAACACGGCACGCTGACGTTCGGCGACCTGACCGCTGAGGTGCGGAGAAGGTTGGAAGGCACATTTACGGGCTCGATCTCGTGGTACGTGACCACGGTGAAGCTCGACCTGGAGGCGCGGCGCGAGATTGCGCGGGTGCCAAAGAGCAGCCCGCAGCGGCTAATCATCCTCTGATGCGCTGACCGGGCAAGCGCTGTGCTTGCAATTGACGCGAGGAGGGGCAAAGGCTGCATGGCTTGACCGCGCAGGTCGTTTGCTTCCCGCTGAAAACGAGCCGTTTGCCGCCAAGGGGTTGGATAGATGAGGAAGACGGCCACGAACTAAGTCCGTGGCCGTCTTCACTTTTCCTCGTACCGAGGTCGGCTCTCTATGAGTCACGCGCTGTAACTCAACACCGCAGTCGGTCTACGGCCAGTTGCCGAGCTTCTCGCGGATGGTCGCGACACCCTCGTCAACGATGGCTTGCATAGTCGGCTGGATTTCCTTGAGGAACGTAGCCGCATCCTGCTCACCGGTCCAGAGCTTGGAGTCGCCGATGTCGTTAAGCAGCGTCGTAACCTGGCCGCCGGTGGGCAAGGATCCGACGTTCCACTGCGGAACGGCCGTGGCGAGCGCATCCTGCGCCACAGAGATGCGCGGGTTGCTGTAGCCCTGGAAGGCCTCATTGATGAACGGCTCGATCTCGGGTATCCAAGCCGGGATACGGCGGACGAACTTGCCGAGACGACCTTCGTGTAGCAGCCAAGCCATGTAGTCAAACGCCGGCTCGCGCTTCTCGCTGCCGTAGACCAAACCGAGCTTGTGCTGGTTGGCATCAGGCGTGGAGCGTACCACGCGCGGCATGGGCGCCATCACGAAGTCCACGCCCTGCTCCAGCGCCTTGTCGGCGTACGTGAGGGGCAGACTGCGAGGTGCCGAAATCATCAAGGGCACCTGACCGGTCAGGAAGGGATTCTGGCCGCCGAAGTAGGTGTTGTTGCGATCGGCCTGCGGCGGAATCACCTGGTGCTTGTGGATCAGGTCGAAGAAGCTCGTGTAGCAGTCGATCATCGCTTCAGAGTCGCAGGTTGCCGTCGTCAGATCCTGCGAAATCCAGCTACACTCGTCGCCCCAGAGCAACTGCCAGGAGCACCAGTCGTGCGCATGGTTACCCATGGCCCATTGGCTTACCTTGTCGCCCTCGAACTTGCGCAGCTTGACCATCACGTCCAGCCACTCGTCCCACGTCCACGAATTCGCCACATCTGCCGACGGATAATCAAGGCCCGCGGCATCAAAATACTCGGGGTTGATCATGACGACGTGGGCGTTGCCGCCGTGGCCCATGGGCAGCAAGTAGACTTGCCCCTGGAACATGGCATCGCGCTCGAGGAGATTCGGGTTGTAGACACTCAGGTCGAGGCCCCGTGCCTTAACCAGATCATCCATGTTCTGGGCGAGGTCCTGCATTACCTGCGCAAAAGCGCGGCGCGGGAACTCGGAGATGTCCGGCGGAATGCCGCCGGCCTGCATGGTCTTGATCTTGGCGACGCGGTCCGCGGTACCACCGACCTGAGAGACGAGCTCA
The DNA here is from genome assembly GCA_028874195.1 of Chloroflexota bacterium. Classification (GTDB taxonomy): domain Bacteria; phylum Chloroflexota; class UBA11872; order VXOZ01; family VXOZ01; genus VXOZ01. The sequence continues at coordinate 8,484 of JAPPLM010000008.1, forward strand.
ATGGTCGCGCCCTCGTTCTCAGCGATATACGGCTCGGCCATATTCTGCAAGAACTCTTGTTCGAGCTCGGTCGGGATCTTAAGGAAAGCGACGATGTTAACACTCGCCATTTCCTTGGCGGGCGCCGCTTCCTTCTGCTCCGGCTCGGCCGCTTTTTCTTCCATCGAGCCGGAGTCCGCCGGTGCTGCGCCTCCGCAGGCGGCGATGACTATAGACGAAGCCCCCAGCATGGCCGATCCTGCAAGTAGGCGTCGTCGAGACAACGTGCTATCGAGCATTGCGCTACCTCCTTAAACTATTGACGTTACGCATTTCTGGCGGCATGCTCGCGCCAGTGCCACCCCTGATAGCAGCACCGATTTTAGAGCGGTCTTTTGCACCTGTCAAATATACGGCGGAATAGGCATTGAAGTGGCAATTTATGGGGAGATACTCTCAATAATGCGCGCCGTTATCGCCAGGAGTGGCGCGTCGAGTCCCCGTGTGTGACAGAAGTTTCGAAACGTGCTATAACTGCTGGCAGAATACGCCGACACGGTGGATGAGAATTCGTATGCTGAGATGTCCGTGAAGGGGGGGATCGCAGTCTGGACACTCAGCGAGTTGGAACGCTCTTAAGCGCTCGCATGATACTAGAACGGCAACGCTAGAGGAGTTGGAGCGTTTCGGTTGGTACGAGGATGTGGTCAGTCGCCTTAAACGCGGCTGATTGCGCTTCGATTGCAGTGAAGAGGCAGCACGCAATTTAGAAGGAGATCACTTATGCGCGGAGAACTCACACGACGGACGTTACTTGGCGGTAGCGCGGTAGCCGGTACCGGCCTGCTGCTGGCGGCTTGCGGAGCTGCAACGACTGCTCCTGCCGGTGATGCGCCGGCCGCGGCGGATGCGCCACAGGAAGAGAAGACGACCGAGGCCCCGGCGGCTGCGGAGCAGAAGACGGTTAACTACCTCCATTACACCACCACGCAGGCGGTGTGGGATGAAAGCTTTGGCAGCCTTTTCGACACGTTCCGGGCGCAGAATCCCGACGTCGACCTTAAGGTGGACCCTGTTACCGGCGGTTTCGGCGTGCTCATCGATAAGGCCGTGGCCTCGTTTGCCGGCGGCATCGTCTTCGATGTCTATTACGGCCACTTTTCCTACATCAGCCAGTTCGCGACGGCGGAGATGATCCAGACGCTGGAGCCGTTCCTGTCTGCAGACCCCGAGGTCAGCAAGGACGACTACCACGTCTGGGCCACGGAGCGCATCCAGGGCCAGGTATACAGCATTGCGTGGTTCACCAACGGCAAAGAGGTTTGGTACAACGCCGATCTTTACGCCGAGGCTGGTCTCAAGACTCCCAAGGAGCATGAAGCCGAGGGCACGTGGACCTGGGACACCGCGCTGGAAGGCGCGAAGAAGCTGACGAAGATAGAGGGCAATAACGTCACGCAGTGGGGCTTCTTTACGCCCTCCTACTCATTCGGCTGGCACTGGATCCACCTGATGGCGTGGGGCGCAACCTGGTGGAACGATGACTTTTCCGCGCCGGCCATGCTCACACAGGAGTTTGCCGAAGGCACGCAGTTTGCCGCGGACTTGGTGACCAAGCACCGCGTCATGCGCAGTCGCAGCGCCCCGAGTGAGGACGACGTGGCGCCGGACTTCAACACAGAACTCTTGGCGGCCCGCACCTGGGGCTCGTACGGTACGCGTACGATCCAAGAGCAGATTATGTCCCAGGAAGAACCGTTCACGGTTGAAATGGAAATGCTGCCGAATGGCCCTGCCGGCCGGCAGGTTGTACAGTCCATCAACGCGAATTGGATCTCCAGTTCGTCGGCGCATCCGGACAGCGCCTGGGACTTCTACAAGTTCTGGCTGAGCCAGGAAGGCCAGAGCTTCATCGTGCCGCTGGGCGGTGGACGCTACGTAGCGAACAAGAACTTCGAGGGCTTCACGGTCTACGACTACGAAGACCCCGCAGTCTACGCGCACGCTGCCGAGATCAGCGTCGAGCAGCGCCAGGTTGTGCAGCAGTCTGACGTCAACTCGGCATGGGCCGAGAACTGGGCGGCCTTGGAGCAACAGACCAAGACGGTCCAGGAGGTCCAGGAAGAGATGCAGCGGGTTGCCGAGAACGCGCTCCGCGAGGGCGGCTGCCTCTGCTAACTTCCGCGCCTGGCGGTCACCGTTTGGTGACTCAAGCAATACAGAGTTGCAATTCCGGATTGCAGCAAGGATAGATTGCTTAACGTAGGGGCACGACATGTCGTGCCCCTACGCTGTATTATGGACACGGCAAGAAAGTGGCATATGGCTTTGCGAGAATAGTAGCGCGGAAGGATGAATATTGTGGCAACCGAAACGAGTGTTGCGTTACGTATTTTGGGGACACATTGGGCGACGCCGAATGCACGGGATGCAGGCTGGGTCGAAGAGGAATTTGACCTCAATCCGGCGGAGACCGGCTTCGTGGCGCTCCATCTGTGGAATGTGGGAGACGCGAATGGACCTGCCATACCGGAAGACTATTTTGTGGATATGGGCATAGCCGAAGGACAAATGGAATCCGTGCGAATCTGCGACAATTACATTCGTCCGGCGATCGCGGCGGCGCGCGCGGCAGGCCTACAAATCTTCCACGTGGAACCGGGAAATATCGCCATGAAGTACGACTCGGTCCACTACATGCTGGAAGACGAGGACGTGAATCCCCCGCCCGGTCCTGCGCGACCGCCGGAAGCCAATCCGGGCTGGAATTTGGAGCGCGCCGAACGCTCCCACGGCGTGGGCTACGGCGACTGGGAGGGTTGGCAGCAGTTGCGCATCATGGAATCTTGCGATGCCGAGCCCGGTGATCAAGTAATCCTCACTAGCGCCCAATTCGACCGCATATGCCGCAGCAAGGGCATCAAGAATCTCATTTATACGGGATTTGCAGCGAATATGTGCATCTTGGGTTCTGCCGGGGGTACGCAACCTATGCTCGGCTACGGCTACAGAGTCTTCCTTATCCGTGAGGCGACGCTGGCGGTGGAATACCCGGATACATTTGACGAGCGCCTCATGACCCGTTCGGCCCTCAAGTACTTCCAACAGGCCGTGGGCGATACGGTTGGGTACGATCAGTTCATCGCGTCATGCGAGGCCGTCGCGGCGGCCCGCCGGTAAGCTATTCCCGTTAGAGTAGGTGTCTCTGTACCAGAGTTAAGTTGCCTGCGCGCAAACATCGCTGTGGAGTGTTGCTGAAGAACAAGGGAGTTTGAGGTAGATGAGACGCAGGCCAATCAGGCGTATCGCCAGCATCGTGTGGGCGTCATTCTTGATGCTCACGCTGGTTTCTTTTGTGGCTTCGTGCGGAGGCGATGACGAGCGGGATGCGAAGCCGTCCGATGAGCCTGCGGCGCCGCAGGAGACGGTGATTCGCGTCGTCACCACGTCCAACATCATCGCCGATTGGGCCCGCATAGTCGGTGGCGACCGCGTCGAAGTCATTAGCCTCATGCCCGTAGACGTTGACCCGCACACGTTTCAACCCGGCCCCCGCGACGCCGCGCAGATTGCGGAAGCTGACGTGGTGCTGGCCGTTGGCCTGAGCATGGAGGGGTTCTGGCTGGAAGACCTCTTGAAAAACGTCGCTCGAGACGCGTCTATAGTCTTGGCGTTGGGTGACCTCATAGACCCTATCCATGCCCACTCTGATGATATGCATGGTGATGAGGAAGACGGCCACGAAAACGACGAAGATCATGAGCACGATGAAGACGGGGAGAATCACAAAGACGACGAAGAAGACGGGCATGACGACGACGGTCAGCATGAAGCTGATGAAGACCATGAGCATGACGAAGACGAGCATGAGGGGCACGCCCACGTGCACGGTCCGGAGAACCCGCACTTCTGGTTTGATCCAATCCGCGTGAAGGTGGCCATCAATGCCATTGCGGCGCGGCTTTCAAGGCTGGATCCTGCGAATGCCAACGTGTACTTTACCAATGCGGTTGCATATAACGAGAAACTCGATGAACTGCACCACTGGACTGAGCACGAGGTCAGCGCAGTCGCCCCTGAGCGACGGTTACTGGTGACTTCCCACGACAGTTACCGCTACTTCGCCGAGCGCTACGGGTTCGAGGTGATCGGGGTAATCTTGGGTGTTTCTACCGATGTGGAAGCATCGGCGGAACACCTGGCGCACCTCGTGGAATTGGTAAAGGAGCGCGACGTGCCAGCGGTGTTCGGAGAGACGATCACGAGCGAACGCTTAGCGCAAGCCCTAGCTAACGAGACGGGCACGAAGCTCGTGCGGATCTACTCCGACTCGTTGGGAGCGGATGGCAGCGGCGCGGAGACATACATCAGCATGGTGCAGGAGAACGTGAAGCGCGTCGTCGAGGCCTTGCGATGACGGCCAAAGGTGATGCGAATTCGTCCGCAGATATAGTCAAGACAAGCGGAAATGGAGATTCGTCCGCTGCGGAGCCGTCGCTCCTTGTTGAAGACCTGGTCGTAGACCGCGGCGAAGTGCAGGTGCTCAACGGCGTCACGTTCTCCGCGCAAAGCGGGCACATTATGGGCGTCATCGGCCCCAACGGCGCCGGCAAGAGCACGCTCTTCAATACTCTCACCGGGCTACTCCCGGCCCGGGAGGGACGGGTGCTCATCTGCGGCAAATCCATTCAAGACTCACAGGGTTCGGTTGCTTTCGTTCCCCAGCGGCAGAACATCAACTGGGACCTGCCCATGACCGTGTGGGACATGGTCATGCTCGGGCGCACACGGCGCATCGGTTGGTTTCGCCGCCCGGGACGCGCAGACAGAGAGGCCGTAGAAGACGCCCTCAACCAGGTGTGGATGTGGGACAGACGGAATTCCTTGATTTCCGAGCTTTCCGGTGGTCAGCAGCAGCGCATCTTCATCGCCCGCGCCTTAGCCCAGGGCGTGGACGTGCTGATCTTGGATGAGGCTTTTCGAGGCGTGGACTTCACCTCACAAGAGGTTATGACGCTGGTGCTCCAGGAAATGCGGGACGCCGGGAAGACTATCCTCCTGGCGTCTCACAACATCAGCTATATCCGCAAACTTACCGATGAATGCCTCTGCCTCAATCGCAGCGTCGTCGCTTGCGGTCCGACGGCAGAGGTGCTCGTGCCCGATGTCATGGAGGAGCTATATCGGTCGGTAGACATCTACCGCGCGTATGAGAGCGAGCAGAACTGATGGACGTCATTTCCGATGTCCTCGTTGCGCCGTTCCAATACGGTTTCATGGTGCGGGCGCTGATTGTCTCGCTCTTGGTGGGCGTCATGTGTCCCATGCTGGGCGCTTACGTGGTGACCAAGGGCCTGGGATTCATGGGGGACGCGCTCTCCCACGCCGTGCTGCCCGGCATGGTGGCGGCTTTTCTAATTGGCGTCAATCCCTTCTTGGGGGCGATTCCCATGGGAATCGCCGTCGCTCTACTTAGCGGCTACCTGATTAAGCGCGCGGGTGTCAGCGCCGATACGTCGGTGGGAATTCTCTTTGCGGGGCTTTTTGCGCTCGGCGTGGTGATGCTGTCGTTTACGCGGGGACTGCGGGTGAGCTTGGAGGACATCCTGCTGGGTCAAGTGCTGGGGGTGACAACGCGCGACGTGGTCGTCACCGCCGTCATGGCCGGGGCCGTGTTGGCGGTTCTCTATCTGCTGCACAAGGAGTTCGTCTTCGCCAGCTTTGATCCCGCGGGAGCTTCGGTCATCGGGCTGCCCACGCAAGGCCTGGATTACCTCCTCCTGGCCCTGCTGGCAGTGGTCATCGTGCTGGCAATTCAAGCGGTGGGTATCGTGCTGGTGTTGGCGATGCTTATCACACCGGCAGCGACGTCGTTCCTGCTGGTGCGCAACTTTCCCAAGGCTATGTTTACCGGGTCGTTCTTAGGAGTCATTTCGGCCGTGGCGGGGCTCTATCTCTCGTATCATTACAATCTGCCGTCCGGGCCGTCTATGGCTTTGCTGGCAACCGTGATCTTCGCGGTTGTGGTAGCGGTGAAGAAGGCGCGATAGGGTAACGACGCGGCGGCTCTTTGGGGCTAGTTGGCGAGAACACTCCCGCTTGAAGCTCAGGGCTCGGCGGGCAGCTCCAAGCGAGGTTTAGGATTGTGTGGAGATTTCTCCTGACTTCTCCGGCCGTGCCGCAGGCGTGATTTGTTGCGGTATTCTTATGGTGGGAAACATACGCGATAGGAGTGAATAGCTATGTATCCGAACGGAGCGCAATTCTGCCTGAGCCTGACCTTCGACGTAGAGATGTGCACCAACTTTCCGTATTGGACGTCGGTATGGGACCACTCCAAGGGTGCAATCGATGCGGACTGCAAGCAATACATCCAGAAGCTAAACGCGGTTGCCGCGAAGTACGGCGTGAAGCTGCATTACTTCCTGGTAGGCAGCGCTTTGGAAGACCCCGATCTCGATTACTTGAAAGCGGGCGTGGAGGCCGGACACGCGCTCGGCAATCACACATACACCCACGTCAACGTGCGGGCGCAAGACATCCCGCAGCTCCAGGTGACTTATGCGGCAGCGCCGTGGCGGGCGCACGGTCGTTCCGCGCTTACGTGCATTCGCGACGAACTGCGCCAGACCAGCAGCGCCATGCGGGAGGTATTGGGCGTGGATCCGGTGGGCTTTCGCACACCCGGCGGTTTCGTAGATGGTCTACACACCGTGCCTGATGTCCAAAACCTGTTGAAAGATGAAGGGTTTGGCTACGCTTCCTCGCACTTCCGTTTTCCGGTGGATCCTCAGCGCAAACGTCCGCCGCGGGCGCGCTTGGAAGCGGCCATGCGCGAGAGTCTCGACTCGTTACAGCCCTACCGCTATCCCAACGGCCTGCCGGAACTCCCGCCCACCGGCATTACCGACATATGGGGATTCCGCTACCTGGACCTGGACCGCTGGGAATTCATCAACCTGCTCAAGCACGGTATCGACCATGCCCACGCCAACGGACAGGTGCTCACCATGACGTTTCATCCGCCGGTGCTGGCCGCCAGAGACCCGCATTGTGATGTCTTGGAAACGGTTTTGCCGTACGCGCTGGCGAAGCCCGGCGGCTGCTGGGTCGCCACGAACGATGAGGTCTTCGAGCACGTGGTGCCAGGTGTTGCTTGATCGTCCAATGCAAGTCGGGCCTTCTGATCCCCTCTCCCGCCGGGAGAGGGTTAGGGTGAGGGGATCGCATTCGCAGTGAAGGAGGCGAGCGGTGTAGAGGCACGACATGTCGTGCCTCTACGTGCAATACTCTCCCATATGGCTTCTTCCTTAAAGTAAGTCTAAGGTTTCGGGACAGAGACGGGATCATAAGTATACTTGCGCGCACACCTAAGGAGAGTGCCCCGTGAGAAAGACGATTGACGAACTGGGCGTTACGTTCGACACGGAATTCGAGGCGGCTGCGGCTGAGGACGTTTCCCTGGACGATGACGGGACCGTGCATCTCTACACGCGTGTCGATCCCAAGCCCACGGGCTTTGACGAGCACTTCAAAGGCGTGCCTACGCAGTACCGCTACAGCGTGCGCATCACGGCGCACAGGGAAACACCCGCGCTGCGCATCCACGTGCACACCGATAAAGAACTGGGCGGCTGGTACATCCAGTTTGGCGGCTTTGTCAAGCGCGAGGGCGGCTGGGAGCCGATACCCTTGGAAAACGCCACCAACGTGCCGGACACCAGCGACGTGCTCATCACGCTTTCTCTAGTCGCGGGCGAATCCGTGCTGCTGGGCAGCATGCCGTTCATCGCCCCGTCGGAATTGGAGGCGCAACTCGAGGCGCTCATGCGAACGGAGGGACACGTCTGGTCGACCCGCGTCCTGGGTGAGACAGCGAAAGGGCGCAAGATTTGGGCGCTGGAGACGGCGCCCCGCGCCAAGCGGATTGTCATGGCGGGCACGTCGCAAGGCGCGGAACCGGTGGCGGAACGCTTGGTGGAACTCGCACGGCGGCTCACGGTCGATCTCACGGACTCGCGCTGGCTATTGGACAACTATCAAGTCAGCCTAGTGCCCATGATCAATCCCGATGGCGCGGCGGAGGGGTACAGCCTGCTCAACGGCAGCGGCGAGGTGGTGGCCGGTGGTTACGGGGCGGCGGTGTCCGGCGAGCCATGTCCCGTGGAGAGCAAAGCGCTGGCCGACTACGTCGCGCTGGCGCCGACACAAGCCTACTTGGAGTTCCACGCCCATTACCGGACGATACCGCCGGGCCAGGAAGACCACCTGGGCGTGCGCAAGCTGCACTTGCTCAATCCCGGCATGACGGACATCTATACGCCGGACACGGACCCGGAATATGTTGAAAGTTTTAATGCGGTCATGCGCCAGCGGCTCGGCGAGCACAACGACCACAGGCCGATAGGCCTCTGGTGGAAGCCGGCGGCGTTCTTCACGCCCAACCTCGCCAGACTCCATCACAACTGCTTGTTCTACGCCGTGCAGTCGTGGAACTACGACCTCCAAGCCACCACCGGCTGGGCCGAGCGCTACCTCTACGCCGCGGCAGAGGGCATCGCCATCGCCAGCGGTGAGCCCACGTGGAGAGAGTGAGAAGGAATTCTCCTGGATTCTAAGCATTCCAGGTGTGGTAAATGCGTGGGCCATAAATGGGAACCCGTAGCGGGCATTCTGCACGCTAGCTCTGCCGAGAGATGGACCGGCGATGTAACCTCCGCTGTGGCAAGCCTGCCTGAGCACCTGGTTGACCCGCTCACTCTCGTATGGCCCTATGGTTTTCGTAGATCATGAGACACGAGCCGCCTTGAGGAAATGTACACAAAATCGCTACGGGCTATGCATAGTCATCCGGAAGCCGACCACTTAGGGAATTCTCAATAGTCTTATGCCCACTAGTTGACAAACTGACCGCCGTGCAACCGTCTGAAGACGTCTCTGACCTTATTCCGCAATTGCGTCGGTGTGTGCTCCATAAAGACCCGATAGATTTCCTCGCTCCCTAATTTATGCTCGAGTTCCATATGGAGGCTAGCGAATCCATACTTTGCGTAGAGCGCTCGCAACGCCGACAGCCATGCACTATCCCCCATCGCTTCACGCAGCTTCACGAGGAAGTGCAAGCCCATAGAATACAAGCAAAGGTCTAACACGTGGCCTCTTTCTTCCAAGTCGTGCAGACTATTGAACCCTAGATCACGGCAGTCAGAATTCTCCACTCTCGGGATGTCCTGGCTAGCGTCATTGAAATGGATCGCTACATACTCAGCGCCACCTTCAGAGAACCAGCGTGGGCCAAAATAGAAGTAGTAGTGAGCCGTCTCATGTTGCACAATTCTAGGCTCCAACGCTGCAAATGGTGATAGCGACATCATCGTGCCAAGTGGTGACCTCGAGGTCCTCCGTCGAAAACAGCAAGGATCACGTCATCCACCGGAAACGGCAATTCCCAGAACTTCTCGGATCTGCGCACGGCTCTCTCCAGGTCTGCGAGCACCACCCGGCCAACACGGCTCGAGAGATTATGAACCACCCACACGTTCACAGCGCCCTTATGAGGCAGGACTATCGTCGACGAGGCAGTAGAATAGGGATCGAAGAGTTGATCGGAGTCCAAACGCGCGCCGCCTGCCGCAATGAGAAAAACGCGCTCTCTCTCGTCCAGTCCATCGAGGAACCACGGTGTTGTCATTAGACGCTCTAACCCATCCGGGCTATTGCCGGCAATGTCTCTCATTGCGTAGACCAAGAACAGGTCTGCCTCCTTGGGCGGGTAAGGGATGAGGTTCAACACAAGACGCGCAAACTCTGGGCCCGAATGCCGATTGTGAGGCCAAGTGAGCATTTCTTGCATTAGAGAGATTCCATAGCGAGACTCTATGAGTGTGAGGCCGTCCACAACCCAGGGTGCGGTCGCCAACTCTGTCGCGAAGTCCAGGTCGACGCGATGTGCTATATAGTGCAGATGTTCGACCGCCTCTCGCTCCCAACGATCGATTCCGTCCGCGATCCAAGGGAGCGCAACTAGGTGGGGAACGAACGCAGCGGCTACCAGATCAAGACTGCCTATAGAGCTGATTACACTTGCTTCATCGGGGCGCATGTCCTCGTCGAATATCCATGCCCACCCCAGCAGCACCTTCGCCAACTTTGAGTTGTAACTGTCGATCTGCTTCAAGAAAGTGAATGCCAAACTCTCATCATCGTTTAGGCCGTCACGATACCATGCGGAGACTGATGCTCTTTTGGCCAGAGAAGAACCGAATACTGGCGCTGGGGTGGGTGTGGGAGAAGGCGCAATTGTGGGGATTGGTGTAATTGTCGCACCCGGTATTGGGGTAGGAGTGGGAGTCGCGATGCCGCCGCCGGGGGCGTAGTCCGCTTCCCACTCGAAGCGTTCGGAGTTGAGCCGTTGGACGAGGCCGTTGGGGCCGTTGACCCAGGTGCGGTAGCCGTCGGTGAAGGCGGTCCAGTTGTCGGCCTTGCGCCAGACCAGCAGGCCGCCGGTGGTATGCTGCTCGCTGTTGCCGTTGGCGGCGTAGCGCTCGTTCTCCAGACACTCGCCGACGATGTCATGGCCGATGAGATCGCGAATGGTCTTGAAGCCGAAGACGAACTGGCATTCCGCTGCCGTGACGGTCGTAGGCAAGAGGAAGAAGAGTGCAGTCGCGGTAAGAATTGCAAGCCTTTTCATTTGCCTCTCCGATTTGCGCAAATCCTACTGCCGCTTTACAGATATGCGACTTCAATTGAACCGACTACTTGCCCTCGGACACCTACTACTCGCGTGGATTGTTGAAGGGATTCCAGTATATGAGAATCCGATTGCGATTGATGTCGGTGACGTACAGATTGTCGTTCTCATCGAACGTCGCTGAGTAGGGCATGGAACCAAAGTCGTGGAAGAAACCGCTGGGCGCGGTGTCGGGGCCGAGCGGATTGTGGTAGAAAGCGACGAATCTTGGGCCTAAGTAACTATTAAAGCCCACCGCCATTCTATTGCTGCTGTCAAAAGCGGGCTCCCACATTCCAACCCTGTCAACCAGCGCGTGACCGCTGACATTTATTGCTTGATTCGGCTCAAACGCGCCGCAAAGTACTTACGCTCAAGGCGCCCCAATTCAGTGACTACCTTGGTCGCGGCCGGCGCATAGACGACCGAATGGTTGTCGATCGGGATCGAGCCGGCGGCAAAGATGAGGAGACGCTTGTTGCCGGCCACCTCCAGCGAATGGTCCGAGACATAGAGATTACCGAGCCGGTCATACGCGAGTCCGCCCGGGAAGCAGAGCATGTCGGCTGTCGGCGGTCCGGTATGGTCCTCAGGATTGTCCCACGCGCTGAAGTGCGCTTGACGGTTGCACTTGTTTCCCGTTGCCTCCTTTTGTCCGAGGATCACGTCCACTACGGGATTAGAGAGCGGGTTGCGAATCCGCAAGACGCGGTGGTTATGAGAATCGCTGATCCAGATCATATCCCCGTTGCCTACCGGCGCGATACTGCGTATGTATGGGCCGAGGGTAACCGTGCTGCTCGACCTATGGCCGGACCCTGGGATGGTAAAAGTGGTTGGGCCAAGCCAGACAGTCTCATTTGTGCCGAGTACCGGGATGCTTATACCCTCGGTGCGAATTGTCTTTATTGGGACTGACTGCGCCGTCAGCGGCAATTGATAGACTTTGATGAATCGCGTGGTATCAGTACCTAAGACCCACAGTCTGCCTGCTCCATCCACCTTGATGCGGCCACAGCACGTAAGTGGACTCTGCTGCCAATACGTCTCGCCAATGACGCCGTCGGCCGCCTGGCCGTTTCTGAGGTTCCTCACGTCATTCCAGAACATCAACCGCTTCCGGTCTGCCGCGATGAGTTGATCAGCGTACACGGCTACACCGGCCACCCAGCCCAACTCTCTGCCGCTCTTGAAATTGTGCCCGCCGGGTGGGTAGAAGAGCCGTTTGTCGGCGTTGCCAACGGCTGCATTGGTAGCATCAGCATTGGGGGCTGGAAAACGAAGGACGTCTTGGGTAAACAGTTTGACCGAAACCAGCACATTGGCGTCGGCATCGATGCCAATTCCGCCGCCGCTGCGGCTGGGGACGTCGCCGTGTGCCCTTCGGGTGCCGTTGCCATTCAGGTCCCACAGTTCAAAGGTTTTGGCGTCGGAGTTGTTGACCCACATGCTGTTTTGGTTCGGGTGCATCTCCAGCGAGGTCGGACGATTGAAATCGGAGCCGAATACTGACGCCGCGCTCATGCCAGACGTGAACGGAGGGTGGAATACCAATATGCGGTCGTTGCCCTTATCGGCGACGTAGAGCCAGCCGTTGCTCGCGACTCTGACTGCTGCCGGAGAATCGAGTTGACTGAGCCCGAATCCTTTTGTGCTGCTCTGGAAACTGGGTTGTCCGAGCACTAAGTCAGCTTGCTTGGCTATAACTCCGGTTGCGGCGTTTAGGGGGAAGCGGAGCACGCGGTGATTGGCGGCATCCGCCACCCAGAGATTGCCACTGGGATCAATCTCTACGCCGCTGGCGAAGCCGCCAATGCTGAGCCGCAGTTCCCAGGATTGAAAGCATAGGGTGTCGCTGGTAGGCGCGAACCCGGGGTTGTCGCGGTTGCAGACGATGCCTGTGAAATCGCCCTGCCCCCAAACTTCATCCGCAATGGTGTCGGTCTCAAACGGGCGAGTGTACTTGAGGACGCGGTTGTTGAGAGAGTCCGGCACGTACAGATTGCCCGCGGCGTCAAGCGCCATCGTCACATAACTGTGCTCCTCATCCGGTGAAATGGCCACGTCGGGGATACCGCAGAGCGTTTCCGCGCTGGCCGCAGCGCGGAAGGGGAAGTTCTGCACATTGGAGTCTCCATTGCAGGCGGCATGATCGAAGAGCGACGGTTGTCCGAGCACAATATCCGCCCAACAGGGGCCGGAGCCGGCATAGCACTTGCTCAGGTCTACGCCGAGTATGCGGCTATTGCCCGCGTCCCAGATGTACGCCCGGCCCGGGGAAACCGACCGGTCGACGATCACCCCTCCTGGATTGAAAACCTTGTACGGCACAACTTGGTCGTCGGTGATCTGCGAGAAGTCCGGCTGGCCGATGATGACGTCTGCCCAGAGATCGCCGGCAACGCCACGCACGGCTGAAGTCTGAACAAGCGGGGGCTCTATCTCCCAAGGAAAGCGCTCGGTGTTCAGTCGTTGCTCCAAGCCGTTGGGGCCGTTGATCCAGGTGCGGTAGCCGTCGGTGAAGACGGTCACGTTATCGGCCTTGCGCCAGACGAGGAGGCCGCCGGTGGTCTGTTGCTCGCTATTGCCGTTGGCGGCGTAGCGTTGATCCTCCAAGCATTCGCCGACGATGTCGTGGCCGATGAGGTCGCGCAACGTCGCAAAGCCGAGGACGAACTGGCACTCCGCCGCCGCTGCGGAAATTGGCAAGAGGAAGAAAAGAGCGAGTGCGAGCAGTACTGCTAGCCTCTTCATTGGTCCCTTTTGTCTCCTTATGCGCCAATCCCGATTCCATTCCTAACGCATATCATCGATGTGGCAATTGACTATACGTGAATCCAGCAGAAACAATGAACACGTCACTCCCCACGAGGAATTGTTCGCCATCACGGCAACGTGTCACGCAACTCTAGCGCTCTCCCAGGCATTTCCTCCAGCTTTACAATTAGCGCTGTTTGGTCATCCCCGACACCGCCACGCAGCATTGTACGAGACAAGATACCCTGCAATCGGCTGGGCCGGGTACGCTGTTTAGGCGTGCCACGGAATGAGGGCTGTGGGGTCAAGCGCCTCAACGGTCTAAGAAAAGGCATGGCAAATCGCGCTGAGAGGCTACTTCGATTCAGCGCGTATTCTATCTTCTGAAATTAGCTGCGATATCTCTGATTACAGACACCTCATACGCAGTGAGGCCGTCCTGGATCCAAGGCTTGGCTGCCACGACTTGGAACGCTTCCGTTGATTCCCGGGCGAGCCTATACAGTACAAGTACGCTATGCGTATCAGAGTCGGTAATTCCGTCTGCTACCCAGGGCAGGGACCAAATCAACTGAGCGGTATCGGGTTTCTCCCACTCTAGTCGCACGAGCGCCACAATTGCTCTTTGGCCATCTCTAATCCCACCAGCCAACTTGGGGTGGGAGACGACGTAGCGCAGGTCGGCCTTGTCCTCGAACAGTGTGCGAAGAGTGTCCAGAACTTCAGCGTCTTCCATCTCCAGCGTATCCAGAAAAGGCATAGAGAGGAATTGATTAGCTATCGATTGATCCCAGCCGCTAATGTCCACGAAGTTTTCAACGGCTTTGAGTTCCCAATAGGTGAGACCGTCTTGCATCCATGGCTTGCCGACCAAGCTCTCTAACAACTCATATGATTTTTCGGCAAGTCTGGCCAGGCTTTTGATTGTGCGTTCTTCAAACTCAGACGGGTGAGCCGTCGCTATGTGCAAGGTCCTGTTAATGGGCCTACCCAATCCGTCTTGTACCCAGGGAAGGGCTTCAATTATCGCTGCGGCTCTCGGGTTATTTATTCTAAGAATTAGCAAGTGGATGAATGGAAGATGGTCATCAGTTATACCGGCAAGGAGTCTTGGGTGTGACAGAATCTGTCGTATACTGCCTGGGCGTGTCCTTTCTAGGTTGGACAACCCACTAACTACCATGTAATCATCGCCATCCTCTTTCGTCTGTAGGAAGGGCATGCGGAGCATCTGCAAGACTGCCGCCTCGTCATGGAGGGCTAGGTAGATGATGTCTGAGAGTGATGGGCCGGGATAGGGGTCGTTTCCAAAGTGCTCCATCCAGGCCCAGAATACCGGCTGCGATGCCAAAGCGAGGTGCTGCAAGTCATTGACGTTGCTCGGTCTTTCGCTGAACCGAGGTAGCTTTCTGATCGCAGCCGCAGACTCTGGATCCCGGGTCTCTAAGTAGAGCACGGGTAAGAGTGCGAACTTGTCACTTGTAATCCCGTTGCGCAATTCCGGATGAGCCAGAAGGTCCTGTAGCCCCGCGGCATCGGAAATTAAGAGTTCATTGAGCACTTGCCATGCGGTCTCAGTACCATACCCAAGGCCTACCATGAATGGCATTCTCATAACGCGGAGAGCCATCGCTTCGTCTCTATAGGTCAAGGCAAGCACTTGACGGTAGAGCATCGGCAGAAAGGCGCCGTTTACCGATAGGCTTTCAGACTGGATCCAGGGCTTTTGCATTAGCTCCCAGAAGACTTGCGGAGATGCTTGCTGCAGTTTTCGCAGGCTTTGTGCAGTCTCGCCTTCCCAGTAGTCCTGAAGCCCATCACTGACCCAAGGCAAAACCGCTATCGCGTTTTCTGCTTCCCAGGGCAAGAACTCAATGTTCAGGCGCTGTTCCAGGCCGTTCGGACCGTTTACCCACGAGCGGTAGCCGTCGGTGAAGGCGGTCCAGTTGTCGGCCTTGCGCCAGACCAGCAGGCCGCCGGTGGTATGCTGGAGGCCGTCGCCGTTGGCGCCGTGGTGCTGGTTCTCCAGGCACTCGCCCACGACGTCGTGGCCGATGAGATCGCGCAGCGTCTTGAAGCCGAGGACGAACTCGCATTCCGCTGCCGCCGCAGTGGTAGGCAGTAGCAGGAACAGAGCAGAGGCGAAGAGAGCCGCGAAACGCTTCAGTGGTAACAATCGAGCGTCTTTTCCAGCGGACAACGCTTTTGCTTGTCACGTGAGCAGCATAACCATGAATTAGGCTTCGTGTCCACTCAGATGGAGGGTGCGCCCGTAAAGGGAACGGCTTCTTGCGGATAGAGGGGTCAAGGCACCCAATTAAACGAGTCCGCTTGCTCATGGCTGCCACGCTGGTATACTACCCTCAGTGGTATTCCTATTGATGGGGCACTTGACGTTGCGTTGGTAGCGGTTCGAGCCAGGATGCGTTCTGCAACGATTGAGAAAGGAGAGTAGGCAATTTCATTGGCTTGAAGCAGCACTGCACACGAGCCCCGTAGGCGCGCCAATAAGCGGCGCGCATTTCATTGATGCTTTTTGATCAGTTGATACTCACTTGGAGGAAGAGAACGTGAAAGCGACAGTAACACGACGAACTTTGCTCGGTGGCAGCTTGGTGGCTGGCGCGGGTATGCTGGCGGCCGCGTGCGGACAGGCCATGCCTGCCGCGCCCGCAGAGGGTGAAGCCCCGGCGGCCAAGGAAGAGGCGGCCAAGCCGGCCGAAGAGACCAAGGCCATGGAGCCGAAGAAGGTCGTCTATCTGCACTACACCACCACGCAGGCGGTGTGGGAAGAGAACTTCGGGCAGATTTTCGATAACTTCCGGGCGCAGTTTCCCGAAGCAGAGCTGCAAGTGGATGCCGTGACCGGCGGTTTTGGCGTGCTCATCGAGAAGGCCGTGGCCTCGTTCGCGGGCAACGTGCCCATCGACATGTATTACGGCCACTTTTCCTATATCAGCCAGTTTGCCCAGCAGGAGATGATCCAGCCGCTGGACCCGTTCATCGCGAAAGATGCCGACGTGGCCCGCGAAGACTTCTACGATCATGCGCTGGAGAAAATCCAGGGCCAGATCTACGGCATTGCCTGGTTCAACCAGGGCAAGGAATTCTGGTACAACGCGGACCAGGTGACCGAGGCCGGTCTGACGTCACCGAACGACTTGGTAGCGGAAGGCAAGTGGACGTGGGACGCCGCGCTTGAGTTTGCGCAAAAGCTCACCAAGCGGGAAGGCGCGAACACGACCCGCTGGGGTTTCTTCTATGCCTACCACTCCACTGGCTGGTTTGGACATCACCTGAAGGCATGGGGCGCTGACTGGTGGAACGATGACATCAGCGCGGCGACGATGGATACGCCCGAGTTTGCTGCTGCGGTGCAGGCCGCCCAGGACTTGGTCGTGAAGCATGAGGTTTCGCCCCGCATTAGTAGCCCAAGCGAGAATGACGCGAAGGCGTCCTTTGAAGAAGAGACTCTTGCTTCGCGTTTGGCGAGCGGCGCCAATACGCGCAGCTTCCAAGCGAATATCATGTCCAAGGATAAGCCCTTCAATATCGGTCACGCGTTGCTGCCCGAGGGCCCTGGAGGTCGCAACACGATTCAGGCGCTCAATGCGAACTACCTTAGTTCATCGGCGCCGCAAGCCGATCTGGCATGGGAACTTTACAAGATTCTCGTTGGTCCCGAATCCGACCAGCAGATTGCCCGGCTCGGCGGCCGCCGCTACACGGCCAGCCGCAAGCAGAGCCCGGTGACCCTGTGGCCGTATGAGAATGCCGACGTCTACGCTCAGATGGCGGAACTCAGTGATGGCGCCCAGCAGATTGTGAAGCAATCTGAGGTCAATGGCGCTTGGAGCCAGGGCTGGAAGGACATCGAGGACGGCGTCCGCACCATCCAAGAGGTGCAGGAAGAACTGCAGCAAGTAGCCACGATTGCCCTGGAAGAGGGCGGCTGTATCTGCTAAGTAGCCGTTTGCGTCTTTGGCTGAAATCGGTAGGGGCACGATATATCGTGCCCCTACTTTTTTTGTTGTCAACTTTTCCTCGGCGCAGGTTGCAAACCTGCGCTACCGTCTGCTGGGCATAGCCGGCGGTCACTAGCGGGGCTGTCAAGAGCAACGGCCCTATCGCGCCGAGAAGATGGGTTTCCCCCTGTAGGTAGTGGCGCGCTTACGAGCTTACGCTGTTACATGTGAGGCCGTGCCATAGAGTGGGAAACTCAGTTGATTAGAATTTATCTCACAAATGCATTGCTCTGTGCAGATCCGCCTTTCGACAGGCTCAGAGGGAACGGAAAAGGTAAAAGCCCGTTCGTGCTGAGCTTGTCGAAGCACGATTCGGCTTGTTGTGTCGATTTATGAGTTAGCTTTTAGCCGAGGTCGCTTTCACCGTCAACCGTCAGGGCATCGATGGTGGTCCCAAGCTCACGGGCAATCCGGGACAATACCTTCACGGATCCCGGCTTGATACCCCTCTCGATTTGCGATAGGTAGCCGGGGCTGAGGCCGGCTCGCCTGGCAAGTTCACGCAATGTCCAGCCTTTATGTGTTCTGAATGCCGTAACCGGGCTGCCGCCTTCACTTATTGCAAGCGCCACCGGATGGGGGATGCGCGTGCCGGAACGGTCAGCCTCCATCACCGCCAGCAAGTCATCCAGGTCTTCACTGCGTTGCAGCAGGGCTTCGTACTCGGCCTTTGGCAACTCAATCGTCTCCCCGCTAGCCATATGCTCTTCTCCTGTGCCGGACTCGTAGTATCACCATGATAGCCACCGCACCTCCTTCACGCATGAACAACACGCGGTAGCGACCAACCCGGAGGCGTAAGTAGTCGCTGCCCGCTACGCGGGTGATCTGATTGCGCAGTGAGGCCGGGCTGGCTGCATACTGCTCGATCCTTCCGATTACCCTTACTCGCTCCGCGGGAGCCAAACGGCGAAGGTCTCTGGTCGCCTTGCTTGTCCACTCGATATCAAGGGGCCTTTCCATGTAGTCATGTTAGTAAATAGCAAACGATCTCTCAAGTCCTGCCCTTCATACGAGAGGATGATAGTTGTGACACCGAGTCTCGCATCTGGCAGACCGTGCGCGGGAATGGCGCGTACGGTAGTATTTCCCATAGAAAGCAACCTGAGAAGGCGTGTTCGGTCCGGTTAGAAAAGGACCTGCAGCGAGAATTCTCCTAAATCCACAGAAAGGACAGCAGAGTCCCATGGCAGTAAGCGTTGGACTGGTAGGCGTGGAGCAGCATGTGCCGCATGTGTTTGCGGGCATCGATGAATCGGATGAAATAGAGCTTGTGGCGGTGGCCCGGGCGGGTGGGCGTGCGGATGAGCTCAAGGAAAAGTACGGCGCGCGCATCTATGACGACCACGCGACAATGTTTGCCCAGGAGCAACTCGACGTGGCGGCGGTCTGCTTGATTCCGGTCGATCAGGGCCGGGTCGTCATCGACGCGCTTGAAGCCGGCTTGCACGTCACGGCGGACAAGCCGCTGATGATCTCGCAGGAAGAGCTCGACGCCACCGCAGCGCTGGTGCGGCAGCATCCGGACCGCAAAGTAGGGCAACTTTTCACGCTGCGCGGCGGGCCGGGCTATGCCAAACTGCATGAGATCGTGCGCGGCGGCGGCATCGGCGACGTCGTCCAGAGCTACGGCTTGCGTTCCGCCCTGGAGAAGCGCGCACAACGCGCGCCGTGGTTTTTCGATGAACGACTCTCAGGCGGCCCCATTCCCGATCTGCTCATCCACGACATCGACGCCCTGCGCTGGATTACGGGGCTTGAGTACACCCACGTGCTGGCGCGGGAATCTAACTTCGCCCGGCCTGACGATCCCTACTATCGCAATGCCGGACAACTCTTCTTCTTGCAGGAACAGAACGCGACGGCCATTATGGAGCATCACCGACTGGTGAGCCCGGCTTTTGCCGGCATGGACTGCCGCATGAAAGTCGTGGGCACAGACGGACAGGTGGAGATCACCGCGAAGGGTGAGGTGATTCTCTACAACAGCGATCACGCAGGGCAGGTGGCGGACCTTCCGGCCGGGCAGAGCGTATTTGCTGATTTCGCGATCAAGGCGTGCTCCGGTCAGGAGCCGCTGGTGGATACTGAGAGTGCCTTGCAATCGATGCAAGTGGCGCTGACGGCCAAGGCGGCCGCGGAGGCGGATACGCTGGTTGCTATACCGCAAATCTGATTGAAGGCTCGCCCGCATTCTTTCGCAAATTCAAGCGTCTTCGTTCGTTGTGTCGGTGGTCGGCGGGAGAACAAGATGGCCTTCGACAGGCTCAGGCCGAACGGATAGGCGGCATAGTCCGTTCGAGGTGAGTGGGCTTTGCGATGTTCAATTCGAACCGTGATCGGAGAGACTGGGCGTATGAGCATGCAGATTAGTGGTTGTCACTAGAGGCGTGAAATCACGGGCTCTGGGCCGTGTGTCTCTTACTGCCAATGTGTGTATAATTCAATAAATCAATCTGGAGAGGAGCGTGACATGGCAATCAAGAGTCCTGCGGATGTCAGCTTGGCAATTAATGGCGGCACGGCAGTGCGGAGCGCGGATAACCCGCTGCCGCAAGTCTTTCCCCGGTATGTACCGGAAAGCGCCTACGACAACGTGCGCGCGGTGCTGGACGGCGGTGTGGCGAGCAACATGATCGGCAGCTTTGAGAGTGCTTTTGCCGAAGCTACCGGCACGAAGTACTGCGTCTCCATTTCAAACTGTACGGCCGCGCTGCACTCGCTTTACGCCGGCTTGGGTATCGGCCCCGGTGACGAGGTTGCCGTAAGTCCAATCACCGACTTTGGCACAATCGCGGGCATTGTCGCCCAGGGCGCTATTCCGATTTTCCCCGACGTGGACGTGCGCACGGGGAATGTAACTGCCGAGACCATCGCGAAAGTGCTTTCACCGCGTACGGCCGTCATCGTCGCCGTGCATTTCTACGGCCTGCTCTGCCCGATGGAAGAGATCGTGGCGCTGGGGCGGAGCAAGGGTATCACCGTCGTGGAGGACGTCTGCCAAGCGCCATTGGCGAACTATGCGGGAACCAACGTGAAGGGCAAGGCGGGCTCGCTAGGCGATGTCGGCGGCTTTTCGTTTGACGCGGAAAAGCACCTGACGGCAGACCACGGCGGAGCCGTTACCACGGATAGTGAGGAAGTCGCCGATCGCGTGCGCAGTTTTGCGCTCTCGCGGGGCGCCGTATCGCACGAGGGCTACGGGCGCAAGCACGAGACCTTCGGACTGAACTATCGTTTCGGTCAATTCCAGGCGGGTCTGGCCTTGGCCGAGCTTGGTGTGCTTGAGGAGCAGAACGAGCGGCGGCGGCAAAGCGCCGCGCACTTGAGTTCGCGTATTGATGAGATTGACGGCATGACCCCGCCGTATATCCCGCCCGGCAGCGACCACATTTACTGGCTGTATCACGTCCGCTTGGATCCGGACCAGTTCTCCTGCTCCGTTTGGGATTTTGCCGAGGCGCTAAAGGCCGAAGGCTTGGGCGCCAACGCCGGCGTCGCGCCCTATTACCTGGTGCCCGATAGCCATGTGTTCATGCAAGACAAGGCACATGTGGCGGGCAGGTCCGGTTGGCCGTGGGACCATCCGATGAATGAATTTGCCAAGGACATCGAATACAGCGCGGACATGTGCCCCGTGGCCAAGGAGCACGTGGATACTACCGTCCGCTGGGGCTGGACCGATAAGCACTCTGCTGAGGACATTGAGGATATGGCTACGATGTTCAACAAAGTGGCGGAATTCTATCGCGTTTAACTTCAACCAGTCTTGATCAGCGACTGCGAGCGAGCACAACGCCAAAGACACATTGGGAAGCCATTGCAGGATTTACCTGGAATTCTGCAATGGCTTCTTGATTCGTGGTTCGATCGCCAGTACCCATACCCTATCACTGTGACCTAACGTTTCATTACAATAGCATTCCGATTGGGTTGCCTACGCGTGGCTTTGCCGTCGCGGCATCCGGTTGTCGGTGCGGATGAGTTCCTCCATGAGGCGCGTCTTCAGGTCGCGCTTCAGTTCTTGCACGTTGGGGTCGTGCCAGAGGTTACGCAACTGGCCGGGGTCGTTTTGCGTGTCGAACAATTCCCCGTAGTCCTGCTCGCCGTCGTCGCCGACGTAGACGGTAAGTTGGTGCGTGTCGGTGACGAGCGTGCGCAGGCGCAGACCGATGTAGTCCTCGTCGTTCTCGATGACAATGGCGTCCTGCACAGAATCGGCCTCGCCTGTTAATTGCGGAGTTAGCGACCGCCCGGGCCAGGCTGCCATCTGTCGCTCCGCTTCCGGCTGGGGTATGCCCTTCATAAACGGCGGCCCGTATTCTGGCACTTCTACACCCGCTAAGTTGAGCAGCGTGGGTGGGATGTCTAAGTGGGACACCAGCGATTGTGAGACCTGGCCTCCGGGGAATCGCGCCGGCCAACGCCAGATCGAGGGAATGTTCAGCATGCCGTCAAAGTGGAACGGCCCTTTGTTCAGCAGCCAGTGGTCGCCGAGCAGGTCGCCGTGGTCGGCGGTGAAGACGACGACCGTATTATCAGCCAGGCCCAACTCGTCGAGTGCGTCCAGGATACGCCCCACCTGTTCGTCGATGAACGAAACCATGCCGAAGGTAATCGCCGTGATCTCGCACATCTGTTCATCCGGCATCTTGGTGGCCATGCGCCGGCCGGAGGTCCACTGGTCGGTCTCGTACATCAGGCGCATGTGCGGCGGCAGGTCGTCGAGTTCGCAGTCGCGTCGTGTCGGTGCCGGTATCGAATCGCGGTCGTACAGGGAAAAC
Organism: Chloroflexota bacterium; assembly: GCA_028874195.1. GTDB lineage: Bacteria > Chloroflexota > UBA11872 > VXOZ01 > VXOZ01 > VXOZ01. The sequence goes on from JAPPLM010000008.1 coordinate 30,761, forward strand.
CAAGGTTCCGGCGCGGCATACGGATGGTGCGGATCGGGGAAGGAGGCCCAGAGCATGAAGGGTTGCTCGCGCTCGGCCGCGTCCTCCATATACGCAATGCTGCGGTCGGCAATCCAGGTGTTGTAGTGGTACTCCGGCGGCACGTTGATGCGGTAGGACTGCTCCGCGCCGCTGGCCGCGGGCGTGGAGGCTTGGCGGTTCCAGTGGGGAAGCACGTCCGGATGCTCCCGCTCCAGCCACAGGTAGTGATTGTCGACGTTGCCGGGCCCGTGGCCGATGGTCAGTTCCGTACTCTCGAAGCCGTAGTAGGGCGTGGGCAGCGAGGAGACCTTGCGGTTGCGCCACATCCAACGCGTTTCAGGAAAGTCGCGCGGATCGAGCGTCTCCGGGTCTACGCCGATGGGATCGCCCGCCACCCGTACGTGAATCTTGCCGATGCTGTGGGTGCGGTAGCCGGCGTCCGCGAGCGTGCCGGTGACCGTGGGAAAGGCGGGGTCGAGGTCAATGCCGTTCGTGCGGACGTTGTGGCCGCGCGGTGTGAGACCTGTGAGCAGCGTGGAGCGCGAGGGCATGCAGAGCGGATTATTGACATAAGCGCGGGTGAGCAGCGCGCCGCCCGCCGCGAGCCGGTCGAGATTGGGGGTCTGCAGGGGCGTGTCATCCCGCCAGTCCCGCCACGCGCAGCGCATGTTGTCGCCGCGCATCTGGTCGGTGAGGATGATCAGGAAATTCGGACGCTTGCTCATGGGGTGCTCCTTTGTCATCTAGTCAGAATTCTATGGATCTCCTTTGGGAGCCGAATGAACTCTATTTCTTACATGATTCGGTAGGTGTTCCTCTCGGGAACAACACTCGTACTGAGTATAAACCTCTTGGCGCGACCTGCGGCATGATTCTGTCATGTGGGACTAAGTGTCCTAAAAACCGGAGACTGACTGAGCCTAGAGAAGGATCGAATCCGCATCCGTCACTCCCGCGCAGGCGGGAGTCCATCTTGATCTTTAGCGCATGCATTGCAGTCTTGTGGGGTTGTGATTTGAGGTTCCTGGATTCCGGCTTTCGCCGGAATGACGGTTCAAGTGTCTCTCTTCACCCTTAGACGGGACACTTGTCGCCTGTATGCGGCATTGAAGCGCTTGCATCCTGGGAATATAATTGCTGTATTACTCTTGATGGTGCGATTGGAGTGTCCCTGATTGGTCTACCGCATTGCAATTGCACCGTACCACCCAAATGCAAGGATTGTGATCCCCCATGAGTACCGAACGACGCGCCAGACTTGCCTTCATAGGTTGTGGCTCCTTTGCCACGGCCTCCATTTTTCCCCAGATTCCGCTGATTCCCGAGATCGACCTCGTCGCTGTTTGCGACATCGAAGAAGAAAAGGCGCAGCGCAACGCCCGCAATTTCGGCGCGCGCCGCGTCTACACCGACATGGAGAAAATGCTTGATACCGAGGAACTTGATGGTGTGTTCACCATCGGACCGGCGCCGCAGCAATACCAGCTTGCGCCGGTGGTGCTCCGGCGCGGCCTGCCGGTCTACACGGAAAAGCCATCGGCCAATACGTCACCGGAAGCCAAGGAACTGGCTGAACTGGCGGAGGCTAACGGCACGTGGGGCCAGGTGGGCTTTATGAAGCGATTTGCAGACGTGTACACCATTGCCAAAGAGGTGATCGCCCGACCTGAATTCGGCGGCCTGCACGTGCTCAAGGTCAAGTTCGGCCAGGGCAAGTACCCCCAGATTTGGGGCATCGACTCCGCCAAACGGGCGTTTCTCATCGGCCAGTGCGTGCATATCTTCGACCTGGTGCGTTTCTTCGGCGGCGACGTGCGCGCCGTGAATGCCCTCTACTATGAGGTCGGCCCGCAGAACTTCTCCTATCTCATCCACCTGGAATTCGTGAACGGCACGGTCGGCCACATGGACATTAATACGCTCGATTCCAAGGCGGGGACCCGCGACGTCATCGAGACGCTGGAACTCATCGGCATGGAAACCCACGTGGTCTGCGAAGACATGATGAAGGTCACGTACCAGCCCCACGAGCAGTGGACGGAGGCGGCCCCGCGCTTGGGACGCTACAACTATACGCTCGAACCCTCTTGGACGGGCCTCGGCAAGAGCCAGACGAACTTCGGCTATACCGGTGAGGTGCGCCACTTCGCCCGCCGCTGCCTGGGCTTGGAGAACAGCGGCCCCGACCTCTGGGATAGCTACAAGTCGCTCACGTTCGGCGAGGCGGTCTACCGGAGCTCCCACGGCGGCGGCCGGGTGCTGGTGGAACAGTAGGCGCCATGCGGTTTGGCAAGTCTAGAAGGGGCACGATATATCGTGCCCCTACGTCAGTATGGTGGCGCTTCAATTGCTAGACAAAGCGTGTTCCCGCGCAGGTGAATTCTCGGCATTGTAGCATCTGGTGATTTTCGCTGTGCACGGAACAAGCCGGCCCTGAAGCGCGCAAGGAGCGGGGGACAAGCCCCCGCGCTACACTGTAGTTTCTAAATAGATAGTGAGTGATCAGATCCGTCATTTGTATGTCGAAGATGGCGTGCAAATGAGGAAAGGTGAGAGGGCAACGCGAGGGGCGCGTAATCCGTCATTCCCGCGAAAGCGGGAATCCATCTTCTCTTTAGCGCTTACTTTGCAGCCCCGTTGCCTTGTGGTTGAAGTTTTCTGGATTTCTGCCCCGTTTCACGTTCTGGGAAGGCTCTTCACCGGAATGACGGTTCAAGTGAAATAGGCACGCGGCATTGATGCGCTGCTGGCACAGGAATATAATTGCCGTAATACACCTCTCGGCGTGGACTGGCAGCTTTTCTCAATCATGCCGCATTCAGGCTGCGCCACGACCTCACACATAGGAGCGAAATCCCCCATGAGTACCGAGCGTCGAGCCAGACTTGCCTTCATCGGTTGTGGCTCCTTTGCCACCGCCTCGATCTTTCCCCAAATACAATTCATCCCCGAGATCGATCTCGTCGCCGTCTGCGACATCGATTTGGAAAAGGCGCAGCGCAACGCCCGCAACTTTGGCGCGCGCCGCGTCTACACCGACATGGAAAAGATGCTGGATACCGAAGAGCTGGACGGCGTCTTCACCATCGGCCCGGCGCCGCAGCAGTATGAGCTCGCGCCGGTGGTGCTCAATCGCGGCCTGCCGGTCTACACGGAAAAGCCGTCGGCTAATACCTCCGCTGAAGCCAAAGAGCTGGCGGAATTGGCGGAAGCCAAAGGAGTCTGGGGCCAGGTGGGCTTTATGAAGCGCTTTGCCGACGTCTACCTGATTGCCAAGGAGATTATTTCTCGACCGGAGTTTGGCGATCTGCACGTGGTCAAGACCAAGTTTGGGCAGGGCAAATACCCGCAGATCTGGGGCATTGACTCCGCCAAGCGAGCGTTTCTCATCGGCCAGTGCGTGCACATCTTCGACCTCATGCGCTTCTATGGCGGCGACGTGAAAGCCGTGAACGCGCTCTACCACGAGGTTGGCCCCCAGAATTTCGCGTACTTGATAAACGTCGAATTCACAAACGGTATGGTCGGCCAGATGGACATCAACACACTCGATTCTAAGGTGGCGTTTCGCGACATCATCGAGAATCTGGAACTCATCGGCCTGGAGCAGCACGTGGTCTGCGAGGACATGATGCGGGTCACGTACCAGCCCTACGAGGAATGGACGCAGGAGAAGCCGCACCTGGGCCGTTACAACTACACCGTCGAGCCCGCGTGGAACAGTATGGCGCGGAGCCAGATGAACTTCGGCTACACCGGCGAGGTGCGCCACTTCGCCCGCCGCTGCCTGGGTCTGGAAGACTCCGGCCCCGATCTCTGGGACAGTTACAAGTCCCTCACGTTCGGCGAGGCAGTGTACGAGAGTTCCCACGGTGGCGGCCGAGTAGAGGTTGAGCCGTAGAGTCTCTGGCAGGTACAGAAGATATGCCATGAGGTCAATGATCCAGCATGAAATAGCAAGTGAGCCTCGCGCAACGTTTGGTGACTTCGATGCCCCGGTGTGCGAGGAGCGGGGGACAAGCCCCCGCGCTACTGAAGAACTCTTGAATCCCAAGTTGGCTGGAGAGGATGACGAGGGATGACACATCTCCGGTAGCGCAGGTTTGTAACCCCGTATCGAGAACGGGGCGGGCTCTGCGCATCCTCGGTTGGAAAAATTGTATAATCACCGGAGATGAGTCTGACACTGGATGTTTACAAGCGAGTTCTAGAGAAGGAGAAAGTTCAATGGCGACAGCGCAATTGGTGACTTTGGCACCGGAGCAGAAGCAGTTCTTCGATGACAACGGCTACCTGGTGATGGAGGGGATGTACAACGCCGCTGAGATGGAGGAGATGCGGCGGGAGTTTCATGATCTCATCGCGAATACGGACGGCCGTCCCGAGGCCATGAGATACAATTTCATGGAGCAGGCGGAGGGGTATCCTATCGACCCCTATAACCCCAAGAACGTGCAGGGCATCATGGACCAGCCGCTGGCGAGCGATTACTGGTTCAACAACGTCACCGATCCCCGCATCGTGAACGTCTTCATCGACCTCTTCGGCCCGGACATCGACTTTCACAACGGCAAGGTGCGCAATAACCCGCCCGGCTTTACGAACGTCCAGGGCTGGCACCAGGACTGGCCCTACGAGCGCCATAGCAAGTCCGAGCTGGCGGCGGCGATCATCTACCTGGACGCCAACGACGTGGACCAGGGCTCGACCACCGTGCTGCCCGGCAGCCACTTGATGGGCGAGTGGGAGACGGATCACGGCCATACCGTGGCCGATGAGAGAGTGGAGGACTACGACCCAGTGCCGATGCTGGCGAAGCCCGGCGACGTGCTCTTCATCCACGTAATGGTGCTGCACACCGCCGGCAACAACTACAGCAACACCTCGCGCCACAAGGTCATCAACGAGTACAAGTCCAAAGAAGCCATTGATCAATGGGGCAACCGCTGCGCATACGCCGGTATGCCGGTAGCGCGTGACGGCAAGGTGTGCATCCCACAGCTTTAGTGATTTGGACAGCGGCTCGCTGACGATTACAAGAGCTTAGGCTATCAGTGGTTCATTGGCACGGTACTGAGTGCTGTGCCTACCACTGCCGCATTCCTTATGCGTGTATTCAGGTGCACTCTGAGTCAGTAGCTTGGGGCGACTCGCGTGACTGTTGGCTAGACCGAGAAAGACCTCTCCTGGGGGAGAGGGTTTGGGTGAGGGCGACCGCCCATGTATTTCGCCAAGTCCTACCTTTCTCAAACTGCATCGTAAGGACCTTAAATGGGAAGCGAACTTCCAACGCCGCGTCTCTTTGACAACACCTCCGACTGGTTCCCCATCAACCGCTCGTGGCAGTTCGAGCCACCGGCAGACATTCACGGGGCGATGACGCCCAATAAGGTTGAGGCCGCCAGTGGACATACCTTCGTGGCGACGCTCACCCTCGGGCCGGAACTCACGCTGTCCCCCGGCGCGCACGTCACTATGGAAGTGCCGAGCACGTGGGAGTGCCACCTGGGGAATCCCTATCCGCGTGGACTGAAGACCGTTGGCAACCGTGAGAAGAGCCAGATTCGCAAGGTGGGATATGGGGCGTTCACGGACGTGGAGTGCACACGCCCTGAGGTTAAGCTGGCCTATGTCGCATCCTGGGGACGTCACATGGACCTGGTGGACGTGGTGGTGCAGGAGGGCGAGCTGGGGCCGGGCGATGCCGTCCGCGTCATCCTGGGACCGCCAGACGGCAACCTGGTGCAGGCGCAGCGCTATGCGCAGGTGGCGATCTTCACGGTAGGGGTTGACCGAAAAGGCGATGGGACCTACCGCCAGGCCGCCACGCACCCAACGGTGCGCGTGGTCGGCGCGCATGCTGAGCGCTTCAAGATATTTGCGCCCGCCGTCGTTCAGACCGGCGAGAATTTCGCGATCCGCGTGCTGCCGGTGGATGGCTACAGCTACAATGCCGCGACCGGCTATCAAGGACGGGCACAGACGATTGCCACTGAGGGCCTCGAGGTGCCGCAGGCCGTTGCTGTTGATCAACGTGCGGACCGTGCGGGATCAACCTTCTCTGCTAGAGCCGCGATTGAGGGCATCCACCGTGTCACGGTGGTCGATCCCGCCACCGGCATCGCGGGCAAGAGCAATCCCATTGGCGCGGGCTTCTTGCGCGATCGGAACGTCTACTTTGGCGAGATGCACAGCCAGATGTGGCATAGCCAGGGCACCGGAACCACTACGGAGTTTTTCGAGTGGGGGCGCGACGTGGCCGGTCTCGACTTCTGCGCCCCGGCGAACCACTACAAGATGCGTTTCGAAATCGTCGATGAAGTCTGGCAAGAGGTGGTGGATACATCCAACGCCTTCAACGATGCCCACCGGTTCGTCACGCTGGTCAGCCACGAGTGGGGCACAGGCAATCCCAACGGCCACAAGAACATCTATCATCGCGGCGATAGCGCCGAATTCATCTGCTCATTCGGGCCCGGCGGCATGACGCCGGATGAGCTTTGGGAGATCCTCAAGGGACGCGACGCCCTGACCATCCCGCATCACACCAAATTTGGCAACATTACGAACTGGGACTACCGCAACGACACGCACCAACGGCTGGTTGAAATCTGCTCGAGCTGGGGCATCTCCGAGACCGGCGGCCCGCACAGTGTTCAGACTGCGCTGGCCATGGGGCATCGTATCGGTTTCATCGGCGGAACCGATTCCCACCACGGCTTGGCGAACCAGGGCAGCTTTTTCGTCGACGACGGCAACGGACTTGCCTGCGTGATGGCCCGCGAGTTGACCCGTGACTCCATCTGGCAGGCGCTCAACGAACGACGCTGCTACGCCACTACCGGCGACCGCATTCTGCTGGACTTCACCATGAACGACGCGTCGATGGGTAGCGACCTCAGCGTGGACTTGGCCCAGTACGGGCCCAGAGAATTCACCATGCGTGTAGCGGGAACCTATCGTATTGACGCCATCGAGTTACTGCGCAATAACGAGGTGATCTTCAGCGCCGACCCACGTAGCGACGTATGGGAAGATCGATGGACTGATGCTGACCCCTTACCAGAGATTGCGCTCACGCCTACGTTTCCCCATGACCGTCCCTTTGTCTGCTACTACCTCCGTGTCACACAGGCCAACCGCCAAATGGCCTGGGCAAGTCCGATCTGGCTTACGGAACGGAAGCGTTGAAGCGGCAGGCGGGACTGACGAAAGAGGCGGCGAGAGTTTACTCTTGGAGATTGGAAGTTCATCCACTTTGTGGAGTTCCTCGCTCAGGTGTATTGTGTCGCATGGTTGAGATGCGCTTGAGAGAAAGATCCCATTCCACTGCCGCGATGAGAGTTAATCTGAATGCCAGGCGCTGGTTGGCAGCGTTCGTGCTGGCTTGCCTCAGTATCCTCTGCCTGCCGCACGTCTCTCTACAGGCGGCGAGCGCCACTCCCCAAGAGCAGGCTATCGCGCGGTTGAACGAATTGCGCGCGTATGCGCACGCGCCTCCCGTGCGGGCCGACCCTGCTTTGCAGCAGGCGGCGGAAGCGCATGCCGCTTACTATGCCGAGAATGGCTTTACCGGACACTATCAGGAGCCTACGAGTGCCGGCTTCACCGGGGCGACACCGGCGGATCGCATAAAGGCCGCCGGGTTTACCGGTAAGTGCACCGGTGAGTCTGCCTCCACCATCGGCGGCGATCCGGCGGCGGCCGTGGACGCGCTGGTGAATAGCGTCTACCACCGCACGATTATGCTGCATCCGGCGTTGGTGCTGGTAGGCTACGGACAGAGCGCGGGCGGGAGTGTGTTCGACTTTGGGGGCTGTGTTGACGGCCTGCCGGTTCTCGATCGCCTCTACATCTATCCGGGAGTGGGCCAAAGCGACGTACCGCACAGCTTCTTGCCGAGAACTGAGATTCCGAACCCGCTGCCGGACACCGAGGGCTACGTTGGCAGTCCCATAAGCATCGGCGCGTCGCCGTGGTCGCAAGAGCCGGTGCACATAACAGACGCACGGATAGTCGACCAGGCCGGCGTACCCTTGTCCTTCCATCGCGTTGACGACGATGGCTGGACGTACTTCATGACCACACTGCCGCTGGGCGCCGGCCAGACGATTACGGTGAGCATCACCGGCAATGCCGTGGCAAGCGAGGTCGGCCCCTTCGCGCGCACGTGGTCGTTCTCAACGCAATCCGCTTTTCTGCCGCACATGCTCCACTTGCGCTTCGTACAGGGCACGCCGCAGCTTGTGACGGAGTACGTTGCCAAAGATTACGCTTGCTACGGCCAGACGACAGGGCAAACGTCCACACTTGCCGATGAGGTAGTCACCTTGCCGTGCTATGACATTGTGAACGGTTCGGAAGCGTATGGCGAGGTACCTTTTCTCGCAGAGTTCCGGCGCGCCGGGGGCGTTGACGCTCTCGGCTATCCGCTCACGCGTGCCATTACCTACGAGGGCCGGCCGACGCAGTTTTTCCAGAAGGGCGTGCTGCAATGGCAGTCGGCAACCCGCTCCTTCGCCTATCTCAACGTCTTCGACATGCTTAGCACGCAGGGTTTCGATCCGGTGCTTGCAACCCAATATCTCATTCCCCCGCCGGCTGATACGTCCGCGGCTGACGGCCTTAACTGGGACCAGGTGGCGGCACGGCGCATGGCCATCATGTACGAGGCGCCGGCAATCGCCACCTACGTACTCAATACGCCGAACTGGCTCGACCGCTACGGCCTCCCCACGGGCAGCCACGACTACGGCAACGTGGTGGTGGTACGTGCACAGCGGGCCGCGTTCCAGTGGTGGCGCGTCGACACACCTTTCGCCAAAGCGGGCGAAGTTACAGTGGTGAACAGCGGGGACATAGCGAAAGCGCTGGGCGCGTTCGTGCGGTAGATATAGGGTTGGTTAGACGTAGAGCTATTTGTATGCTCTTCCTAATTGTCATTCCGAGCGAACGCGAGGAATCTAGGGTCCATGCTCTATGCAGTTTAATGGCCTCAGCTACCCTAGATTCCGCGCTCAGAGCGACACTCCGCTGCGCTCCGTTCGGAATTGTAAGTGTTGACTAATTCGTTGACAGATT
>JAPPLM010000077.1 GCA_028874195.1 Chloroflexota bacterium
CTCTCTTTGCACCCCGTGTACGCCTTGCCAGGCGGGGGACAAGCCCCCGCGCTACATGGAACGGAAAGTCTTGATCAATCATCTTCTCGTTGCCAAAAGTCCACCGCCGCTACCAACTGCGTACCAAGACTACGAAAGTCAGCCCGGTGCTCCGTTCCTGAGTCAACCGGGGTCGTTGGGTGTAAGCATATAGAACCTGATGTCTCGCAAACCATCTGCAGCACCGTATCCTCCGCTAGCTGCTAGAATTAAAAGAGATACCGACACACGATCTGCACTATACGAGGTAATCAATGCAGAAATTCATCTTCTTCTACCACGCGTCGCCGGAAGCCATGCAACGCATGGGCAGCGCCTCGCCGGAGGACCAGCAGGCGCACTTTGCCAAGTGGCAAGCGTGGACAGAGAGCAATGCGGACGCCCTGGAAAATGCCGGCACGCCACTGGGCGGTGGGCAGGTGCTGACCGCTTCAGGCAGCTCCGAGGCAACAAGCACGATCATGGGATATGCCATTCTCCAGGCAGAGGACATGGCGGCCGCCCAGGCCATTCTCAACACCGATCCCTTCCTCGACCAGGGCGAGGGCTGCTCCATCGAGGTCTATGAGTGTATGTCGATGCCCGGATAGTTGCGATTGCCGGGTTGGCCTGAAAAGTGGATGCAATGGGGCGCTCGGCATGCCATTCGTCACTCCGGCGTCCGCCGGAGTCCAGAGTCTGCGCGTGTGTATCCCGGCCTTCCCCGCCAGCCCGGTCAGAGGTCTGCCACCTGAGAGAAAATGGAATTCGCGCCCCCGCGCGGGGGCGCGAATTCGCGGGAATCACCATGGCCTTGCCCTGGCCGCACAAGGGAATCAACGTACGTTTCTCCGTTCGTGCTGAGCCTGTCGAAGCATGAACGGAGAGAAGAGAGCTAAGAGTTGTGTTACCCATTTCCTCCGGCGTTCACCACTCGACGATGCTCAGGGCGAACGGTAGATCGGCTATTCTAATAGGAATAACGGTTCGAGAACTAGCAGCTTCGCGAATATGACCCTCTGAAGGCCACTCGCGGGGCCGCCTTCGAGACCTCGCTCCAAAAGTGGCGCAGTTTTCACTCCAACTTCCGTGGAGCAACGGCATGGAGTATCGACAGCTTGGCACAACCGGCGTGCGGGTTTCCACTATTGCCTACGGCACTTTTCCGCTCGGCACCTATACCGATACCGCCGCGGGCGTGCGCATGATTCACGCCGCTATGGACCGCGGCGTGAACTTCATCGATACGGCGAACGTCTACTTCCACGGCCGGTCGGAAGAGATTGTAGGAAAGGCGCTCAAGGGGCGCCGCCACGCAGCGGTGCTGGCCAGCAAAGTGGGTCGCGTGGCCGGCGCAGGTCCGAACGAGAGCGGCTCCTCGCGCTACCACATTGTCCGCGAAGTCGAAGGGTCGCTCCGGCGTCTCCAGACCGACTACATCGACGTCTACTACATCCACATCCCGGACCCCACCACGCCGCTGGAAGAGACCTTCCGCGCGCTGGACGACCTCGTGCGGCAGGGCAAAGTGCGTTACCTTGGCACATCTCACTTTGCCGCCTGGCAGATCGTGCACGGGCTGTGGCTGGCGGAACGCAACCGGCTTGCGCCCTGGGTCGCAGAGCAGCCGCGGTATTGTCTGATCGACCGCGCCATCGAGCAAGAGGTAATGCCCATGGCGCAGGCGCACGGTATCGGTATCGTCGCCCACAGCCCGCTTGGCGGGGGCTTCCTCACGGGTAAATACAAGCCGGGCGAGCCGCCACCGCCGGACTCACGCTTTGCCGCGCGTCCGGACGGCATCACCTCACTGCCCCAGCATTACGACCTGATGATGACCGAGCCAAATCTGGCAGTAGTAGATGCCGTGCGTGCGCTCGCACGTGAGCACAGCACCACGCCCAGCGCCATTGCTTTGGCGTGGGTAATGGCCAAGCCGTTCGTTTCCTCGGCCATCATCGGCCCCAAGAATCCATTCCAACTCGAGGACAATCTGGCAGCCGCAGATATTGCACTCTCGCCGCAAAACATAGCGTACCTCGACTCCGTTTCCGATTTTGCACGTAGCCTTGTGCGCACCTAAGACATAACGTAATTTGGACGCACACCTCGAAAAACTGACAAGAGACCCTCGATAGACCCACGGTGCATTACGCGCTACGTGGGTGCCGATCCATCAAAGGCTCCCAAAAGGAAACCGGCAACACGCTCGACATATGCATCCCTGAGCTTCTCATGCGCGCGGCCATGTCCCGCATCGGGAATAATCCACAGCTCTTTCGGTCCTTCCGCCGCGAGATAGAGCTGATAGGCGTCCTGCACGTAGACGACGTCATCCTCCGTACCGTGAATTATGAGAAGTGGGCACGGCGCGGTGTGCTTGATGCGGTCTATCGGCCGCACCCTGCCAAGCACGTGATCCAGCTTCTCACCCACAAACCGGCTTGAGAACCATACCGTGGGCGTGCGAAAGATGGAGGGAGGCAAGCCGGCAATTCTGCGAAAGCCGTGATCTATAGCTCCTCTGAGCGTGGCAAACGCGCTGTCGGTCACCAAAGCGCGCACACCCATGCCATCCTCAAGCGTAAGGAGCGCCGTCGCGCCGCCCATGGAGACACCGTACACGCCGATGCGATCCGGGTCCACGTCGCCGCGCGACCGGAGATACTGAAGCGCGCCAATGACATCCCGCCGCTCCCGCAGTCCCAGTGTTGTCACCTCTCCTTCGCTCGCGCCATGCCCGCGAAAGTCAAACAAGAGGGATTGGAAGCCGTGAGCTAAGAGGTCGTAGGCGAGATGCACCAGGCCGAAGTGGTTGGTGCCAAAGCCATGAAGCATGAGCACCGTGCCTTGCGGCTGCGGATGCGCCAGAAACCAGGCGGCCAGCCGTGTGCCGTCAGCAGCGGGAAAAGCCAAAGGCTCCAGCGCCGGTGTCTCCGCGGGGAGTCCATCCAGCCGCCAGGTGCGGTCCGGGTGCACAAGGGTGTGCCCTGTGCGCGCGGAAATCACCAGCACCACCCCGACTGCAACGACTGCAATCAGGCTGGCAAGAACAAGTATCTGCACGTAAAGACCGGCGAGCGCTTGGAACACGTTTTTCCACTCTCTGCTTTGCGACGCTCTTCACTTATCGTAGCAGCGCGGCCGGACGGTAGCTCTATTGCGCTCACACCCAATTTCTGAAGATAGTCGGATAAAGGCGGTAGCGGCCGTACGACACAGAAGTTACCTGGCAGACTTTGGAACTGGCAGAGGAATCTCTGCTATTGTCCTAGCTACAATAACAAAGTAATATACTCTTACTTATCACGAAACGTCGTATCTTTAGTCACGATTGCTCTTTCATTTTCGCACGGAGTTCCTGCTGTTCATTCCAGTAACGGGAGAACCAGCAATGAAGCGTCTCGCGGCATTTCTCGGGTTTTTCCTATTCCTGCTATTTTCGAATTCTGTCGCGGCAGCCGAGTGCCAGTTCGTTCTCGGCTTCAAGACCATTCGCGATCTCATCGGCCATGAAACCGTTGGCGAGTGTTTGGAAAACGAGCACCACGGCGCCAATGGCGACGCGCTGCAGAAGACCACCGGCGGCCAGCTTGTCTGGCGCAAGGCCGACAACTTCACCGCCTTCACCGATGGCTACCGCTCCTGGATCAGCGGCCCCAACGGTCTGGTGCAGCGGCTCAACAGCGAACGCTTTCCCTGGGAAGCGGACTACGCCCCCGGCGGCGGCATTGCTACCCCTACTCCCACGCCAACGCCGGTGGCGATGGCGACTTCAGTCCCAGTAGACTCACCGACGCCCACAGCCACCCCTATAGTCGAGCCAATTCCCACCCTGGTCGAGCTGGCTATGGCTTCCCCTTGGTACCGGGACGGCCTAGGTGGCAGTGAGCACCAAACTCTTCGGGCCTTGCTAAAAATCGATAAGAGCAACCCCCAGTTTTTCGAGAAGATGTCTACTTGGGCTTGGCTGTTCGACAATGATATGACTGGGGATGAAGAACGCGTTATCTGGTACATCGCCGATCTCGGCGCACGTATGCCACAGTTTACGTCCAATATAGTTGCACTGCCATGGCTTGCCGACGGTATCGAGGCTTGGGAACGGAGGGCGGTCTCTTTCTTGAAAGATGCGGCTGAGAACAGCCTAGATTTCGCGATAGAACTCGTAACCGCACCCTGGGTTGTAGATGGCCTCACCCTCGTTGAATCCGAATATGGGATTGTTCAGTTGGCAACTCTTGCAGGGAATTCGTTCATTGAAATCGGGAGACCGGAGCTTGCGCGGCGGGTTATGGGCCTCATCCCCTATCCGTCCAAAGACGTTGACTTCTTTCTGGTCTATGCATTGAGAGACCTTGCTCTGTATAGCCCGGAGGGATTGGAGCGCCTGTTTAGGCAGCCATGGTTTCGCGACGGCTTAGATGAGGAAGAGCGTATCTATCTGATTGCTGCAGGAGGCACCCGCTTGGGCGCCGACCAACTCTTCAAGCCATATTCCATAGCTTCCTCGACGATTGCCTTGCCCCAGGCCGGCGTTGTCAATCTGTGGTTTGTCCATAGACAATCGGCTCGCATCGGCCGGGTCGCAATTGCAAGCTTAGAGAGGGCTGTGCAGGACAACGAGCAGTTCTGGGAAATTCCCTTTCCCGTAAACGACGTGATTCTGACTACTCTGCACGGGCCGTATTCTCGTAACATCCACCTACGCCACGTAATCCAAGTCACACCGCGCTCGGTAGAGCCCGTAGTCATCCATCATGAAATAGCCCACTACTACTTTCGCACGGGGCCTACCTGGCTCGATGAAGGCGGGGCTACATATGTAGAGGAATTCTTTGTTGTCTCCCGAGGAAACGTACGGAGACAGGCAGTCCCCACTATATGCCGGCAAAACGGGGTCAATAACCTCCAGGACCTAGTTGAACTTGACAGCGGGCCCGTATGGAACAGATGCAGATACCCCATGGGCTTGAACTTTCTGGTGACCCTGCGCGCTGCGATGGGTAACGAGGCATGGCTGTCGGCCTTACGAGCGATCTACTCGGAATTCGGGTACGAACGGATCTTTTCAATCTCTGTTTCGGACATCGATGACGAGGTGGTCTATCGAGCGTTCATGGAGCATGCGCCCAAGAACCTGAGAAATGAGGTCAGGGATGTCTTTAGACGCCTCCATGGCGGGCCGTTTGTCGATTGAGCGCCCGCAAACCCGGCAGCCTTCCTTAAGTGTGAGTCTCTCCCAGTCCCGCTAACGCACTGATCCAGTGCTGCAACCTACGCTTCGTGATAGAATTGCGAGCGTGTCGCTGAAGCCGAAAAAGCCCGGTGAGGCAAGGCAAATCGGTTGCCAGCCAAGCGCACAGTGCCTCTTTGTTGAATCAACGATTCAGTCAGAACTGAGAAACTGTGGCTGCACCTCTTGTGCAGTATTCAACACCGATTCGCTTGATCCTGTAACTCTCCAACCCGGTGTTCTCACTCCGCTTCGAGACGTCTCGCAGATAGTTGCACACGGACGCAGGATCAACCTCGAATGACACGCATATTGGGGCCGGCGTTTCTGAGCGGCATCGTGCTGGGGACCCTCCTGCCGCCGTTTCCGCTGGTGGTTCTTGCCCTCTTGTTGGTGAGTTGCCTGGGATTGGCGGCGGTGGGCGCGCGTCCCGTGGCGCTGGGCGCACTGCTCCTCATCGCCGCCGCGCTGGGCATGGTCCGCTATCACACCGCCGTGACCGCCAACACCCCTAATCCTTTGGAGCCGTACTTTGCTCAATCGGTCACAATGCGCGGCTGGGTGGCTTCCGAGCCGGTCCGCTCCGAGCGCAGCACGCGCATAAGGTTTCGCGCCGAGGCCGTTTTCACCGACGATGCCTGGCAGCCGATCTCCGGTCAGACGTGGGTAACGCTGCCGCCCAGGTTCCCGGCCCAGTATGGCATGGTGTGGGAACTCAACGGACGCTTGGAGGGGTTGGAGAGCTTGAACAGCCCTTCCTACCAGCGCTACCTCGAGCGGCGTGGCGCCCAAGCGCTCCTGGCCTTTCCTCAGGTGGAATTCCTGCCGGGGGAACGCGGAGCGCCATTCTTGCGCGTGCTCTTTGAGGTAAAGGAAAGACTCCTTACTACCATAGACACCATCCTACCGCGACCGCACGCCCCGCTGCTGCAAGGGATACTGCTCGGCGCGCGGGCCGGCATCCCCGCCACGCTGCGCCAGGCGTTCGACCTCTCCGGCACCACCCATCTCATTGCTATCTCCGGCTTCAACATGACCATCGTTGCCATCATGCTGGAGAGCGTCACGCGCCGCTTGTTCGGTAGGCGGGCCCTCTGGCTGAGCATGGGCGGTGTCGCGCTGTACACGATTCTCGTCGGCGCAAATCCCGCTGTAGTCCGCGCGGCGGTCATGGCAATACTGCTGCTCTTTGCCGCCACGCTGGGACGGGACCGCGATCCCTGGTCGGCGCTCTCGCTCGCAGCGGTGGCCATGACGGCCTGGGATCCTAATATCCTCTGGGACGTGGGCTTCCAGCTTTCCGTAGCCGCCACGGCCGGACTGCTTGTTCTCTCGGATCCGCTGCATGGACGGCTGCGCTGGCTGCCGTACCCGTTGCCGGCCATCATTGCTCCGACGCTTGCCGCCCAGCTTTTCGTCCTCCCCTTGCTGCTTTTCGTATTCGGTCGCGTCTCGCCGTTCTTTCTCATCAGCAATGTGCTGGCCATACCGCTCATCCCCTGGATCATGCTGAGCGGCGCGGTGGCAACGGCGGCAGGCCTCGTCCACACCGCCACCGGCCAAGTCTTGGCGTGGAGCGCATACCTGCCTTTGGAAACCTTCATCCGCATCGCCACGGAGGTAAGCCGCTGGCCGTCTCTCACCGTTACCGCAGGGGCACTGTTGCCGGCCGTGCTAGCGGTAGTCCTTACGGTGCTCGTTGTCGCTTGGACGCGCCGCAGAATTCCAGTGCCAGGACCAAGTAACCGTTTTGACGAAACCCCTCTCTCCTGGACCACCATTTTCAGCCTCGGCACGGTTGGGAGCATCCTCTTCGTGCTGTGGGGGAGCCTGGCGGTGGAGTTCAACCGGCAACCCAGCGTGACGCTGCTTGAGCGCTCCCTCGGCAGTACCGTCATGATTGAAACGGCCAATCGCCGCCCTTTGCTCGTCGGCTTCCGCGAGCCGCCCAGCCGCTATGACCTAGATCGCTTGCTGCCCATCTGGCAGCGCGACAATACGCTCTGGATCGGTGGCAGCGAAACGTTGCCGCCCCGCGAATACAGCGGGAACACGCTCCAGTACGACGGAGACGCCTGGGTATTTGGCGCGCGCGAGGCCGATGAACGCTTACCTAGCGGCGACCGGTATCGCATTGCACTCGGCCCCGCTGCCGCTCTGAGCATTCACGCTGAAAGCACGCCGGAGTTCGTGCTCGCCAGGTTTGGCAGCCAGCAACTTGCTATCATACAAGCAAACGCTACCGTAACTCGCGCGCAGCCGGTTGCGGTGCTCATCGTGCAGGGGGCACTCACACCCGCGCGGCTGGCACACTTCTTGACTACATTACAGCCGCGCCTGCTCGTCTTGGATGAACCGTGGCTGGACGAAAACGATGCCCGGTGGCGGGCGCAGGGCGTGAAAGTAGTGCGTCCTCCCGCTCGCGGCTACGTGACACTGCGCTGGGATGGCCGGACGTGGCAGATAGAACCATCTGAAAGGGAAGAACGATGATCCGAAAGTTGGCAGTCGTCGGGGGCGGCGCTATGGGTGAGGCACTTTTGGCTGCGGCTATCGCTCAAGACGTGTGCCCTTCCGACGCGATCTCGGTCGGCGAGCCCGTAGCGAGCCGCCGGGCGCATCTCGCAGAAACTCACGGCGTTGGCGTGGATTCAGACAACGCCAAGGTGGTTTCCGGAGCCGACGTCGTCATCCTTGCCGTTAAACCTCAGCAGATCCAGGAGGCGTTGCCGCCGCTGCGAGAAGTCTTGTCGCCTGACGCGCTGGTGATTTCCATTATGGCCGGCCCACAACTGGGCACCATCGGCGCGCTCCTGAACCACGGGCGTCTGGTGCGCGCTATGCCCAGCATCCTGGCGACTATTGGTGAAGCAGCCACGGTGTGGACGGCAAGCGCAGAAACAACCGCCGAGCAACGGGCACAGGCACAGGCGCTCTTCCAGGCGGCGGGACTGGAGCTTGCCGTACCGGACGAGCACTACCTGGACATGGCGACCGCCGTGAACGGCAGCGGGCCGGGTTTCGTCTTCCTGCTGCTGGAAGCCCTCATCGACGGCGCCGTCCGGGTCGGTTTGCCCAGAGATACGGCAGCCGCGCTCATCATTCAAACGGTAAAAGGCTCCGCCCTCATGGCGCAGAACCAAGAAGAGCACCTGGCCGCACTCCGTAATCTTGTCACCTCGCCCGGCGGTACCACCGCGGCAGGCTTGCAGGCACTGGAAGCAGGCGGCGTGCGCGCGACCTTGCAGGATGCGGTCATGGCGGCGTATCGCCGCTCGCAGGAACTCGCCGCGCCGGATTCGGGCCAACACTGAGAGATATGGGGCGACCTCTGCTAGTTTTCGGCTGCCTGACGTCACAGCGCGTACAGACTCAGTAGCGAAATGTCACTTTGCCCTTGGTGCCTACGCCCACAGTTCGAGGGCAACCCGACAACCGTTCATACTTCGACAGGCTCAGTACGAACGGTTTTGGAAACGCGCACTTTAGGAACTCAGCGGCACGGCGGCGCTAAATTCCAAGAATGCCTCAGTATCCCAATTGCGTGGCCTAAAGCCAGCGCCGCAGCCAGTCCACCGCCACTGTGCCGTGCCACTGGTGTTCGCCTTCGAAAACGTCGAGCGCCAGCCGGTCCGATTCTTCGAGCATTGTGTAGACTTTCGCCAGTTTGTTGTAGGCGTCGTGCACGCCGGGGAGGGGGAAAATGGGGTCCTCCGTACCCGCCTCGATGAGCAGCGGCCGCGGCGCGATGAGAGCGCCAATGTCAGCCATCTCCGCATGCTGAACAATGCCCGGAATGTAGTTGTCTTCACAATGGCGCATTGCCATGATCGACCATTGCCACGTGCAGAAGTAGCCGCTGATTACGGCAGTCGTGATGCGAGGATCCATTGCCGTGGCAAACGTCGTCACGGTCCCGCCGCCGGAGAGTCCCACGCACGCCAACGTATCTGCCTTCGCAAGGCCCGTTTGCCGGACATAGTCAATGACCCGCATTACGTCCCACACCCGCATGCCAACCATCGTGCGGCCCAGCAGCATTGCATTCATGCTCGCTTGGCGGCACGAGGACTGACCCGGCGCCTGCGCAACGTCCTCCAATTCCCGTCGCTCGCCGAACCCACGCTGCTCAGGCGCAAATACAAGAAAGCCCTGCTGGGCAAGTTGCCGGCCGTAGTCGTGGTTGCAACGGCACATGTGTTCCGCAATCTGCTCGGTCTGGGGTTCGCCGATCACTTCCTGTACCCCGGAGCCGTGGCCGTTCAGCGCAATCACGGTGGGGTAGGGCGCTTGCCCGGTCTGCGGTGTCAGTACGTATAAGGGCAGGCGGACGCCGGGCTCGCTGATGATCTCGATTTTCTGTTGAGTGTAGCCGTCCTTTTCTGCGGTCGCTAAGACCTGGGGCTCAAGATCGCCACGCGGCCGGCTAAAGCCGCCCAAGAGGCTGGCTACTGTGGCACGAAGAGCCGCCTGCCACTGGGCAAAACCGGCCTGTCCTATCGCCCCGTAGTCGTAGGCGGGAACTGTCTGAGCATACACCTGGCGCACGTGGGTCAGTGGGGCGTACTGCGCCGGTGTGCTTGGATTTGTCATGTCACTGCCTCCAGATGAGTTCTATTTGCCATTTCCCGGTCATTCTCGGTTGTCTTGGATGGCACATTCTTCACTTCAACAATGCCGGAGCCTGCAACCCGTCCACCAACGCGGTTCTCTATTGAGTTTCCCCAAGCCCGTTACCTCCACCCAACTCTCGCGAGCATAGGAACCTTGGGCAAGCGGCCAGAGGCTCCACCCATGTCTACACATGCAATAGACTTGGTTTCTCCCCAAGAAGCAATATTGAGTATACTAGGAATAAGGCGAACCGTTAGGTAACGCTCTGAGTGAAGATCACAATCCGTCAGGATAGGCTCGATGGCACGTAAGAAAGCGAAAGAAAGCAAGAAGAAAGCAGCCGAGAAAGCACCAGCGAGTGCCTCCGGCAGCGAAGACGCGGCGGTCGCAGCAGCAGCCGTTACGGAAGACGAAAACGACGGCACATCGGACACCGGGACCGGCGCCGATGAACTGATCGAAGAACTGCGGTCTGAGGTTGCTGCTGCCGGCGAAGCGCTGGGTGCGAAGGAAGAGGAATTGCAGCAAGTCCGGGAAGCCTTGGCCCGCGCCCGCGCCGACTTTGCCAATTTTCGCCGGCGCACGCAGCAAGAGCAGGAAGAGCAGGGAAAATTCGCCACAGCGCTCCTGGTGGCGGAGTTTCTCCCCATCCTCGATAATTTCGAACGCGCTTTGGACACCATTCCCCGCGAGCTTCGCTTCTTCTCGTGGCTCCAGGGTGTCGACCTGGTCCACCAAATGGCGCGCAACGTGCTCGAGAAACGCGGACTGGAGCCGATTGATACACTAGACAAGCCCTTCGATCCCAACTATCACGAAGTAGTGCTTCGTGAAGGTGAGGACGACGGCAGCGACGTCGTCGTGCTCGAAGAGCTGCAAAAAGGCTACGTCATGTACGACCGCGTATTGCGTCCCAGCCTGGTAAAGGTTGGGCCACCGCAAAGTGAAGACGACGCGGCTGAGCAGGAAATAGATGAAGCGGGTGCGAGGGATTCCGGCTCAGAGTCCGAATCTCTCCCGCAATCCGATACTGAGCAAGCATAGGCCCGCATTGGCAGAATAAGGACGAATGAGCACAAAAGCAGACTATTACGAAACGCTCGGGGTTGGGCGCAACGCCTCTGAGGCCGAAATTAAACAGGCCTTTCGCACGCTTGCCCGGCAGTATCATCCCGACGTGAACAAGGATCCGAATGCCGAGGCGCGCTTCAAAGAGATCAACGAAGCCTACGAGACGTTGCGCGACCCCCAGAAGCGGCGCGCCTACGACCTCTTCGGTCACAGCAATGGGCGTTCCGGCGGCTACCCGCGCGGCGTTGACCCCGCCGACATGGGCGGCATCGGCGACATTTTCGAGGCGTTCTTTGGCGTTGGCGCGCGGCCCTCGGCGCGCTCGGGACCGGAGACCGGCACCGACTTGCGCATGGACTTGACCCTGGACTTTGCGGAAGCCGTCTTTGGCGCGGAGAAAGACATCGAAGTCTCCCGCTTGGAGTCCTGCCCGGGCTGCGAGGGCAGCGGCGCCGAACCGGGCAGCAAGATCGGCACCTGCACGGCGTGCAAAGGGCAAGGCCAAGTGCGCCGGATGCAGTCAAACTTCTTCGGGCAGTTCACCACCGTCGCCACGTGCTCGCGCTGCGGCGGCGAGGGTAGGGTACCGACCGTGCGCTGCGGCACGTGCACAGGCAGCGGACGCACGAAGCAAAGCCGCACGATATCCGTCAAAGTGCCGGCCGGCGTGGATACAGGACTGCGCATCCGCCTGGGCGGCCAGGGCGAAGCCGGTCCCAAGAACGGTCCCCGCGGCGACCTCTACGTATTCGTTACGGTGCGCCCGGACGAGCGCTTCGAGCGCGAAGATGACGACATTCACGTTGACTACCGCGTGAACTTCGCCCAAGCGGCCCTCGGCGACACGGTTGTTATCCCTACACTGGAAGGCAATGAGAGTCTGGACATTCCCGCCGGAACGCAATCCGGCTCGACCTTCACCCTGCGCCGGCGCGGTGTGCCGCACCTGAACGGCGGCGGCCGGGGCGATCAGCACGTGCACGTGCACGTTGAGACACCTAAACGCCTCTCTGCCCACCAGAAGGAACTGCTCAACGAACTCGCCAAGTCGTTTGGCGGCGCGACGAACCCACAGGACGACAAGGGTTTCTTCGACAAGATGAAGGATGCGCTGGGGTGAACCAGGTCTGGTTCGGTGATAACCTGCCCATTCTCGCACAGTTCCCAGACGAATCCTTTCCGCTCATCTACATTGATCCGCCGTTCAACACCGGCAAAGAGCGCCTCTACACGCGCGTGCGGACGGTGGCTGCCCCAAACGGCGACCGGACGGGCTTTCACGGCAAGCGCTACCGCACTACGCACACGAGCAGCAACACGTACGCTGATGAGTTTGATGACTTCCTCGCGTTCTTGGAGCCGCGCTTACGCGAAGCCTATCGTCTGCTAACACGAACCGGCACACTCTACTTCCACATAGATTATCGTGAAGTCCACTATTGCAAAGTGCTGCTTGACCGCATCTTTGGCAGAGATTGCTTCCTGAACGAGATCATCTGGGCGTATGACTACGGCGGCCGCACCAAGCGAAAGTGGCCGCCAAAGCACGACAACATCCTTGTATATGTAAAGGATATCGACCAGTATCACTTCAATGCAGACGCCGTTGATCGTGTGCCCTACATGGCGCCCGGCCTGGTAGGACCGGAGAAGGCGGCGCGCGGCAAGCTGCCTACCGACGTTTGGTGGCATACGATCGTGCCGACCAATAGCAAGGAGCGCACGGGCTATCCCACGCAGAAACCCCTCGGCATTCTGCGGCGTATCGTCCTGGCTTCGTCACAATCCGGAGATACGGTGCTGGACTTCTTCGCGGGGAGCGGGACCACCGGAGCGGCGGCCCATGAATGCGACCGTTCCTTCGTGCTCATTGACAACAATCCGCAGGCCATCGCAATCATGCGGCAGCGCTTTGCGGACATCCCGAACGTGTCCTTTCAGGAACCTACAAAGCCGGAGAGCGTCGCTGGCGCAACGGGCGGGCAAAAAGAATGAGCGCGCCAGCACGTTGGCTGGAACTCTCCGTGCGGGCGCATCAAGAGGCGGCGGAGACGGTGGCGGCGCTGCTGCATAAGTGGGGTGAAGGCGGCATCGCGATCTTCCAAGACCACGAGCAAGAGACCGTTGACCACGATCCCCGCCCGGTCGGCGCATGGCTCACCCTGACCACGTATGTGCCCGATACCAACGCGCTAGCCGCACGGCGTGACGGCCTCGAAAGAGACTTGTGGCACCTGCACGCTTTTCACGGCGACTTGGTGGGTGAGTTGGGAACGCAGTGGGTCGCGGAAGAAGACTGGGCCAATGCTTGGAAGCAATTCTATACCGTGCTCCACATCGGCGAGCGCCTAGTCATTAAGCCGCGCTGGCAGGACTACGATCCCGCTCCGGACGAGATTGTGATCGCGCTCGATCCGGGCATGGCCTTTGGCACCGGCACGCATCCTACGACCCAACTCTGTTTGGAGGCACTCGAGAGATTGCCGGTGAAAGGAAAAAATGTGCTCGACGTGGGCACCGGCTCAGGCATCCTGGCAATTGCCGCGGCCGCGCTCGGCGCGGGGCGCGTAGATGCGCTCGATATGGACCCGATCGCCGTATCGGCCGCCCGTGACAATGTGGCGCAAGCGGGACTGGCGGGCGCTATCACCGTCAAAGAGGGATCCCTGCCGCTATCGGACCCTTCTCTGAAGTATGACGTTGTGCTCGCCAACATCACCGCTCAGACTCTCATCACACTGGCCCCGCACCTGCGAGCAGCGATCGCGCCCCACGGACGACTGCTCGCCTGTGGCATCATTGACGCGAAGGCCAGCGAGGTGCTTGCCACCTTCGGCGCAGAGGGCTTGACCCTGCTGAACCGCAGGGAGGCGGGCGATTGGGTGCTGCTGGAACTGGAACCGCCTTAAGCCTTGAATCGCTAAAGGCAGAACGCCACTACCGGCGACAGATTGCAAGGTGCGTACCGCCGGTTCCGGTTCAATGCCGCACACTAAACCGCTGCCGCAAAAGCGCGGAGCGCCTTGAGCACCAGCTCTCCGGAGAGCTTTATCAAAAGTAGGCCGCCATTACGACGAGATGCCCATTACGACGGACACACCCGGTGCAAGCGCAATGCCAGCCGCACTACCTTGATCTGGAACCTGGATGAAGCGAGCGCCGACCTTTCGAAGGAGCAACACACTATGGAGAAACAGACGAAGCGGGTGTACGTAATCGGCCTGGACGGCATGATGTTCCCCATGTACGAGCGGTTCGCCGCCGAGGGATTGTTGCCGAACCTCAAGAAGCTGGCCGATGCCGGCATCGTCGGCGAGGCCTATCCCTCCATGCCGGTGTGGACGCCCACAAACTGGACCACCCTCGCCACCGGCGCGCACACCGGGACGCACAGTGTTTCGCGCTGGTTTCTCAACCTGCCCAATCCCAAACACGAGGACAAGGCGCTCTCCGCGTTCGTTCGCCCGGCGGTGGCGGCGGAAAACATCTTCGAAGCAGCCGCGAAAGCCGGGCTCAAGAGCGTGGCCGTCCATTACCCGGCAGCCTCTCCCAGCCAGTCCCCGCTCGCTCACGTCATTGACGGGTTCGGTCATCCCAACTACGGCAGCTCGCCCTTCGAGGTCACGCCCGCCTGGGGCTACACAACCCAGGACAACGTCACCAACAGCACCAGAGTCGTCTTGCAACCGGCCAGAGCGTCAGATTATAAGACAGAGAGCGTCCAAGCATCGCTCTTGGATACGGCCCGCCAGGCGCCGCTCGCAGACGGCTCGTGGCAGAATCTCCCGGAATGCCCGGCAGGTAGCAACCCGCCCCTGGAATTCCCCATCGAAATCATCACCAAGCGTGAGGGTGAGAATGAGACCCTCTGGGGCCTCGTCCTCGACACCCAGGGCAAAGGATACGACACCATCGCCATTTGCGCGGCACGCGACGGCAGCACGGAACTCGGTCGAATGCGCGTCGGCGCTTGGAGCGACTGGATCTACCGCTCCTTCAAGGTCGAAGGTTCTGAACAGGCAGCGGCGTTTCGCTGCAAGATCGTGGAGCTCACACCCAATGCCAGCCGCCTGCTGCTCTATCGATCGCAAGTCATGCACGTGGACGACTTCTGCGAGCCGCCCGCATTGAGCAAATCGCTGGTTGTGCGCTTTGGACCGTACTTGGAGCACGCCTCCGTGTTCCCCTACGTCTGGGGCATCGCCGATCTCGACACCTGCCTGGAAGAGATCGAGTACCAGTGCCAGTGGATCGCCCGCGCGGGCAAGTTTCTGCTCGAAGAGCAGGACTATGCCTTGCTCTATACGCACATCCACATCTTCGACTACATAAACCACCACTTCCTGCCGCTCGTCGATCCCGCCTGCCCCGGGTATCGCGAGGAAAACGCCGCGGAAGGCTGGCGCGCCTATCGCGAGTCATACGAAATCGCCGACCGCCTCTTTGCCACGCTCTTAGAAGACTCGCCGGGCGACACTGCCGTGATAGTTGTCTCCGATCACGCCGCTATTCCCCAGTTTCGCGCCACGGACATACCGCGCCTGCTCCACGACAACGGTTATCTGGCGTATAAGGAGCCGGTGGCGCACTTCGACCCCAACGAAGACTTTGCCAAGATCGACATGGAGCGCACGAAGGTCTTCATCACGCCCGTGCGCAATTACGAACTCTTTATCAACGCGCCGGAGGGGTCGGAGGAGTATGTGCGCATCCAGCGCGAGATCATCACGCTGCTGCGCTCGTGGGTGGATAAGGAAACCGGACAGTGCCCCGTCGCCGTAGCTCTGCCCAAGTACCATGCCGCGCTCATGGGCTGTTGGGGGGAACAGTGCGGCGACATCGTCTACGCCATGGAGGACGGCTACGTGAGCGGCTACCCCGGCGGCGACGCGGAAGGACAAGACCCATACGTCTTCAAACCGGGGGAGTACGGCGCGCACCATGGCCCGTATCTGCCCACCGCCCGCACGGCGCAATCGTCTAATCTGGCATACCTATTGGCACAGGGCCCCGGTCTGAAGCAAGGCTATCAGCGTCCGGTCGAACGCCTCGGCTACGTGCACATGACAAGCGTCGTGCCGCTGGTCTGTCACCTGCTCGGCATCGAGCCGCCGGCTCAGTGCCAGGGCGTCTTGCCGCGCGATTTCTTGGAAGGTGTCGCGCCCACTGCCGACCGTGCCGACGCTCTGCCGGATTGGGAGTGGGGCACTCAGGTGGACGGCTGGGGCGATCGCGTCTGGACGCAGAAACGCGACATGTTCGAAGGTTTTATGCCGGGGTACGAACGCGAAGACTAAAGGGGAAAACCAAAGAGCCATGCAGTTGCCTGCACGGCTCTTTCTCTTTCACAACGGAATTGCTTCGACCCTGTAAGTCTTTACCTAACTGCGCGGAGTTCACGCCCAAGACATTATGCTAAATTGAATTGGGGATATTCGCCGTAATCACGCCGCGCAACGTTCCGCCCCCACCGGTCACCGTGAACTCGTATATCCCCGGTGGAAGGATGAGCTCCAGCGTGTAACTTTGCCCGGCAGAAATCGACGCTGTCTGGTCGTCAATCGACTCGCCAGTGAGCGTGAAGGTACGCGACTGCTGCGCCTTATTGTGAATCTCTATGTGCACGGGACCGCGCGGCACGGCAATTGCAGACGGCGCAACGCCCTCGCCATCGATGGTCAAGACCACATTGGTCGGCTCTTGCTCTTGATCTTCAAACTCGCCTGTTACCGCTTGTTCATCGAGAGGCCTGTCCGATGCCGTCGGGCCTATGCGGCATGCGCTTAAGCCAACCACCATTAGAACAAGCAGTATGCTTGCCGCTATTCTCATGAAACCCTCCACATCTTGTTAGAGTCTGTCCCAACCCCCGTGCAAACCACCCACCAAACGGGCACATCACACTTACATTAGTCTATTGCACCATAGAGTATCACTTCGCGTGAGATTGTGCATCCCCACGTTTCGCGCCGTTAGGATTCCGGCAAAGAGACCGGTGGCCGCGCGGCGCCTGCCACAGTCTGCAGTGAACGCGGCAACTCGCGCAAGGCAGAGTGATTGCCTTTGCCATGCCGCTTGACGCTTACAATCTCCGCCATGACGGCCACGGCGATTTCCTGCGGCGTCCGGGCGTTGATGGCAAGTCCAACCGGGGCATAGACGCGCGCGAGCTGTTCGGGCGTTACCCCTTCCTCGAGCAGCCGCCGGTAGACCGTTAACACACGCCGCTTGCTGCCAATCATGCCGATGTACGGCGCCGGCGAATCCGCCACCCGCATGAGCACCTCTTCATCATGCTCATGCGCGCGCGTGACAAGCACCAGATACGTCGTGCGATCAATTGCTATCTGTGCGGGAACGGTACCAAACGGTATGCAGAGCACTTCATCAGCGTGAGGAAACCGCTCCCGCGTGGCAAAGTCCGCGCGGTCATCCACCACAACGACTTCAAAGTCCAGAATCCTGCCGATCTCATGCAGCGGCACGGCAATGTGTCCGGCTCCAATCACGACCAGCCGATCAGGGGGCAAGAGCGGTTCATAGAGTAACTGAACGTAGGCGCGGCTGCGTCGCGGGGCGGGAGTCCCATCCGGCAAGTACTGCTTAAGCCCCGGTTCACCCTCCTCGATTGTGTTTGCAGCCTGTTCACACGCTGCTCGGTCAAGCTCCTCGGAGCCTAGCGAACCGTGACTCACTCCGTTTGCGGAGATAAGGAGCTTAACGCCGAGTTTCACGCCGTTGTCGACGCCGCGGGAATTGACGACGGTAACCATTACTGCCGATTCGCGGCGTTTCAGCGCCGCCGCCACATGTTTTGCCAGAGGTAGCACTAGCGCATGCCTCGTAAATTCCTCGCATGACTAACCGTAATCTGCATATGCCACGGTCCTTGGCCGAAGCGAGGGCGGCGCTCGCAGTCAGCCAGCGCTCGCGTGACGGCTCAATGCCGGTTTCCAGTTACGCAATGGCGAAGAATCCGGCAGATTCAGCAACAAGAGAAACCGGTTCCGGAAAGGCGTCCCACTTATGATCCATCCTCATTCGGATCACGCCGGCGTGGCTTCCGGTTGCCAAATGTCAATGAAAACCGTAAGCGTGCCGCCACAGACGTCACCCATCACGTCGTCGTTCAAGTCCACTTCCACGACGCGGGACGCTCTTGCGCGCAGCGCCGCGGTTGCTTCCTTCCACACTTCCGCTTCCACGCATCCGCCCCCAATTGTGCCCTGGGTGCGCCCATTTTCATGCACGAGGAGCTTTGCGCCCACCTTCTGCGGCGTGGAACCGCGTGCCTGTATTACGGTAGCAACCGCTAGGCACTCCTCCTGCTCAAGGCGTTCAACCACGTCGTCGTAAACCGTACGCACTTGCCAGTCAACTCCTGTTCCTGCGACCAATTTCAATAATAGAGAAGCGCTTGCAACCGGTCAAAACGGACAGCCGCGGCCGACGCTGCCTACGGTCGAGGAGGCCCAGTAAGCAATACGCGCTTGCGTGTTCCGCCGCACGCGTCAACCAGGCGGCCAGCCCAGCTTGCGTCCGCCGAGGAGATGGAGGTGAAGGTGGTCCACGGACTGCCCCGCCGCGCGCCCGCAGTTGAAGACGAGCCGGTAGCCGGTTTCGCCGATGCTCTCCTGCCCCGCGATAGTGTTGGCGGCCAGGAACATCTCGCCCAGGAGCGCCGTGTGTCCCTCATCGAGTTGGGCAACCGATTCAATGTGTTCGCGCGGCACGATGAGGACGTGCGTCGGCGCCTGTGGCGTAATGTCGCGAAACGCGACGATCTGGTCGCCCTCGTAGATCAATTCTGTCGGCAGGCTGCCATTTACAATGCCGCAAAAGATGCAGTCCATCTACCACCTCACTTCTCTACAGCCGCCAGACGTGCACGCCGATTCGCCCCACACAAGCTGAATTAGGCACGTGAGTCAGACTTCACAAGCGCACACCTGATCAACCGCCAACATCTCATTCTAATCATTTGCCAAGTCGGTCTCGGTGGCAGCAATGCGTCAAACCTTAACGCTCCGCACTGCGTCATCTACCACCTCACCCAACACACCGTCATCGTGCGGCTCGACAAGTCGCACCGCACTTATCGCACCTGCAGCAATCGTATCACTCTTGACGTACACACGCAGGTAGTTATCGGTACATCCGCGCCATAGTCCTTCTGCTGCCTCCTCCCAGACAACATCGAGTGTGGAACCGAGGAATCGCTCTCTGTAGGCCTGCCGCAGCGCCGGCACCTTTGCCAAGAGCCGCTGCACACGCTGCTTGCGCAAGGCAAAAGGCACGTGCCTGTCGAAGTGCGCCGCGCTCGTGCGGGGCCGGATGGAGTACGGAAAGACGTGGAGATCGGCGAATGCCATCTCTTCGATGAACGCCGCCGTCTCGCCAAAGTGTTCCTCGGTCTCGCCGGGAAAGCCCACGAGCACGTCGGTCGTGAGGGCGAGCTCGGGGCAAATCTCGCGAGCGCGCCACACGATTTCGCGGTATTCCTCCAAAGTGTGGCGCCTATTCATGCGCCGCAGAATGTGCGGGCTGCCGCTTTGTAGCGGTAGGTGCAGGTGCCTACAGATGCGGGGATGGGCGAACAATTCCAAGAATGCGTAATCGAAATGCATCGGATTGATCGAGCTTATGCGCACGCGAGACACGTCAGTTTCGTCAAGGATGCGTTGGATGAGGGCGGTCAAGCTGCTGCCGGCGGCAGGATCCTCATAGTCACCGATACAGACACCCGTTAGCACAACCTCCGCCACACCTTGTGCATGCAGGCCCTGCACACGTTCCACAATCTCAATCGCCGGACGCGAGACCGAGCGGCCGCGGGCGCGCGGGACGATGCAGTACGCGCAGGCATGCCAGCAGCCGTCCTGCACTTTGACGAAGACCCGGCTGCGGGTCCGGCTTGCCTTTGGCTGGAGCAGCGCGGCATAGGCCAGTTCTTCGGGCGAGAGCGGCTCCGGCATCGGCACGCCCCGCTCTTGCAGCGCGTTGGCAACGATATCCACCAAGTCAGCCTGCTGGTCGCGCTGGACTACCAGCGCATCGGGCACTACCGCAGCCGCCTCTTCCGGCGACACGGCGGCATAGCAACCCGTCACCACCAAGACACCGTGCGGGCCGGCAAGCTGGGCGCGGCGGATCATCTGGCGCGACTTGCGATCCGCCACGTGGGTCACCGTGCAGGTGTTCACCACGCTTACTTCAGCCGGTTCGCCAAACGCCACCGGCGTGAAACCCGCTTGCGCAAAGCGCTCGCGCATTTCCTCCGTCTCTGCCTGGTTCACCTTGCACCCAAGCGTGAGCACCGCGCAACGCGGCGCGCCTACGTCCTCCCGCACGGACGCGTCATGCTGTTTTTCTGTAATTGCAACGGCCATCGGTAGCTTTGACTGCTATGACTTCTCAAATCATGTATGACATTGGGTAGAAGGCCCAAGGTCCTCAAGAGCACCGGAATAGGCCCATTCCTTCGGCTGTGCGGGCCCTACAGTGTCTTCGTCACCACTATCTACTTATACCACAACGGTCTACGCCATCAGCGAACCGCCGTTGACGTCCAGGCAAGCGCCGGTGACGTAGCTGGACTCGTGGCTGACAAGAAAGACCACCACGCTTGCCAACTCTTCCGGTTGGGGCAGACGGCGCAGGGGCGTGGCTTCGACCATGTGGCTACGCTCTTCCTCCGTCATGTTGTCCCAAGCGGCTTGGAGCGCCGGGCCGCTGATCGTAAAGCTGGGCACGAGGCAGTTGACGTTGATGCCATGCGGCCCGAGCTCCTTCGCGAGCTGACGCGTCAGGCCGATAATGCCGATCTTGGCGGCGATGTATTCCGGAGTGACCTGACCGAACCACGCCGTGCCCCGCGCGGCGCGAGAGGAGACGTTTACGATCTTCCCGCTCTGCTGCCGTTTCATGTGCGGCACAACGTGCTTGATGCAGAGCATGGTCGTGGTGAGATTGCTGGCGATGATCTCGTCCCAATGCGCCCGGTCGATCTTCTCTATCTCAGATTCCGCAGCCTGCTGTCCGGCGCCGCCCGCGTTGTTGACGAGGATGTCGATTCGCCCAAACTCCTCCATCACCTGGCTTACCATCCCTTGCACCTGCTCCTCGTCGGTCAGATTCGCCTGGATCGCGCGTGCTTGCCTGCCGAGCGCGCCAATGTCCCGCGCCGTGCCTGCGCCGTCTAGCACGTCAACCACAGCCACACGGCCGCCTTCCCGCGCGATGGCCTGCGCATACGTCGCGCCCAGCCCGCCGGCCGCACCGGTGATAACTGCCACTTTGTCCCGCAAGCGCATGCGTTTCACCTTTCCAATTAGGCGCTAATCAAACCCCTACTAAGCAGAATCCTCTTCCGATCCTACAAATGGGTGCATTGCGCGGCTTCTACTGGAGTTTCCAAAGCAGTGCGTCTTGTTCGCCAGCAAGCTGAAGACTCGGGTCGTTCAACTCGACCCAGAAAAACGAAAACGCAAAGGGTCCGCCGGTGCCGGCGTGCAACTCGTAGTGAAGCCACGTGTCCGGCGCAACGGCAGTGAGCCGAAGATGGTAGAAGTGTCGGTCATGACGGTAGGGCTCAGCTTCCCAAAGTCGGTGACCCAAATACGCCTCTATATGCACTGCCGATAATGGCAGCCCGGTTTCCTCGTGCACTTCACGCAGCACGGCCGCGTCGAGCGTCTCACCCTCTTCCACGGTTCCCGCAGGCACTTGCACACCGGCTTCAGGAAAGTCGCGGTGCCTGAAGACCAGGAGTTCGTCTCCCCGGGTGATGTACGCAAGCACTTTCTGTGTCGTCGCCAACTGCATGCCACTTCACTTCAAGACTGTAGAAATCACCACAGCCGCTACTCTGCTTGCAATGCCGCCAAGCGCTGGCGCAGGTCGAGCTCCGGCGTCTGCCAGGGGTCGACGCGCACGTCGAGCAGTGCCGGACCGCCAAGCGCAAACGCTGTTTCCAGTGCCGGCGCGAGCTCGGAAGGGTCTCGCACCGCCAAACCCTCGCAGCCAAAGCCCCGCGCGATGAGGGCAAAGTCAGTATCGGGAAAGTCTACTTCCTCGTAGTCCGCGCTGTAGTTCAGCATCTCCGAAATCTTGCTGTAGCCCAGGCAGCTATTGTTCAACACGACCACAATTATGTCTAGTCCATACTTGGCGAGCACAGCCAGCTCACCGAGCGCGTAGGTCACGCTGCCGTCGCCTACCACAACCACCACCTTGCCCTCCTGCTGCGCGAACCGCGCGCCGATTGCCGCGGGTACGCCAAATCCCATGGTGGCGAGACCACGCGGAAACAAAAAGCGCTGGCCGCCCCGCATTGCACGCAGATAGCTGCCCACCCAGCCCACCGAGAAGCTCGCGTCAGAGACCACGATATCTTCAGGATTCAGCTGCGCTTGGATCTGCGCCATAAGGTGCTGCGGGCGGATGGGCGGTCCGGTGTCGTTCATTTCCGCCCCAATCACGTTGTGCCACTGCTTTTTGAGGATGTTTACTTGGCCCAGCCATGCATTCCGCTCCACTTGGCAGTCCGTACAGGCAACCGCCAGCGCCTCCAGCCCCGCGCGCGCATCGGCCACCATCCCCGCCGCCACGGGAAAGACCTTGCCGACTTCCGCCGGATCAACGTCCAAGTGCACCACTGTTTGCGTTTCCGTGGGCTGGGTCCACGCCGACGTCACCTGCTGCGACGACTTCATGCCTACCAAGAAGACTACATCGGCGGCGGCGACCACCTGGTTTGCCGCCTCCGAGCCGTACTGTCCGCCCATCACGCCAATGGCCAGAGGATGGTCGTCAGGAAAGACACCTTTGCCAGCAATGGTGGTGGCGACCGGAATCTGAAGTTGCTCCGCCAAACTGCGGAGAGCCTCCCACGCCTGGGATATCGCCACACCGCCGCCCGCCACAATGACAGGGCGTTCAGCGCCACGGAGCACGCTCGCCACAGCCTTCACGTCTGCGGGATCCGGATGGGCGCGCCAAGCGGGAAAGCGGCCGGCACGCGGGCTGCTCACCACCTTAACCGTGCTTTCGTCCCAGTCTTCCTTGAACACGTCCGCCGGAATGTCGAATACCACCGGCCCCGGCCGCCCCGCCGTCGCGAGTTGAAAACTATAGCGCACAGTATCGGGCAGCGACTCCTGCGTGGCGACGCGAAACGTGCCTTTTGTGATAGGTGTAAAGGGAGACACTTGTTCCACGCCCTGTGCCGTGCAACCGCGTTCGTTCCACACCATCCAGTTGCGGGGCGCGTTGCTCAGAATCCCCAACACGGGAATAGAGGAGTTATAGGCTTCAGCCATACCTGAGGGCAGCTTGAGCACGCCCACGCCAAACGCGGCATCACAGACGCCCACCTTGCCGCTCACCCGGGCGTAGCCATCGGCGGCATAGGCGCTGGACCGTTCATCGCGCACGGCGATATGCTGCACCTTCTGCCTGCGGCGATGCAGCGCATCGTTGAGCGGATAGCCCTGCCCGCCGATGGCGCCAAAGACGTACTCCACGCCGTGGGCCATGAGCAGTTCCGCGAGCAGGTCTCCGGTATTCATAGGCGCCTTCCTCGTCCGTTGAGAACACTATCCCCTATGCTGATTCTCTGGCATCTTCTGCTTAGCCCAATGCGCATCCGCTCATGCTTCGACAGGGGCTTCGCGCAGCCCTCAGCACGAACGGATGCGCGGCCGTGCGCTAATTATCGGAAGCGCATTTCTATGGGCGAACCTTTCTCTCTCGGATTGGTTCCAAGGGCATGGTCATCGGTAGCCTATCCAATGAGAAGATACCGCATTCGCCAAGCTGCCTGCGAATTGGGCTCCGCCAGCATTTTTTGGGCAACTCTTCGAGATTGAACCCCTGAAAGTCTAGCCGCTACCCACTGGTTATGTCTGCGCAAAGGCGATACCATACAGCCAGCGAACAAGCTTTCCGTTCGCACTGAGCTTGTCGAAGTGTGAACGGAGACGCTGCGTAATGCGACCACGCGCGTATTCTAGTGTCCCTTCCGCAACCCCATGACAAAATGAGGAACGCCTTAATCATGAAAATCACCGCCGTACATGCGCTTCCCATCGACCGCTATCTCTTTGTCCAAATCGAGACCGACGCCGGCATTACGGGCCTGGGGGAGTCCGGCACGTGGGGACACCTGGAAGCTTCCCAAGCGGCTATGGAGAAATTCGGCGCCTATTTGATCGGGGAAGACCCCGCCCGCATCGAGCACCACTGGAACGTCATGTATCGCACGGCGCACTTCCGGGGCTCGGCGATCATGGGCGCGCTTTCCGCCATCGATATCGCGCTGTGGGACATCAAGGGCAAGCAACACAGCGTGCCCGTCTACGACCTGCTGGGCGGCAAGTGCCGTGACAAGGCGCGGGTCTACTACCATGTCTACGGCCGCACCATCGCGGAGCAAGTGCAAGGCTGCATCGAAGCCCGCGATCTAGGCTTCACGGCCGTCGGGCACCTCAACCCGTTGCTCGACGAGGGACGGGACGAACCTTTCTTCAAGACCCACGCCGCCAGGATTGGCGAGGCCGCCGATAACGTGCGCCAGTATCGCGAGGCCGTCGGCACCGACGTGGACCTCTGTATCGAAATTCACCGCCAATTGACGCCCGCCGAAGCCGTGGTGCTCGCTCGCAGCATCGAACCGTATCACCCCTACTTCTACGAAGACCCCACCCTGCCCGACAGTTTCGACGCCATGGCACAGATTGCGGAAAAGATCGGCATTCCCATTGCCACGGGCGAGCGGCTGCATACGCTCCACGAATTCCAGATGCTCCT
The DNA here is from genome assembly GCA_028874195.1 of Chloroflexota bacterium. Classification (GTDB taxonomy): domain Bacteria; phylum Chloroflexota; class UBA11872; order VXOZ01; family VXOZ01; genus VXOZ01. The sequence goes on from JAPPLM010000077.1 coordinate 24,749, forward strand.
CACCCGCGGCGCCGTGCAGTACGTACGCCCGGACGTGTGCCTCGTCGGCGGCATTTCCGGCACCAAGAAAATTGCGGCGCTGGCAGAGGCGCACTACGTGGGCGTGGTGCCGCACAACCCGCTCTCGCCGGTGAGCACCGCCGCCTGCCTGCAAGTGGCCGCCTGTATCCCGAACTTCGCCATCCAGGAGTACCCCATCGGCGAAGACCGTCCGCCCAAGAGCGAAATCGTGCGGACAGCCGCGCAGTGCGAGCAGGGCTTTCTCATCATTCCCGATGCGCCGGGCATTGGCATCGAGCTTATGCCGGACGCCGCCGCCAAGTATCCGCCCGTGCCGCGTCCCACAGGCGCGCGCCTCCACGTGGACGGCAGCGTGGTGGACCAGTAGGCTCGATTCTACTTGCAATTGCATTCCATTGCGGAGCAAGGAGAAATGGCGATCGCTCGTGGACAAGGCAACCTACTGCGACCTCTTGGTTTGGCCGTTCTCGCCCTGTGGTGTCTGGCAATGCCGGCCGCCTGCGGGGCAGGAGGTGATGCCGAGATCGAGGTCCGCATCATAAACCTATCGCAATTTGACTTCACCGAAGTGAGCATCGGCGATCAGACCTACGGCGACATTGCCACCGGCGCTACCAGCGACTACAAGACTGTTCGCACAAGCCTCCGCTATGCCGTCGTCAAACTGACCGCCGACGGCCGCAAGGTTACGGGACAGACGCTCAATCTAGGCGCCAAACGCTTTACCTACGAAATAGATGTCGTTGACCTCTTGGCGGGTCAACTCAAGATCGAGGTGGTGCCGGAAAAGGACTCAGACGCAGATTGAGAAACTTGGCGCACGAATCCCCATTTATGGAGGGAACGGCATTCGCAAGAGCCGCAGTTAAACACCCTAGCCGAGACGCGAACGCAGTTTCGCCCAGCGCGTGAAGGCGTGGACGAACCAGGAGCTTTGGCGTTTCACCAGGCGTCCTTCCCGCAGCGAATCCAAGAAGGTCTGCGGCGAGTCGAAGTCCGCCATCTCGACGTAGGAGCGGCCCAGTTCGTGCGCCGTGTGGGAATCGCTGGCCGCTACTGAAATCAGTCCATGCTCAGCGGCCAGCAATTCAGCGCGCCGGTTGTCGCGCGCAAGGGCCGTGCGCGCATTGAAGACTTCCATTATGTCTACTTCTGGCAGGACTCGCAGTAGGGCCGCTTCCGTGAGACGCGACTGCCGGAACCGATCAAACGGGTGAGGGATCATCACCAGTCCTTGCTGATCGCGAATCTGCCGGATCGTTTCCTCCGGCGTGAGGTCGCGGGCGATTTCCTCCTCCAAGAAGAGACCGATGATCTCGCCTTCACAGGTCCGCACCTCGCTCCCCACGATCACGCGCAGAGGCGCCCATTCCCGCAGCGCCAGCGCTCCGGCGATGGTGTTGTGGTCCGTAACCGCCACACAGTCGATGCCCGCGCGCTGCCAACCCTCTACGGCGCGTTCCAGCGCGAGTTCAGAGTCCGAAGAGTACTCCGTATGGGTGTGTAGATCGACGCGCATCAAGTGTTTCTTTCCCAAGTCCGTCCCGTCAGCCTATTCTACTCGTGTGTCATTACCGCAACGATTCCGTCATTCCCGTGAAAACTCGCCCCGTTCCGGGGCGCAGAATCCATCTTCTCCTCTCAACTCCCGCGAGAAAGCCGACCCTTACCCCCGTATCGAGTACGGGGCAGGCTCTAGCCCTCTCCCAGAGAAAGAGAGGGGACAGAGCCGTAGCCGTTTGGATGTCGTTGCTCCCAGTCCCACGCGCTGCTAATGATGGTCTCCAGGTCCGAGTATGCCGGTTTCCACCCCAACTCGCGACGGATCTTCTCCGCACTAGCGAGCGATGCCGCCGCATCGCCGGGGCGGCGGGGGCATTCCCGCGCCGGTATCGGACAGCCGGTAATGCGCCGCGCCATCTCGATGACTTCAAGGTTAGTCGCCCCTTCCTCGCTGCCGATGTTGTAGATAGTGACTCCACTCGCTCCGTCGTTCCCGCGAGATGAAACCCCTGCGTCACCCTGTTCGGCAGGAGACGTATCTCCTCTCCCTTGAGGGAGAGGGTTAGAGCCTGCCCCGTACGTGATACGGGGGTGAGGGTGAATCTCTGGAGGCCCGCCAGATTCCCCTGGGCTGGCAGCGTCCAGCGAGAGATTCCGCAGGCTGGCACCCATCTGCTCGACCGCCAGCAAATGCGCTTGCGCCAGATCGCGCACGTGAATGTAGTCCCGGCTGGCAGTGCCGTCGCGGGTCGCGTAGTCCGTGCCGTACAGATCCAGGTGCGGCCGCGCGCCTTGCGCCACTTGCAGGACTATGGGGATGAGGTGGCTTTCCGGTTTATGGTCTTCTCCATACTTGGCCGTAGCGCCCGCCGCATTAAAGAAGCGGAAGACGGTCGCAGTGGTACCATGCGCCTGCGCATACCACTGGATGATGCTTTCCACCTGGCGTTTGCTTTCGCTGTACGGATTGAGCGGGTCAATCGGATGATCCTCTCCAATCGGCAGCGACCCCGGTGTGCCGTAGACACCGGCGGTAGATGAAAATACGATGCGCGGCACATTTGCCGCGAGCATGGCATCCAGAACATTGAGCGTATTGGCGGCATTGTTGCGGAAGTACTTGCCGGGATCGTGCATCGATTCGCCCATCTGGATGTAGGCCGCCATGTGCACGACGACGTCCGGCGCGGCAGCACGCATTGCCTCACGCACGCCGGCGGGGTCCGCCGTGTCTCCGCAGACAAACGTTGCCCGTGGGTCGACCGCGGCCCGGTGGCCTGTCGATAGGTTGTCGAAGACAACGACATTGTGACCGCTATCCAGCAGCAACTCGGTCACGACACTGCCGATGTAACCGGCGCCCCCTGTTGTGAAGACGTTCACTCAGACACTCTCCAAGGGCATGCACTGAGTCCCCACTTTCTTCCTAAACCTCACCCGGTATCGCATCGTCCGGAGCATAAACTCGAACTCGCTTGTTAACGGTCGCATCTTCGCGAATTTGGGTGCCTCGGCAGTGCGATACCTGGATTCCTCGGTTTCCCAACCGCGCTTCCGCCGCAATGACGGTGACTGCACATCTTCGTCTCAATTTAATGCTAGCGCGCTTCCCCTATCCACATCAAACCAAACACAGCGCTTCTTTAACGCTCTTTATCAACATTCGGATACGGAAAGCGTCGGCGCAAAGCGGAATAAAGCCCAAAGCTGCCCAGGAGCAGCACTCCGTCGACAAGAAAGACACCGGAAAGTGAAAGCGAGGCCACCATGCCACTGGCAACTCTGCCGGCGGCGGTTCCGCCTAAGCCTACGCTCGTCAACAATCCAAACCCGGCGCCGCGCCGCTCCGGCGGCACGAACGGCTCAGCCGCCGTATACACCAACGCCGGGATCGTGCCCGTGAAAAGGGACAGCAGCGGGCGAAACACAAGCAGATGCCAAAGCTGGCTGGCGAAGAAGAGCGGCACGCACACAATGGCGGCGCCGATGAGACCCGGCAGCACAGCAAGATGCGCCAACCGGGTAGGAACAACCCGCCCGATGAAGGCATTTGCTGCCACAAACGTCGCCGCGCTCAGGGCAGTGATCAGCCCAACGAGTACTGCTATGCGGTCCGCAGCGACGCCAAGGTGTTGCAAGTAAAGCGGAATCATGGGAATAGTGCTGCCCTCGGCATACAGGGCGACCAGCAGCACAATGGAAAGCATTGCCATCTGCGGCTGCGCAAAGATGATCTGCCAGGGCGAGCCGTTAACGGTCTCCGTACGCTGCTGCTTGAGCTCCCGCCCGGTCGGATACCCGAATGCGACTATGGCCGTGGCAATCCAAAACATCACGCCGGCCAGCACAAAGATTGCTTTCAATCCGAAGACCAGAGCAACGGCGCCGCCTAGGGCCGGCGCCAAAATTGGCGCGCCGAAGTTTACCATCTGCAGCCAACCGAAGGCCCGCACCATATCTTCCCGCGGCGCGTGCTCAGCGATGGCCGCAGCAAAAAACGTCCAGTACACGCCACAGATTCCAAAGAGCACGCGTCCGATCAAGAGGTGCCAAGGGCTTGTTGCCAGCGCCAAGGCGGCAATGGTAAGTCCACCGAGACCCAGGCCCATCAGGGCCATAGGCTTGAGGCCGATACGGTCGCCGATCAGACCGAGATAGGGAACGAAAATCGCGGACGTAAGCGGCGTAATCGCCACCAAGACGCCGCTCCAGCGCGCGGCAAGCCCCACGTCATCTATGCCCAACTCTCCCATGTAGAGCGGCACGAACGGCAGGAACGCCGGGACGCCGAGTTGGGCGGTGAATGCCGCAAGAAGTATGGGGAAGAGACGCCGTTGCCAGGATGTCACTAGCGGGGGCATCCCCAGGGATTGCTCGTGGCGAGCTTGGCCTCTTCCCAGAGGGAATCCAGTTTCTCGAATGAGTAGTCGCCGAGTTCACTGCCCGCGTTGCGGGCGACTTCCTCCATATAGGCAAAGCGCCGCCGGAACTTGCTGTTTGATGCCCGCAGCGCCTCTTCCGCATCCACTTCCAGCCACTTGGCAACCTGTGCCATGACGAAGAGCACGTCGCCCAGTTCTTCAAAGCGCTCCTCTGTGGTTTCGGCTGCGTCCAATTCGTCCATCTCCTCGCGCAATTTGGCCATGACACCGTGAAGATCAGGCCAATCGAAACCCACCTTGACTACGGCTTTGCCTATAGCTTGCGCCGTTGCCAGGCCGGAAAGCGAGCGAGGAACCCTATCGAGCAGCGATTGTCGTTCTTTGCCCTGGGCCGCATGCTCCGCCTGCTTGATCGATTCCCAATTGGCGAGAGCTTGCTCGGCACTGCCCACAGAGCGATCGCCAAACACGTGCGGATGGCGGCGGACGAGCTTCTCGCTGATGCCGTGCACAACGTCATCGAAGGAGAAATCGCCTTGTTCCTCGGCAATCTGCGCTTGAAAATAGACCTGTAGGAGCAAGTCGCCGAGCTCTTCGCGGAGAGCGTCCATGTCATCTTCATCCAGTGCGTCCAGCACCTCGGCGGTCTCTTCGAGCAAATGCCTCTTGAGTGTCTGATGGGTCTGCTCTTGGTCCCACGGGCAGCCGTCTGGGGCGCGCAGCCGTGCCATAATCCACCGGAGTGTAGCCGGTTCCTCAAGACGTGCGAGGTTTGTCAGCGGCGGGATGTAGAGCGCGTCCGGATTCTGCGCCAGCGCTTCGCCAAGTGAAAGCCGGTATGACCCAGGAGCAGAGTCCCCCGCAAGAACCAGGGCGTCTACTTCATGAGTCGCGGGATAGTGTCTCTTGATTGATTGCAATTGGTGCGGCGGCACGTTCGCTGCCAGCACGAGCAGCCCCGCATCTCCCACGCCACCGATCGTCTCCACTCCGCTTACTACCATGTGAGGAGTGCTATCCAGCGGAAGGTGCGCGTAGGCCCATTCCAGCAGGCTAGGCGCAGCCTCCAGCCGCACGCCCCACCCCGCTGCTGTCGCTTGCCGGTGAAGCTCGCGCGCGCGTCCGTCATCAAGCAGCGGATGCCCGACGGCGGCATAGGCGAAGTCTTCACCGTTCTCAAGTAGTCTCTGCCTCTTTGCCGTGCTCGCTGCCTGCGCGTGCTCACCGCATTGCTGCCTGATTGCGGGGTGCCGTGGATTGCCGGCGAGCAGCGGGATTGAACCCTCCAAGCATGCAGAAGCAGCTTCTGAAAGCGGACAAGCGCCGCTTGGGTCCAGACCTAGCAGGAGCAACTGAGGCATAGGTATATCCACTCCCTTCCGTGCCATTGTATCACGCTGCATTGACCGCCTTCTGACCTCCGTTAGGGTGCACAAAATGCACGAAAACCGAGGCTTCTTACAGTCCATGATACTGCTGTGAGTTGCAATGCACTCACGTTGAAGGCAGTGCTGGGAGTGGGTAGAATAGGCGTAGTCAGGGTGGCCCGAAATTCATTCTCTCCGCTAATCTCAATACGGAATCGCAATGCAGTTGAAGCATACGCCTCTCTATGCAACCCACGTCGCGGCAGGTGCGCGCATCGTGCCCTTTGCGGGCTGGGAAATGCCCGTCCAATACGAAGGCGTCATTGCCGAGCACCAGGCTGTGCGCAACGCGATCGGCCTGTTCGACATCAGCCACATGGGCATTCTCGACTTCGCCGGTGAAGGCGTGAATGCTTTCCTGGACGGCATCCTTACCAACAAAGTTTCCGACCTTGCGGAGAATCAGATTCGGTACAGCCTTATTTGTCGGCCGGATGGCGGCGTGCTGGATGACGTGCTGATCTACCGGTTGCCGACGCACTATCGGCTGGTGGTCAATGCCTCCAACACCGACAAGATAGTCGACTGGCTGGAACATCAGAACGCGACCCAGCATTGGTCGATCGAAGTCGCTGTTAAGAATAGCAGTCTTGCCTTACTCGCAGTACAGGGCCCGGGGGCAACCCCGCTCCTGCAAGACATGATTGGGGCAGCCGCAGACCTCGCTGCGGTCCGCTATTACCGCGGTACGCAAGTTCCCTTTCTCGGCCAAACCATAACCGCTACGCGCACCGGCTATACCGGTGAGGACGGCTTTGAACTCTTCGTCCCTGCCGACGACGCGGAAGAAGCCTGGCACGCGCTCCTTGAAAAAGGCGCGCCACACGGCATAAAGCCGGTCGGCCTCGGCGCCCGCGATACCCTACGGCTGGAAGCGGGTTTGCCGCTGTACGGGCACGAGTTGGATGATGCGACGTCACCCTTTGACGCCGGCCTGCAGAAGTTTGTTCGTTTCAGGAACCGTCAATTCATTGGCAAAGAGGCGCTCTTGGAAGAGCGGCGCATGGGTCCTGATAGGGAGTTGATCGGCTTGGAACTCATCGATCGCGGCATCGCGCGTGAGGGAACGCTCGTCGTCGTAGATGGTGAAGATGTCGGCGTCGTCACCAGCGGCACATTCAGCCCGACACTGCAAAAGGCGATTGCTATCGCGAACGTCGAGACGGGAACCGCGCTCGTGGGGTCTACGCTGCACGTGCGCGTGCGCGCAGACCTGCGCAAAGCCAGAGTGGTCGCATTACCGTTCTATCAACGCCCGCGGTGAGTGGCGTACCGCTCGCGCAAGCAGACGCAGCGCGCACACTTTCGCACAATGTTTGAGCGGAACGCATGCGTAGATAGTCGCATCGGACCAGATACACGCTAGTCACAAAGATTGCTAGAAGCCAGCGGAAGCGCTGCGGTATCATGGGGGCGGCATAGAGGAATGCACGTGCCGCCAATCCGCCAAAGGTGAAACGCAACGGAGAAGCATATGAACATACCGGACGAATTGTGCTACACCAAGGAACACGAGTGGGCGCGCATGGAGGGGGATCTCTGCGTGGTCGGCATCACCGATTACGCGCAAGGTGAGCTCGGGGACATCGTCTACGTAGAGTTGCCGGAGCCGGGCACCAGCGTGGACATCATGGGCGAGTTCGGCGTGGTTGAGTCCGTGAAAACGGCGTCCGACCTCTATTCACCCATTGCCGGTGAAATCGTGGAGATCAACGACGAACTCGCCGACAGCCCGGAATTGGTGAACGATTCCCCGTATGACGAGGGCTGGATGCTAAAGATCCGGCCTTCGAACCTCGATGAGGACTGGGAAACGCTGCTGGATGCAGAGGGCTATAAGGCCGTCGTCGCAGAATCCGGCGAGCATTAGGAAGTTTCCCTATATTGGGCCGCGGCAGTCTGGCGAAACTGACCTGGCAGCACTTCGTTACTCACTGTCATTAATATGCGAGCGTAGTTCCTGTCATTCCGAGCGGAGCGCAGCGGAGAGAGGAATCTAAAGAACTTGGCCAAGAGTCAAAACAGAACTTACTGCGTGTACATCCTGACCAATAGTGTCCGAACGCTCTATGTAGATGTCACCAACGATCTCTTTCGGCGAATACATGAGCATAGACAGAAACTCATTCCGGGTTTCACAAGGAAGTACAATTTGACGTGGCCGGCCTACTATGAAGAGACGTCGGACGTAGAATCGGCTATAGCGCGAGAAAAGCAGATCAAAAAGTGGCGAAGAAGCAAGAAAATCGCGCTCATCGAATCAGCGAATCCCCGTTGGATGGACTTGGCGCTGGACTGGTATGAACAGGCTGCACCTTAATTCTAGATTCCGCGAACACTTGTTCGACGCTGCGCTCGGAATGACATATGAAGCAAACCTCGAAGCGTTTTCGGCGAAGTGAGGCCAAACCACTGTGCACTCTGACAGTTCACTTAGACCGCGTGCCACAGAATTGCCTCGTGGTTGAATCTTGCAAAGCTTCTTGGGTTGAGCATGGATGAAGAATTGCATTAGGTGGTTTGATTTAAAGAGCAATTTCTGGGAAGTCTGACGGTTCTTGCTTTAGTGAAGAAGGTGCCATGGATTACGTACCACACAGTGACGAAGATCGCGAGGCGATGCTGCGCGCGATTGGTGTAGCCTCCACAGAAGATCTCTTTCAAGACATTCCTGCAAACGTGCGCCATCCGCACCTCAACTTGCCGCCGGGGATGTCCGAGCCGGAAGTCATCCGCCACCTGCAAGCGCTGGGCCAGCAGAATAGCAACGTGCTCGAGATGCCGAGCTTCCTGGGCGCCGGCTGCTACAACCACTTCATCCCCAGCATCGTGAATGCGCTCATCCTGCGGGGTGAATTCCTTACGAGCTACACGCCGTACCAGCCCGAACTTTCCCAAGGCACCTTGCAGGCCATGTACGAATTTCAGAGCATGGTCTGCCTGCTCACCGGCATGGACGTGGCGAACGCGAGCATGTACGACGAGGCCACCGCGACCGCGGAAGCGGTACTCACGGCCTGCAGCATCACCAAGCGCTCCAAGGTCGTTGTACCGGACACGTTCCATCCCACGACACTGGAAGTACTGGAGACCTACGCCGAAGGCCGCGAGCTTACCCTCGTACGTGTGCCGACGTTCACTATAGATGATGACGGCGCCTTTCATGATTGTTGGGACGCCGTTGGCGCCGCTATCGACGACGACACCGCCTGCGTTGCCGTGCAAGTGCCAAATTTCTTCGGCTGGGTACATGAGTGCCAGGACATCGCGGAAACCGTGCACGCCCACCGAGCCATGCTGGTCGTGAGCGCCGATCCCGTCGCGTTGGGCATCCTGACACCGCCGGGAGAGTACGGCGCGGACATCGTCACCGGCGAGGGGCACAGCCTCGCCCTGCCGCCTGGACTTGGCGGCCCGCGTCTCGGCCTCTACGCCACACGCAAGAAGTATCTGCGCCAGATGCCCGGCAGAGTCTCAGGCATGACCGAAGACATTGAAGGCAAACGCGGTTTTGTCTTGACGCTCCAGGCCCGCGAGCAACACATCCGCCGCGAAAAAGCCACGTCAAATATCTGCACCAACGAAGCCCTGGCGGCACTGGCATTCACGATCAATGTGAGCTGGCTCGGGCCGGAGGGCATGCGCAAGAAAGCGGAACTCTGCCTCGCCAAGTCCCACTACGCCGCGGCGCAGCTAGACGCCTTGCCCGGCTTTGCGGTTTCAGCGCCCGGACCGTATATCAAGGAGTTCGTGGTGCACTGCCCCTCCCAAGTGCACCATGTGAACGAGCATTTGCTTGAACACGGCGTGCTGGGCGGCTACGACCTTGGGAACGTACGCGCTGAGCTTGACCGCCACATGCTCGTCTGCGTTACGGAGCTTAATACGCGACAGGACATTGACCGACTCGTTGCGACGCTGCGCGATTTTGAAGCCTAGACTTCTCGATTAGTACTCTAATTCCCTGAATCCACAATCGAACAACCACGAGCAACGTCACTTACAGACAATCAGGAAACGCAATGATACAAGAAGCAGAACCCCTAATCTTCGAGCGCAGTTCTCCCGGACGCCACGGATACTCATTGCCCGATAGCGACGTGCCTCCGTTAGAAGAAGATGCAGCCATACCGGCGCATTGGCAACGCTCGTCGCTGCCGCTGCCGGAAGCGTCTGAACTCGATGTCGTACGGCATTTCACCCGCCTCTCCCAGCGCAATTACAGCATCGAGCACGGCTTCTACCCGCTGGGCTCCTGCACAATGAAGTACAACCCCAAGGTAAATGACGCCGCCGCGGGCCTGCCGGGCTTCTCTTTCGTGCACCCGCACCAGCCGGAGAGCACCATCCAGGGCGCGTTGGCGCTCATACACGGTCTTTCCCGGTTGATTATGGAGATCACCGGCTATGCCAACTGTTCGCTGCAGCCGGCGGCAGGCGCCCACGGCGAACTCTGCGGCGTGCTCATGATGCGCGCACATCACGTCAAACAGGGCAACCCGCGCCGCAAGATGATCATTCCGGATTCTGCTCACGGCACCAACCCGGCCACCGCCGCCATGTGCGGTTACACCGCTATCGAGGTGCCTTCCAGTGAGCGCGGCACCGTGGATATGGACGCATTGGCGACGCTGCTCGATGAAGACGTGGCCGGTCTCATGCTCACCGTGCCGAATACGCTCGGCCTCTTCGAGCAGGACATCGTGGAGATCTGCCGCATGGCGCACGAGGTCGGCGCGCTCGTCTACTGCGACGGAGCCAACATGAACGCGCTCTTGGGCACGGTGCAACCCGCTGCCTTGGGGCTGGACGTGCTTCATCTCAACTTACATAAGACCTTCACCACGCCTCACGGCGGCGGCGGCCCCGGCGCGGGCGCGATTTGTGTGAACGAAACACTGGAACCGTATCTGCCCGTTCCGCTCGTCAAAGAGCAAGACGGCGCGTATGCCTGGGACTACGACCGCCCCGATTCCATCGGCCGCATCCACTCGTTTTACGGCAATTTCCTCAACCAAGTCCGCGCCTACACGTACATCCGTACGCTCGGCGCCGAGGGTATCAAACGGGCTGGCGAATACGCCGTCCTGAACGGCAACTATCTCAAAGAACGCCTCCGCGACGCCTACGCCCTGCGCTACGACCGCACCTGCATGCACGAGGTCGTCTTCGCGGGACTGAAGGAGAAGGCCGAGGGCGTGCGCACGCTGGACGTGGCCAAGCGCATGATCGACTACGGTTTCCACCCGTCCACGGTCTACTTCCCGCTGATCGTGCCGGAAGCTCTGATGATCGAGCCGACGGAGACCGAGAATAAGGACACGCTCGATACCTTCATAGACGCGCTTCTCGCAATCGCCGAAGAAGCGCAAACTTCCCCTGAATTGCTCAAAGAGGCTCCCGTTTCCGCTCCCGTGCGCCGCCTTGACGAGACTACGGCCGCCCGCCGTCCCAACCTGCGCTGGCAACCGCCTGAATGAACTGGGGTATGCCGAGTTTTCGCCAGTCCGTTAGAGTCTTTGCTTCAGGCACAAGGTTGCGGGTCCGGAAGTGGGATTGGGCTGGGGTAAAATTCACATATCTAAGTGTGTTGGTGAGTCGCGAAAGCCGCATCCATCCCAACCTTGAAATTCAGGACCGTCTCTACAGCTAGGGGTCTGGATCATGATGACCGAGGAAGTGAGGATTGTTGCGGGCATCGATGAGAAGTATGTGAACGACGCTCTCCGCTTGGCCTACGACGCTTTCGCCAAGAAATTTCGCATAGGATTTAGGGATGCCGACGACTTAGTTCGGCTCTTTCACGACTCGGTCGATCCGACGAGTTGCATCTCGGCTGTGGTGACGGGGCAATTCGCGGGAATCTTGACCTACCAGACGGCAAGCCAAGAGTTCTACCATCTGAATCCAGCCGCGATATTTACTCGTTTCTTGCCATGGAGAGCGATGCGCATGCTGCTCAACCTCATGCTGCTCGCCGACGAACCCAAGCCAGATGACTTCGTCGTGGATTCTCTGGCTGTTGCGGAGTCGTGTCGGGGCATGGGCGTCGGCACAGCGCTGCTACAGCAGGCAGAGGAGCGTGCCCGCGCAATGGGTAAGCGCACAATGTCACTGGGGGTCATCGCAGAGAACGACGGCGCCATCCGCCTGTATGAAAGGCAAGGCTACGATACCACGCGCAAATGGCACGGTTTCTTTGTGCGGCTTGCATTCGGTTCGGCAGAGGTGCTACGCATGGAAAAGCCTCTTGTGGCTGACCCCCAATCCCATGGGTAAGAGTTCGCGTGACCTGCTGCGAATTTCCACCATACAGAGTACCAGACTGGCTGGCACGCCGAGCAAGAGGAGGGGATGCATGATCGCCTTTCATCACGTGAATCTTGCCTGTGAATGCCACACTCCCTGCCTCTTGGAGCGCTAGGACTTTCCGCCTTCCCGCCGGGCCTGCCACTTGCGCCGCTGTTCCACCCGCACTTCCTCGGAAGCGGGCGTATAGGCCTTGAGAAAGCGCTCCTTGAATTCCGCGAAGCGCTGTTCGCGGATTGCGGCGCGCGCATTCTCCAGCAGGCGAAAGACAAAGCGTAGATTGTGCAGCGTTGCGAGGCGGTGGTAGAGTAGCTCTTCGCTGCGGCAGAGGTGATGCAGATAGGCGGCGCTGTAGTGCGCGCAGGTAGGGCAGTCGCACGTCGGATCCACAGGCGCTTCCTGCGTGCGGAACGCGGCCTTACGGATGTTCACTCGGCCCGTAGGCACGAAGAGCGCACCGTGTCGCGCCAAGCGCGTCGGCAACACGCAATCAAAGAGATCCACCCCGTTCCCGATGGCTTCCAAGAGATCTTCCGGTGAGCCGACACCCATCAGATAGCGGGGCTTTTGCTCAGGCAGCATAGCGTGCAGCCCCGCCAGCATACGGTGCATTTCGGCTTTCGACTCGCCCACGCTCAACCCGCCAATCCCGTAGCCGGGAAAGCCGATCTCTTCAAGTGCCCGTATCGCGCGCTCGCGCAGATCCAGGTGCAAGCCCCCCTGCACGATGCCAAAGAGGGCCTGATCATCCCGCCGCTTGGCGTCCCTGCAGCGGGTTGCCCACTGCAGCGTGCGCGCCAACGCCGCTTCATCCGCCGCATGATCAGAGGGCTGGGGGGTCAGGTGGTCGAGGGCCATAATGATGTCAGCGCCCAGCGCTTCCTGCACCGCAACTGCCCGCTCCGGACTGAGTACGTGCCTGCTGCCGTCGAGATGCGAGCGAAACGTCACTGCCTCGTCGGTCACGTCCACGCGGTGCGCCAAGCTGTAAATTTGATACCCACCGCTGTCGGTGAGGATGGGTCCCGGCCAGCGCATAAACCGATGCAGACCGCCTAGCTGCGCCATTACCTCGGCGCCCGGCCGGAGCATCAGGTGATAGGTGTTTGCCAGCACCATCTCCGCGCCGAGGACGCCTACCTCGTCGCTCGTAAGCGCCTTGACGCTGGCCTGCGTCGCCACAGGCATGAAGGCGGGTGTCTGCACTGCGCCGTGCGGCGTGCGCAGCGTACCCACGCGGGCGGCGCTGTCTGTGGCTTCGATGCTGAGTGAGACTACACTTGACATGACCTACTCCAAAGCTACACCCGCCCCCGCCAGCCAACCGAACGAAGTTTCATCACCCCCTGCCATCTACACACCGCACGTACTTCGACAGGCTCAGTACGAACGGCGGGCGGTCATGCAGCCGATTCGAGACCTCGCCGCAGACTGCAAAAGACAGAGCCGCTAGGTTTCCGTGTAGAGCGGGGGCTTGTCCCCCGCGCTTCAACTGTAGCGTTTCGCAATACACCTTGCATACAGGGACAGTGGTGGGTCTTTGCCACTCCTGTAAGATGCGCACCGGCTGCGCACGCGGTACCATATCCGCTGGACACAGTAAATGACACCCACCTGCCACATCGCCAGTAACCACTCTTGCATCGTAAACAGAGGAGAAACATCCATGCGCGCTGTACGCTTTCATTCGTTTGGAGGGCCGGAGACCCTACAACTCGATACCGTGCCGGTGCAAGAGCCCGCAGCGGATGAGGTCCTCGTCAAAATCCACGCATCGGGCGTGAACCACCTCGACATTTGGTTGCGCATCGGCGCGCGGCCGGGCATTGAACCGCCGCACACACCTGGATCCGAGGTCGCGGGTGAAATCGTGCAAGCCTGAGAAGCCGCAACGAACGTCTCTGTAGGACAACGAGTGGCGGTGTCTCCGTGGGCGTTCTGCAACGCCTGTGAGTTCTGCCTACAGGGCGAAGAGAGCATTTGCGCTAGCGGCCACATCATCGGCACGGCCCCCAACCAAGGCGGCTACGCGGAGTACATCACGGTGCCGGCGTCAATTGCCGTACCCATTCCGGATTCTCTTTCGTACGACGCGGCTGCAGCCCTCACCCTGGCCGCCATCACCTCCTGGCACATGCTCTACCGGCGCACCCGCGTTCAGCCGGGGGAATGGGTGCTCGTGCAGGCGGCCGGCAGTGGTGTCGGCGTCTACGCTGTGCAGATTGCGCGGTTTCTCGGCGCGCACATTATCGCCACTGCCAGCACCAAGGAGAAACTCGACCGCGCACAGGCTTTGGGCGCGGAGGCCACCATCAACTACGGCGAAACGGACCTTGTCGACGCAGTGAAGCACATCACCAACGGACGCGGCGTAGATGTCGTTTTCGAGCACGTGGGCGAAGCTACGTGGGAGCAGAGCATTCGCTCGCTGGCGCGCAACGGGCGGCTCGTCACCTGCGGGGCGACGACGGGGCGCGCTGGCAAGGTGGACATCGGTTACCTCTACACGCGCCAGCAGAGCTTACTCGGCAGCATGGGCGGCAATCGCCTGGACCTACAGCACGTGCTCGGGCTCGCCGAACGCGGGATACTGAATCCGGTGCTCGATACCGTATTCCCACTGGAGGAGGCGCAAAAGGCGCACGAACGCATGGCCGCGCGCGCACAATTCGGCAAGATGCTACTGCATCCAACGGAGTAGATCGGGTATGAGTTAGACGTGCGGTGTCCCGTGTCCCCATACCCATTCTTGAGGGACAAGTGGTCTTGCCAGGCCAAAGAGATTCTGTGTGGTAGCCAGACTCTGTGAACACATCTTCAGACTACAAGAGAAGATGGATTCCCTAGACTCACAAACGAAGTGCAACACTTTGCTAAGGT
>JAPPLM010000064.1 GCA_028874195.1 Chloroflexota bacterium
CCAGCTGAAGTATTCATGAACCAGGTGTTGCACTTGAAATGTGAATCCACCTTCCCGCTTTCGCGGGAATGACGGAGTCCCTCGTGCTATTTTCATGGTAATGACGGAGTCCGCCGCTTGAGTGACTACTCCACATCGTCCGTAGCCGGTTCTGGCGCAGGTTCGATGAGGGCGAGGGGCTGACCGTATTCAACCGGCTGCCGCGATTCCACGAGAAAGCGTTGCAACGTTCCGGCAAAGGGCGCGTGGACTTCATTGAGCACGTTGAGCACCTCGATGTAGCCCAGCAACTGCCCTTCCTCTACTACCACGCCTTCATCGATAACCGGAAGCTGCTCCTGGTTGCGGCTGCGAGAGAAGACGCCGACCCTCCCCGCGTGCACAACGTGCAACTCCGGTTCGGTCTCTTCCGCGGCGGGCGGGGGGGATGATGACACCACCGACAGCGTTTGGGCCGTGCGCTTGATTGCCACGCGCACGCCGTCATGCTCCAGAGAGAGCTCTTCTACGTCTGAGCCGCTGATGAGCTCGATGAGCGGCTTCAGGCGCTCATCGATGACCTGAGACAGCGGCGTAGCGTGCCCGGCTACTTGCTCCTGCTGTTCATCTGGACTGCTCACGACGAACGCACCCGTTCAATGTAGTCGTTTGTGCGCGTATCCACGCGTATCGTCTCTCCCGCGTTGACGAAGAGCGGTACATTGACGACCAGGCCCGTCTCTACGGTTGCCGGCTTCGTGCCGCCGGCGGCAGTATCGCCCTTGAATCCGGGGGCGGTCTCCGCAACTTCAAGCTCAACGGAAGGCGGCAAGGTCGCATCGAGTACTCGCTCGCCGTGCATTTCCAGTTCAATCGTAGCGCCGTCCTTGAGGTAGTTTACGGCATTGCCCAGCAAGTCGCCGCTTACGAGAATCTCGTCGTACGACTCCGTGTCCATGAAGTGAAAGACATCGCCGTCCTGATAGAGGAACTGCGCCGGGCGCTGCTCCAGTCGGATTTGGCGAAAGCGAGCGCCGGCGTCGCAGGTGCGATCGATGATGTGGCCGTCCTGCACGTGCCGGAGCTTAAGCCGCACGACGGCGCCGCCCCGCCCCATTTTGATGTGCTTTACCTCTTCCAGGCGGAAGATGGCATCCTCATATTCGATTACGACGCCCCGTCGTAAGTTGCCAGTTTCGATCAATGCGCAATGCCTCCTGCACTTGTACCCTTCAAGTTAGTTTTGCTCTGATGTTATACCCTCACCCTAGCCCTCTCCCCGAGGGAGAGGGGACAAGATATAGGGGCTGCTGTCTGCCAAGTTCATCCGGCAACGGTATGCGGACTCATGCTGAGAATCTTAGTTTCGGCGATCCGGTGAGTACGTCCGCGCCGTCCTCACGGAGCACAACCAGGTCCTCGATGCGCACGCCGCCTACCCCTGGCAGATACACGCCGGGCTCGATAGAGAACACGGCGCCGGCGGGCAGCGGCGTGTCGCCCGCCAAGGGTGAAAGGCGCGGCGCCTCGTGAATTTCCAGACCGACGCCATGTCCGAGGCCGTGGCCGAAGTGATCGCCGTGTCCGGCGGCCACAATGACCTCTCGCGCCAACGCATCGGCTTCGACGCCGGACATGCCGGCGCGTACCTGGCTTGCCGCGGTTTCCTGAGCCTTGAAGACAAGCTCATAGACCGCCTGCATCTCCGGGGAGGGCGTGCCGAGCGCCACCGTGCGGGTCATGTCCGAGCAGTACCCGTCGGCAATGCAGCCAAAGTCCATGACGATGAACGTGTCGCGGGGGATGATGTCGTCCCCCGGCCGGTGGTGCGGCATGGCGCCATTGGGTCCGGCCGCTACGATGGACGGAAAGGAGAGGCCTTCCGCGCCGGCCTCCCGCATCAAGACCTCCAAGCGCCACGCCACGTCTTTCTCGGTGACGCCGGGACGCAGCCACGTGAGAAGTTCGGCCAAGGCGTTGTCGGCAATGGTTATGGCACGCTGGAGCGCGGCTACCTCGTCCGGCTCTTTGGCCACGCGGAGATCCTCTACGACTCCCTGAGATGCGACGAGGTCGACTTCACCTTTCAGAGCCTCCCGGTATGTATCGTACGCGGCCACGCTCACATGGTCCGATTCGAAGGCCAGCCGACCGAAGCCGTGCTGCTTACTGAGATCCAAGAGCAGGGAGGCCAATTGGCCTGATTGCGGCACGATCGTGAAGTCGGGAGCTTGCTTGCCCGCCTGTTCGGTGTAGCGGGAGTCTGTGATCAACAGAGCTGTAGTAGCGCTGATCAGCAGCCAGCCGGAAGAACCCGTGAAGCCGGAAAGGTAGCGGCGATTGTAGTCGCTGCTCACGAGCAGCGCGTCCGCCTCAGACTCCCGAAGCCAATCGCGCACGTTTCGCATTCGTTGGGCGGTTGAAGATGGTGCAAGAGTCATGGCAACAGAACTAGTGGTAAGTGGCGTAATAGCATGTCTCCAATTGTAGCATGCAATCCGCCTGGAGTTTCACTAGGGCTGAGGTATCGTAGTGAATGCGCTCAGCTCGATGAGCCAGCGCGCGACGTGGCCGGTCACGTTCACCTCGACCCAGGCGGCAATCACGATGAGTGGGACTACGAGGAAGACGTAGCCCTTGATGACGTTCACTGCGGCCCAAACCAGATTCTCCATCGCAGTGAGGGAGGGAACCGGTCGCAACAGCGACCATGCCAGCCGCAGCGAGAGGGCGCTGCCGAACACGATTGCGGGTACTTCAAAGACACCGTGTGGAAGAATGAGCAAGAGTCCCACAAGTATCTTTAGGAGTATCATCGTTTCGATTTGCACGGCCAGCATGCCTAGGATCACACCGGGCAGTGCCGCAACGATCAGCGGATAGAGGCCGAACGTGACTAAGGCGAGTATGGGGCTGAGGAGCAGGATGCGCAGGTTGTTGCGCAGGATCGCGCCGGTAGAGATAGACTCGATGCCGCCGAGGCGCTCGATCTGCTCGGCATAGGCGCGGAGGAGGGTTTCAGTTGCATTGGGATAGGCCAGCGCGAGCACGGCCCCGGCGACAATACCGGCAAAGAAAGAACCGGCGGTGAAAAGCATCAACCACCGGTTAGTCTTTAGAAGGGCCGGGATATCCTGCGCGTAGGCACGGATGAGCGAAAAACCAGATTCAGGTTCACGAGGGGCGCCTCGAGCGTCACACGTGGCATTCCAAAGCCAGTACAGACGCTTCGGCTTGAGCAAAACGCGCTAGCTTTTCTTGGATTCTTTCTCTTCGCTTTCAGACTGGCCCGAATCCTCTTTCTTTTCGCCGGAGTCCGCAGATGAATCGGCTTTCTTTTCCCCGTCCGATTCGCTGGGCTCTTCCTGTTCTTCCTTCATCGCCGTGCGGAATTCGCGGATGCTCTTGCCGAGCGAACCGCCGAGGCCTGCAATCCGGCTGCCCCCGAAGAGGATTACGATGATCACAAGGATGATGAGGAGCTCCGTCCACCCAAATGTGCCAAGCATTCCCGTTTAACCTTTCCTGCCAG
The DNA here is from genome assembly GCA_028874195.1 of Chloroflexota bacterium. Taxonomy (GTDB): domain Bacteria; phylum Chloroflexota; class UBA11872; order VXOZ01; family VXOZ01; genus VXOZ01. The sequence goes on from JAPPLM010000064.1 coordinate 3,512, forward strand.
TGGTCGTTCTTAGCCTGAATTCCATAATACGCGCCCAGCAAAAGAGAATCAAATTGACTCACTACAGCCTGTAAGGAGATTGGCCCCGAAATTGACACGTCGCGCCCACGTGAGATGTGTTTGGAACTGAATTGTCTAGAGGCGCACCCCTGCTCACCAAAGGCTGGTCACCAAGCCGCTCAAGAGCAACACCGGGCAGTTATACAGCCGAAAAACCCCGTCCGCTGTGTGCAAATAGCTGCCTGCAACGATGGCGGTCGGGCGGTTGTCTCTCGCATAGTGCTATGCTATCTTGAAAGTAACGCAGGGTGCCGCAGGACCACAAACACCACCAGAGCGGATACCAGTAGAATTCGAGGCCTGACCCATGAAGCGCAAGCACTTCCTGACTATCATCTTGTCATTCTCGCTTGTTCTTACGGTTGTCACCGGCGCCTTTGCGACGGGCTATGCGGCGGGTTCCCGAGGCTCACCAACAGACCCCCTGGGTGAAGTCCTCTCTGGAGTACTCCCCGGTATCGTTCCAACTACTCCCCCAGTCGGCGAGGATCAGAAGTGGAAACTCTTCGTGGAGGTTTGGGAAGTTGTCTCGCAAAACTTCTACCGGCCGGTGGACAAGGATGTCATGGTACGCGCCGCTATTCGTGGTATGCTGGAGACTCTTGAAGACCCGCACACCGTTCTGCTCGACCCCTCAGTGAGCCAGCGGGCACGGGAGCAAACGCGCCAGAAGTTCCAGGGCATCGGCGCGCGCATCGAGGAAAAAGATGGGCAGATCATCATTCACTCGGTATTCCCCGACTCCCCGGCACAGAGCGGAGGCTTACAACCGGGGGATATTATCATGGCGGTGGATGGCGATCCAATCGCAGGCGAAACACCTGAAGAGACCGCGTTGCGCATCCGCGGGGCCGCGGGCACTGATGTTGTGTTGACCGTAAAGCGCGGCGAGGAAGAGCCGTTTGACTTGACCTTGACGCGAGCGGAGATCAGAATCCCCTCACTTTCAGCGCAAACGCTGGAAGGGAACGTTGGCTACATACGCCTGTGGAGCTTTGGCGCGCTTACTGCCGATGACTTGCGCGCGGCGCTGGAATCGCTGGTTGATGCTGAAGCGCCCGGTGTCATTCTGGACTTGCGGGATAACCCCGGTGGACTGCTGGGCGCGGCGATCAGAGTAAGCGGCGAGTTCTTGCCGCGGAGAACCGTGGTGCTCTATGAAGAGCAGGCGCAGCAGCTGCGCCCGTATCGCGTACCCAGGGAAGGGGTGGCCCTCGACATTCCTCTGGTTGTCTTGGTGAATGAGCGCAGCGCCAGCGCCTCGGAAATCGTGGCCGGCGCGTTAGCACACTACGATCGTGCCGTCATTATCGGCCAGCGCACGTTTGGCAAGGGCACGGTACAGTTGCCCCACGACCTGAGCGACGGTTCGCAACTTCGCGTAACTATTTCGCGTTGGCTTACGCCCGGCAAGGAGTCAATCTCTGAGGTTGGCATCACCCCCTCCATAGTGGTCGAGGCGGATTTCGATGGCACGAAACCGCTTGAAGAGGATGCGGCGGTACAACGTGCCCTGCAAGAGCTTGCGCGGGTCGCCTCTCTGTCCAACGCTGCCTAACCTAATTGGTGAGATCGATGAAAGAGCAGACGCTGCGTAGGCACACCCTACCTAATAGGCTGCGGGTGCTCATACTGCCCATGCCGCACACCCGCGCGGTAACCGTTAGTCTGTTCTGTGGGGCCGGCTCGCGCTACGAACCATACGACCTTATGGGGCTATCCCACTTTCTGGAACACATGCTCTTCAAGGGCACGGTGCGACGGCCCGATCCCCAGGAAATAGCGGAAGCGATTGAACGCACCGGCGGTCTCTTGAACGCGAGCACGGGACGCGAGGCAACCGTCTTTTGGGCGAAAGTGGCGTCGCAGCATCTCCCAATCGCATTCGACATCCTTTCCGACATTGCCCTGAACCCCGCGCTGAATCCCGACGACGTCGAGCGGGAGCGCAGTGTGATTCTGGAGGAGCTCGAACTCTACCAGGACACGCCATCGGATTGGGTACACGTGCTCATGTCACGCTTGCTGTGGCCCGGTCACCCGCTTGGAGAAGACATCGGTGGACGTCCGGAGTCCATTCTGAACATCACCCGCGACGACCTGTTGCAACACGTGGAAGATTTCTACCGCGCCAACAATATGGTGCTTGTCGTTGCAGGCGGCGTGGACCCCGACGTTGCTCTTTCCCATGCGGAAGAGGCGTTTGGCAACTTACGCAAGGGGACCGGTCCGGCGTGGCTCCCAGCGGTCGCGACGCAGCCTGTCGAGCGGGTTGTCACGCAGCCCGAGGACCACAATCAGGTGCAGCTTTGCATCGGAGGCAAGGGCCTTTCCCACGCCGACCCTGATCGCCACGCCTTTGAACTGCTCAACACCGCGTTGGGCGACGGTTTGAGTTCGCGCTTGGCAGTAGAGGTACGCGAGCGCCTGGGCTTGGCGTACGACATTTACTCATATGCTGAGCAGTATTTTGACACAGGCTCTTTCGTCATTGCGGCTGGAGTGGACGACGGGCATCTGGGCAGTGCCCTCGCTGCCATTTGGGAACAGGTAGACCGCATTCGGCAGCACAGGCTGCCGGCGGAAGAGTTGGATAAGGTGCGGGAGTTCACGAAGGGGCGGCTGCTGCTGAGCATGGAAGATAGTTGGAACGTGGCGAGCTGGTACGGCAGTCAAGAGGTGCTAATGCACACCACGATTACGCTGGACGAAATGCTCGCTACTATCGATGCCATCACCGCTGACGACATCCTGCGTGTGGCGCAACGTATCTTCGTGCCCGGGTGGGCGCACATGGCAGTAGTGGGACCGGGGCTGGATCGCGCGGCCATAGAAGACCTGGTGAGCATGTGGAACTAAGTTTGGCCGGGGTGGATCCGTCGTAATATCCGGCCAAGTTGGAGGAACCACGTTGGCGAATTAGACGCTGACCTGGTGTGCAAAGAGCGGATTCCGAGAGTCCTTGTGGATGCGCTCGGCGGGCTGATCGCAGAGGCGCAAGGGAAGTTGCAGCAGGCTCTCTCATGTGTAAGCGCCCGGTGCGGTAACAAGGTAAACAATCTAAGCGAGCAGGTTCTGGAGACCGCAGCATAGGACCGTAGAGGAAAATGAAGCTAAGAGATTTCCTGCAGTGGGGAGAACAGGCGCTCGCGCTGAATCACGCCGAGCTTGCGGAGGAAATCGCCCGCTATCTGCTCAAGCAGTCCCCGAGCAATCTGGCGGCGCGCACCTTGCTTGGCAATGTTTACTTGCAATCGGGCCAAATGGAGGAAGCGGAAGAGCACCTCCTGCAAGCGCTCGACATGGACCCGGAGAGCCCTGACACGCTCACAAGCCTCGCTGAGGTGTTGGAGACCCAAGGACGAGACGAAGAAAGACTCGCCGTGATCCGCCGTGCCTTTGAATGTGATCCCACGCGGACCGACGTTAAACAACGTCTCATGACGCTCAGGCAGGAAGTGGAAGACGCTGCGCATGAAAATGGACTCTTGACGCGCGTCGGTCTGGCGCGCATACACCTGCGCAGTGGCTTGCTGGAGCATGCAATTGCCGAGTTTCGCTATGTGCTTGAGGAGACCCAGATTCACTGGAGCGCGCGTGTCGCCCTCATGGAGGCGCATTGGCTCAATGGGGAGAGGCAAGCGGCCAGTGGGATTGCAGATGAAATCGTCCGCGAGCACCCAAACTGCCTGAAGGCGATCTTGCTTTCGGCAGACGTGCGGGCGCACATGGGTCTCATAGACCAGGCGCGGCAACTCCTGGAGCGCGCCCGTCAAGTGGACCCAGACTTTACGCTGGCCCGCGCGCTTTATCCTGCCAACGGCCCTTCACGTTTGCCGTTGCCGAATGATGACGCGGAGATAGAGGTGCCGATTGACTTTTTGCAGCGGATCGAAGCAACGTTGGCCGCGAAAGAAGAGCCGGAAGAGGGAGATGCACGAACGCGCGCAGCAGAGCGCATCAGTGCACGCGCCGCCACGGATGCGCAGGAAGAGCGAAAGCGCATTCTTGTAACTCCTGCCCAAGACACTGCTCCCGAGAAGGATGAGCCGCCAGCTGTGGAACCGCCGCCGGCGGCGAGTGCCGCTCCTGACGCTGGCAAGAGTGGGGAAAGTGCAGAAAACTGGGATGCTCTCCTGCGCAAGCTGGAACAGGCAGGACCGCAAATGGACGAGCCTACACTCGCTGCTCTTGCGCAACAGCTCGAGGCGATCGCGGCTGCCGCGCCTAACCGATTGCAGGCATGGCAACAGCTTGGCGATGTGTATCAACGCATCGAAGAGACCGACCGTGCCATGCGCGCGTATATGCGTGCCTTAGATAGCAGTTCCGAATCGCGGCAGTAACACGGAAACGCCGCGAATGACGGGCTCCGTTGCCGGTGCCGTATTCTGAACTCTGTATCTTTCCCGTGCCAGGAGCCAAGGGGCAATAGCAGACAAGAAATCTCAGACCCGCGTGCGGTCCGAGTGTGATAGGTCGGAAGTCTCTCATCAAGAGTGGAGGTACGTGGCCCCATGAAGAAGCTGATAATCATCTTGACCGGCCTGCTGATGCTATTGGGGGCACTAGTCTTTGTCGGATTTCTGTTTTACTTCTCTTTCGGATTCGCAGAGGAGGGGCTCTTCATCGGAGCAGGTGCCTCCACCGCTACAATGGAAGAATCTGCTGCAGATTATGATGCCCCCGCGGAACGAATGGAAGCGGCTCAGCCGGAAATCGCCGCGCCCGCCGCTGAAAGCAGCGCGCAAAAAGTAGCGGCGTCCGCCCCACTCCCAACTGCGGTTTTTGCAACGGATGCCAAGGTTATTCGTAACGGAACGCTCAGCATCGTGGTAGAGAATCCCGCAGCCGCTCTCACCAGTGTCGAACAGATAGTGGCGGGTATTCCCGGAGCGTTCATTGCCACTGCTGAAGTGAGGCGCGCCGGCGATAGCCAGCCGACCTCGCTCACGTTGCGGGTGCCCGCGGAGGCTTTCGACCAAGCCTTGTCTGCGCTGCGCGCTCTCGCTCAGGAAGTATTGGCTGAGCAAACCGCCGCCCGCGACGTTACTGAAGAATATACCGACCTCGATGCGCGTCTCCGCAACCTGCGAGCCGCCGAGACCCAACTCCTCGCCTTGCTGGAACAATCCGACGCCGTGGAAGACCTCCTGAAAGTCGAGAATCGGCTGGCGGAAGTGCGCGGAGAGATCGAGCGGCTCCAGGGACGCTTGAACGTCCTCGAGAATCGCATTGCGCTCGCGACGATCCACGTGCTCCTGCACGCCCCGCCGGACCTCTCAGTGGTGCTCGCGGCCGAGAATTTGCCCGTTGCGCATGAAGTGACCACGTTTGTTCTCACCTATCGCAATGAGGGCAGCGTGACGGCGCGTGACGGAATACTGGTGCTTTGGGTGCCTGAATTCCTTAGTGTGATAGGTATGGGACATGGGGGTGTATACGATCCACTGAGTCGCAAAATCCGTTGGAGCCTCTCTGACATTGCGCCCGGCTCGGTGAATTCGGTTTACGTGCAATTGCGCGTGGAGGCTACTGAAAAAGACATCGAGCTGCACACCCACTTTCAATCGGCAAGCGCTGAGTTGGACGAGGCTAACAATACCGCCTACCTTACGCTATCGTTCGCGCCGGACCTGACGTTGCAGGTCGATGGCCCGGCTTCGGGCGCGCAAGGGAACACCATTCCCATCTGGGTCTACTATGCGAACGCCGGAACAGGCGATGCCACCGACGTCACCATACGGACGACACTGCCACCCGGCTTGACGTTTGTGCGAGCGACTTCCGGCGGCAGCTACGACCGGGACACGAGTACCATAGTGTGGCAGCTTGGCTTGCTGCAGGCTGGCGCAGGCAGTGACTTGCGTATCGACATGCGGGTAGACGTGGCTGAAGGCCGCCTGCAAATCCCCATTGCGATAGCGGCAGATCCAGCCGACGCGGTTGGATTCAATAACCGGACCGAGCTATTTTTTACGGCCTTGCGCGAAGATGTCTCCGCGCGTTCGGTCTGGCAACCGGGACAGACCGTTGAGACGAGCTTTGCGGCGCTCATCGTAGTGGCGCGGACGGCTGTGGACGTGCTCATTTGGCTGCTTACGTTCGGCATTCCGTTGGCAATCGTCGGATTGCTCGGCCTCGGCGTGAGAGTTGGCATGCGCCGCTTGCGACGAGGGCAAGGCGCGCAATCGCTTGACGAGTGATGTTGCCCACATCGAGACCGCGCGTGCGACAGCGTGCTGCTATAGGCGGTGGCCCGTAAGAATAAACCGGATCAGAGTACCTTTCATTAGATGAGCGCGTCTGTTTCCACCGACGTGATCATGGCTCGTGCCGCGGTGGTGTTGCTTCTCAGCAACGTGCTCAGCCGCATTCTCGGGCTCGTTCGCGAACAGACCATCGCGTACCTCTTTGGGGTGAGCGGGGCAGCCTCCTCTTTCGTGGCGGCGTCCCAAGTGCCGACGATGGTCTACGACCTTCTGCTCGGCGGCGCGGTGACGGCTGCCTTGGTCCCTGTTTTTGCCGACTACGCAAGAAATAACCGCGAATTCTCGGCGTTGTTCGGCGCAATGCTGGCGCTGGCGGCGGTGGTGCTCGGCGGCATGGTGATAGTGCTGAGCGTGTTCGCGGAACCCCTCGTCCGCATTCTCGTTCCCGGCTTTGCCGCAAATCTTGCCGATCAGTGCCTAATCTCGTCGCAGACAGCCACCGTTGCGGCAACAAGCGCTAGCGCTGGGTCGGAATTGCTCGCGCAAACGGTTGGACTAACCCGCTTGGCCTTGCCCGCCGCGGCCTTCTTGGGTCTGTCGGGCGTGGTCAACGCCGCGCTCTACGCCGGTCAGCGACCCCACTATCCGGCCTTCTGCGCGGCGGTGTATAACGTGTGCATCATCCTCACCGCGCTGCTCTTTGTCGGTCGCTTTGGCGTTGCGAGCCTTGCGCTCGGCGTGCTGGTGGGATCGGTTGGGCAGCTTATCTTTCAACTGCCGGGCTTGTGGCGCATGGGCTTGCGCCCGCGCGTGGCCTTATCGCATCCCGCCGTGCCGCGCATTCTGCGGCTCTATGCGCCCGTCTTTGCGGGGTTGATCATCACGCAGTTTGCCATTGTCTTGGATCGCAACCTTGCGTCGTGTACCGGCCAGGACAGCATCGCCGCAATGAACTACGCGACCCGCTTGGTGCAACTTCCCCTCGGCTTGGTCGGCTCCGCGATTGCCCTTGCCGTGCTCCCGCTGTTAGCCGCAGAAGAAAGTGTCGCCAATCTAGAAAACTTTCGGCGCATACTCAACCAAGGGGTGCGGCTCATTCTGCTCCTGATGCTGCCGATCTTTGCCTTGATGTTGATCTGGCACTGGCCCATCGTCGAGCTTGTCTATCAGCGCGGGGCGTTCGACGCCGCCGACGCCGAAGCCACCGGCTTGGCGCTCTTCCTCTACAGTTGGCAATTGCCGCTGACGGGGTTGGACCAGCTCTTCATCTTTGCCTACTACGCTCGCAAGAACACCCGCACGCCAGTGCTCGTAGGCATCTTGGGCATTGGTTTCTATCTCGCTGTTGCCTTGCCGTTGCTGCAACCGCTCGGCATGCCGGGGCTGGTGCTGGCGAACACTGTGCAGAATTCCGGCCATGCGCTTGTCATGCTCTGGCTGCTTAGCCGCTTCTTGGGGGGTGTGGGCGGCGAGGGCTTTGGCCGATTCATCGTAACTATCGGCACGGGTACGTTATTTGTTGCACTCGCGGCTGGCGGCATGCTCTACGTGCAACGGGTGTTGACCGATGGCGGTGGCACGGTCGGCTTGTTGGCGTTGGTCGTGGGAGGCGGCGGGTTGTTGCTGCTTGCGTATCTGGGGATGTTGCGGCTGTTCAAGTTACCTGAACTCGCTCTCTTGGCCGAAATGGCGCCCGCTCCCTTCCGCGCGGCGGTGCGGCGCTAGGCGGACACCAAAGTGACTGTCACTGAGTCCAAGTAGCCTGTATACAGGATACCGGCTGCTCCTCAGTCATGGGGCTTGCAAGTATGGCATGATAGGGATGAGCATTCTCCTCTTCTTGACTTGTCAAATTCGCCTAACGCACCTAATTTGCTTGCAAACCCCTCCATGGGGTGTGGAAGCTCCTATCAATCCGGATTGCAGAGGGAACGTGGTATGGAGATGGAAGCCGAGCCTAAGCAGACCGCTCTACAACGGGTACCCATCGAGCAACTGCGCGAGGACGTGCACTTTCTGGGCAGCGTGCTCGGTGAGGTGCTGCGGGAGCAGCACGGTCAGTCACTCCTGGACCTGGTTGAGGACGTTCGTCTTCGCGCCATCTGGCAGCGGACGACCACGGCTACCGTTTCACTGCAACCGCTGGCGGACTCAGTGTCCGATCTGCAGCAGGAGCAGATGTTCGCGGTGGCTCGAGCGTTTTCCCTCTACTTCTATCTCATCAACGCTGCGGAAGAGCAGCACCGCCTGCGCCGCATGCGCGAGAACGAGCGCAAAGGACATCCCAACCCAAGGTATGAATCGATTGCCGCCGCCATAGCGCACCTGAAGAGCGAGGGCGTCATGCCGGCAGAACTGGCGCCAATTCTGGCGCTCCTCTCCATTCGCCCGGTCTTCACGCGGCACCCCACAGAAGTGCGGCGGCGGACGCTGCTGGTATTTCTTGAGATGTTGCGAGCCTGTCTAGCTGAACGCCAGAGCAAGCGTCAAGACGTGTCGCTTGAGCAGCGGACCAGTGAAAAGATCCATGAGATTGTGACGATATTGGCGCAAACTGACATCACGCCCTGGGAGCGCCCAACCGTCTTGGGAGAGGTTGACGACGGACTCTACTACTTCGATCACGTATTGCTGGACGTGATCCCGGCACTCTATCACGAGCTGGAAGACGCATTGCGGCAATACTCTGAGGAGCATGCATTTACGCTGCCGCGCTTCTTGACCTTCGGGTCCTGGATGGGAGGCGATCGGGATGGGAATCCATTCGTCACACCGGCGGTGACCGAAGAGACTTTGCGCATGCATCGGTCTCTAATCCTCGATAGATACACGCGAGACCTAGACGAGTTGTGGCGTGTATTGAGCCCATCGGTGCACTATGCGTCCGTCTCGCAGGAGTTGCTGGATTCGATTGCGCGCGACCGCGAATCGTTGCCCGGCGCCGGAGTTGGCGCCAAGTCGGACATTATAGAGCCTTACCGCACCAAGATCGTCATGATGCAGAAGCGTTTGGCGCGCACGCGCCGACGCTATGCGGGCGGTGGCGCGGCGGCTTCCGGAGCGTACCATGACCCCGATGCATTGCTTGAAGATCTGTTGCTCATCCAGGACAGCTTGGTACAGAACGGTGGCGGACGAATTGCCCGGGGCCTGCTCCGCGACGTGATTCGACGGGTGCAAGTCTTCGGCTTTCATCTGGTAGATCTAGACGTGCGCGAGCACAGCGGCGTGCATGAGGCCACGCTGGATGCATATCTCACCGCAGCGGATGTAACGCCGCGTTATAGCGCTTTGAGTGAATCAGACAAAGTTGCACTGCTCACGCGGTTGCTCGAGAGCTCAGAGACGATAGGCTTTCACGAACTCTCCGTAAGCGAAGCCGCTCGCACGGCCTTCCAGACTCTGGTGAGCGTGGCACGCATGCAGGCGGAGGTTGGGATAGCGGCTTGCAACACCTACATCATTAGCTTTACGGAATCGGTGAGCGACTTACTTGAAGTAGCTGTGCTGGCCAAGGAGGCCGGGCTATGGCAAGTGGACGCCCAGGGACGAGTAAGCGAGAGTCGTCTCAAGATTGTGCCGCTACTTGAGACCATCGGGGACTTACGCGGCGGATTTGATCTCATGCATGCGCTGCTCTCGATACCTGTGTTCCGCTCTCACGTGGCGCGCTGGGACGACCGCTTCGAGGTCATGTTAGGGTATTCCGACAGCAACAAAGACGGCGGATTTCTCACGTCTACCTGGGAACTCTATTGCGCGCAGAGACAGGTCGTTGCCGCCTGCCGCGCTCATGGCGTGACCGTCCAGCTTTTCCACGGCCGCGGCGGCGCCCTCGGTCGGGGCGGCGGGCCGACGAACCGCGCCATTATGGCGCAGCCTCCCGATTCACTGGCCGGCGGCATGAAGCTGACGGAACAGGGCGAGGTCATTTTTTCCCGCTATGGCCGCCAAGCGGTTGCGCATCGCAACCTGGAGCAGGTCATCCATGCCATGCTGCTGGCGCGGCTCAGTCCCAGCGTTTTGGAGTCCCGCGCTTCCCTGGAGCCTGACTGGGAGAGCACCATGGCGACGCTGTCGCAGACGGCGTTCCGTGCCTATCGAGCACTCATCTACGAGACACCGGAACTCCGCACCTATTACCAGCAGGCGACGCCCATCGAACACATCAGCCGCATGAATGTGGGGTCGCGGCCGGCGTCGCGCAAGGGCGGCGACCGCGTGGAGGATCTGCGGGCGATACCGTGGGTATTCGCGTGGACGCAGAGTCGACATAACTTACCTGGTTGGTACGGCGTCGGCAGCGCCTTGCAGGCGTTTATTGCCGCAGACGGGGGCAATTTGGAGCGCTTGCGCGCGATGTACACGCGTTGGGTCTTCTTCCGTTCGCTCATCGATAACGCCCAACTGAGCATCGGCACCGCCGACATGTCGGTGGCGCGTCTCTACGCCGGACTGGTAACTGACGACGCAGTAAGAGACAAGATCTATACAGCGATTGCGGAAGAGTACCAACGCACGCGGGATGCGCTCCTGCAGATTACGGCCCAAGAGCAACTCCTCGACTCTTCGCCGGTGCTGCAACGCTCGATTCTGCTGCGCAATCCCTACGTCGATCCGCTGCACTGTCTCCAAGTGCGCATGATCAAGGAGTGGCGCACAGACTTTGCTGACGCGGCTGAGACTCCTTTGGATGAACTCACGCCGGAAGCGCGCCGCTTGTTGGAAGGAATCTTCCAGACCATCAATGGCATCGCGGCCGGCGTGCAGTCAACGGGATGAGCGTGTGCTGATCTTGGGGATGCCAGGGATCAAGGCAATAGGCTTGGCTTTCTTGCAGCAGCGTGATGATGCGGGTGTTACCAGGAGAGTTGGTAGAATCTGGATAAAACGGGGCGGCGAGAAGGCTTTTCTGGCACAATTGAGAAAATCAGCCTGTTCGTCAGCATCCAAGGCGCGAAAGCGCCTGTGCTTCGATAATGGGAACCTTCCATTGAGACGGGAGACACTCAGACGGCGATGAAAACGACGGTCTTGCCAGAAACACTGACGTCGAATGGCAATGCCTTCGATCTCTCTAACGAGACGTTCGGGGAGTTGCGGGACGCCAACAGCTTGCTCGGCGATATGGGTGCAATCCACGAACGGCTTGACGAGGACGGCTATCTGCTCTTCCGCAATTACCTGGACAAAGAAAAGGTGCTGGCGGCCCGCCGCGAACTGATTGGCAAGCTCGACGAAATCGGTCTTATCGACCGCAGTAAGCCCTTCATGGATGCCATCTTTTCGGGTGACACGAGTGGCATCAGCGCGACGGACCGCAAGGCATTCGCCCGCAACCTCCGGTCGGGGCCGGCGCTGAAGGAGGTTTGCTTTTCCGGTAGAATCATGTCCTTCTTTGAGGAGTTTTTCGGGGACGAAGTGCTCCACCTCAATTACATTTGGGTGCGCAACCGGCGTCGTGGGGCTGCCGCCCCCTGTCACTTCGACTGGGTGTACATGGGACGCGGCACCCGAAACGTCGTGACGACATGGATCCCGCAGGGAGCAATACCCTTATGCGACGGCCCGCTGGCGATCCTGCATGGCTCGCACAAGTGGCAAGAACTGCAGCAGACGTACGGCAAGATCGACGTGGACAAGGATAAAGATAAGAACCCGTACGGCGGCGGGTCGCTGACCAAAGACCCGAATCAACCCCAGCAGCGGTACGGCGGGCGCTGGCTCACCACGGAATTCGAGCCGGGTGACGTGCTCATGTTCGGCATGTTTACGTTGCACTGTTCGCTGGACAACGAAAGCCCGGAGAACCACATCCGCCTTTCCACCGACACACGCTACCAACTCTCCAATGAACCCGCCGACGAGCGCTGGATCGGCGATGATCCCTTCGGCCACGGCATGATGTAGGCCGGGGCCGCTGAGAAGGGTATCCCGCGCAGCGGACGGCACACCGCAATTGCAGTGGTTTGGTGTGAAAGGTAGTATTGACGGAGCGGCCATAGACGGCGCTGTGACCACGTCTACTGCCGCGACGGAGTTCTCACCGCATCAGGGAGGTTAGGCAAGGTGGTTATTCAGACTCTCGTCTTGCCGGAAACGTTGTCATCGAACGGAAATGCCTTCGATCTCTCGCATGAGACATTCGGCGAGTTACGCGATGCCAATAGCTTGCTGGGCAATACGGGTGCCCTGCACGAACGCTTTGCTGAAGACGGCTATTTGTTGCTGCGCAACTATCTGGACAAGGAGAAAGTGCTGGCGGCGCGCCGTGAATTGATCGGCAAGCTCGACGAAATCGGCTTGATCGATCGTGCCAAGCCCTTTATGGAGGCCGTCTTCTCCGGCGATACCAGCGGCATCAGCGCGACGGACCGCCAGAAGTTCGCCCGCCACCTCCGCTCAGGGCCCGCGCTTAAGGAGATCTGCTTCTCCGGTCGGGTTATGGAATTCTTCGCGCAGTTCTTCGGCGATGAGGTCCTTCACCTGGATTACATTTGGGTTCGCAATCAGCGTCGGGGCGCGGCCACCGGCTGCCACTTCGACTGGGTGTACATGGGGCGCGGCACCCGCAAGCTCATGACGGCGTGGATTCCGCAGGGCGCGGTGCCGCTTGCCGACGGCCCGCTGGCGATCCTGCACGGCTCTCACAAATGGCACGAATTGCAGAATACCTACGGCAAGATCGACGTGGACAAGGACAAGGAGAAGAACCCCTACGGCGGCGGCTGGCTGACGAAGAACCCGAATCAGCCCCAGCAGCGGTACGGCGGCCGCTGGCTCACCACGGAGTTCGAGCCGGGCGATCTGCTGGTTTTCGGCATGTTCACACTGCACTGCGCGCTGGACAATAAAAGCCCGCAGAACCGCATCCGCCTCTCCACCGACACCCGCTATCAACTCGCCAGCGAACCCGCCGACGAACGCTGGATCGGCGACGACCCCTTCGGCCACGGGATGATGTGAGCCTGCTGTGACGAGTGGCCTAAAAGGGTCAGGAGAATGCCGCATTAAGCTTGGCGGCAGCCTTGAGTGGCGGAACTGAGTTAACTGCTAATGCCGTCATCTCTCCGAGAGGGTAGCCTCGCTAAGCGAGCATAGTATTCGGAGGGTCTGAAACGGCCCGTGATGATGGTAGTTGGTACCCCGTGAGCGATTCGAACGCTCGACCCCTGGCTCCGCAAGCCAGTGCTCTATCCACTGAGCTAACGGGGCAATCCATTTGATGCTTTTAGTATAGCATTTTGCGCGGTTGCGGCGGTGAAGATGGTTCCCGTTTTCACGGGAATGACGGAGTCCCTCGTGCTATTTTCATGGCATGGACGGTGGTTCCAAATTTACTCACAGGGTTGTGGTGCATTAAGCAGAGGGCTGTAAGTCTTTCGACCCCAGCCCTCTTCTCGTCAGTGCAAAACAACGATGCTGTCGCGTTACTCGTCTTCTTCTATCGCAGGCGTCAGCACCGGCGGCGTGGCCCCAACGTCTCGCTGCGGCGACGGATCGACCAGGTACTTGAAGAATTCGCTCTCCGGCGAGAGCACGATCATGTCACCCTCTTTAAGCACCTTGACGTAGGCCTCGAGGCGGCGGCGGAAGGCAAAGAATTCGGGGTCCTGGTTGAGCGCGTCAGCGTAGATCGCGATGGCTTCGGCGTCGCCCTCACCGCGAATTTGCGCCGCTTGCTCCTCGGCTTCTGCGACGATCACGATGCGCTCGCGGTCAGCGGCTGCCATGATTTCGGCACCTTGCTCCTCGCCCTCGGCGCGGTAGCGGTTGGCTTCACGCGCGCGCTCGGCCCGCATCCGATCGAAGACGCTCTCCTCGACTTCCTCCGGCAGGTCGGCGCGCTTGAAGCGCACGTCAATCACCTCGATGCCGAAGTCCAGGGCGCGCTGGCTGCTGGCGATTGTGACCAGTTCCATGATGTTTTCGCGTTCACTGGCGATGATCACGTCGAAGTTGTACGTCGCGAGCGTACGGCGTAATTCTGAGAAGACGACGTCATCCAGGCGTGCTCGCGCGCCGGTCTCATTCTGCACGCTCACGAAGAACTTGATCGGATCGATGATGCGCCAGCGCGTCACGTGGTCAACGATGACGCGCTTCTTGTCAAGAGTGAGATACTCCTGAGGCTCGGCGTCACTGGAGAGTAAGCGGCGGTCGAAGTAGACCGCTTCTTGTATGAAGGGCAGCTTGAAATAGAGACCGGGGTCTCTGGCCGTATAGCGGTACTCGCCAAGCTGCAAAACGATGGCCTGGTTCGTTTCGGCGACGACAAACGTCACCTGCGAGAATACGATTATTATCAGCGCCCCAAGGGCAATGATTACGGTTAGCGTGCGTCCCATGCGGCACCTCCTCTACTGGCTAACGCTTGACGGTTGAGTTCCGGACTGCAAGCTGCGGAGCGGGAGGAAGGGCAGCACGCCGCTGTCAGTTGGCGTGATCAGCACTTTCTCCACGTCTGCCATGGCTTGCTCGACCGCCTCGATATACATACGCTCGCGGGTTACCTCGGGGGCGCGGCGATACTCTTCCAGAATGGAGAGGAAGCGCTCGCTCTCACCACGCGCGCTGCGGACGCGTTCTTCTCTGTACGCTTGCGCTTGCTCGAGCAGGCGTTTCGCTTCACCACGAGCGCGTGGCACCACGTCTTCTCTGTAGGCCTGGGCTTCGTTTACTTTGCGCTCGCGGTCTTCACGGGCGCGCACGACTTCGTGGAAGGCGTCCCGTACTTGATCGGGAGCGTCGGCCACTTGCAGGCGCACGTCGGTGATGGAGATGCCCGCATTGTACTCATCCATGAGTTCCTGCAGGTAGGCGCGGGTATTTTCCTGGACCTCGGCGCGGCGCTCGGTAATCACGCCGTCAATCGGCATCTTCCCAACGGCGCTGCGCAGCGCAACTTCGGTCGTCGTGTGCAGCACGGCTTCCGGATTGTTCACGTTGAAGACGAACGCCGCGGCGTCTGTTACCCGGTACTGTACGAGAAGTCCAACTTCGACGATGTTCTCATCAGCCGTAAGCATCAGCGCTTCTTCCAGAATGCGCCGGGTCTCTTGGCCGCCCTGCGCGCTCACCGTGCGTTGTCCGATTTCGGCGCGCCGCACGTTGGCGATGTCAACGATGACGACGTTCTGAATCGGCCAAGGCAGGTGGTAATTCACGCCGGGTGACGTAGTATTCACATGCCTTCCGAATTGGAGAACGACCCCTTGCTCGGCGGGACCCACGATGTATACACCGGAGCCGATCCAGAGCACGGCCGCGACGATGACGCCGAGCACGATGAAGCGCTGCAACCGTTTTGCCCGATCGCGGGTCTGACGGAGCATTTCTCCAAAGTCTTCATTGTCTTCATCGTCCGGCGGGCCGCCCTGCGGGCCGCCACGATCATAGACGGACATGCTATTGCCTCCTTAATTGGCCTTAGTTGCTTGTCCGAAGCCATTTGGTGTCGCCTGACGTCAAACGACTTTCCAAACTGCGCTTTCTCTTGCCTTATACTACTACGGTACCATTCTCAGGCCAGTTTGTAGAGTGCAGCCTCCGTGCCCCGCGTGTGCTCTGTGGATGCAGCAGTGCACACGTAGGTGTCTCCGGAAAACTTCAGGCTAAGCGAAAGCCGTTCCTAACGCAGTGCGTGCGAGGTATCTGACTGACGGCTCGATCCTTGTGCCCGCGGTAATACACACTTCTATAGCGCTCAGTCCCAGTTCGGGCCGGCTTTCTCGACAGCTTGGAGAGCGAGCGCTGACAATCAATCTCCCGCTGCAACTCTCCCGCGCAGGCCGTGAAACCTCAGAGAACTATCTCCACACTCTCGAAACGTCCGGCAAGGAATGCGGGCAGAGCAGTCATATCTTGCGTATCGGCTCCGTAGACCCAGCGCGATGATGGTCTTGAGGAAGCCTCTGCGGGAATTTCTGTAGTAGAATCAAGGCAGGAGAAATTCAAGGCGATAGGACGCAAGCTAGAAGGGAAAGCGGCAATGCTATCGGAACAGATGGAGGCGGCATTTAACGAACAGATCACGGCCGAGCTCTATGCATCGAATTTGTATCTCGCGATGGGAGCCTACTTCGATGCGCAGGCCTATCGCGGTTTCGGTCATTGGTTGCGTATGCAAAGTGAGGAAGAGCGCCAGCATGCGCTGCGTATCGTCGACATCGTGGTTGACCGCGGCGGCACGGTTGACATCCAGGCCATTGAGGCGTGCGGCTCATTCGAGTCCCCACTGGCGATATTTGAACAGGTAGTGGCACAAGAACAGAGAGTTACGCAGACCTTCCATGTCCTTTCCGAACTGGCCGAACAAGAGCGCGACCATACAACGCTCGTGGAACTCGAGTGGTTTCTCCTCGAGCAAGTGGAAGAGGAGCGGGTCTCTCGCGACATTCTGAAGAAAGTAGAGCGCCTGCAAGATTCGGCGAGCGGCATGCTAGAACTCGACCGCGAACTTGGGGGGCGAATGGTGGCAGAGGAACAAGAGGAAGCGGAGCCGCAGCAGTAATCCGACTTCCGGCGCGACTTTGGATCCTGCGCCGTTCCGTCGTGTTGGAGCGGGCAATGGGATTCGAACCCACGGTCTCAACCTTGGGAAGGTCGCGTGTTGCCACTACACCATGCCCGCGTGCTCTCTTAATTCTACAGTAGGCCATTTTGGGGCCTCAGTCAAGCAGATGCGCGGCGTTTCACCTAGCAGAATTTAGCTTTCCGCGCCTGTGTTCTATGTCTCTCCACGGGAAGAATGAGCGGGCGCTCAGTGATGGCTCTATCGTTCAAACTCAGCGAAAACAGCGAGGTCTTCACGGGGGGGGGGGGCGACATGTCTAAGGAGCTCGCAGGCCGCAGAATCCTGATTACCGGGGGCGGGCGAGGCATTGGGCGCGCAATTGCTTTGGCGAGCGCGCGCGAGGGAGCGCGCGTCGCTATCGCGGCGCGTTCTGAAGACCAGCTTGCCTCCGTAACCAAGGAGATCCAGGCTGTGGAGGGCACTGCCGTGCCGCTTGTTTGCGACGTGGCAGACGTTTCTCAGGTGGAGCGCATGGTGGGAGACGCGGCTAATGCTCTGGGAAGCATTGATATCCTCGTCAATAACGCGGGCGGCGGCACTGAAAGCGCTCCGGTTGCCGAGAGTACGCCCCAGCTATGGATTGAGTGTATCTCCGTGAATCTCGTAGGTACATACGCCTGCGCGCGCTTTGTCTTGCCCCACATGATCGCGAACGGCGGCGGCAAGATCATCAATATCGGTTCCGGCATGGGCCACGAGGCGCGCCCAGCAGCTCGTCGTACAACTCGGCGAAGGCTGCCGTGTGGATGTTTACGAAGTGTCTCTCGCTGGAGGTCTGGGAGCACGGTGTCGAGGTCAATGAGATTGTGCCCGGTCCTGTTCTCACGCCACTAACGGCGGATCGCTTCACGCTAGATGGCCCCCCGCCCTTCACGCCCAGCGAGCGTGTCAAGCTGCCTGAGGAAGTGGCGGAACTCACCGTGTGGCTTGCCAGCCAGCCGCCGGGCGGACCAACCGGCCAGAGCTTCAGCCTTGCCCGCCGTCCTCCTGGAGGCTGAGGAAGAGGTAAAAGCGTGCTAAGGGTCTTCTTTCCCGTGGCACCCTCGCTAAGCGAAGTATGCGCCATGCCTAAGCGTTTTACCTGCAAATAGCTCACCGCTGCATATGAGCCTATACTGTCCCACCAGTTCAAAAGCTAAAGCCTGCAGGCTCAAACTCTCTCGTCATGGCCTACGACTGAGATTCTCCTAAGGCGCCAGCTCCCCACCTAGCCACAGTGGACGATGGCGGCCTCCTGAGCATTCCTTGCATCGCAAGATCGCCAAGCGGCGACTGCGCATGAGGTCTTTGCAAACGTATGGGGCGTTGAGGAGCTGCTTGCGAGGAGAAGACTCTCAGGCGAGGGCTCTGCGCCTGAACGAGGCTACCAGTGCGAAAATCCCGCTTGCTACCAGGGTCATGGCAGGAGCCGCAGGCACGTTGAAGTGGTAGGAGATGTAGAGGCCCGTCACGGCGGATGCGGTCCCTAGCGCCGCGGCCAGCAACATCATGGAGACAAAACGCCTGGCCAATAGATACGCCGCGGCAGCAGGTGTTACCAGCATTGCCATGACGAGAACGATACCCGCCGCCTGAATGCCTATTACGATAACGAGGGCAAGCATGACCAGAAACATGTAGTCGACCAAGTTGGTACGCGAACCGACAACCTGCGATCCCACGGGATCAAAGCTTGCAAACATCAGCCAGTGGTGAAGAGTGAATAGCCCCAGGATGACAATCAAGGTTATCCCAAGGGACACATAGATGTCGGTTGGAGATATGGCCAATACCTTTCCCAGGAGCAAATCTTCCATATTGACTCTGATGTGCGACGCACTTGCCAGCATCACAAGTCCCAGGGCAAACATGGCTGCAAAGAGAATGCCTATGGAAGTATCCGTGCTAAGGCCCGCGCGTCGGCTCACCGTTCTGACCAGTAAGGCAATGGAGACCCCTGTTGGGATGGCGGCTATGGCCGGGTTGATGCCGACTATGAAGCCAAGCACCATGCCCGGCAGCACAGCGTGAGCGAGTGCGTCCCCAATGAAGGCGAGATTCCTGGTGACGACGTACGCGCCAACCAGCGGACACATCACGCCCACCAGAATCGAGCCGATCAGGGCTCTCACCATGAAGCCGTACTCAAGCGGGGCGATAAGAAAATCGATCACGTTTTCAATCTACCGCTCCCCCGTCCGTAGCAAGCCGCAGACCGGGGGCGCCATACAGCTTCTCCATTACCTGGGGCGTAAAGACCTGGTCGGGAGGACCGCAGGCACACACCTGGCAGTTCAGACACAATACCTCGTCGAAGCGGCCCGCCAGGTTGGTCAGGTCGTGGGTCGCCAGCAAGACAATGCATCCGTCATCCCGTAAGGATCTAAGAACTTCAACGAGGCTTTCTTGGGCGCCGAGATCGACGCCGCTGAACGCCTCATCCAAGAGAATTACACTTGCCTCTTGGGCCAAAGCCCGGGCGACAAACACCCTTTGCCTCTGTCCGCCCGATAGCTCAGTCATGAGAGCGGAGCGATGGTCCCATAGGCCCACACGACAGATGCACTCCTTCACGAGCTCTCGGTCTCTCTTCCCAGGTCGCCGGAACCACTTTAGTCTGCAGCGCCGTCCCATCATGACAACGTCCATGACGGTCACGGGAAACCGCCAGTTAACGCTCTCTCGCTGAGGCACGTACGCCAGCGCCCCGCCTCCCTGGTCTACACGGTGAAGGGTTACCTTTCCATGGCGGACCGGGAGGAGCCCGGCAATAGCATTGAAAAGGGTGCTCTTGCCGGCTCCATTCGGTCCTACAACGCCCATAAGTGTACCCGCATCCACGTCGAAGGTGACGTTGCTCAGGGCCATGTGCCCATCGAGCTCGACGGTCACGTCCTGAAGCGAAACGCTTGCTTGATGCGAGTACTGGGCGGAACTCACTTCAGTGCCTCGACAATTCGAGTCACATTTGCGCGCACCATGCCAAGGTACGTATCAGCGCCGCTGCCCTCCGGTCCAAGCGATCCGGAATAGAGCTGGACCACCTCTGCTCCAGTCTCCCTAGCTACGGCTTGTGCCAGCCTGTCACTGACAGTCGTCTCGCCAAACAAAGCCGGCACGTTGTGGTCTCGAATGACATCGACCAGTGCCGCAATGTGCTCCGCAGAGGGCTCCACGTGAGTTGAAAGTGACGGAATGACCAGACCAATCACCTCAAATCCATATGCCTTTGCAAAGTAGGCGAGGCTGTCGTGTGATGTTACCAGCAGTCTTTGCTCAGGCGCCAACACGCTGACCTGATCTTGGATCCAGGCGTGCAACTCGTCGAGCTGCTCCTGGTATTCGGCAGCATTCTGGAAGTAGACGGTCGCGTTGTCCGGGTCTAGAGCCGCAAGCCGGGCGGCGATCTCGTTGACCGCGATCTTCACCCGAATTGGGTCGAACCAAAAGTGTGGGTCGTAAGTGCCGTGGACGTGTCCCTCATGGCCATGACCGTCACCATGATCGTCATGGTCGTCATGATCATCAGCCTCGCCCACAATTCCTACGAATGCGATCTTGGTGGGTGCACCCTCTACGTGCCAGTGCCTAACTACCTCCAGATCGTGCTCGTCTAGCTGCAGCACCTCGCCGCCCACTGAGTCAGTGATGAAGATTGCGCCCGGCGCCACGGCCAGGTGGGGACGCGCCCAGAATCCTGTCTCCACCGGAGTCGCCAGGAAGTCAGTCTTGGACGCCAGCAGATCTCCATCGTGAGAGTCATAGACACGCAGTTCACCGTCGCTCATGACTACCAACAGAGTCTCACCACCATGGCCAAGCTGGACCTGGATGGGGCGGAGGTCTTCCGTTGCGGAGAAGAGCAACTCCATCGTCTCCTCTTCCGGCTCGACGATGTACAGCCCAAACGACGAACCCATGGCAAAGAAGTGATCCAGACCGTGGGCGCCCCAAACGGATGTGACCTGGAAGTCATCAGCAACCCCGTCCGGCGCTATGAAAACATGGGAGTACTCGCCCGGATGTGCATCCAGAACCAGGACGCCACCGTGGCATCCGAATACGGCCATGTGGCCGTTGCCGGCGCTACCTTGCAGCGAGTCGCAACCCTCAGCACTGTAGAGAACATTGCCATCCAGGTTTCTGATCTCCGCGCCAATGGGAAGCCGAGCGTCAGGGTTGCCTGGGTAGTCCGGGTGCTTGATGGTAACGGCGAAGAGATCGCCTTCCATCGGTACCACTGCTCCATGCTGAGGACCCACGTTCATTCGCAAAGGAACATAACTGTCCCCATGCTCTTCCAGCTCATGTTCGTCGAGAAGCACCACTTCACCGGAGCCCTCGTAGAAAATGGCCGTCCATTCATCGCTTACATGCAGGTGCGTGGGACGGTCGCCGCTCAAGTCCAGGGCAAGCTTTCGTGAATCCTCCTCAACCAGGTCGAAGTGGTCATCATGAGCCTCCAAGAATATCCCGCCATCGAACACATAGGCCATGTTGGCATCTGAGGAGACGGCAACTGCAAAGCGGCCAGTGTGGGAAGTGTAAATCAGGCCGGCCCGTGAACCCAAGTCAAAGCGGTCCTGGTCCACCGCGCCAGTCTCCAGGTCTATGAGGGAAATCTTCCCTTCCACGCCATCGCCCACGAGCAAGTGGCCCACGAGCATCTCGTCATGATGTTCGCCTTCATCCTCGTGATCCTCGTGATCGTCATGCATATCGATCTCGGTGAACTCGATCGGATCGACGCTTTCACCGAGCGCTACAATCTTAGACTCGTCCGCACTGGCGTTATGTAAGAGTTCCTCCAGCCAAGCAGCCTCCAAGTAGAGGCCGACAGACAACACGAGATCCGCATCTGCCACCCTGGCAATGTCGCGGGGTGTGGGCTGGAAGTGGTGCGGGTCGCCGCCCACTGGCAGCAGGCTGAAGACCTCCACCCTGTTTCCACCAATGATACGAGTCCAGTCTGCTACAAAGTTGGTGGTTGTTACTACCTGAATCAGCGGCGCGGATGGCTGGGCCGCCTCTTTGGCAGATTCTTGGGGATCTTGGTCAGTTGCGCAGGCAGAAAGGAAAGCCATCGCGAAGGCGATAAGGCCCACAGCAAACGTCTGCGCAAACCGCCCGTAGCGATTCTTGCGATCAAGCATTAGTTTCACTCCAATTTCCATTTCTTCTCAATTCTAGTTCATTTCGTTGCCAAATGCTGTCATTGGCGCTCAGCCAAAGCGTTACGATGCGCCTGAAAGCCTTTGACAGCCTACAACTACAGCGAGATTCCCGCCAATAAGAGTTCACAATTCGGTCTATGCAGGACCCTTTTGCAAGCGCCGAGCGAAATCGACGCAGGTTGCAAACCTGCGCTACCGGAGGAAATGAACCGCAGCATACAAGGCTGCGCTACCGGAGGAGTCTCTCGCATTACCCGTCATGCCGGCGGAGATCCGCCCAGTGCCTGGGTGCGTGCCTCTGTGCGGGGCGGGGAAGCCAAGTAGCTTGTACTGGCAGAAGTGGCCTATC
This sequence comes from Chloroflexota bacterium, assembly GCA_028874195.1. Classification (GTDB taxonomy): domain Bacteria; phylum Chloroflexota; class UBA11872; order VXOZ01; family VXOZ01; genus VXOZ01. The sequence goes on from JAPPLM010000064.1 coordinate 25,862, forward strand.
GTCAAGCATTCTCACACCCAGCCCGGCATTCCCCCATCAAGTAGGGGGACAATCTGCACCAGTCCACAGGCGGTCGCCATTACAGTAAGTCCGTTTCCCGTCGCGGCGGCGAGGAAACGGCATCGGCTCAAATAAGGATGATCTCTATAATCTAGGCCTCCTATTGCAATTCATACGCAAACTCAATTCTAATGGACGAAAATAGTGTAGACTTAATGAGAACCGTTGTCAACTAAAGTTTGGAAGCGTCTCAATCTCCAGACACGAAGAGGGAACGGAAAGAGACACGGCGCCGGCCATTGTTGCCCCGGAGCGCGCCCTCTCCTTGGCTCATGCCCCGTGCAACTACGATGGGCCGCAGCGGGCCCGCCCAGACTCGCACCGCGTTGCTCCGCCTCTGACGTAAGTCGTTCTTCTCGTATAACCCGCCACCTGTTCAACTTTAAACGCTTAGCAAGTCTCGTCTTCGTACAAGTGACAGGCCACCGTGTGGCCGGGACTTAGCTCCCGGGTCGGTGGCATGACCTGCTTGCACACGGGCAGCACGTGGGCGCAGCGCGGGTGAAACGGGCAGCCGGACGGGGGATTGAGCGGGCTGGGTACGTCGCCGCCAAGCACGATCCGCTCCTGGGCCTGCCCCGGTCGGGGCTGCGGGATGGCCGAGAGCAGCGCTTGGGTATAGGGATGCCGGGGCTCCCGGTACAACTCGTCGCCGGGGGCGGTCTCCACTAGCTTACCCAGATACATCACCCCGATACGGTCCGCGATGTAACGGACTACCGCCAGGTTGTGGGCGATGAACAGGTAGGTCAAGCCGTGCGCGGCCTGCAAGTCGCGCAGCAGATTGAGCACTTGCGCTTGCACAGAGACATCCAATGCCGAAACCGGTTCATCGCAGACGATGAGCTGTGGTTGCAGGACCAGCGCCCGGGCAATGCCGATTCGCTGGCGCTGTCCCCCGCTGAACTCGTGCGGGTAGCGCCGCGCGTACTCGGGACGCAGACCGACGGCCGTAAGCGCCGCATGCACCTGCGCCTCCCGCTCGCGCCTGGTGCCCAAGCCGTGTACGACCAATCCCTCAGCGATGCTGGCGCCGACGGTCACACGTGGATTGAGCGAGCCATAAGGGTCTTGGAAGATAGTCTGGGCCTGCCGGCGCCAAGCAGCGAGGTCGCGACCACGCAATTCGAACACATCCTGACCGGCAAAGCGTACGTGTCCGCCGGTGGCAGGGATGAGGCGTAGGATGACGCGCGCCGTCGTAGTCTTACCGCAGCCCGATTCTCCCACGAGACCAAACGTCTCGCCGCGCCGAATGTGGAAGGAAACCCCATCTACCGCCCGGACCGCTGGCCGGCGACCGAGCCGGCTACCCCGCACCGGAAAGTGCTTGACCAAGTCTCTGACCTCGAGCAGCGGCTCCGTCACATCGGTATTTGTCATCGTGGCTCCTGCCCGGATACTAATGCCTCGGTGCCACTGGTCGGTTGTGCGGACGCATGCAGCCAACAGCGGACGCGGTGGCCCGGCCCCGCGGCGACATCCGGCGGCAGTTCGGTCATACATTGTGAAAGGGCGTGTGGGCAGCGCGGGGTGAAAGCGCAGCCGGCTGGCAGCCGGCTCGGATGCGGCACGCTGCCTGCGATGGCCGGGAGTTGCTGACTACGGTCAGTTCCGAGTGAGGGCATGCTCATGAGCAGCCCTTGCGTGTAGGGGTGTTGCGGCGCCTCGAACAGAGCCTCGACCGGCGCGTGCTCGACGATCCGCCCAGCATACATAACTGCCACATCGTCGGCCAACTCGGCAATCACTCCCAGATCGTGGGTAATGAATAGTAGACTCATCCCCATCTCGTCTTGAAGCTGCCGGAGCAGATCGAGGATTTGGGCCTGAATAGTCACGTCAAGCGCCGTCGTTGGCTCGTCCGCGATCAGCAAGGCTGGGCGGCAAGCCAGGGCCATTGCGATCATCACCCGTTGGCGCATGCCGCCGCTTAGCTCGTGGGGATGTGCGCGGGAGCGCTCGGCCGGGGCCGGGATCCCCACTTGGTGGAGCAACGCGATTGCCTGCTCTCGCGCCTCGCGTCGATTCACCCGCCGGTGTACGCGCACCACCTCCGCAATCTGATCCCCGACCCGGTGCACAGGATTGAGCGAGGTCATGGGTTCCTGGAAGATCATCGCGATAGTCCGACCGCGAACCGCTTGCCACTTTCGTTCGGGGAGCGTGAGGAGATTGCGGCCATTCAGTCGTACCTCACCGGCAAGCTCGCAGGTTGGCTGCGAGGGCAGCAACCCCATCAAGGCCAGAGCTGTGACGGACTTGCCGCAGCCGGATTCGCCGACCAAACCGAGAATGCGCCCCTGTTCGATTTCAAAGGTCGCGTCCTGCACGGCAGGCACCTCGCCGTCGGGCGTGGAAAACGAGACACTCAGCCCTTGCACCGCAAGCAGAGGCGCTTGCTCTGAGTGGGACTGCTCTAGTGTCTCTGACATCGGTGCTCGCTTGTACTTCCTATTCGACCAATACTCTACTGACTAGCGATGGCGCGAGCGCGGATCGAGGGCCGCACGCAGCCCGTCACCAAGCAAGTTGCACGCCAGAACGGACAGGAGAATGCACAACCCCGGCAAGAGGACCAGATGCGGCGCATGTTCGAGGTAGGTGCGGGCGTCGTTCAACATTGCGCCCCATTCCGGGGTCGGTGGCTGGATGCCCAAGCCCAGAAAACTGAGCGATGAGATCATCAGGATGATGTGGCCCAGGTCGAGCGTAGCGAGTACCACGATAGGGCCGATGACATTGGGCAGGATGTGCCGCGCCATAATCCGCAGGTCCGAGGCGCCCAGAGCGCGGGCCGCCAGCACGAACTCCCATTCGCGGGCCGCAAGCGTCGCGGCGCGAAATATGCGGGCGTGATCGGCCCAGCCGACGGCGATGATGGCAATAAGGAGGCTCTGGAGGCTGGGACCGAGAAAGCCGACTAACGTCAGTGACAGGATCAGTCGCGGCAGCGCCAGCAGCACATCGATGCTGCCCACCACGACGCGATCCACCCACCCGCCGAGATAGCCAGCCGTCGTGCCAATCGCCAGGCCAATGAGAAGCAGCCCGATGGTTGTCGGGATGGCGCTCCCCAGGGTGGAGCGGGTGCCGTAGATGAGCCGGCTGGCTAGGTCACGGCCCAGTTGGTCGGTCCCAAGCGGATAGCGCGCGCTGGGGCCCTGCAGTTTGTCGCTCAAGTGAATGGCGAGCGGATCATATGGCGCGATGAGGGGCGCTGCTATCGCGATGGCGACGAATAGACCCAGCAAGATCAGGCCGCCAAGCGCCGCCCGATCGGCTTGTAACACCCGTAGCGCCGCGCGCCAAGGGGAGTGCTCGCCTACTGCAAAGAGCTCCTCGTCCTGCAGCGTCTCTGTCGATGCCGGGGCGGCCGGCAGCACGCGGCTAGGCATGGTCATCGCCTCTGCCCTGTGCTCCCGCACCCAAGCGGATGCGTGGATCGATTACGGCGTAAAGCAGGTCGGTCGCCAGGTTGACGAGCACAAACGTCAGGCCGGCCAGCAGCACAAAGCCCTGGATGATGGGGTAATCGCGCGCGTAGATCGACTCCACAACGAGTTTACCCACGCCCGGCCACGCAAAGATCGTCTCGACAATGGCCGCCCCGCCGAGGAGCTGGCCGAACTGGGTGCCGGCGACCGTCACGACCGGGAGGAGTGCGTTCCGCAACGCATGTTTGAGCACTACCGCCAGCTTATTGAGGCCTTTGGCGTAGGCCGTGCGAATATAGTCCTGCCCCATAACTTCCAATACGCTGGCGTGGGTCAGCCGGACGAGGGTGCCCATAGTGAAAACACTTAGTGAAATGGCCGGCAGAATCAGGTGCCGGAGGTCGCCGTCACCGTAGCCCGCGACCGGCAGAAGCCGCAGAATCACAGCGAAAGCATAGATCAGGATCAGCGCCACCGCAAAGCTCGGTAGCGAGGCGCAGAGCAAGGCCAGCACCCGACCGGCTTCGTCGAGCAGCGTGCCGCGGTACACGGCCGTTACCGTGCCAATCGAGACTCCCAATACCAGAGCCAGGAGCAAGGCGGCGGTGGCGAGCTTCACAGTCGCGGGAATGCGCCGTGCCAGCTCCGGCAACACCGGCACGCTGTCGGTATACGTCAAGCCCATGTCTCCACGGATTACATCACCAAGCCAACGGACGTACCGCACGGGCATGGGATCGTTGAGACGCAACTCCTCGCGTTTGGCCGCGATTTCTGCCGCCGTTGGCTCCTGATCGCCTTGGCTCAGAGCGAGCTCGGCTGGATCACCCGGCGCCAGATTGGCCAAGAGAAAGGCCAGAAGCGAGACGCCCAAGAGCACCGGTACCAGCGCGAGGAGACGGCTCAACGTGTAGCGGACCATTGTTTCGACTCCTCGCAGACAAGGCGGTGGCTCCGGCCTTCGGCTTGGGTTCGTCGCCTCTCTCCCGCCGCTTCAGGCGAAGGAGGCAACGAACCCAGCCGCAATCCGACCCCAATCCACCGTCTCCAGCGGATCACGTTGCCGACTGGAATCAACCCACGGAGAGTTTCGCCAGGGTCGGCTGGTAGAGCGCACTCACGTCGTAGCCCTTCACCTCGGGGTGGTGGGCAAACACGACGTGATCATAGAGCAGCGCCGCGAAGCGCACGTCATTGAACGCGATCTCCTGCAACTGGTCGTACAAGGCTCTGCGCTCATTGTAGTCCAGCGCGACCGCTGCCTGCTCGATGAGACTGTCGACCTCAGGGTCGTTATAGTCGAAGTGCCGCGTGGCATTGGTGTTGCCCGTCGAATGCATGAAGCGGCTGAAGATGTAGTCAGGATCACCGTTGGCCCAGCCGAAGGTGCTTACGGTCAGGTTATAGTCCCCGTTCGCAACCACTTCTTTCCAAGCTGCATGCTCGATGAGCTGGAGTTCGGCGTCCAAGCCCAGCGGCGCAATGACGGCCTGGATGACTTCAAACAGGCTCTTGTAGGGGTAACGATTGTTCTGCAGCGACGAAATGGGCGCCGTGATCTTCATCCGCTGCCCGCCGAGGGCCGCTTGCGCCAACTCCAGTGCCTTTTGCGGGTTGTATTCCGGGACGAGGTCTTGGCGCGCCCACGTGGTGGCAAACGATGGCAAGATACTCTTCCCGGCCGTCGCAAAGCCATGCCACAGGTCGTCCGCCAGCGACTGCCGATCGATGGCCATGTTCACTGCCTGGCGCATCTCGGGCTTGTCGAACGGCGGTTTCCTGCAGTTGAATGACAGGTACTGGAAAAGCGCGATGGGCTTTGAATTCACAGTCACCGCGCCCTCTCCGCGCAACTGCGCGCCCTGCTGCGGCTGCAAGCCACCGAGGTCGACTACGCCGTCAATCTCACCGGAGCGCAACGCCGCGACACGCGTATTGGGGTCCGGCAAGGAGCGGAGGATGATTTGCTTCACCGCCGGAGCGCCGAGGTGGTACCCTTCAAAGGCCTCCAGGATGAGGTGTTGGCCCTTTTCCCACTCGATGATCTTGAACGGGCCGGTGCTCGCCGGCGGCGCATTGAAGCTCCCCTCGGCATTGAAGGATGCCGGTGAGAACATCGCCGAATAGAAGTTAGACATCGTGTTCGGCAGCGCGGGCCGGGGCTCGCCGAGAGTCAACCGTACCGTGTTCGCATCTACTGCCTCGACCTTCTCGAACTGGCCCAGGGCCCGCTCTTTGCTATAGCCGAAAAAGCGCGAACTGCGCGGGCTGATCTTGACGTAGCGCTCGATATTGGCGGCCACGGCGCCGGCATCGAATTCCCCGCCATCATGGAAGGTGATCCCGGGCCGGAGCTTGATGGTCCACACCCGTGCGTCGTCGCTCGACTCCCACGACTCGGCCAACTCGGGCTGGGGCACCAGATCGTTATCCAGCTTGGAGAGACTATTCCACGCGTTTACGATGAGATGCGTGAAATACGGGTCCTCAAGACCGTTGGCGAGGTCGCGGGGCGCCGCGAGGACGAGCTCCTCGGCGCTGCGGTTACGCGGCGGCGCGGCGGAAGACCCCTGTGCGCTTGGCGCGTCAGACTCACCCTGGGAGTTGCCTTCAACTGCGGGTCCCGGAGCGCCCGTCGGACCGCAAGCAGCCGCTATGGCAGCAAGTCCGGTTGCCGCCGTGGCACCGAGAAAATGACGTCGGCTGAAATGAGGATGCTTCACTATCTTTGCCTCCTATTGCAATTCATACGCAATCCCATTCCTAATGAATGAAGATAGTGTAGAATTAATGAGAACCGTTGTCAACTAAACCAAGAAGCGTCTCAATTACCGATCGCGAAGGAAGAGCGGAAAGAGACTCGGCGCGGGCCGACATGCTCGCACGGTACAACCGCTACACCAGTTTCGGAATTGGCGCGGGTCTCCTGTATACAACTGAGCTTTCAGTCTCTATAGCTAGGAATATGCAGTAGATTCTTCTGGTAGGTATTACTGGTAGGTATCAAAGGAGAGTAATGCGTGAAAACACCGACTGATGATACGAGTTTCATTCTACGGCTGCCATTCGACCCGTTTGCACTGTGGGCAGCGGAACAACGAGCCGGGACAGACCGCGGCCCCAGATTGGATAACGCGGTGGATTTGGCAGTGTGGCGAGAACTCGCACCCGGATTCGACGGCCCGAATACGCAGACAAAGCGCGCTCCCGATTTGTTAGGACGCGTGTTGGAACTGGTACCTCCGGGCGCTTCCATCCTCGACATTGGCGCGGGCACGGGGAACTATGCGCTCCCGCTGGCGCAGCAGGGCTGCGACGTGACCGCGCTTGATCATAGCCCGGATATGCTGGCCGTGTTGCAACGCAAGCTTGAGCGGGAGGGTGTTGCGGGCGTCACTCCGCAGCCGGGTAGGTGGGAAGACGCGCAGATAGCTCGTCACGACTACGTGCTTGCCGCGAATTGCCTCTACCGCACTGCTGACCTGCAACATGCGCTGGAGCGTTTCTCGTCGTTGGCGCGGAAGCGTGTACTCATTATCTTCAGTATCGGCACACCTTACTTGCTGCTAAACACACTCAACCAGTCGCTTGAAAGAGGTCCGTTCAGTATCGGTGCGCGCCCCGACCATGTTATTTGGGGTCTACAGGCGCTGGGTGTGCTGCCGTGGGTGGAGCCATTCAACGTGCAACGAAAGCTGCAATATGCAGATCTTGCGGGAGCGGTTCAAGAGCTGGGGAGGACGCTGGGGTTAAGTGCCGCCGAGAAAGCTCGCGCCGCTGACATTCTTCCATCCTTGCTGCAGCCGGTGGCGAATGGTTGGGAATATCCCTACACCTTAACAATCCCGCTTATCCACTGGGATACGGCAGACCTGCACGACCATGCTTAATGCGTATAGCACATTGCCGCAATAGGGTGGCGCTGTGTTCTCATCCGCATAGACTATGGCGGTGGAATCCGCAGGCGCTGGCCGACGCTGATCACATCAGGGTCTGAAATCTCGTTATACGCCGCCAGCGCGCTGGCGGCGACTCCAAACTCCTGAGCAATCGCGGTGAGCGTATCGCCCTCTTGCACAATGTACTCTTGCTGTGCTGGTGTTGGTATTGGCGTGGGAGTCGGCCCTGATTCAGGCTGTGGACGTGGCGAGGGTGTTGGTTCAGGCAGTGGAGTGGCAATTGGTGTAGGCGGCACCACGACCAGTTGAGGCGTTGGGGACAGCGTTTTGAGTGGCTGCTGATTTGACGGCGGTCCCGCCATTGTTGAAGCACTTGTAATGTCTGGATTCCAGAGGCCGCGCGTAGCGAAGGTCACGGCAATAAGTGCGCCAACGGCCAGCAAGACCGCGCCTCTTGCCAGACCCTGTTCGCCGACCAGAGGTGTCTTCGTGCCGGCAGGGAGGAGCGGCCACCAATTGGCTTTGATAGAAGCCGGCCACCAGTTTGCTTTACCTACGAGGGCCACAATCCCCGGTACGAGCAGCGAGCGCACTACCAACGCGTCGATTAGAATTCCAAGCGCAACAGCGGCACCCATTTGAAACAGCATCTGCAGCGGCGATGCCGTAAGCGCGGCAAAGGTACCGGCGAGAATGACACCGGCAGCCGTGATGATTGCGCCTGTGCGGGCCGAAGCCACACGCACGCCCTCGCGTAAGGGTAGCGAGGCGCTCTCTTCCCGAATGCGGTGTACCAAGAAGACGTTGTAGTCTGCGCCAAGCGCAATGAGCATCACCATCACCGTCAAGGGAAGCAGATAGTAAACTCCCTCATGACCGAGGACTCCTTGGAAGAACAACGTTGAGAGCCCCAAACTGCTGCCGTAGGAGAAGACAACGGAGCCTACCAGATAGAGAGGCGCTACGAGGCTGCGCAGCAGAATCGCGAGAACGGCAAAGATGCCAACTACGGTGACGATGCCCACGGTCCGAATGTCTTGGCGTACTACCTGTTGGATGTCGGCAATCTCCGCCGTTGATCCGCCCAGGAAAACCTTGGCCGACGCCAGCGGGCCGTCACGCTCACGCTCAAGAGTTTGTCTCAATTCGCTCAGGGACGAGATGGCCTCCGGGCTAAGCGGATCGTCTTCGAGGATGACAAAGATTCGAATTGTCCTAGCGTCTTCCGACAGGAACAGCGGCGCAATCGCGCGAGAGGCTTCCTGTACTTCGGGGAGTGCCGTCGGTATGAGGTAGGGATGAGGATAAGTGGCAAATGCCTCCCGCAAGGCGGAGAGCGCGTCTGCCAGATTGCCCATCGCCGCCGGCAGGGGACTCTGACTCGGCTCACGCGCTGCCAGCGCACTGGGGAAGAACACCGCGTCGGGCTGCTCAGCGAAGAATGCATCTAGCAAGTCGAGCTGAGTTGCTACCTCGCCAACAGTAGCCTGGGTTTCTGACTGAATTGCCGCACGTTGTTGCGCGGAGAGGGTTGCCGGCGCAGGGGCGCTCTCTAAGCGTTGCTGGATGTCTTGCAAGATCCGGGTTGCCTCTGTAAAGGCTGACTGCCCGATCACGTTGGGAAAAGCTTCAGATAGCTCCTCCAGATAGAGACTAACCGGCGCGAGCGCAGCGGCAGGGTCGCCTGTGCTTGGGGAAGAGCCCGGTTGGCGCAACTGCGTCGCCAACTCGCGAAGCTGTGTGGTGGGATGGGCCTGGCTGCGTAGGTCCGCAGTCCTCGCGGAGAGGTCTGCCAGCGCGTTCTGTGTGCGGTCGAATTGTCCCGCTTGCGCAACATCCGGAAACGCGCCTGCCAACTCTGCCACGTATTGCTGTAGTACGACCGCCTGGGCCCCGGCTGCCTCAATGTGGTGACTTGGCGATTCATCTCCACCCGCTTGAGGATTGCGCAAAGCGGCGACAATCTGCGCCAACTGCGTGGGAACGGTGAATCCGGTAGTGCTCCCATCGCCGACAGGGTCGATGACTGTACGTGCCAGTCCGACCGATTCTAAAGCAAGTAATTCCTCCTGCATCGCCGCGATGGCGCGCAAGATTGGGGCCGACGTGAGGTCGGCGCTCTCCGGCAGTTCTAACAGCACCACGCCGGGCGCGAACTCTCCTTGCGGGAAGTTTCTTGCGATAGCGTCGAAGCCTTGGCGAGAGTCAGTCGTCTTGGGCAGCGAAGCGAGCATGGCAAGGTTTTCACGATACTGGAGCAGGCCAACGTAAGGAATCGCGAGAAGCACCGTTATGAGTGTTACGAGGACAAGCGGCCTTCGTGCGACAAGATTGGCAATGCGTACCCAATGTGACGAGGGCTGCGTGTTTTCAACACTTGTCTTGAGCGGCCAAAAGAGGTGTTTACCAAAGAGGGAGAGCAATGCGGGAGTTAGGGTGAGTCCCGCGAGCAAGGTTATGCCTACAGCCAATGCGAGACCGGGTCCCATAGTCTTAACTAGGCCAAAACGCGCCATGCCGAGAGCGGATAGGCCGACCATTGTCGTGATGGCGCTCGCTGCGATCACTGCTCCGATGCGCTGTACTGAACGCACTGCAGCTTCGTAAGCAGTGTTTTGCCCGAGTTCCTCGCGAAAACGCGAAATGAAGAAGAGCGAATAGTCGGTGCCGGCGCCAAAGACGAGCACCACCATGAAAGAATCGAGCAGTGATGAGATCTGCCAACCAAACTGAGCCAAGTAACCCAGGATGCCCCGCGAAACGAGGTACGCGAGCGTAATGGTAATAAGCGGTATGAGGATGGCAAGGGGCGCCCGGTATATTAAGAAGAGAAGGCCAATGACGAGGAATAGCGTAACGGTGGTGGTGCGGTCCGTGCTCTCAACGATGCTGTCTACCAGGTCCGTGCCGAGTCCAGCCTCACCGGTGAAGTTTACTGCCAGGCCTGCGGGCTTGCCTTGTTCCACGCGTTCGCGGATGGCATAGGTCGCCTCATCAACCACCGGCTGAAATGCCGCCACGGTGAAATGCACCTCGATCAGCATGGCAGCGTTGTTCGGGCTGATGAGGGTACTCTCACGCTCCGGGTGGCTGAAGACGGAGACTACGTCCTGTACGATTGCCGGTCCCTGGGGAGAGAGCAGCCAGTTGTGGACGGACTCCGCGAACCCGCGGTCTGCAGCCGTGAGTCCGCCTTCTCGTTCAAAGACCAGTAGACCGGAACTGGCGCTGCCGCTGGCAGCGAATTTCTCGGCCTCCAACGCGCGGGCAGCTACAGAATTGGCAGCGGAAGGCAGGAAGCTCGTCTGGTCGGAAGAAGCGACGTCACTGATGGACGGCGCAGTAACGCCAAGGAGTAGCGCAAGGGCAATCCAGAAGAGAAGTATGGGAATCCGGAGAGGCACGACCACGTGCCCAAACTTACGAATCATCGCGCGTTCTAGCTGCAGCGGGAGCCGACAAGGCGGTTATACTGGCTTATCCTTGTGGGAGGAGTTTCAAGCGCGTGCAATTGCCATTAAGATTCATAGTACAACGCGATTCTTGCGCCTACAACTGTTTGGTTTTTCCTTCCTGTGCTGTACGGATTTGCGTTTGTGGATGCAATCCGCGTCAAGAACAGACTGCGCTAACTCGTGCGAGCGTGCGCGCAGCCCCACGGGTGACTGACGTGCATAGCGCGATGCGGCGACTTGCGATGCTGCACGCTCTAGCAGGCTTCTCGATTGACTTCTGGCGGTAAATTGGGTTTCATTGTGTGCAGAGTCTTGCTCCATGCCACTGGCGAGCAGGACCCTCCGATTTGTCAGGAAGCCGAGGAGCGACTGAACACCATGAAGAAGGGACTTAACCGGGGAGCGCTGCCAAGCGACTGGCAGCCGGACCAGATACTCGATACAGCCAAAGAAGCCGGCTTTGACGGCGTGGAGTTGACGTTCGGCAATGAGGGCTCGTTGCACGTCAACCTCACCAACGAAGAGTTGCGCGCCATACGCAAGCACGCAGAGTCCATCGGCTTGGAACTGCCGAGCACCTATACCGGCCTGAACTGGCAGGTACGCATGACCGACGCCGACCCGGACGTGCGTGCGAACGCGGCGCGAATAAACGAACGGATGCTGGAGATTGCACACGAGATCGGGGCAAATACACTATTGGTTGTGCCGGGAGTGGTGGACGAACACACGGCCTACGACGACGCGTATAACCGGGCGCGGGATGCGATAGGGGCCTTAGTGCCTAAGGCCCGGAGCCTCGGTGTGGCAATTGGCGTGGAGAACGTATGGAATAAGTTCCTGCTCAGCCCGCTTGAGTTCGCGCGCTTCGTTGACGAGATCAATGATCCCCACGTGGGCGCTTACTTCGACGTGGGCAATATCCTCGCCTACGGTTATCCGGAACAATGGATTCGCATTCTCGGCAAGCGTATCAAGAAGTGCCACGTCAAGGACTTCGTGGTGCAAAGGCCCGGCGGCTACTTTACGACCCTGTTGGAAGGGTCGGTGGATTGGCCGGCGGTGCGCCAGGCGTGGGATGATATCGGCTACGACGACTTTGTAACCGTCGAGATTGGCCCTATGCGCCATAATCCGGCCTTAGGCGCGCGCATTATGGCCGAGTCTTTGGATACGATCTTCTCGCTTAGTTAGGCCTTTGAAAAGTGACTTTATGAGTCGTCCTGCCCAGAGGCATTGCAGCGACAAAAGCTTCTTGGAAACGCATTCTCCGAACGGTATTGACTAGCGCGCTGGCGCTGGGGGTGGACGCCTACCGCTCCACGCGCTCGCGCACGGTATTGATCAACATTGCATCCATACCCAGCACGTCAAGGCCTACAATCGCCACCTTTTGTTCGCCGTCTCCAAGAACTACGTCGGTCGCATAAAGACCGTGCAGGACACTTTCCACGTCTGGCTGGCTTGACTGGAAAGCGCTTCCCAGCGGCGGGAAAATTCGGACATCAGGGGGGGGGTCAAGAAAAAAGCAGGGCCGGACTGGCATGTCCGGCCCCAACAAATGCGGTCAAGATGCGCTCAGCAGACGCAGCCACCTTCCTCCAGGTGCACCTCCGCCACTTTCTGCGTCTCTTCCAGCAATTCTTGAATGGTGGTCTTGCCTTCTTCCAGCTCGATCCAGCCTTCCGCCCATTGCGTGTCCAACTCGGACTGGCGGACCATTTGCCGGTGGGCTACGCTCATTGCCGCCGTCTGCGCATAGACCTCGGGGTCTTCATACTCGTATTGGGTGAACGGCGGAATGGACTTGTTGGCCGCGTAGCGGCTGCCGCCGAGCTGTGCGATGAACGGTATGGCGTCCTCTCCGATCGCGAATTTATAGAACTCCCAGCCGGCATCCGGCTCGGTGGCTGACGCGCTGATCCATTTGGCGTCGATGGACTGCGCCGCCATGCGCCCTGCCGGGCCCTTCGGCAGCAGCGTGTGCTCCACCTTGAAGGGCTCCTCCTGGGTCTCGATCCTTGCTTTGATGGTGCGGGTAAAGTAAGAGCCGGTAATGAGCCCCGCGACCGTTTGTTGCGTAAAGTCCGGCTCCACATTCGGCTCTTTCCCCAGGGTCAAACCATACGCCACACGGTGCTTGATCACCATATCCAGCGCATTCTGCGCGGCCTCGGCGGCCTGCTGCGTATTGATGGTAGGCGCCGTGAAGTCCTCATTCCACCACGCCCCGCCCCAGGCAAAGAGATGAATCCAGAACCAGCCGGTGCGATTGAAGCGATAGGGCTGCGTGCCAAAGCGGGTGATGCGATTCCCCTCCGTCTTCGTTAGCTTCGTAGCCATCTCCAGCACCGCATCCCAGGTCCAGTTGCCTTCCGCCTCCAACTCGCGCGGCGACTTCAGGCCCGCTTCCGCAATGAGATCGGCATTGTACCAGTACTCCTTGCCGTTCGTGAACCAGGCAATGCCGTAGGCCTGCCCGCCGATACGCTCGAGGGCGTATTCGTGAAAGTCATCCAGGTTGACATCCGGGTCCGCGGCCAGGAACGGGTCGAGCGGCACCAGCATCTCGGCAGTGTAAAACTGGCTGAGATAGCCAAACCAGCCGTAATAGACGTCATAGGGAACACCGCTGGCAAACGCCGCCACCGCCTTCTCGGTCAGCGAGGTGGGAAAACTGCCGGAGGCAACATCAACGTTGCGGAATGATAAGTTCGTGACTTAGACAGTGATTACACCCTTGCTATACTGCGATA
>JAPPLM010000027.1 GCA_028874195.1 Chloroflexota bacterium
GAAGGGCTTTATGCTGAGGCAAACCAACAAAGATAGTCAATAGCTACTTATTCCCCAACCCACGCCAACCCCGTTCAGTCCCATCGCCGAAACGTTGAGTGAGGCGGCGGCCAGTGGGGAATTGGACAGCGGCGATCCCCTGCCCGACTTGCTAATGATCAGCAACATGGACGAATTGCCGCTGCTTTACTCCGAAGGCGTTATCGAGCCGTTCGACCAGGCAACCCGCGTTGAAGGCAGCATCGATCTCTCGGCATTCGCGCCCGGCGCGATGGAGTCTGTGAGTTGGCAGGGTCAAGTCATGGCCTTACCGCTTTCGAGCATCATCAACACGCTCACCTATGATTCAGATCTCCTTGCCAATGACGGCGTGGCGGCGCCCAGCAATCCATGGACGTGGGCGGAGATGATCGAGGCCGGCAAGCAGCTCACGTATAGCAACGATGAGGGTGCCCAATGGGGGACCTACGCCCACGCTTCGGTGCCACTGCTACTCAGCATGATTTGGAGTCATGGTGGCGATGTTTTTGGCGCCCAAGGAGGTGAGGTGCGCCTTGCCGACCCGCCAGCGATCAAAGCTATCGAGCTTTGGCGGGACATGATTGTCCGTCACCGCATTGCGCCGAACCCGCCGGCCGGCACCTTTGCCTTCATGCGCGCGGGCCGCAACGGCATGGAAGTGGTGAGTTTCGACCAACTGCCCCAGCGAGGCGGCGGTGGCGGAGGCGGCGGCACTCAGCCCACTGAACGGGCACGCTTGGCTACCGCCGTGCGAACGGGCGGCGGGCAAGGCCTGGGTCCGGAACGCATCCATGCCGCGCCCATGCCGCTCAATGCGACGCAGGCCACCTGGGTCGCGCCGGTGGCCGGGCTCAGCGTTGGCGCCCAGGCAAAGGACACGGGCCTGGCGGCCCAGGCGGCTGTGGTGCTCTCCCGCGAGCTCGCCCAACTGCCCGTTACGTTCTTCGGCTACCCGGTCTACGGCGCCACCGGCGAGCGCATCAAGCAGGTGCGGCCGAGCCTGAGAATCGAGGACGCGAATATCATCGCGGAAGCGCTGCAATACAGCCGGGGCCTGCCGCCCCTCATCGCTCCCTACCTGGGATCGCTCTTCCAGCAACATCTCATGCAGCCGATTTTGAGCGGTGAAAGTACCGTCCTTGATGCCGCTCAGCAGGTGTCGATCGCCATGCAGGAAATGATGCGGCAGTAGGCTGATGGGGTAGGGGCGCTTAGCAAGGCTCATTCGTCGAAGTTGAAAGTGTTGAGTAATTCGTTGACAGAATTTGCTGCCGATCCGATGTGACAAGCGCGAGAATACGCCTCTTAACCGTCATTCCCGTGAAAACGGGAATCCATCTTCTCCGCGTGCCCTGGACTCCGGCGTTCGCCGGAGTGACGGACAAATGGGCGATTTCAAACCTAAAGCAAAGCAATGCAGTCTGGCACCTTCCCAGGCGATTACTATGGTGCCCTTCACTCTTGATCTTGGTGCGATTCTTTCAACGAATTACCTGAAATTTACAGTAGCGACGGAAAAAGCGGTAGGGGCGGTTCGCGAACCGCCCCTACGTTTTATTAATGGCAAAAGGTACCGGGTCTGCAACTGCCGAGCGATCAGACACTCACGGTCACTTCTTCCAGCGGCTGAACGTTGCCAAACACTATTTCGGGACCATCCGTGGGCGCCGCCCAGCGGGCGGCGTTGGCAATCACGTGGCGTACTTCCGCCTGGTAGAACGTGGGGAACGTCTCGTGTCCGGGGCGGAAGTAGAAGACCTTGCCGCGGCCACGGTGGTAGCAGCACCCGCTGCGGAAGACCTCGCCACCCGGGAACCAGCTAATGAAGACAAGCGTGTCCGGTTCCGGGATATCGAAGAACTCGCCGTACATCTCTTCATGCGGAATATCGATGTACTGTCCCACACCCGCCGCGATGGGATGGCCCGGCTCGACGACCCAGAGCCGCTCGTTTTCGCCGAGTTCACGCCACTTCAGGTTGCACGTCGTACCCATGAGCTTCTTGAAAATCTTGGAAAAGTGGCTGGAATGCAAGCAAATCAGCCCCATGCCGTCCAGCACGCGCGCGTGCACGCGGTCCACGATTTCATCTTCCACCGCCGCATGCGCCTGGTGTCCCCACCAGATCAACACATCGGTTTCTGCAAGCACCTCATCCGTAAGGCCGTGCTCGGGCTCATCCAGTGTCGCCGTTTGCACGGAGAAGCCGGGTTGCTCCTCAAGGTACTCGGCAATGGCGCGGTGGATCCCCTCCGGATAGACCGCGCGGATATGCGCGTCTGACTTCTCGTGGCGAAACTCGTTCCATACCGTGACCCGAATTGGTTGAGACATGCGCATTTACTCCCTCACCAAGACAGCAAGTTCCTGAAAATCACGAACATGAACACACTTGTGCTTTATTTCGACCACGCCGATCCGGGCCATTTCGCCGAGGGTCTGTGTGACCGTGGAGCGCAACGCTCCAATGCTATCGCCAATCTCCTCGTGTGTGAAGCCCCGCACTTCCTGGGACTTTGGATCCAGGTGGGTAAGCAGAAACGCCGCCACGCGGGCACGCACCGGACTGAACGCGAGGCGCGCGAGTTGGTCCTCTAGAGACTTCAACCTATCGCCGATCACTTTGAAGAAGCGCAGACCGACATCGGGGCGCTGGCGCAAGAGGTTTTCCATTTCAGCGCGTGACATTACACACACCAGGCTCGGCGCGACTGTCTCGGCGAAACACCCATGCATACTCTGCCCCAGCAGGCCCATCTCACCGAACACGCTGCCCATGAAGACGCGGCGTATGCTCAGGCGCTTGCCTTCTTCACTGAGCCGGTAGATGTCCACAGCGCCCATCTTGAGGATGTAGAGGTTCTCGCTCGCGTCGTCGGGTGTATACACGAGCGTATCCTTGGGAAACGTATACATTGGCAGGTGGCCGAACAGCCGCTCCATTTCGCTTTTCGACAGATCGCGAAAGAGGTCGACGTGAATGAGATGCCGCATGAGGAGCGCCGTGCGCTCGTCTCTATTTGCGATGGGGCTGCGCTTCTTTGCGGGAAGTACTTTGCTCAGGACGCTCACGGCATTTTCCTAACGAGCAATGTCGGCTGGACAACAGTCTTGCGCAATGCAATACCCTACCATCATACACAACTCGCAGTACGTATTGAAAAGAAGGAGGTCTACCCATGCGTCGAAGTCTGTTCCGACTGCGCAGAAGTCTTGTCTTGATGGGTGTCGCGCTCATTGGGGCGATGCTTGTGTTGGCAGGGTGCAGCGTCGCCCAAGAATCCGACACTACGGCTGATGCCCCGGAGGCCAGCGGAGCCGCTATCATCGAATACTTGAATGCGGCTGATTATCAGAACGCCTGGCAGCACCTGCCCGGGGTAGAGCCCATGTATACCGGGGGAGAGCCGCACGGCGCCTTGCTGAGCACGTATTTCAACGCGATCGCTCTGCAGGCGATTACCGACAAGGCGGGGAGCATTCCCGAAGGCGGCATGGTCGTCAAGGAGAACTACATGCCCGACGGCAAGCTGGCTGCAATCACGGTCATGTACAAGGCCGCCGGCTACGAGAATCCAGAAGCGAACAACTGGTTCTTCCTAAAGTATGCGCCTGATGGTGTGATCGAGGCCGAGGGCCCCGTCCAGGGCTGCACCGAGTGCCACGGCGACGTGCGCGACAACGACTTCCTCTTCACAGCGGATGTGAAGTAGGTTAGCCATTCCCGGGAAGTGCGCGTCTCTCGCCGTGCACACCCTAAAGACGCCAAACACAACGCCTGCGGGTGATTTGCCCGCAGGCGTTCTGCGTTTAATGAAGGTCTGTATCTAGGCACGCGACAAAGTGGCAAGGGAAACCCTTGGTCCAACGAGTGTGTTGATAGCGATGTTTTCGTATTCTTCGCGCTTTAGTATCCGATCCGGCCCTACCTTCACAAACTGCTTGTCAAATCTGGGAGATAATTTCTCGCCAATGCGGAAGTATCGGATGCGCATATTTGAGTGAGCGGTCTCATTGCCGTACTCAATGTCGCAGACTGAACGGAGATACTCCAGAAACGGCAGTGACCGTCGCAACTGTTCTTTAGGTCCATTGTTGTCACTTAAGGTCTTCTTCAACTCCACAAAGATAGCGTACTCAATGCCATCAAAGGCATAGACTAGCAAGTAGTCGCAGATCCTCTTCCACGGGCCATCCTTGAGAACTGGCAAGTGACTCGACTTGCTCAGACGTATCGCAGCAACGGAAATGGATGGAGTAGACACGGTAACCTTCATTCTCGAATCCCGTTGACGTTCTCGGAGGCTGATGCTGCCATCCTTTTGAGGCTCTAGCACGTTTTGGGCTAAGACCTCTATCAGCCTACACCTCAGTGTCATTTCACGCTTCCACGTCTTCTGTTAGTCGCGACGCTAGTTCGTTTGCTGCGGTATTGATTTGGTCGATCGTCTTGTCAAAGACCGGCATGTCAATGCCAAACGTGTCCACTTCGCATCGACGCAATGTGCTCTCTTCAGCGACGTATGCCCGCACGGATTCTGGCGCTAGAAAGTCATCCTCCTGGTATTTTAGCTTCTTGATAACATCTTTCTTATCCGGAAAGGACCTGCTAAGCATTATGAGGTTGTTGATCTCTTTGATTAGATAGTCACTATGCGTGGTTATTAGCACCCTCAAGCCGGCCCCCACACATCGTGCCAGCAGGCGTGCAAGTAGAATTTGATTTGCCGTGTCAAGATGACTCTCTGGTTCGTCGATGATGAGAAGGTGGTTATCCCGCGCAATGTGCCGAAAGAAGAAATACAAGTCAGACAAACCGCGCGCGGATGATGACGCCCGGTGCAAAGGTATGGAAAAGCTCCGCTCCTTACGCGCTTTCGACCTGAATTGGATGTCATCACCCTTACTTCTGTAGTAACCTTCCATCATGTCCTTGATATCATCAAAAAGCTTGTCTTCATAAAGTGCACTTCTCTCCCTTTCAAGATCGGCGATACTTCTGGTGTAGTCAATATTGTCCTTTATTGGAAGCGCGTAGCGGCTAGTGAAGGTATCTATCAGAGAAACCGGTGAGAAACGCTTTCTGTTCTTGTCATCCCGCATCATTTGTAGCCAGTCGACCAATCTATTCTTGGTGAAGTCGAGTTCTTTGTAGAAAAGCGAAATACCAAAGCGCTCGGCAGATAGAACGAACGGGGTAGTGACGAGTTCCGGGAAGAGGAAATGAAGGTAGAGAGATGCGAGATACTCTACAGTTTCAGAATGATCCCACCGTCGGTTCTCAATGCCACTCCTTGCTAAAAGCAAAGACTCTCCATCATAGCGAACCGAAAATGTGTCCCCGGCTTGATTTGTCGTTTTGACAACTCTACTACCTCTGGGAAAGTCATCACTCAACGCTACCTCAATTGATGCCCCTTCGAAGGCGCTGGTTGGCGAACTAAACACATCAGCCAGGGCAACTTCTGAGAAAGCATGCGTCACGGCCCCGGCCAGTAGGTGTCGCTCCTGATTGAGTGTATTCCAGTCGACGATTCGTCTAGCCTGCCCAAGTTCCATCACCTCTGTTGCGAGTCCTTCCACTATTAGGGAGCGCACTGAGGGATCATAGCGGGAGAACTCGTCCCCTGTGAGGAAGTACTCAACATCTGGCCATACTCTCCACATCTTTAGGAAGCCATAGAGCGTGTAGACCAGGTACGTCTTACCGGTGTTGTTGTGACCGGCGATCAATGTGAGATCGCCCAACTCGAGTTCGGCCTCGTTGATGGGACCAATCTTCTTGAAACGAAACTTCATCGGATTTGACGGTGAATTATCGTTAGCAGTCATTGCGCCAATCCTTGCATGGCGGCAGTGCGCCAATGGAAACAGAATGTGTCTTGCACAATGCGGAGCCTATCAAATATACAGTTCAATTCTAGCGTCTAAAGGCAACTCAGCGCGCAGTGGCTTCTTTATTCAGCCTTGTGAAGAACTGCTTCATGAGCAGTTTGGCGGCTTGGGCCATGAGGCGTTGGCCGACGCGGGCCAGGGTGCCGCCGGCTTGGGCGTCGCCGGCGACGTGGATGGTGGTGACGCCAGGCTTCTTCTCGGCGAGAGAGAAAGTCCCTTCGCCTTTCACAAAACCGGGTCCGCCGCTGCCTTCCACGATCATGCGGTAGCCGTGGGGCGGGTCGCGGTCGGCCACCGCCACCGTGCCCTGGTAGCGGCCTTTGATGCCGGCCACGCCCACGTTCAGGGTGGCCGCGAAGGTGTCGTCGACTGTCGGTTCCAGCTTCTCGCAGCCGGGGATGCATACCGCGAGCACGTCCGGGTTTTGCAGCAATGCCCACACGTGATCTCTGCCCGCTTTGATCGTGAACGTACCTTCAACCTTCATACGTTATGCCCTTAATCGCTTCGCGTGGCCCAGTTCTCTTCAATCATACCGCCAACCATGGGCGGTATCCTAATCTCCTGACTACACCGCGCGTTGCAGCCGGCCGCAGAGACTGTCCGCAGCTTGTGTGCGGTTGTAAATCGTGGTATAGTGGTTTTCCACTATTAGGAATGGTTCTCAATACTTCGCAGGGCACTTGTAGCATGGATCGAGGGAGTGTATGGCAACGGCACAGAAAGCGGATTCCGTAAGCACAAGTTGGCGGCTTGCCAGTCTCACCAAGGGCGTGCGCGGTCGGATTGTTCTGGCCGCGCTTTTTGGATTGGGCGCCGTAACGACCGGCGTGGCGCGGCTTTCGCTCTCCGGTACTGCGGTAGCGATGGTCTTCGAGCAGAAGCCCTTCATGGAAATTCTTGTGATTCTGCTCGGCGTGCTATTTCTGCCAATGCTGCGCATCGTCTTTACCATGGCGCAGCAGTTCATCGCCCACGAGACCGCGGCCAAGATGAAAGTCAAACTGCGCACCGCCCTTTACAAGCACTTGCTGCGGCTGGGTCCGGGTTTCACGCAGAAGCAACGCACCGGCGAGGTAGTAGTGAAAGCCGTGGACTCGGTAGAGCAGCTTGAGACGTTTTTCGGTCGCTACCTGCCGCAGCTTGTGGTGGCAGGAATAGCTCCGATTGGCATTCTCATCTTCATGACGATTCTCGATTGGCATTCCGCCGTCATCTTCCTGACATTTGCCGTGCTCACCTACGTGGCGCCGACGTTCTTCCGCCGGGCCACGTACCGTGCCAGTGGTGGGCGCTGGCAGGCCAACCGCAAGCTCAGCGCGGACTTCATCGACGCCATTCAGGGTCTTGCCACCTTGAAGATCTTCGGCCGCAGCACGGACTGGGGCCACATGCTCGCCGACCGTGCCCGCGCGCTCTCGAAGACCACCATGAAGGTGCTGGGCATCAACATCGCGGCCGGCGGCGTGAGCATGCTCTTCATGAGCCTCGGCGCCGCATTGGTGCTCGCCTGGGGCGCGGTGCGGGTCGATCAAGGCACGCTTGAAATAACCCCGCTCATGATTGTGCTTTTCTTAGGCGTGGAGATCTTTCGCCCACTACGGGAACTCAACCAGCTCTACCACACGGGTCTGCTCGGCATTTCGTCGGCGATCGGCATGTTCTCGCTTCTCGATGAGAAACCGGAGGTCGTGGACGCCGCCGACCGTGCCACTGCAAGTGACGGAGCGGCCCCGACTGTCGTAAATGAAGCAGCGCTGGATCCCAGCGTGGACTTCGAGAACATCACCTTCACCTACGAACAAGGCAACCGACCCGCGTTGCAGGATGTTTCCTTCTCCGTGCCGGCGGGCAGCACGCTGGGCATCGTGGGTCCGTCCGGGGCAGGCAAGACGACGGTTACAAACTTGCTGTTGCGCTTTTTCGATCCCCAGTCGGGCCGCATCATGCTTGGCGGTCACGACCTGTGCGACATTCCGTTGGAAACTCTGCGGCAGCAGGTATCTATCGTCGCCCAGGACACGTATCTCTTCCACGGCACGGTGCTGGAGAACATTCGCCTCGCCCGCCCCGACGCTTCCGATGAAGAAGTGCTCGCAGCGGCGCGCGCGGCAAATGCCCACGAGTTCATCCCACGATTGCTAGATGGTTACAACACGATCATCGGTGAACGCGGCCAGAAGCTCTCCGGCGGCCAGCGGCAACGCTTGGCTATCGCGCGGGCCATTCTCAAAGACGCACCTATTCTCATTCTCGATGAGGCTACCTCACACGTGGACAGCGGCAACGAAGCGGTCATACAAGAGGCGCTGGAGCGTCTCATGCAAAATCGGACGACGATAGTTATCGCTCATCGCCTGTCCACGGTGGTCGGCGCCGACCAAATCATCGTGTTGGATCTAGGCGCGTGCGTGGAACGGGGTTCCCACGGCGAACTTATGGCGTATGACGGCGTCTATGCGCGTCTGGTAGCGGCGCAATCGCGGCAGCCGGTGGCCCCAGAAGACGCTGACGCGACCGGAGCGCTTGGTTCCGTCGCGACAAATGGGAATACCGTACAGACCAACGCCATTGCCGGGCTTGATCGCACAGGCAAGAAACGCAAGTCTGATGACAAGGCCGATAACGGCGGCCACTTTCTGCGCAGCGCCGGTCACGCCAAGCCCATCGAGCCGGTCGCAATCGGCGCATGGGAAACGAGCAGCCGCCTCATGCGGCTCATTCGCCCGGAGTGGCTGGAGTTCGCCATTACCGTCGGCAGCGGCCTGGTAAAGGCGGGAGCTACCATCGCGCTTGGTGTTGCCAGCGCCATGTTGGCCGGCCGTGTGGCCACTGACGGCGGGCTGGGGGCCTTGATCCCAATCGTCCTCGCGCTCGCGGTGACGGTGGCGCTCTTTACTTGGATCGAGTCCTGGATTTCCCACGATATGGCCTACCGCATTCTGGCTGACATGCGCATCAAGCTCTTTGACACACTGGACCGCCTCGCGCCAGCGTACATGTACAGCCGCCGCAGCGGGGACCTGACAAGCGTTGTGACGTCCGATATCGAGACCGTCGAGTCGTTCTTCGCCCATGCTGCCGGCCCGATCCTGGTCGCCATCATGGTGCCGCTGGTCGCCCTGGCCTTCTTGCTCAACATGTCGTGGCTGCTCGCGCTTTCCCTGGTGCCGTTCCTCATTCTGGTCGGCCTGAGCCCCCACTACATCGGCAGGCACACGGACCGGTTGGGCAACCGGCTGCGCGCGGAGCTTGGCGAGGTCAACGCCCACATGGCGGACAGCGTGCAGGGGCTGCGCGAGGTGGTAGTCTTTTCGCAGGACGGCAGGCGTTTGCAGGAAATCCACGACAAGAGCGATGCGCTTACGGGCTTGCAAATACGCTATGGCAGGCAACTCGGTTTCCAGCAAGGCGCCATCGAGGGCATCCAAGCGGTCGGCGCGCTCGTCGTGCTCATATTGGGCGCGTATCTCGTCAATGAAGGGCTTATGGGAGCGGCGGCTTTGCCGGTAGCAACGATGCTGGCTTTGACCTGCTTTACGCCGGTAGCCGAAATCGCCCGCATCGTCAAGGAACTGGCAAACGCCTTCGGTTCCGGGCGCCGCGTTTTTGCCGTGCAGGACGAACCGGTGCCGGTAGACGACGGAGATGCCGTCTCGCCCGAAACCGCCGCAGTTCCCGCACTGCAATTCGAAGACGTCTGGTTCAATTACGGACCGGGAGAGCCGCAGGCCCTGAGCAGCGTTTCATTTTCAGTAGATGCCGGTCAGACAGTCGCCTTGGTAGGGCCTTCCGGCGCGGGCAAGACCACTGTTGCGCACCTGCTCATGCGCTTCTGGGACCCCCAGCAGGGCAAGATCACTTTCGGCGGCCACGATATTCGCGGCTTCACGCTCGACGACTTGCGCAGCCGCATCTCGCTCGTCTCCCAGGACATTTATCTCTTCAACATGAGCATCCGGGAGAACCTGCGCTTGGCGCGGCCTGATGCCACCGATGCAGAGATCGAGGCAGCGGCTAAGATGGCCAGCGCCCACGAATTCATCCAGACGTTCCCGCAGGGTTACGATTCCGTCGTCGGCGAACGGGGCACGTCGATTTCCGGCGGGCAGCGCCAGCGATTAGCAATTGCCCGTGCTCTGCTGAAGCAAGCGCCGATTCTCATCCTGGACGAAGCCACGTCCCATCTCGACACGGAGAACGAACGCGAGGTGCGGGCGGCCATTGCTGAGCTGATGGAGGGCCGCACCACCCTTGTCATCGCGCATCGCTTGTCGACAGTGCGTGATGCAGACAACATTATCGTTCTCGACGACGGGCGCGTCACCCAGCAAGGCACTCACGACGAACTGCTGGACTCCACAGGCACGTATGCCGAGCTTGTCCGGGTTCAAGTCCAAATCTAGCGGGCACAGGCTGTTGAAAGATTCGGTATCCGTTCATCCTTCGACAAGCTCAGGACGAACGGTTGTCCTGCTACGGAAAGAGCGGCTTGGCTTCCAGCCCCATGGTTTCCGGCAGGCCGAGCATGGCGTTAGCGTTCTGCAGCGCTTGGCCGGAGGCGCCCTTAACCAGATTGTCGATGGCGGTAGTGACGATGAGGTGCTCCGTGCGTTCGTGCACCACCGGATGAATGAGACAGTGGTTGCTCCCGTAGGTCCACTTGGTCTTGGGTGAGACCGCAAGCACCTGCACGAACGGCTCGTCGGCGTAACGGGCGTGATAGAGGTCGTCCACTTCCCGCTGGGTAACGGCACTGGCGAGTGTGGCGTAGCAGGTCGCCAGGATGCCGCGGGTCATGGGAATGAGGTGCGGGACGAAAGTCACTTGCACGTCCGTGCCCGCCACTTCGCTCAGTTCCTGTACGATTTCCGGCATATGCCGGTGGCCCTGCAGCGCATAGGCTTCCACGCTCTCATTGACTTCCGAATAATGATTCGTCAGCGTGAGGCTGCGACCGCCGCCGGAGATGCCGGACTTGGCGTCTACGATCACAGCAGGGGGAATGAGTCTTTCTGCTAGTGCTGGCGCTAATCCCAAGATAGCGCCGGTGGGATAGCAGCCCGGATTTGCCACGATCTTGGCCTGTTGCACCTCCTCCCGGTGCAACTCGGTCAGGCCAAAGACGGCGCTCTCCAGGTAATCCGGGCACGGGTGCTCCTGATACCACTCCTGGTAGGTCTCCGGGTCATGGAGCCGAAAGTCGGCAGCGATATCTACCACCGGAACACCGTCCTGAATGAACGGCAGCAGAGCCTCCGCCGAGGCCTTGTGGGGCAGTCCGGAAAAGACGAGGTCCACCTCCGTGGTAATGTCTTCCGTTATCGTCATCTCGGCAAGATCGCCGTTGGGAAAGAGGCCCGTAAACGGGAAGACCTCGCCCAGGCTCTTGCCAGCCTGGCTGCGGCCAGTGACGGCGACAATCTGCATCTCTGGGTGCCAGGCCAGCAGCCGGATGAGTTCCAGTCCGGCATAGCCGGTGACGTTCAATATGCCAATGCGCATCCTAGTACTCCGCTTCAAAACAGAAAGTGCAAGACTAAACGAGTGAGGTTCTCGCGGCTAGCGTAAGAGGATAGAGATTCAGTATAACCAAACACCGCTGCCGCGTAAATCCTAGCGTGTAGCAATAATCACGAGGATCAGGGCTGCCAGTCCGATGCGATAGAGCGCCAGCGGCCAGAGCCTGCCACGCTGCAGGTAGCGCAAGAAGACGCGGATACAGAGATATCCCACCACCAGCGCGCTGAGAAATCCCACTATGAAGAGCGTGCCGCCGTTGCCGCTCAGGGCCGCGCTATCGAGGTGACGCGCTTCCCAAATGCCCGCGCCGAAGATTATCGGAGCCATGAGCAGGAACGAGAAACGCGCGGCTTGCACCCGGCTCAAGCCCAGCAGCATGCCCATCGTGATGGTGCTGCCGGAGCGGGACACTCCCGGCACGGTGGCCAGCGCTTGGGCGAATCCGATGAGCAAGGCTTCCCGCCAACCAAGGCTGTCCAGACCTTTTTCACCGCTATGCCGAGCATCCACTACCCACAGAATCACGCCAACCCCGGCGAGGGCAGCGGCGATGATCCAGGGCGAACGGAGGACTGTGGCGGCAGCTTCTTCAAGCAGCAGACCGGCGACCACCGCGGGCAGCGTGGCGAGCACGAGCAGCCACGCCAGCTTACGCTCGGGCTCGGCTTGGATATTCCGGTCGCGAATAGAGGTTAAGAAAGCAGTGGCGAGCGACAGAACGTCGCGCCAGAATACCAGCAGGACGGCAAAGAGCGTACCCACGTGCAGCGCTACCGCAAACGGCAGGCTGTTCAGGACCGGCGACGACCACCGGAACGCCCAGGGCAGAATGGCAAGGTGGCCGGAACTGGAAATCGGCAGAAATTCGGTGATTCCCTGCACGATCCCAAGTATGATAGCTGCGATCACATCGCTATCCCACCACGCTGCCCCGGCGGCAAGCGAAAAGGTCTGGTATGGCATCTACGTCCTTGGATTCCGTCTAGGTCGTGCGGCGCGCCTGCTCGACTTCTCTAATCCTGGCTACTATTGCCGCACTCCCCGCGACCACGGAGCCAACTTGCGGCGAGGTCACGGGGGAGCCGTTCATTGCGACATATGCGCCTTCCGCTTCCTGTACGATCAGCAGCGCGGCGGCCATGTCCCAGGGCTCCAACCGATGGTGAAAGAACCCGCTCAAACGTCCCGCGGCGACGTAGCATAAGGCAAGCGCCGCCGAACCTGTGATGCGGAGTCCGGCAACCTGAGGTCGCAGCGCCGCAGCGAGGGCCATGCTCTCGGAGGAGGCCGGCTCATTGTGTCCCAGGTCAAAGCCGAGCAGTGCGTCATGCCAGGCAACGCCTCTGCGCACTGTGATCCTTTCACCATTCCACGTCGCGCCCTTTCCGGCCTCAGCCACAAAGAGATCGTCCAAGAGGGGATCGTACACAACGCCGACGACCGGTCGCTTGCGTTCCACCAATGCAATGCTCACGGTAAACAGGGGAAAGCGATTGGCAACATTGAGCGTGCCGTCGACTGGGTCAACGATCCACGTCGGTTCGTCGGACAGCGGACGTGCGGTAAGCTCTTCGGACAGGAAGTGATGGCTGGGAAATGCGGTGCTAATTCGCTCCTGTACGAGGTCGTTTACGGCGAGGTCGAGGCCGGTGACATAGTCTCCCCGGCCTTTGGTCGCAACAATCGCAGCGTCGGCTGCATTCTTTCGCAGATATGCTCCGGATTCTTGCGCTGCGGCCGTAGCGACCGCAACGGGCGACAATTGCATGATCAAGCGTTACCTTTACGCATTGCGGCGCGCGAACCCGGGAGCGCGGGTGTCTCGCCCGCAGGCTACCATGACGCGAGCCACTGTCGAACTTGCGCATCTACCCCTTGGGGCACTTGGGCTTCTCAGTGCTGTGTGAAACGCTGGCGCTGCATTGCAGCACTCACGTTAACTCTCTCGTTCATACCCATCGTTCCCATTCGTCACCCGAGCATACGCGCTGCTAAACCGCCAGTCCACGTTGCGCTGGCAGAGGCCGGCCTTCACAGGATTGGCTTCTATGTAGGCAATGGCTGCGGTGAAATGCCGCTCATTACGGATAAAGCGGTCAAAGTAATCCTGGCTCCAAAATGGCGCGGAGCAGCCGAAACGCTTGACCGCTTGATGGGCCGTAAATGACTTCCAGCTATGTATGATCGTGGAAACGGCATGCCCGGCTAATGGCGCAAAGAGCACGTGAACGTGTGTCGGCATCACAACCCACGCGTGCAAATGGTAGCGCGTGTTGGCGAAATAGAGCAAGGCATCTTCTACCATCGCTGCAAGCTGTGGGTTGCGTAGAGGCGTATCTTTGGTTTCTTGATCAAGGTACGCTTCAAGCCGGCGGCGCAAGGCGCTCTTTTTTTGCGTTTCGCCAAGATAGTTGAGTTCTTGGTTCCATCTAGCGAGTACAGTTGACGGTAATGTTCCGGCAAGCCGGAAAGTTACCATCTGCGGGATCGCTCCTCCGTCGAAGTGTGGCAGATAGCCGCGAAAGTGCCAACCGCGTGGCTCAAGGGTGGCAGACGGCAGTGATGCGGATGCGGGCGGGACGCCCGCGTTCCCAGGCGGCCGCTTCTTTCTTTTCATTCTCAAATCGCTGGTGGAGGTGCGGGCGGGACGCCCGCGTTCCCAGGTAGCCGTTTCCTCTCTTTTATCTTAATCGCAGGTAGCTCCCACCGGCATCCGGGAGTCCATTCCCAGATACTACACGCCCAACTCGTGTGCCAGCCTTGCGGACGTCAAGGCATCTTCGCGGTAGCGCAGTGCCTGGGGCGCGTTGTACGCGCGGTAGGCAGCGGTCGTACGCCCACACGCCGCCAGCAGCGTTGCCATGCTGATCGGCTCCCGTTGGTGGTTGTGGGGCGTCCAGATCACGAGGTGGCGCGGGGCGACGAGCGCCGCTACGTCACAAATGTCGAACTCTTGCAGCACGCCAAAGAGGAACCAAGACGCATCGTACGCGTAGTATTCGTTCTCCACCAGCCAGCGGTACGAAGCCAGACATTCGTGAGCGATAACTCCCGTCGCGCGCTGGTCCAGCGCGGCGGCAAACAGCGCGAGCAGGGCGCCGCCTCCGCATCCTCCGAGCACGACGCTCTTGGCAGCGGTGGCTGGGATGGCCGCCAGCGCGTCCATGCCGCGCATGATGTCCTGCACGCGCATTCCCAACAGGGGACGAGCCTGCAAGAAGCCCATATAGGCTACTTTGTGGCTGATGTGCCCGTTGTCGCTCGTAGCAGGATTATCCGTGATTGGGAAGCCTGTTTCTCCTATACCTCTCGGGTCCAGCGCCAAGGACGTAATGCCGCGCACCGCCAAGGCATCGAGCAACACTCCGGTGCTCTCCGAGTCCTTGCCCGCCTCGTCTATCCAGAGCAGCACCGTGTCTTCCTGGGCGCCGACCGGGGTGCGCAGGACGCAAGGGATGAGGATGCCGGGCTCCGATTCGAAGACGACGCGCTCGCGCTGCATGCGTTCACTGGAATCGAGAGGGACACGGGTGAGATCCAAGTCGCCAGACAACGAAGAAGCGGAGAGCACACGGCGCACGCGCTCGCGCACGACCTGTTGGTACTTCGCGGCCTCGCTCTCGCTGCCGACTTCGGGCAGCGCCGGGTTCATGTCTGCCAGGAGCCTGCGGTTGAGCGTGAATACGGTCTCGCTGCCCAATTCGTAGACGTTGCCCGTTTCCGTGCACCAGAGCGTCTCATCCGGCTCTAGCGTGATCTCCGTCTCGCCGCTGCCTTCCTCTTCTTTGTCGAATAAGCGGTTGAACCACGCGTATGCGGCTTGGCGCATGGGGAGATGGTACCCATGGTTCTGCTCCGCCACGGCCAGCGTGAGGTGGTCGGGAACGTCCAGGACCGTGTAAACACGTTTCGCGCTCTCGACGGTTTTACGCGCACCCGCTAGCGGAAAGTAGTCGCCGGTGGCAGCGCCTACACAGAGGGGGCGCGGCGCCACCAACGTCAGGTACTCCGCATGGTCGAGGCCCACGGCCAGTTGCCCGAAGAGATTCTGCTCGGCGTCTTGGGGACCAACGCTATCCAGGAGCGCGGGAAACCCGGCAATGTAGCAGGTGGGCATGGCCGCCGTCACCCGGTCGTCGAAAGGCACGTAGTAGGCGGTGTTCGTGCCGCCGCCGGATACGCCGGTGCAGCCGATGCGGGCCGGATCGACGTCATCCCGCGAGAGGAGATAGTCCAGGGCGCGAATGCTATCCCAGATCATGTATTGCGCGAGATTAATCCCCAGGAGCAAACACTGGGCGCCCATGTTGCTGTGCTCGCGGGTGGACGCGGTGAAAGCCGAATCCTTCTTGACCGGGTCCCAGTACTGCCAGCGCTCGCCTTGGCCGAGCGGATCGTACGCCAGCACGAGGTAGCCTTTCTCGGCAAAGCCGGCCGGCGTGCGCTGGTAGCTGTCCCACGCTTTGCCGTTCCGGCTGTGGCCGAGCGGGAAGAGGATGCCCGGATAGGGTGGGGCGTGCCGTTTGGGTACGTAGACGAGTGCGGTCACATAGAAGCGGGGACGGCTCTCGAAGACTATTTTGTAGATGGTGTAACGTTCTCGTTCCAGCTTGCCTACCGCGCGCGTATTGAGCGGTGTCCTCTCCGGGAACGGCCCGATGGCCTGCTCAAAGTTGGACATCAATTGAGCCCGCCGCAGTTCCCATTGTTCTTGGGTCTTCACGGCTGCACGTGACTTCTCAGCATGATCGAACAGCATGTGGGCTTGCTGGATCAAATAGGTGTGGAGCATGTCCGCGGGGATTGTGTCGGCGGCGTACGGTGCGGTGGATATTGCCATCGGGGGATCATCCCTTCTTGTGGTACACGCGAGACTCTCTCCTCAAAACGAGTATAGGTGCTGCCTTCTTGCGCCGTCAATTGACATGCGCGACCTACAAAAAAGCGCAGATGTCAATAGATCTAGCGCTGGCGGAAGATCTGCTCCAGCTCCATGCCCGTGACATTCCGAATGCCGACGACGGTGTAGATGATGGCTATGGTGAGGATGATGATGGCCGGCACGGATATCACGGGAAAACTCAGGGCCGTCATCTTGCCTAACTCTTCGTTGAAGGCAACGGTTCCGGGCTGACTAACCACGACAAGACGTGCCAGCACGTAGTTCAAGAGGGCAGAGAGGAAGAATGAACCTGCCACGATGAACGTGGCGTTCACCAGTCGTTTTTCATAGGCCGGCCGCGTGCGGCGTGCGTCGAGTGCGGCGTTCACCGCGGCGCTGTCGATGACTTGGTTCAAGAGGATGGAGAGCAGCGAAAACCGGGTCTTCAGCGAGCCGAGCACCGCTATGCCGATGACCAGCGGCACGGCTCCCTCCTTGACGGCTATCCACCTGGGATCGAGCTTGAGCAACCCGATGCCGCCCGTGAGCAGGATGCCGACGATGCCGACAATTGGGAGAAAGTTGAGCGTGCGCCGCTGCGAATAGTCGAAGATGCCGTATGCCAAAGGGAACGCCAGCGCGACCAGAAGACCGTACATCGGCCCTAACCACTCGTCGCTGCTGAAACGCATCAGGATGATTACCGGGATGACGATGTTCAGGAGAATGCTGAGCAGTGGGTTTTCGCGTTTTGGGCGGGAGTCGCTTTGAGCGGATTCGTTCATCAAGGATTGGCCTTACGTTGCATAGTTGCGGTCCGTATATATGATAGTACATTGTGGTGCCAAGAGACGGGAGTAAGCCAAATGCTGTCACATTAACCATTGCGGCGGGGAACATGGCGCCCTTCGACAAACTCACAGTGTCCCGCATCCCGGTAGCGCAGGCCCTTTGGCAGGCTCAGGACAGGTTTGTAACCCCGTATCGAGTACGGGGCAGGCTCTGCGCTTGCTGGAGGATCAAGCCTCGTATACCTTCTCTCTCATGCGGCAATGTCGGACAATGTGCCTGGCACTGCTTGCTCAGGCGAGGGACAAGCCCCCGCGCTACGGTTCGTTAGAGAGGCTCGATCTTGCACGGCAAGAATGCAGCAATCGAGTTCAGGCGCTTTCTTGCGCTCATTTGGCGTTTGACGGCAAGATATGAGTGTGGACGCCCAGGTAAGGTATCAACTTAGTGAAGCCCGAGGAGTGACGATTCACCGATGGTGCGCCAACTGGCTAGAACTACGCTCAAGACCGGGGAACGGATGCAGTGCCTGCTGGTCAAAGAACCGGAGGAGAGCTGGGCGGAAGACGTGCAGCGCTTGCTCGTGCATAAGCGCGACCACGTGCAGTGGCATATTGCCCGCTCCATCGCGGGACCGCTCGATGCGCTGGAGACGCGTTTCTACCTGGGTGTGGTCGGCGGGGAAGCGGTCGGCAACATCATGACGGTGGAACACGGCGGCATCGGCATCCTCGGCCATGTCTTTACGCATCCCGATCACCGGCGTAAGGGCATCGCGAGCCGCATCATGGCCAGTCAAATGCAGGACTTTCAGGAGCGGGACGGACGGGTGCTCACTCTTGGCACCGGTTTTGATTCGCCGCCCTACTGGATCTATCACAGCTTTGGCTTTCGGAGCATCGTCGCAGGCAGCGGCGCCATGTGGTATTGGAAGCAGCCGGAACAGGCGGCAGAACTCTGGCGCGCCCCACCCACCGGCGTTGCGGCTCCGCTGTGGCAGCATTGGCCGCTGGTCAACCTGCTATGCACGCAGCCGGCTGGCGACCGCCTGCGACACGCCGCGCGCCGCCTGTGGGGCCCGCGCAATTTCGAAGGCGACTTCACGCGGTACAAACGCGATCTCGAAGCGGAAAACTCATCCATCGTGGCGCGCGTGTTGGAAAACGAGGCAGGACTGGTCGTAGGCTGGGCGAGCCTGGAGGACGATCCGCTTTGGGGCGGGGCGGCGGCCTTGCTCGACGTTTTGATGCATCCGACGGCGTGGCACGCGGCGGGAGACTTGCTAACCGCCCTGCCGCTACCGGCAAAACCAATCTTCGCTTACGCCGATCAGGACTCGCCCAAGAATGAACTATTGGATGCGCACGGCTTCACCCAAGTAGCCTCCTGGCCTGATTGGCTTCCCGTGGATGGCGAAAGGCACGGCGTCAATTGCTGGCTGCGGCGGTAAATTGCCCTCGAGCGCAAGAGCCGGCAATGCCTCCGCTTTCCTTGGATAGATTCACACCTCTCCTTGTCGGGCTCCACGGTATCGTTCAGAGTAGGGGCACGATATATCGTGCCCCTGCCGCGCAATCAGCCGTCGAAGTGCATCCGTCACTACCGTGCAAGTGGGAGTCCAGCTTCTCTCATCATACTGCGCGTGCTTCAGAGGAGAGTGTTGCCTGGACACCATCCGGAGCGGGGACAAGCCTCCGCGCTACAATCCTTTACCCTACCAAGGCAAGCTCCACTGTCTTGGGTGATTGACTGGATATGCTATCATAATTATTGATGGGCAAGAAAACAGGCAGAACGGGTATGCGTTTGTGACAAGCGACAATGGCAAGACCATAAAGGGAGCCTACAATGCTTACACGACGTGCCTTGATAGCGAGCACAGCGGCGCTGGCGGCCGGGTGTAGCTCTCTTGAATCGGCATTCTCCGTGCCGAACCAGCCTCGAACAATCGATCTGACGTGGATTTCGGAGGCGTATGGAGGATTCCGCGAACGGGGACTCGGGCCGAATGGTCTTGAAGAAACGCTCAAACATATAGTGGCAGCGCTGGAGGAGGACATCGAGAATCCGAATGGACCTGCAAAGGCACGCTATACCCTGACATCACGCTTCGTGCGCTCGGAAAATGCGGATCCCCCGCTGCAGAGTATTGATGATGTTATCGCCTGGTACGGAGGCTTGGAGGCCGACCTCCTGTCTGTGCCGCCCTTTCTTGCCCAATTGCTAGGGGAGCGAGGCGTGATCTTGTCTTTAGACCAGCTAGTCTCAGCAGATGGGTCCGAGTTCACTGACGCCATATACCCCTACCTTCTCGATCACTTTCGGTCCGATGGCGGGCTCTTTGCTCTGCCGGTAGATGCGGGCCCAACGATGATTCACTACAACCCAAGAGTCTTGTCCCAGGATGACGTGAGCAGGATAAATGAGGGTTGGCACTGGGATGACATGGTGGAAATTGCCGAGAAACTGACCGAACGCGATGAAAACGGAGAGGTGCAGCGCTGGGGACTGATCACACAGCATCAAGGATACTGGTGGGCGCTGTGGCAGAACGAAGCGGAGCTGGCCGACCCAATTACGAATCAGTGTCGGCTTCTGGAGCCGGCGGCCATTGAAGCGCTGCAATTTTGCCACGACTTGATACACACGCATCAGGTCTCACCGCCTGTGACGAGTTTCGACGCTTGGAGCGCCTTCCAGAGCGGGTCTTGGCCGCCGATGTTCTTTTCGTCCGTGCAAGGCAATTGGAGTTCGGATAACCGCTGGGCGGCCCTGCCACGGGGCAAGCAGCACAGCGTGCCGGTGATTGGAAACATGGGTATCGCCATCACCGATAGGGCCCAGAACACGGAGGCAGCGTTTACGGCGCTCAAGGGTCTGGTTGGTGTCATGCAGCGTTTTGTGGAAGTGCCGGCGCAGAAGGAAGCAATCACCCGGCTGGGCGATTTTCGCAAGACTTTGCTTCCCGCTGAGATTGCGGCTTTCCAGCACTCGATGGAACACGGACGGGCGATACCCTTTAGCCGAGCCATGTGGACTGCTATGCGCGCGCTAGAGGAGGGCATCGTGCGGGGTGACGACGTTCTTACTGCGGTGAACGACGCCTGTTCCTCGCTGCAAGCGTAAAGCTGACCGCAGATATGAAAGGATCAGTGCCATGCTTACACGACGCGCCTTGCTAGCGAGCACAGCAGCGCTGGCGGCCGGTTGCGGGCCGCTCAGATCATCTTCGGATCTGCCCAGTGGGCCGGAGGCCGCCGCGCTCACGTGGTACACCTTTTCGTTTAGCGGCCTATTTGTCCCAAATGGCTCATTTGAACAGCCGCAAGAGAGGCTGCCAAAGATTGTAGCCGCGATGGGGGAGGATGTAGAAAATCCCAACGGCCCCGTGCGCGGAAATTACTCCTTGTCGCCGCGTGTCATAGGCCGCGACGACTATCCGGATCCGCCGCCCAGGAACCAAGACGAATTTGCGGAGTGGATCGGCGGCATCAATACGGACCTCCTGTCTATCAGTCCCAGTATGGCGGAATCCTTGGGGAGGCGGGGCGTGATATTGCCCTTAGAGCGCTTCATCGCCGCTGATGATCAGGACCTTGCGGATACGTTTTACCCTTATGTGCTCGATCAATTTCGAGGAGAGGGTGGGCTTTTCGCTCTGCCAATAGACGCGGATCCGCTTCTGCTCAATTACAACCCGGCTCACTTTGCGGCGCAGGGGATTCCATCGCCGGACGAGAGCTGGGACTGGGACGACCTGATAGCAAACGCGGTAAAGCTGACCCAGCGGGACGACGACGGGAACGTGACGCGTTGGGGGCTCGTCCCGCATTTTCATGGATTGTGGTGGGCGCTATGGCAGAACGAGGCGGAAGTGCTTGGTCCGGTGACTGGGCAGTGCCGGCTGCAAGAGCCGGCCGCCACCGCAGCCCTACAATTCTGCCATGACCTGTTCCACACCCATCGCGTCGCGCCACCGGTGGCCGGGAGAGAGTTGTGGGATATCTATAGCTTGCCGCCGGATGTATTTCCAGCCATGTTCTTTAGTCAAGTCACTCGGGCGCATAGATACGAGTACCGTTTGGCAGAATTGCCCCAGGGCAAAGTGCGCAGCGTGCCGGTCTCTGCCGACATGGGCCTCGCCATTCATGCCCGTTCTGGACAAACCGACGCAGCATATACGGCACTTAAGGGTCTTTTGCAAACGATGCAACGCTTCGTTGCCGTGCCAGCACAGATAGAGGCCGTCGCGCGGCTGGGAGAGATACGGCCAAGTCTCCTCCCAGAAGAAGTGGCGGCTATTCAGCGGTCCATGGAGCATGGACGCGCGCTCACGTGGGGCGATGGGGCAGGGCATGCCATGCAGCACGTGGTCGACGGCCTCGCGCGCGGTGATGAAGTGGCTACCGTGGTGAACGAGGCCTGCGCCATAGTGGAAGAGTAGCGGTACCAGACAGGCCACGATCACGCAAGCGGGAGGCAAATTCTCCCTCTCCCGCTGGGAGAGGGTTGGGGTGAGGATGAACGTCCGTTGCGATGGTGTTAGGAAACAAGGCCATGCGTGTGCGCGGTCGTTTCTCTCACGTAACGGAACATCTAGGACGAAATTCGCATCCCGTTGTTTGAAGACCAAAGACGGCACCGAAAGGAGCAGTGCTATGCTTACACGACGCGCCTTGCTAGCGAGCACAGCAGCGCTGGCGGCCGGCTGCGGGCCGTTCAGGTCTTCATCAGATCTGCCCAGCCAACCGGAGGTGGCCGCGCTCATATGGCGTACGTTTTCGTTTAGCGGTCTTTACTACCAGCCAAGCTTGACCTTCGAAGAGCCGCAAGAGAAATTGCTGAGAATTGTTGCCACGCTGGAGGAAGACGTAGACAACCCCAACGGTCCTGCAACCGGTCGTTACACGCTAGCGCCCGGGCTCATCGGCCAAGGAGACTATCCTGACCCTCCGCCCAAGGACGACGATGAGTTTGCCGAATGGATCGACAGCATCGAAACTGACCTCTTGTCTATCAGTCCCGATATGGCGGAAACCCTAGGGAAGCGGGGCGTCATACTGCCGTTGGAGCGGTTCATCGCAGCCGACGACCAGGACCTCACGGAGACGTTCTACCCCTATGTGCTCGATCAATTTCGCGGTGAAGGCGGTCTCTATGCGCTGCCCATAGACGCGAATCCGCTGCTACTCTACTACGACCCCGCCTATCTCAGACTTCGAGGTGTTTCTCCACCAGACGAAACGTGGACCTGGGACGACCTAGCAGCCAATGCGCTGGTACTGACCAGGCGCGACGAGGAAGGGCAGGTGACGCGGTGGGGTCTCATGCCCCACTTTCGCGGGCTCTGGTGGGCGCTGTGGCAGAACGGGGCAGAGGTGAATGACCCGGTGACCGGCCGGTGCCGTTTGCAGGACCCGGCCGCCACGGAAGCCCTGCAATTCTTTCACGACCTGCTGCATATCCACCAGGTCGCGCCGCCGGTGGGTGGGAGAGAGACCTGGGAGTTTTACGGCGGGATGGACGATACGGTGCCGGCGATGTTCATTAGTACAGTCAATCATGAACCAAGGTTTGACTACCGCTTGGCAGAGCTGCCGCGCGGCAAGGTGCGCAGCGTGCCGGTTTCCGCCCACATGGGTCTTGCCATCCACGCGCGCTCGGGGCAGACCGATGCGGCGTACACGGCTTTGAAGGGTCTGTTGCAGACGATGCAACGCTTTGTGGGCGTGCCTGCGCAGAGAGAGATGGTAGCGCGGCTGCCAGAGATTTGGCCAACACTGGGGCCCGCGCAATTGACGGCTCTGCAACAGTCAATGGAATTCGGACGGGCAGCGCCCTGGGACGACCGCGCGTGGCAGGTCATGCAACATATCGTGGACGGCCTCGCGGGCGGCGATGAAGTGGCGACCGTGGTGAACGATGCGTGCGCAGTGCTGGAGGAATAGCAGTAACCTGAGAGGATATCTGGAAAGAGTATCCGTTCGGCCTGAGCTTGTCGAAGGATGAACGGATACTGTCTTTGCGAACGGATTATTGTTTCCGTACGCGTTGCGCTTGCTTCTCTTGGGCCGACAAAAGAGGCCCCAGTCTGAACGGCGCTTGGCTGAGCGCTTACGAGACACTCTTGAGAACCGAGCGCAACCTTGCGCTGCGGAGCAGTGGTTATCGCCTGCGGTACAGTACGCGACTGGCGTTAGACGGCCTATCCGGTATGCCTAACTCGTCATCCAGCAGCGGTTCGACTGCTCTGCATTCACTCGCGTTGGGGTCCAGAGGCGCAAGCGGCGACCCCTGCCGCAGAAAGTCTCCCGGCAGCCACGTGGTGCCTTCCGCATCCCACGACCACAGCATCGTGGTTCCCGCCGCCGAGCTATGGCGCACGAAGGGCGTGGTCAAAAGTCCCGCGAACGTCAGGTGGACGCCGTCCCAGCGTGAGGCAACGCGGCTCCAGTCCGGTGACAGCGAACCGGCTCCCGCCGGGCTATTGCGATCTTTATTGACGCTGGGAAACGAGACACACAACTTGTGCCAGTCGGCTGGGCTTGCACCCTCGAGCACACGGGCAGTCGGTTCGATCTCGGCTGCGAATCTGTCGTACTCTTCCGGATTCAGCCAGTCTCCGGTGCCCAATACCGTATCAACGCACGAGAATTCTCCCCTGAGCGTGGAGGTGATCCGCCATGACAGCGGCCGTTGCGCGTATGCTTCCCAATGGGCAATCGTCTCCGGCGACAATTGGCGTGATGAGGCGCGTTCCATCTCATTTTTACTTATGAAGACTTGCCGGCTGCAATCAATAGGGGCAGTCCACCAGCGGCTTGCCGGATGGTCCGCCACTGCGCGCGCCAAGCTCTTCAGGCTTGAGCCATGTGAGAGGGCGGCCGTTACGGCCTGTTCGAAGTGGCCCGACCAGGGATTGAGCGCGTCCAAGGCGACGACGGCGCGCGCGAAGGCGTGCCGGGGCGTGACGGCCTGCGCGATGGGAACCTGATCCCGCGCGACCGTCAGCAGAAAGGCACAGCCCACCGGGCAGCGCAGCAGCCGGGCGGCTGAATCATCGGTGTTGGGCTCCATTGGTTAGTGTTCTTTCGGCTAGGATTCACCCATTCTGCGGCCCTATGGCGGAGCGTAAGCCGTGCGCGGCGCATTAGATTCCGCGTCTTTGACGAAGTCAGCGAACCTTGGTTCGCGTAATCTAAAAATCCCCCGATTCTAGATTCTTCGTCGCTCCGCTCCTCAGAATGACATAGCGAGGAGCTGCCTTAAGCGTTGGTTCGCACGTTGTCAGCTTATATCTCTATGGTTCTAAGTCCGAACCTACCAATTCCCTACCTGACATCTACAGGAATGACGTGCAATGTCACAAGATCATATGAGGTGTAACCGCTAACCCCGTTCGGCGAAGACCGGCGCGAGCATGTTGTCCACCGGGGCGTAGCTATCGGTGAGGATCACGGCCGGACGGCTATCCACGTACTCCCGTAGGCGCGCGGGGTCCAACATGGTGCTCACGGGCCCATCCGGCAGCAGTGCGCCGACAGTGCTATGTAACATCGCTTCTGTAAGCGGCTGCTTACCGGCAACCAGCACGAACGTATTGCGCCCGTCCTGCTCCCAGCCGGGACCGTCTGCCAGCAGATAGACGTGCGGGAACACCTGCTCCAGGGTCAGGATCATCGACGGCAAGAAGCGCCCGTGTTCGAATGTGTCCACCACGTTCAGCATGTAGAATCCGTCGGGCGTGAGGAGGTCGTGCACGATCTCAGCGAATTCTCTGGTCGTCAAGTGCCAAGGCACCGAAAGGTCGTTGAACGCATCGCCGATGATGGCGTCGTATTGTCCGGCCTCAAGACGCTTCACCACCAGGCGCGCGTCCTCGTTGTACGTTTTGACGCGCGTGCCGCGGGGCAGACCCATCTTTTCATGTGCCACCTCAGTAACGGCCGGATCGATCTCCGCCACCTCGATGACGGCGTCAGGGTAGACCACTTCCAGGTAGCGCGGGAACGTGTAACCGCCGCCGCCAATGGAGAAGGTGCGGATGCCGGTGCGGTCGCCGGCGATGTACTTCACGAGTTCGGCGTATATCTTTACATAATCGTAGTCCAGGCGCGTGGGGTCTTCCAGGATGCTATAGCTGTGAATGAGGTGGTCGAGCACGAGGCGGCGCTGCGTGACGTTCTCTTCCAGCTTCTTTTCGGTTACGCGGATACAAAAGTAATTCGTCTCCACCTGGCACGGCGCGGCGAACGCGCCGCGCGGCTGCAGGGTTAGGGCGTCTTGGGCGAGATGCCGGACATAGTTCCAACCGAGGGGCAGACTATAGGCGTTGCGCCCGTAGCTGAAGATGCCCAGCAGAACGAGCAGCAGGGCCCCACCGCCGAGCAGCAAGCGGCGGTTCCAGAGATTGCCAAAGATTACGGCCACGAGCAGGAGGATTATGGCGACGAGCAAGATAACCGTCCGCGTGCCGAAGAACGACACCAGGAAGAAGCCGGTGGCAAACGTGCCGGCAATCGCGCCCACCGTGGAGAGCGCGTAGATGCGGCCTACCACGCCGCCCGTGCGGGTCAGGTCATCCAAGATTAGCCGCACGACCACCGGCGTGATTGTGCCCATGAAGACGCTGGGCAGGAAGAAAACGGTGGCGGTAAAGAAGAGGATCTTCAGCATGAGATGCACGGGCAAGTCCTGCGCGATGCCGGAGATGATCGCCGTCAGCGGCAGGATGGTCAGCGTAAGGATGCTGGAGAGCAGAAAGAGCACGCCCAGCGTAGTGACCGTCGGAAACCGGTCGCCGATGCGTCCGCCAACGTAATTCCCCAAGCTGATGCCAGCCAGCATGACACCGATGACGCTTGTCCAGGTGTACAGCGAGACGCCGAGATACGGCGCGATCATCCGCCCCGCCGTAAGCTCGACGACCAGAGTACAGAAGCTCGCTATGAAGACTATCGTGCCCGCCCGCCAGATGCTGCGCATGGAATTTCCCTTTCGTTGCCGTGCTGTGCAGTTGAACGTGGCTGCGTATTGGGTATGGCTTTATCTGCGTGTTATGACCAGTGCTTTTCTCCAGATCGCATTGTTCCTATTGTAGCCATGACTTTGTCTTGCTCGCATCCCCCTGAGCGCTCCGCTACACTATGGTGAAAGGTGTCTGAGCAAGAAACTGGAAGAGTTCCGCCACGATGGGCATCACGACGCGACAACGTGAAGACATGATGACGGTGCTGGCGGCGGCGCTGAAAGCGGTGGACCCGGCGCAGGCGGTGCGGAATTGCGTCCGGAGAGAAGGATCGCGCTTGGTCGTCGGAGACGATGCGTACGATCTCGCTGCCTTCAAGCGCATACTCGTCGTGGGGGCGGGGAAAGCCAGCGGGCCGATGGCGCAGGCGCTGGAGGAGATTCTCGGCGAGCGGTTGGAGGGGGGCGTCGTCAACGTCAAGGAAGGCTACGCCGTTCCGACGCAACGGATCGAATTGATCGAGGCGGCCCATCCCGTGCCGGATGAGAATGGCTTGCGCGGCACCGAGCGCATCCTGCAATTGGCGGCAGACGCCGGCGAGGACGATCTGGTGTTTTGCCTGATTTCCGGCGGCGGTTCGGCCCTCATGGAGTTGCCTGCCGGGGGAATCACCCTCGACGACCTCCAACAATTAACCGACCAACTCCTGCGCAGCGGCGCTACCATCAACGAAGTAAATACGATCCGCAAGCACATCTCTCAGGTCAAAGGCGGCGGGTTGGCGCGGGCGGCTGCGCCCGCGACGCTGATTGCGCTCATTCTCTCCGACGTGGTGGGGAATCCGCTGGATTTTATCGCTTCGGGGCCGACCGTGCCCGACACGACCACGTTTCAAGATGCGTGGAATCTCTTGGGTAAATTCGGCTTGCAGGACGCGATACCGCAGCGCGTGCGCGCGCAACTTGAGCGCGGCCTCGATGAATCCATACCGGAGACGCCCAAAGAAGGCGACCCGATCTTTGCCCGCGCGGCGAGTGTGCTCGTTGGCAGCAACGAAATCGCGGCCCGCGCGGCATTGGACGCAGCACGGGAATTGGAGTATAATGCAATCCTGGTCACTACCTGGGTGGAAGGTGAGGCACGTGAGGTTGCCAAGGTGATGGCTGGAGTCGCCAAGGGTCTCATCCGCCACCACTCTCCAATCCCACCGCCGGCGTGCGTTATCTTCGGCGGTGAAACGACCGTTACCGTGCGCGGTGAGGGCAAAGGCGGGCGCAGCCAAGAAATGGCGCTTGCGGCGTCACTTGCGCTCGACGGTTGGGAGAGTGTTGCGGTGATGGCGGTGGGAACAGACGGAACCGACGGCCCGACCGACGCGGCCGGCGGCATTGCGGACGGCGCGGTGATGGCGCGGGCACGGGCGCGCAATCTGGATCCTTTCGCCTATCTGGACCGCAACGACTCCTACCATTTCTTAGAGCAGACTGGCGCGCTTCTCGTCACCGGGCCGACTAACACCAACGTGAATGACCTGATTTTCGTCTACGCCTTTGGCTAGGGTAATCCGCTCGCTTCCTCATTCAGTCGTCTCCTCCGTTCAGCTTCGTTTCCTCGTTTAATCAGTGGCAGGTATGCTCCCCATGGAACTTAGAGATGAGTCACTTCCTCCTCTTGATTCGTCATTCCTTCCTCGCGCCCCCGTGCGGCGCTGGCACTCGGTAAGCCGGCGCAGCGATCTGCGACCGTTGTCCCGGGGCCGCGGCAACAGACTGCTGATGGTCTTCAGTTTCGGGGTGGTGTTTCTGCTGTTGGGCGGCGGTGTGTTGTGGGTCGCCAGCCGGAGTCTCGCATCTAACGGCAGTGTGACGGCCGTTCAGAACAGTGAAGCGGCGCGCACAACACCCGTCGTTCCCACCCCAGCCGCGCCCAGTCCGGCTACGGCAGCAGCGCCAACGACACCGGAATTCCACGTAGTGCAACCGGGTGAATCGCTCTACGCCATTGTGAGGAAGTATAATACGACTGTAGATGCGACTGAACTCAATAATCTCGTAGACGCACTAGTTGAACTCAATGATATAGAGAATCGTGACGCGATCCAGGTTGGGCAACGACTGCGTCTCGTACCTGAAGAGCAATAAGGCGCGGGTGAAGAGTTTTGGCGGCGCGTGGGGCACGTGCCACGGCGCGCTCGCGTTTTTCCTGGCCCTTGTACTATGGCTGCAATTGGCCGGCGCCGTGGGCGCGGCATCGGGCACGCCGTGGCATGCGGAGGCCGATTTGCTGTCGGGAGACGTGCTCTCTGCCTGGCAGCTTTGGGAAAATGCGCTTGAACCTGAAGCCTGGACGCAGGACGATCAATCGTGGGTTCCCAGCAGCTTGCCCTGGCT
Organism: Chloroflexota bacterium; assembly: GCA_028874195.1. GTDB lineage: Bacteria > Chloroflexota > UBA11872 > VXOZ01 > VXOZ01 > VXOZ01. The sequence continues at coordinate 28,469 of JAPPLM010000027.1, forward strand.
GATTTCCGCGCATCCAAGCAGCGCGAATACGGCACTGGTTGCCGGCTCCTTGGGACTGCACCGCACGGTAGACGGCGGTGAAACCTGGACCCATCTTCCAGGCATCGTCGCGCCAGTCATCGCAATTGCCTATAAGTCAGGCGATTCTCAAGTTGTCTTCGCCGGGACCGAGCTAGACGGCAACTACCGTAGCAGGGACGGCGGGGTCTACTGGCGCCGCATTAATACCGGTCTGCTCCAGGATAAACTTGGCAACGTGGCGGGCGCAGTGGCGCTTGCTGCCGACCCTGTCTTGCCAAGTACGCTCTTTGCCGCGACGACAACCGCGGGCGGCCTGTACCGCTCGCAAGACGAAGGCACTTCGTGGAGCTTGGCGAATAGTGGGTTGCCGGAAGAGTCGATACTCGGTCTTGCCATCGCGGGAAGTGGTTCACCGGCGCTCTATGCGGCTACATCCACAGGGCTCTATCTGTCAAGCGATCGCGCCGCATCGTGGTCCCTGATTGGAGCGCTGCCGACTGAGACGACACGGAAGCTGCTCTTGCAGCCCGGCGCCTTGGGGAATTTGCTGGTGATAGCGGAGAGCGCAATCTATCGCTCGACGAACGGCGGGTTGACGTGGATCGACCTGGATTTGCCCAATGCAATGTCGCCCATTCGCGATGCGATTCTCACCACCGGCCCAGAGTTTGCCTACCTCTTCGTTGCCAGTGAAAATGGACCGTTTTGGCAACGCCTCACGCCCGCTTCGCCGCAGTCACCGCCACTGACGGAAACGGGATTGGAATTATACGTAAACGTAACCGGCCATACGATCCGCGAACCTTTTCTCACCTTCTTCGTGGCAAACGGCGGTGCGGCGCGCTTTGGCTTTCCGCGCACCGATGCCATCAGTGAAGGCGGCGGCACCGTACAATACTTCCAACGGGCTCGGCTGGAGATCGTCGTAGATGAGGAAGGCGAGCGCGTGGTGCAATCGCCGCTCGGCAAGGCGCTGCGTTTCGGTGAGGACCTCGCTGTTGTCTCTACGCAGACGGGCTCTGGCTCAACGCAAGAGCAGTATGCCGTAGACCGGGTGTTTGCCAACTTCTACGCAAGCAACAACGGGCGTGAGGCGTATGGCAGCCCAGTTGCTACGGCGGCGGACGAGGAGCAGTTGAATGGGGATACAGTGTATACGCAGTACTTTGAATTCGCTCGCCTCGAACACTATCCTGGCGCCGCAACACCTGTTCTGCTGGGGTTGATCGGCGATGAGTATCTGATGCAGAGGGGTTGGTTGGAGTAACGCCCATGCGCCGCACTCGGATCGTAGCCACGATTGGCCCCGCGTCGGCGAATGAAGAGACGCTCCGCGCCATGCTGAGCGCCGGCCTAGACGTGGCGCGCATCAACTTCTCCCATGGCACCCATGAGACACAGGCGCGCTCTATCGGTCTCTTGCGCGAGTTGTCGTCCGCGGAAGGGGCCACCCTTCCCATAATTGCCGACCTCCAAGGCCCTAAAGTCCGCGTTGGCTCAATCGCAGATGAGCCGTTGTCTCTCTCCCCGGGCGGCTTGCTTCTCCTCGTTCCCGATGACAACGGTATCGATGAAACTTTAAGGGAAGGACTTTACACCTACGCCGCATCCATAGACCCCAATGCTGCCAGTGTAAACGTGGCGCCGGTGCGTTTTGCCGGACTTGCGGCGGAAACACGACAGGGTGATACCATCCTGCTCGATGACGGCCTGATCGCGGTCGAGGTATTGGCGACACGGGTTGAATCAGGACAGTCCGCTGTTGTCACCCGCGTCGTACGCGGCGGTGAGCTCATAAGCGGGAAGGCAGTGGTCGTACGCGGACGCAGTCTCAACCTGCCAAGCCTTACTGCGAAAGATTGGGAGGATGTGCGCTTTGCCGTGGAACAGGAAGTGGACTGGGTGGCCCTTTCGTACGTTCGCTCCGCTACCGACGTTGAGATATTGCGCCAACTGATGCTGAATTACGGCGCGGAGATTCCCATAATCGCAAAGATAGAGACCCAAGAGGCGATTGCGCACTTTGAAGAGATCCTGGAGGCTGCGGACGGCATTATGGTGGCGCGCGGCGACTTGGGCGTGCAGGTGCCGCCGGAAGAAGTACCCTTGCACCAGAAGGCAATCATCCAAAAGGCGCGCTTGCTCGGCAAGCCGGTGATAACGGCTACCCAGATGCTCGAATCGATGATGCAGCACCCGGTGCCGACACGGGCGGAAGCCAGCGACGTGGCGAATGCGATCTTGGACGGCAGTGACGCCGTAATGCTCTCCGGCGAAACCGCCGTGGGGCCATACCCGGTTGAGGCCGTGGCGGTCATGGGGCGCATTGCGAACAGCGTAGACCCGCACGTGGAGAGCTTCACCGCAATTGACGACGCGAGCGATGCTACCGACGCCATCGCGGCGGCGACACATCGCATTGCGGTTAAGTTGAGCGCTACGGCGATCATTGCGCTTACGCAATCGGGATACACGGCGCGCATGCTTGCCCGCCTGCGCCCACACGTAAAGCTTCTCGCGGTTACGCCAGATGTAGCTATTTGGCGCCAACTCGCGCTGAGTTGGGGCACTGAGCCGCTACTGGCAACCGAGGAGACGGATACCGACTTGGCCATGCGTGAGGCGGTTTTGCTGGCGCAGGAAGCGGGCCACGTCAGAGAGGGCGATACGGTGGTCTTCACGGCCGGTATGCCATTTGGCGTGGGCGGTACGACGAATCTCATCCGCATCCATGAGATTGGCAAGCCGCTTAGCCTGAAAGGGGACTAGCGGGGTTCACCTTAATGTCATTCCTGTCAATGTCAGGTAATTCGTTGACAGCTTTTGGTAGGAAGGGCCGCGGATCTAGCGTCGTATTACCACTACACATGTCATTCCGAACGGAGCGTAGCGCAGAGAGGAATCTAGTGCCAAGCTCTACGCAGTCTGTGGCCCCAGCACACTAGATTCCTCGCTGCGCTCGGAATGACATGGACTGTCAACGAATTACCTGACATCTACAACTGCACTGACATGCATGGTTGCGGCTAAGTGGATAGCGCGAAAGCCATTCCCGATGATGATCCGGCGCTACCGTGTAGGCTGTCGCCGTGTGGCTCTCCATACATCAAGAGACTTCTCCCATACAGTGAGGTAACGCATGCATCCAGGCGCCCAACCTCTCGGTATCTACTTGCACGATGGCGGCTATCACCCTCGCAGCGCATACGTGCTGGAGATATTGGCCCACGCGGGCATCCCCTTTACACGGGTGGATGCCGCTACCCTGCCGGAGGCGCTGGATACACTGAAGGTGCTCATCGTGCCGCACCACGAGGTCACCACGCCTGAGATGGGCCGGCTCTATGGTTTTGTAACGGGTGGGGGTGCGCTGATTGGACTCGGCGGAACCAGCGGCTTGGACGATCTCTTCGGCGTGCGCACGCAGACCGGCACCCACGAAGCTTTCCTCCAGGTTACGCAGATAGACCATCCGCTGGTGCGTGATCTTCATTCTTCATTGCACGTTTGGGACGCCGCCACCGCGCGGGCCGCCGGAACGGGCGAACTGGCGCGCCTGTGTGATAGCAATGGCAACCGCATTGGTGTGGGTGTGAGCGTCTACCGCCTCCAAGGAGGGCTGAGCATTTTCTGCGCGGCGGACCTGCCGTGGTGCATCCTGCACATGCTACAGGGAAAACCCGTGCGCCAGGACGGCACACCCGCGCCGGACGGCACGGCCCAAACTGATGACGGCATTCTCAAGTGTGACGACGGCGTCGTACTGGATTGGGAAAAGGACCGCACCACCGACACGGAGGTGCCGTTCTTCTTGGAGGCGATTGGCGATGAACTCCGCGCCATTCTGTTGCGCAGCATCTTTCTCGGGGCGCAGTACACTGGCATACCGCTTCCAATGCTCTGGTACTGGCCCGCCCACTTGGAGGCCGTGGCGCACCTTTCCCACGATTCCGATAACAACGTGCTCGACCGCGCCTTCCAGCTCCTGGAAAACACCCGCGCCCTCGGCGTGCATTCCACCTGGTGCATTCAGTACCCGGGCTACACGCCCGAACTCTACGCTGCGGTGGCCGATTACGGCAGTGAGATTTGCCTCCATTTTGACGCATTGTCGGGCAAAGAGCCCAACCGCTGGGACTACGGCGACCTGGTCTTTCAGTGTGAGTACTTGCGTCGCGAGGCCGGGCTTGACGTCATAACCAGCAATAAGAACCACTACACGCGTTGGGAAGGATCCTTAGAATTCTTTGGGTGGTTGGAGAAGGTAGGTATTGCGCACGATCAGTCGAAGGGTCCTTCCAAACACGGCAATACCGGCCATCTCTACGGCAGCACGCATCCCTGGTTTCCAATGGATCCGGACTCTGGACGCTCCTACAACGTGCTGGAGGTCAACTTCCTGACGCAGGATATGGTGAATCCGGCCGGCCAGCCCGATGCCCCGGTGGACAAGTACGCGCCGTACGCCATCGCCGAACCGCTCGTGGACCGTGTGAAGAAACACTACGGCGTTGCTCACTACCTTTTCCACCCCCACCACTGCCGGCAGCCCGGCGTGCCTGCGGCAATGGCGGATGTCATTGAGTACGCCTTGCAACAGGGTCTCCCCTGGTGGACGGCCCGCGAGATCAACGCCTGGGAGCGCAGCCGCCGCAAGCTGACGTTTGGCGATGTGGACAACGCCGGAGCCGTTGTCCATGCTGGACAACAGCTTGAAGACGCAACGCTGCTGGTGCTGAACGCCCGCGACCAAGAGCGAGAATTCCACATTGATGGAAAGCCCACATATGCGCGCAGCGTGGACCGCTATGGCTTCCGGTTTCACGCGGTTACGCACACACTCGCTGCCGGCGAACATTCCTTGCGTTGGGGCGAAACCGGCTGACCTTGATGAGATTGTCCGCTTGATCCAGCGCCGCAAAGCTTTGGCGAGACCGTACTTGAGCGCAAGGAGACCTAGCATCACTCTTGTTGAATCCGGTAGGATTAAGCGGGAGTGATGAGATGCGTGTCGTAATTGGCGCCGATCACAACGGATTTGAGTGTAAGGACACGGTGCGGCAGTGGCTAGAGGCTGCCGGTCACTCGATAATTGACGTCGGCCCGCATGAGCTCGACCCCAGCGACGATTACCCGGACTTCGCCCGCCTCGTTGGCGAGACTTTACAGCGCGGCGAGGCGGATCGCGGCATCTTGCTCTGCGGCAGCGGCGTGGGCGCGAGCATTGCGGCAAATAAAATGCGCGGTATCCGCGCTGGCCTTTGTCACGACGCCTATTCGGCGCATCAGGCGGTCGAGCACGACAACGTCAACGTGCTGTGCCTCGGCCCCCGCATTGTTGGCCCGGCGCTGATGGAGGAACTAGTGACGGCTTTTTTGGCAGCCGAGTTTACGGGTGAGGAGCGGCATGCGCGGCGCCTTGCCAAGGTGACGGCCTTGGAGCAGCAAGAACGAGAAACCGGTCTGGGTCAGGAGTGAGCAAGAGGCTTTCTGCGCTTGACGGCGGGAGTTGCGCTTGTGAAAGTACGGCTTGAAGACCGACTCTCCTTTGACCGGGTTTGAGAGTCAAAGCAGGCCGAAGATAGATTCCCGCGAAAGCGGCAATCACCATGACCGTCCGCTGGTCACACAAGGGAATGAAAATGAAAGCACATCTCTCCGTTCGTGCTGAGTGGGCTTCGCGAAGCCCTTGTCGAAGTATGAACGGAGAGAGGAGTGTCGAAAGCTATGTTACCCATTTCCCCGCCGTTCACCCTTCGACGCTGCTCAGGGCGAACGGCTTGGTCACGCTATTTTCATAGCAATGACGGTGCCAAGCAAATATCGTTTCGACAATACCTGACCGGTCCCGGTCAATCTCTACGGGATTTGGATAAGGCGACAGGGGGTCGCACACACGAACCGCTAACTTTGGGTTTACAAGGAGGAAACTATGGCAGATAGGAACAGGCTCGTACAGTTGCAGGACTACGATCAGAGCGTATGGCTGGATAGCATCAGCCGCGGGCTCATTCAGTCCGGCGAACTTCAGTCGCTGGTGGACAACGACGGCCTGCGGGGAATGACGTCAAATCCCGCCATTTTCGAGAAGGCGATCAGCGGCAGCGACGACTACCGCGACCAGTTGCGCGCGCTCCACGCCGCCGGCAAGAGCACGACACAAATCTATGAGGAAGTCGCGGTCACGGACATTCAATCGGCCTGCGACGTGTTGCGGCCGGTGTACGACGCCAGCGACGGCGAACACGGCTTGGTGAGCCTTGAAGTCTCGCCGGAGCTTGCCTTCGATACCCAGGGCACCATCGCGGAAGTCCGCCGCCTTTGGGACCAGGTGGGCCGCCCGAACCTGATGATCAAGATTCCGGCTACCGACGAGGGCATTCCCGCCGTGCAGCAGATGCTCACCGAGGGCTACAACGTCAACATTACGCTGATGTTCTCGCTCACCGACTACGACAACGTAGCCGAGGCCTACATCTCCGCTTTGGAAGCACGCGCGTCGGCGGGCCAGCCGGTCAACCGCATCGCTTCCGTAGCGAGCTTTTTCGTAAGCCGCATCGATACGTTGGCCGACGAGTTGTTGGAGTCCCGGGTTGAGGCCGGCGAGAGCCGCGCACGTGAGTTCTTGGGTAAGGTGGCGGTGGCCAATGCGAAAGTCGCCTATCAACACTTCCTGGACTTCTTCAAGTCGAAGCGATTCGCCAAGCTCGAGGCACAAGGCGCGCGTGTGCAACGCGTGTTGTGGGCGAGCACCAGCACGAAGAATCCGGACTATTCCGACGTGATGTACGTGGATACCTTAATCGGCCCGCACACGGTGAACACGTTGCCCGACGACACCATGGACGCCTTCCGCGACCATGGCACTCTCGCCCAAACCGTGGATACGGGCGTGGCAGAGGCCCAAGCCGTGCTGGATGCCCTGGTGGCCGTCGGTGTAGACTACGACGCCATGACCCGGCAACTCCAGCAGGAAGGCGTGGATAAGTTCGTGCAGCCGTACCAGGACCTGCTCGCGCGTATTGAGCAAGTGTGCGCCGAGCTTGTCGCTGCTTCTTAGCGATGCCGGGAGACCAAAACAGGGCGGAGACCGCAATTGCGGCCACCTTGGACAAGCTCGCCCAGGCTGACACGGGTAGGCGTCTGTGGCAGAAGGACGCCAGTCTCTGGTCTGACGATCCGCAGGTTCAGGCGACCATTCGCAACCGGCTCGGCTGGCTGAACGTCATTTCCGACATGCAGCGGTCCGGCGTTGGCGAGATCAACGCGCTCGCCGACGCGGTACGCGCAGAGGGCTACACGGATGCCGTCGTGCTTGGTATGGGCGGCAGCAGTCTCTGTCCCGATGTCTGCCGCGCCACCTTTGGCACCGTCCCCGGCTGGCTGCGGCTGCACGTGCTCGATAGCACCCACCCATGCGCCGTGCGAGCTGTGGCAGAGGCTGTTGATGTAGAGCGTACCCTCTTTATCGTTTCGAGCAAGTCCGGCACCACTGGTGAGTCGAACGCGTTCTATCACTACTTCTGGAATCGTGTTGTTGAAGCAGGCGTGGCGTCGCCAGGCGCGAACTTCATCGCCATCACCGATCCCGGTACAGCCCTGGATGAAGAGGCTACTGCGCGCGGCTTTCGCCACGTCTTTCGCAATCCGGCCGACATCGGTGGCCGGTACTCGGCGCTTTCGTTCTTTGGGCTCGTGCCTATGGCCTTGCTTGGGATGGATGTGGCCGGCTTTCTTCGCCGCGCGGCGGCGATGGCGCAGCGCGGTGGGCCTGAGGTGCCCGTGGAAGACAACCCAGGCGCAATTCTGGGTGCCCAGCTTGCGACCTATGCCCAGGAGGGCCGGGACAAGCTCACGCTCGTCTGCGCGCCAGAGATTGCGACTCTGGGTTGGTGGCTGGAACAGCTTGTCGCCGAGAGCCTCGGCAAGCAGGGCATTGGCGTCATCCCAATTGAAGGCGAGATACTTGAGATGCCTGAGACCTACGGCAATGATCGGGTATTCGTTCATATTGCACTCGCCAACGCGGAATCAGGCGAACAAGAGCAACCACTCCGTGCGTTGGATGAGGCCGCGCATCCGGTAATTCGACTGGAACTAGCCGATCCGCTGGACTTGGGGCAGGAATTCTTCCGTTGGGAAGTGGCAACGGCGGTCGCGGGACATCTCTTGGGTGTCAACCCCTTCGACGAACCCAACGTCCAGGAGAGCAAAGACAACACCGCCGCGCTGCTGGAGTCGTTCCAGGCGAAAGGCGCGTTGCCTGTTGAAACCCCTGCAGTGGCGGACAGTTACCTATCTCTCTATGGCGATTGCGAAGAGGAGGCTGTTCTCGCGGCTTTGCGCAGCTTCCTGGACCGCATGGAACCTGGCGACTACGTAGCGCTCATGGCCTATCTGCCGCAAGACGAAGCGGTCCAAGGCAATGTGAACACGATTCGCGACCTGCTTCGCACCGTCACGCGTGCTGCAACCACAGTGGGCTACGGTCCCCGGTTTCTCCACTCTACGGGGCAACTTCACAAGGGTGGACCCAATACCGCGGTGTGCCTGCAACTTACGGCTGACATTGCGGACGATCTGCCGATCCCCGGAGCGCCGTATTCCTTTGGCACATTCATCCAGGCGCAGGCGCTTGGGGACATGCGCTCCTTGCAGCAACACGGGAGACGCGTGCTGCGCGTGCACCTTGGCGCGGACAACTTGCAGGGCCTTGCTGCACTAGAGTTGGCTCTGACTGAGTTGTAACGATCACCCTACAGCTCGTATCCAGTTGCTAGAATTATCCGATAGTTAGATGCGTCATTCCCGCGCAGGCGGGAATCCATCTTCTCTTTTTTCCCAAAGAGCGGCGACTTGCAGCTATGCTGTGAGCGTCCTGGACTCCGGCTTCAGCCGGAGTGACGGATTGTGCCCGCCTAAACCTTCTGAGCGATGGACAAGCCCCCGCGCTGCAAGTCCCTTGATGACAGTTCGTCACCAAGAGCAGAAGTAGGCGTAGTCAGACCCGTCATTCCCGCGCAAGCGGGAAGGTGGATTCACATTTCAAGTGCAACACCTGG
>JAPPLM010000069.1 GCA_028874195.1 Chloroflexota bacterium
GCGGCGGAGGCTGAGCCGCAGTTGCTCCGACCATGGCCGTTCATGCTTCGACAGGGGCTTCAACAGCTTTGACCACGTGAGATACGCGCGCTGTGCCGGCGGTCATATCTCAGATGGATTGGGCATGGCATCGCCTTGCGCAGGGCCGCACATGCCCTTGACATCACATCTTTGCGCACGCTACAATTCTTCCAAGCTGTCTAGGAATTGCGGTCTTTACTGTAGTTTCCTGGAAGGGATGGCAGCGGACGGCAAACCACTGGTGTCCCGTCATCCCGTTTAGCGATGGTACGAGTTCGGAGTAACGCCTACCAGGCAGGAGGAAGCGGTTCTCATGAAGAGTCGTACTGATTTCCACGTAACGCGGCGTCATATGCTCGCGGGCACGGGAGCCGCGGCGGGCGCGGTGCTCTTTGCCGCGTGCGCCCAGGGCGGCATGGCCCCGGCGGCGGGTGATGCGCCTGCAGCCGACGAAGAGATGAAGCAGGCGGACGATGGGGCGATGATGGAGAAGTTGCCTGTCAACTTCTGGGCCATCGACATGGGCGGCAGTAATTGGGTCAAAGGTATTGGCGAGGAGATCGTGGCCGAGTACCACGAAGCCAATCCCGATGAAAACGTCAACGTCATCGTAACCACGTATGGCGACACCATCAACAAGCTGCCCACGGTGGTCGCCGGCGGCATTCCGCCGGACATTTCCTACATCGACGCCTATCTGCCGAAGGACTTCGGCGTGCGCGGCATCGCCGCCGACATTACCAATTACGTCAAGGCGTCGACGGTGATTGACGCGGATGACTACTATCCGCGCGTCGTCTTCGACTCGACGTACCGCGGCCATTGGTTCGGGCTGCCCTGGGCGCCCACGGTCTTTACCTATTTCTATAACAAAGACGTCTTTGTGGAAGTGGGTCTCGATCCCGATAGCGGGCCCGCGAATTGGGACGAACTCGACGCGGCGATATCGAAGACGCTCAAGAAGGATGGCGACAACATCGAGCGCCTCGGGTTCTGGTACGGCAACAGCTCGCTGGTGTGGTGGCTGGTGCCGTTCTGGCAGCAGGGCGGACGCCTGCTCAGCGACGACGAGCTTGAGTCGACGATCGACAACGAGTTGATGGAGACCGCGTTCAACTTGACCCTGCGCTTCTTCGACCTGCAGGGCGGCCTGGACGCGATGAATGAGTTCAAGGGCGACGAGCGGCATCAACACCTCTTCTCCACCGGCCGTTGCGCCATGTGGACCGACGTGATGAACATCACCCGGTTCGAGCAGTATGAGGAGGCCTTTGCCAAGATCACCGTCGGCGTGGACACCTATCCGGTGGCGGAGGGCGGCTCGCCCGCAGCCTATCGCGGCGGCGGCGCGCACCTGATGCCGGAAGGTTCCAACAACCCGGACGGCGCCTTCAAGTTCCTGGAGTGGCTCTTCCTGGAGCCCAACGACCGCCGCTTCAACGACGTGCGCGACAGCCTGCCGGCGCGGCGTTCCGTGGCCCAGAGTGAGGAATTCACCCAGGGCGACCCGTTGCGCATCCAAGGCGCCCGCGAGATGGACGGCGCCCAGTGGGTGGTCAGCGCCCCCGGCGGCCGCAAGATCATCGGCATCCACGTGCGCATGGCAAGCTCCATCTGGAAGCGCGAGAAGACCGTGCCCGAAGCGCTGGCGGACGGCAACGAGCAGGTGCAGCAGGCGCTGGATGAGGCGCTGGAAAACTCAGTCGTCGACTTCTAGTCTGATCGCGCCGTAGGGCACCTTGCGAATTACGCACGCGTGGGATTCCCACGCGTGCGTTTGCTTAATCGAATCTTCCCCACCTGACACCACTCTTCGTGAATAGCCCGTTTCTCTGATACCAGCGACCAGACTCTAGAACCCAACGCTCTCCCGGGTCGCGCACCGGGGTCTGTCCTCGCGCAAAACACGCGCACTTTAGGGTGGCATGTGAGAGTATTTCGAGACTCGTGGTATAGTGGCGGTGTTAGATACTTCTCGTTACGCAGACTAGAGTCCTCAATGAGCACTGCCTTACCCACGGTTGCCCCGGTCGAAACCCTGCGCGAAGAGGACGTTGCGCAACTCTGGCAGGCGTGTCCCTGGGGCGCGAAACTGCTGCGCACCACGGCGGGTGAGAGGATTCAAGTCGTCTATCCGGGGCGGCGCAACCTGGGTCCGGGCCCCGACTTCCGCGACGCCATCATTGCGCTGGACGGCCGCCGGCTGCGGCACGGCCACATCGAAGTACATACGACCACGTCCGCTTGGCGCGCCCACGGGCACGCCGCCGATCCAGCCTACCACAACGTCATACTCCACGTTGTCTGGGAAGACGACGGGCCCGTTGCCGGGGGGCCGCTGCGCACGCTGGCTTTGGGGCCGCACTTCCCTGAGGGCATGCCGGAAGAGTACGTCGCACGACACCTTCCCCACTTCCAACCGTGCGCGGACCTGCACACCAAGTGCGACCCCATGACGGTGGGCATGCTCTTCGCGACGCTGGGAGAGCGCCGCCTCCGCAAGAAGGCGGCGCTAATGCTCGCGGCAATTGAGCAGCACGGCCCGGACCAGGCCCTGTATGCCGCTCTCCTCGACGCCCTCGGCTACAGCCAGAACCGGGAGCCTTTTCGCCAACTCAGTGCGGGCCTGCCCTGGTCGGTAGTGGCGGCACTGCTACACGACAAACCTGCTGCAGAACAGCGGGGTGAAGCGCTCCTGCTTGGCGCTGCGGGCCTCTTGCCGTCGCAACGTGACGGCAACGCACGTAGAGGCACGATATATCGTGCCTCTACCGCGCCAAGTCAGGCGCATGAGCGAACACTTGAGAGGCTGTGGGCGGCATGGAATCTGGAACCGGTCGTCCCTGCTGCTGCCTGGGTGCGGCGCGGTGTGCGCCCCGTCAACGCCCCTGCCCGGCGCGTGGCGGCAGCCGGAATCCTCTGCGCCGCGCTGGCTGAGACGGGGGTAGTGAAGACCTGCCTGCGGTTAGCGGACGATGCGGATTGGACGCAGGTGCTGCGACGCTTGCAAGAAGCGTTCGCGCTGCCAGCGGCGCACTCAGCCTATTGGGCAACACACTGCGACTTCGGCGTCCCGTTGCGGGGCGGGCCGCTGAGCCTCATTGGCAGTGAGCGTGTCCGCGAAATCCTCGCGAACGTGATCCTCCCATTCCTCGTTGCCTATGGAGACATCGCCGGAGACACCGGGCTTGTCGACTGGGCCATCACCCTCTTCCGCCGCGCGCCGGCCGCCGGCATGAACCGCCTCATCCGCAGCATGCGCGACGACGTATTCGCTTTGCCCCGAAAGTACGTTCCTATGACGGCGGCGCGCCAGCAAGGGTTGCTGCACATCTATCACGCGTGGTGCCGGGAGAAGCGCTGTGACGCGTGTGCCGTGGGGCAGATGCTCGGCAAGAGCCAGCAACAGTCCTGAGGTCCGTGCTGGTTCCCGCTATTGCACGTTACTACTGCGCGGAACCCCCCTGGTTCTCAGCCTGACAATTGTGCCACCCGCCAAGAACTGGATTCCGGCTTGCGCCGGAATGACGGCACTTTGAATTCCTAGGCACCCCACCGGACGCGCTTGCCCCACCGAATGCGGTTTGGCGCCATTCCGCCTCAAGTGCCCAAGTAGACGGTCTTGCCGCTTGCCGACGCCGCGTAGATACCCTGGACGATGGCTACCGCCCGTTTGCCGTCTTCGCCGGTGACGCTGGGCGGGCGTTGCTCCAGGATGCTCGCCACGAACTCGCCGTCCTCGCGTACAAACTGGCTACGATTCTGCGGAAAGGTGAATGTCTCCCACTCCTCGGCCTCCGCCGCGGCGACCTTCAGGTGCCGCCACGTCGCGATCTCCATTGCGCCGGCTGAACCCGTCACCACGGCGCGGCAGCGACCCAATACGGGGGCTGCGATCAGGGAGATTTCCATGGTCGCGGTGGCGCCATTGGCGAACTCAAGATGCGCCACGCCGTGGTCCTCACCCTCGGTGCGCGCGCCGTAGTGGCCCACCTTGGCCGTAATCGTCGTCACCTCGGCCCCGATCCACCAGCGCAGCCGGTCGGCGCTGTGGACGCCGTTATCCATAAAGACGCCGCCGCCCGCCATCGCCTTGACCCCGCGCCAGCCCATTTCCTTGTGTCGGTTCGGCGACTGAATGGAGTCGTGGATGTGCAGCACGTCGCCGATCGCCCCGGCCTGTAGTAACTCCTGTGCCCGCAGGTGTTCATGTATGAAGCGATGTGTGTGACCCACCATGAGGTTCACGCCGGCTGCCCGGCAAGCGGCGATGATGTCGTCGCATTCCGCCACGCTCACACCCAGCGGCTTTTCGCAGAGCACGTGCTTGCCGGCCTGGGCCGCAGCGATGGCTACCTCACCATGGAGCGCATGGGGCAAACTGATTACTATGGCGTGCACCGCTGGGTTCTCAAGCACAGCGCGGTAGTCTGTGTGCACATCCGCGACGTCGTGGGCAACGGCAAAATCGCCCACAGCCGTCTCGTTCACATCGGCCGCCGCCACGATCCGCGCCTGCGGCACGCCCGCCAACCCGCGCGCGTGCGACTGAGAATTGCCGCCTGTTCCTACAAAGCCAATATTCACCGTTTCCATGCATTTTGCTCCTCTATGTGTATCTTAGAGACCCTTAATAACCCAGACTCCTCGTGGCGGCTTGGCAAATCAAGTTCGCTCGTGTCGTCAAGTCTTACCATGCCGCACCCCACCTTATTCTAAGCGCACCCGTTGCGGACTTGCAGGCATGGTATACTGAAACCGTCTTACTGGTGCGAATTGTTAAGCGCCACTAGGGCCGCTGGGGGAGCCTCTATGGCTGAGAGCCTCTGTGTGAGCAGCGGCAACCCTTGGAACCTGAACTGGATCATGCCAGCGGAGGGAAGCGGCAAGACTCCGAGACCTTGCTGCCAGCCGCTCTCCCTCTGTGAAGCGGTTTTTGTTTTGACGTGAAGCAGGGCAGTTGGCAGGCGCGCTCCATCCTGAGTATGCGCAGCCTGTGGAGAAGGAATGAAGATGAACGACGCGCTTGAAATTGCGGGCAAGCAATTTAGCTCGCGGCTGATGATCGGCACCGGCAAGTACCGCGCGCCGGACGAAATGATCGCAGCCATCGAGGCCTCGGGGGCCGAAATCATCACGGTGGCGATACGGCGCCTCGATCTCAGCAACCCCAATGCAAAGACGATCCTCGACCACATCGATTGGGAGCGCTACACCATCCTGCCGAACACGGCCGGCGCCCGCACCGCGGACGAGGCCATCGTCACCGCCAAGCTGGCGCGGGAACTCACCGGCTCGGACTGGGTCAAGCTGGAGGTGCAGCCGGACCCGGATTCGCTCCTGCCGGACCCCGTAGATACGTTCCTTGCCGCCGAGGCCCTCGTCAAGGACGGCTTCGTCGTACTGCCTTACATCCACGCCGATCCGATCCTGGCGCGACGGCTCGAAGACGTAGGCTGCGCGACCGTCATGCCCCTCGGCTCGCCCATCGGCTCCGGCCAGGGCATCTTTACGCGGGAGGAGATCGAACTCATCATCGAGCAGGCCAACGTGCCCGTGGTCGTGGACGCGGGGATCGGTGTGCCGTCCGAAGCTTCACAATCGCTGGAAATCGGCGCCGATGCGGTCCTGATTAATACGGCCATCGCCCGCGCCGCAGACCCGGTGCTCATGGCGGATGGCTTCCGCCTCGGCGTCGAGGCCGGCCGCAAGGCCTACCTGGCCGGGCGCATCGCCCAGCAGAAGTTTGCCAGCCCGAGCAGTCCGGTAGCGGGCGTCGTCCACGCATAGCATCCCGGCAACGCTGCATGAAACCGCAACTGCCCTACCCCTGTCTCACGCTGATTACGCGCCTCGGCGCGCCTCAGCGCGTTGCGCCGGAGCATTTGGGCCCCGCGCAGCGGCCCGTCCTCCCCCTGCATACGCGGAATCCGCTGGCGAGCACCCTCATGCAACGGGTCCGGGAAGGCATAGAGGCCGGCGTGCACGTCGTGCAGCTGCGGGAGAAAGAGACCTTCGCCAAGGAGCTCTATACGCTGGCACAGCAATTGCGGCACGTGACCGCGGGCCGGGCGCTCTTTCTCATCAACGACCGCATCGACGTTGCGCTCGCCGTCGGCGCGGACGGCGTGCACTTGCCTGAGGAGGGGCTGCCGGTGGCCGCGGCGCGCCGGTTGCTGGGCGAGGAGAAGCTGATCGGCTGTTCGGTGCACAACGTCGCCAGCGCCGTGCAGTGCGCGCAGGCCGGCGCGGACTTCGTGCACGTCGGCACGCTGTATGCGACGAACTCCAAGCCGGGGCGCGCCCCGGCCGGGCCCCAGTTGGTGCGCAACGTGGCGGCGGCGGTCGACATTCCCGTTATCGGCGTGGGCGGCATCTCGGCGCAGAACGCGCCAACCGTCATGGCAGCCGGCGCGCGCGGCGTGGCCGTCATCAGCGCCCTGCTCGACGCCCCCGATACGTCCGGGGCAACGCGCAATCTGATCAGATCCCTTACCGCCCAGACCCAGGTGCAACCGCAATGACGACAGACGAGCGCATTCCCCACGCAGAAGCAGGCCGCCCGCAAACGGCGCGCATCCGCGTCACGGTGAATGGAGAAGACCGGCGGCTGGCGCCAAGGACAGCCCTTGCTACTTTCCTGGCGGAGCAAGACGTGCCGGCGCAGTTCGTCGCCGTCGCCGTAAACAACGAGGTGGTCCGCCGCGCCGACCACGCCCGCGTCTTCCTTGAAGACGGCGACGTGGTGGAGATCGTCCGTATGGTCGGCGGCGGCAGCGGTCGGCAGCCCAGTACGCGTCGTGCCCCGATTGCCGCGCGCACCGGTCTCGGCCAGAGTGCTCATTAAGGAAGACCTCTGTTGGATGGACAGAAAGCGATGACACGATGTCCCTGACCACCGAGGTCGCCATCGTTGGCGGCGGCATCATCGGCTGCGCGCTCGCCTACACCCTGGCGAAAGACGGTGCGCGGGTAGCCGTTTTCGAGAAAGAGCGCGTCGGCGGCCAGGCGCGCATCGCCGCAGCCGGCATCCTGGGCTCCGGTGTGGAGAGCGACGGGAGAGACACGTTTCCCAGTCTGTCCGCGCAATCGGCCCGTCTTTACCCCGACTTTGCGGCCGAACTCGAAGCCGCCACCGGCCTGGACGCCACCTACACGCGTTCCGGCGCGCTCACCATCGTATTTGGCGAAACCCAAGCCATGTTCCTCGAACACCAGGCCGGCGTGCTCGCCGCCGAGGGAAGGCGCGTGGCCTGGCTCGAACCCGACGCCCTGCAAGCGACCGAACCATTGCTCTCCACCAAGGCGCGCGGCGCGCTCTTCTTCCAAGACGACGCTCACGTCTACGCGCCGCAACTCATGCACGTGCTCACGCTGGCAGCCGTTGCCCAAGGTGTGACGATACACGAATACACGCCTGTGCATGGCTTCCTCACCACCGGCGAACGGGTTACCGGCCTCCAAACGGC
The DNA here is from genome assembly GCA_028874195.1 of Chloroflexota bacterium. Taxonomy (GTDB): domain Bacteria; phylum Chloroflexota; class UBA11872; order VXOZ01; family VXOZ01; genus VXOZ01. The sequence continues at coordinate 7,491 of JAPPLM010000069.1, forward strand.
TGCGGGTCCTGTGCATGCCGATACCGTCGTCATCGCGGCCGGCGCCTGGAGCCGCCTGCTCGGCGACCACATCGGCATCTCCCTACCATTGAAACCAACCCGCGGCCAGGTCATGGTGCTGGAAACCTATGACCGCCCCCTACGGCGCGTCGTCTTTGGCGCGGGCGGCTATCTGGCGCCCAAGCAAGACGGTCGCATCGTCGTGGGCGCTACGGAAGAAGACGCGGGCTTCGAACGCGAGAATACGGCCGGCGGCGTGGCCTTCCTCGTCAAGATACTGCAACGGCTTGCCCTCAGCCTGGCCGACACGCGCGTCCACCACTTCGGCGTCGGGTTGCGGCCCACGCCGCCCGACGGACTGCCGTTGCTGGGGCCGGTCGCGGGCCGGCCGGGACTCTGGATCGCCGCCGGCCACCACCGCAACGGCATCCTGCTCGCGCCCATCACGGCTCACCTCATGTCCAACGCCATCCGCAAGGGCGACCTGGCGCCGCTGCAACCCTACGCTCCCGAGCGCTTTGCCGCGCCGTGAACGGCAGCCGCAGACGGGTCGTGGTAGAGTCTCGCTAAGGAAATCGGATCACGCGACGCTATACGCGACGTGGCTGTGAAGACCTTCCAGGGTGTGACCACCCTGGTCCCGTGCCGCTCGTGGTGGTGCCGTATGCGGGACATCACATCCCACCGCCCGCCTTGGCAGCCGGACACACTATTAATGAATCCAATGCAGAGCACATATATGTAGGGTTGAGCGCATGTCAGACCGGAACCCCAACAAGCCCCCGCTTTCCAACGACTCGCTCGATCTCATCCCAACGACCGAGTTTCGCGGGCCCAGGCTCACCTTCGACTTTCCCGACCTGGAAATCGGCATTGCCGAATACGCTGAAGGCCCCACGGGCTGCACGGTGTTCGCGTTCGGCCACAGCGCCGTCGCCGCCGTGGACATTCGCGGCGGCGCGCACGCCACGCTCTACACCGAGCCGCTGCAGAACGGCGAAGGCAAACTGGACGCCATCTGTTTGGCCGGCGGCTCGTTCTACGGCCTGGAAGCGGCCGCGGGCGTGGCGGCGGAGTTGCTCGCCCAGCGCGCTTACTCGCCCCACTGGGGCAATATCGCGCTCGTTTCCGGGGCCATCATCTACGACTACGGCCCCCGCGCCAACGCCGTCTACCCGGACAAAGCCCTCGGCCGCGCGGCGCTCAAGGCGGCGCGGCCGGGGGTCTTTCCGCTCGGTCCCCGCGGCGCGGGACGTTCGGCGACCGTCGGCAAGTGGCTGCAGAAACCCTACCGCAGCGAGCGCGCCGGCCAGGGCGGCGCGTTCCGTGAAGCCGAGGGCGTGAAAGTAGCCGTCTTCACGGTGGTGAACGCCGTGGGCGCTATCCTCAATCGCCACAGTCGCGTGGTGCGGGGCTCGCTGGACCCGCGCACGGGCGAAAGGCCGCGCGTGGCCGACGCCGGTCTGCCAGCGCCGCCTCCGCCGGGCAACACCACGCTCACCGTCGTGGTCACGAACCAAATCCTGGGCGGCTGGTCGCTGCGCCAACTCGCCCGCCACGTGCACACCTCCATGGCGCGGGCCATCGAACCGCTGCACACCATCTCCGACGGCGACGTGCTCTACGCCGTCACGACAAACGCCATACCCCAAGCGGAGGGCTTGAACGAATACGTCCTCAGCGCGCTCGCCTCGGAAACCGCCTGGGACGCGGTGCTGGCGTCGTTCGGCGACGAGGAGAGTCCTCGCGCCGGTGAAAGCGATCCCTATTGAATTGGCTTGCCCCGGACCTGGGACCTTTGCGCGGCCCTCGCCAAAGCGAGATACTCCCCTCCCTTTGGAGAGAATGCTAGAACCTGCCCCCGTGCGCCGGATACACAGTATCGGATGGTACGGGGGTGAGGGGAATTCTTGCGTATCCGCGCGGTCCGCATTCACACCAATTTTCGCCGGTGGGAATTAGTAGTTTTGGCTTGGGGTGGCCAGAGGTGAGGCACGTGATCGTCCCTAGGTCTGCGCCAACTCTCATTTGTCATTCTGAGGAGCCCTTCGGCAAGCTCAGGATGAACTCCGCGACAAAGAATCTGGAATCGGGAGCTTTTTGGATTCCGCGAACATCGCTCGACGCTGCGCTCGGAATTGTAAGTGTTGACTAATTCCCTCGCCGGTAGCGCTTGCACTCGTTCTAACGGTTTGATACACTATACGTCAGGCTGACAGGCGTATGCCTGTGCTGCTCTGCGCAGCGCGGGTGCGAGAAAAGGTCGGTTGGCCATATCCGAGGTAATGTACTGTGTTGCCGGCGGTCGGGTCGGAGATCAGCACCCAAGTCTGCGGTCTGGGCGGCGCGGCGTTTGGCCGCACGTGCCCCTTGCATTGCGCGGGCGGTCTGGTACACTGCTAAGGAAGCTGGCAGAGCGCGCGTCCATGGTGCGGAACACCGCGGGCGCGGAGCGAAGTCAGCCGGTTGTGTTTCGTATCAACATACCGTGCTATTGGCGTCAACGGTCAGGTCAGCAATGATCACCCTGGTCTGCCACCTGGGGAGTGTGACGTACACCCACGATTTCCCCTCAGCGCGGGATAGTCATTTAAGAAGGGAGAGTATGCATGCACGCGCCGGAATAGCCCGGTATTGGGTGTCTATTTGAGATTTCGACTTCTGCTTCTGTGAAGCAGACGTTCTAGTGAAAGGAAAGGAATGTGAGACCTTTGTCTCGTTTCTTGAGCGTGTTCCTAGCACTCGTATTGTTGGCCACCAGCTTCCTCGTGGCGTCGGCGCACACTGGTGATCCCACCGCGAAGATCACGATCGCCCGTGTGGATACCGCGAGTGACGTGCACGTCGGCACGAAGCTGAAGTTCCTCGTCATCGTCGAGCGGGGCGGCCATGATCTCCTCAACACGATTGTGATTCGCAGCGTGCATCGTCAGGATGATGATGAAGCACCTACGAACGCATTTGATAACGATACGTTTAGCGCTCCGGGTGTGAACCTAGGCACGGCCTCGGGAGTCGCAGCGGGTACTGGCGCGGAGGGTGCCTTTCAAGCTACTGATCCTGCGCTAACTACTGCCAACCCCGTCGGGACCATTGCCGAGTTCACGTATACGGTTCTGTCTGGAGAATTGGGCAGCGCGAAGCAGCGCAATATCCCCGTTCAGTTTGAGCTCGTTATCATTGGCGGTCTTGATGCTGGCGGCGACAACCCTCATGCGATCAATGCTGACTCTACCGGTGATGGAGATAACGACGCCCTTGTGATCAAGAGCAACACCGTCAACGTACTCGTGACCAAGGATCCGGGCACCGGTGACGGCGCTTCGCAAGTGACGTTGAACGTCTCCATGGCCCGGCCTGACGAGATCGCCGCGGGCGAGAAGGTCAAGTTCACGGTGAGCACGGAGACCGGCAAGTATGGGTTTGGCCCGAAGCCGCTCATCATCAGCAAGCAGTTGTACGACGACGATGGTGACAAGGACGGCGGGATGGTTGCCGTGGCGGTGTTCACTTTGGCGGATCTGCAGAGCAACTCTGTGAGCGCCGAGGCTTCCAAGGAATACACGCTGGTGCAGGATGACATCGATGCCTCGAAGGTCGAGTTCTCCTACGCCCTCGAAATCGCGGCTGCCGACCTGGATGGCGAACCTGCCAACTATGCCACTGACAAGACCCAGAAGGGCACCTTCAACCTGGCGCCTCCGGCTCCTGTGGCCACGCCGAGCCCGTATCTCTACATGACTGATGCGGCGAAGGTGGAGGAAATCGGTGGCGGCACCGCCATCGTGGTCACCCGGTTGGATACCATGACGACCACCACCCTGACGCTTGGCACGCTCAGCGGCGGCGGCGCGCTCTTGCCGCGTGACAGCGGCTACATCCGCGACGAGAGCCGCGGCCAGACCTATGCCGTGGTGCGGCGCGCGTCTGACAACATGGTTGTGCGTGTGTGGATCTCCTCCAATAGCGAGTGGGTGCCCCACGTGCCCTGGGCCAATGTCATAGCGTTCTACAACGTGCCGGCAGCAGTCTTGAACGCCATTCCGTTGGACGATTCCATGCCGGAAGTCGACCAACTGGTTGACGTGGGTGGCGACTACTACGTGTACAGGGATAGGGCGTGGCGCCATATCCCCAACCTCTCCACGTTCCGGGCGGAAGGCTTCTACTGGTGCGACTTGACGACCGCGCACTCAGGCCACGCAGCGGCATCGTCAACAGCGACGCCTCTCCCGTCCAAGGTAGGGCCCCCAACCGAGGGCTATCCGGCGTGCCGGGGGATGTAGTCGCGGAGTAAAGATGCATTGAAGCTGTATGGGCGATCACAATGTCACACATCAGTGTTATCAGTGACCGGGAAGGCAACAGCGTGATGACCGCGCGCTAGCGGACCCGGGGGTCTGTACAGTCTCCTTATGCTACGGCGAGAGCCGGTGTCTGTGGCAGGACACCGGCTCTTGTGTTTAACTTGAGCGCGGCGCCGCCGGCCCAGATGCCCTATCCCTGGGGGGAAGGTTGGTTGGCTCTGACCCTGGCAGTAAGCGATGCCAGAGGCGTCAACGGTCCGGGCGGAGAGGATCACCCTAGGCTCCATGCCGGGCGGTTTGACGTTTTTCGTGTCTGCCTCTTGCACTGCCTGAGGCGGATTGTTACACTGTAGGGCAGGCTGGCGTGCGCGCGCCCGTGATTAAGAGACGCCGTGGGCGCGGAGCGAAGTCAGCCGGTTGTGTTTCGTATCAACATACCGTGCTATTGGCGTCAACGGTCAGGTCAGCAATGATCACCCTGGTCTGCCACCTGGGGAGTGTGACGTACACCCACGATTTCCCCTCAGCGCGGGATAGTCATTTAAGAAGGGAGAGTATGCATGCACGCGCCGGAATAGCCCGGTATTGGGTGTCTATTTGAGATTTCGACTTCTGCTTCTGTGAAGCAGACGTTCTAGTGAAAGGAAAGGAATGTGAGACCTTTGTCTCGTTTCTTGAGCGTGTTCCTAGCACTCGTATTGTTGGCCACCAGCTTCCTCGTGGCGTCGGCGCACACTGGTGATCCCACCGCGAAGATCACGATCGCCCGTGTGGATACCGCGAGTGACGTGCACGTCGGCACGAAGCTGAAGTTCCTCGTCATCGTCGAGCGGGGCGGCCATGATCTCCTCAACACGATTGTGATTCGCAGCGTGCATCGTCAGGATGATGATGAAGCACCTACGAACGCATTTGATAACGATACGTTTAGCGCTCCGGGTGTGAACCTAGGCACGGCCTCGGGAGTCGCAGCGGGTACTGGCGCGGAGGGTGCCTTTCAAGCTACTGATCCTGCGCTAACTACTGCCAACCCCGTCGGGACCATTGCCGAGTTCACGTATACGGTTCTGTCTGGAGAATTGGGCAGCGCGAAGCAGCGCAATATCCCCGTTCAGTTTGAGCTCGTTATCATTGGCGGTCTTGATGCTGGCGGCGACAACCCTCATGCGATCAATGCTGACTCTACCGGTGATGGAGATAACGACGCCCTTGTGATCAAGAGCAACACCGTCAACGTACTCGTGACCAAGGATCCGGGCACCGGTGACGGCGCTTCGCAAGTGACGTTGAACGTCTCCATGGCCCGGCCTGACGAGATCGCCGCGGGCGAGAAGGTCAAGTTCACGGTGAGCACGGAGACCGGCAAGTATGGGTTTGGCCCGAAGCCGCTCATCATCAGCAAGCAGTTGTACGACGACGATGGTGACAAGGACGGCGGGATGGTTGCCGTGGCGGTGTTCACTTTGGCGGATCTGCAGAGCAACTCTGTGAGCGCCGAGGCTTCCAAGGAATACACGCTGGTGCAGGATGACATCGATGCCTCGAAGGTCGAGTTCTCCTACGCCCTCGAAATCGCGGCTGCCGACCTGGATGGCGAACCTGCCAACTATGCCACTGACAAGACCCAGAAGGGCACCTTCAACCTGGCGCCTCCGGCTCCTGTGGCCACGCCGAGCCCGTATCTCTACATGACTGATGCGGCGAAGGTGGAGGAAATCGGTGGCGGCACCGCCATCGTGGTCACCCGGTTGGATACCATGACGACCACCACCCTGACGCTTGGCACGCTCAGCGGCGGCGGCGCGCTCTTGCCGCGTGACAGCGGCTACATCCGCGACGAGAGCCGCGGCCAGACCTATGCCGTGGTGCGGCGCGCGTCTGACAACATGGTTGTGCGTGTGTGGATCTCCTCCAATAGCGAGTGGGTGCCCCACGTGCCCTGGGCCAATGTCATAGCGTTCTACAACGTGCCGGCAGCAGTCTTGAACGCCATTCCGTTGGACGATTCCATGCCGGAAGTCGACCAACTGGTTGACGTGGGTGGCGACTACTACGTGTACAGGGATAGGGCGTGGCGCCATATCCCCAACCTCTCCACGTTCCGGGCGGAAGGCTTCTACTGGTGCGACTTGACGACCGCGCACTCAGGCCACGCAGCGGCATCGTCAACAGCGACGCCTCTCCCGTCCAAGGTAGGGCCCCCAACCGAGGGCTATCCGGCGTGCCGGGGGATGTAGTCGCGGAGTAAAGATGCATTGAAGCTGTATGGGCGATCACAATGTCACACATCAGTGTTATCAGTGACCGGGAAGGCAACAGCGTGATGACCGCGCGCTAGCGGACCCGGGGGTCTGTACAGTCTCCTTATGCTACGGCGAGAGCCGGTGTCTGTGGCAGGACACCGGCTCTTGTGTTTAATGTTTAAGCAACTCTCGCAAATCCGGTCCCCTCACCCCGGCCCGCTCCCAGCGGGAGAGGGAGCGGAAGGCGGAGGTGGGCGCTTGTTGCGGCGTGCGAATCTCTTGCGGCGCGGGCGGTGGTCTGCTACACTTTTAACCAAGACTGGCGAAGGTACGCCCGCGCTGCCGGATACCGTGGGGGCACAAAGAGGTCAGTAATATGTATTGTGTATCAACGTACTGCGCTCTTGGCGTCACCTGCCAGGTCAGCAACGATCCCCCTGGTCTACTACCTGGAGACTGTGAGGTTACTCACGATTCCGCCTCGGCGCGGGATAATCACCACTGAAGGGAGTGTGTTCACGCATGCGACGGGATAGCCCGGAATTAGGTGTCTCTTCCAAGTTTTTGTCTTCTGCTTCACGGAAGCAGACGTTCTAGTGAAAGGAAAGGACTGTGAGACCCTTGTCTCGTTTGTTTAGCGTCTTGCTGACGCTTATGCTGTTGAGCGTCTCGCTGCTAACGGTGTCCGCGCATGCTAGCACTGCTCACACTGAAACCAATCCAACGTACGGCGCCAGGGTGGTACTCACCCGTAATGACAGCAAGGACCCCGTACACCCCGGTACGCTATTGACGTTTAGTGTCTATGTGCAGCGTGGAAGCCAACATGGCATCCCCAGTACCGCTACACTTACGAGCCCTGGCAGTGCTTCAACGACAATCGGCGCAGCTCTTGTCGTCGGTGGCAGGGAAGCAATAACGAAGGAAATCGAGTATACCGTTCAGCCCTCTGACCTGGGCGGCGGGATACGGCGGGCTGCGCCTATCAGGTTCACGCTCACGTTCGAGCCGGTAGACACGGACGGCCGTAGTCTCTACGCAGATACTCACCCTGAAGCCGTCGTCATGAGCAACGAGTATCCTGTCATCATCACCAAGAAGAGTGAAGCCTCGAGTGGCGATGGCTCTGCCGAGGTGGAGATAGTCTTCAGTGTGGAGGAGCCGGATGTAATCGCCGAGGGTGAAAATGTCAAGTTCACTGTGTCGGCGGTCACCGGCAAATATGCGCTGGTGACCAAGCCGCTTATCGTTCGTAAGCGCTGGTATGACGAGAACGGCGAAAGGACCGGCCCTACAACTCACGCTCGAACAGTCATCATTCGGTATCTCGACACGAACGCAGTGAGTCCAGAGTATACGGCGACCTACGTCTTGACTGAAAGGGACGCTGATGCGGCGACGATCGAGTTCTTCTATGAGTTGACAATCGAGGATACCGACCTGAGAAATGCTGACGGTACGTCAACCGATCTTGACGAAGACTATGAAGAGACCTTCAGGGGTTCCCACATTGTCGGTCAGAGGTTAGTGTCCGCGACACCAACACCGAGACCGACGCCTGCGGTAAGAATTGTCGGGAACACGAGCGCGGCGACGGTTACGGAGAGGGGAACCGACTACGTTCACGTTGACCGGCATGACGGAGGGCGAGACTTCATTTTGACACTCGGTTACCTTGCGCCCAACGGCGGCCGCGGCTTCAATCCGCGCGGCTACATCCGCGACGACGATTTGGCCCGGGGCGGCCAGACCTACGCCGTGGTGCGGCGCGAATCCGACAACAAGGTGGTGCGCATGTGGGTCTCCCCCGAAAGCCCCGAGCGGTTCCAGGTGCCGTGGGAAACTGTAAATCTGCCGCCCTACACGGTCCCGGTGAGCGTCTTGAGCACCATCCCCTTGGATGAAACGCGTCCGGTGGAGAACCAACTGGCGCGCCGCTTCGACGCCGGCAGCGATGGACGCATCTACGTGTACCGGAACAACGCGTGGCATTGGATCCCCGATATTCCCACGTTCAAGGCGGAGGGCTTTTACTGGTGCGACGTGACCGCGGCCGACGTCGGTTTCTTCCGCCGCGCCAATATCGGAACCGCGTTGCCCAGGAGCGGCACTGCGGACGACCCGAACTATCCGGATTGCCACTCCAAATAGTGCGCGCTGACCGTGAGGGCGCTGTTTGACCGCCGCGCGCTAGCGGTCACGGGAGGCCCCGCACAGCCTCGCTGAACGACAGCAAGAGCCGGTGTCTGCTACAGACGCCGGCTCCTGTGTTTTTAAGCTCAGGCGTACTTGAGGCGCGGGGCGCATCCCGCTGAAACCGGCGCCCAAGATTGCGTAGAATGGGTGGGGAACGAGGCGCAGTGACAGACAATGCGAGCATATCCGGTATGCAGACAGACCAGAAAGGGACGCCGGCATGGCAAAGTGCGCAACCTGCAATGAATTAGTGGAACCGGCAACTGCCGAGCACAAAGTAGAGTACCGCGGCGCCGTCTACTACTTCTGCTGCCGTCACTGCCTGGCGGCTTTCGAGCAAGAGCCGGAGCGGTACGCGGAAGCCTAGTGGTTCGACACGTTTGCACTGAAAGGCCGTGGCTTACTGTTGCGCCGTCACGCGTATTCCAACGCCACGCCGAGGGCCTCGGCGGGGAGATTGATGGCGACCTCAGCCGCTTCCGGCGCCTGGTCGAACGCGAACCGGTGGGTGAGCAGCGGTGCCACGCGCACCTTGCCAGCCGCCTGCAGAGCGAGAAGGGCTTGGAGATTCTGCTCCTGGTCCCAGCGCACAAAGCGGTTCGGATATTCCGTCTCCCCGCGCAGGTAGTCGCGTTCCCGGCTACCGGGGCCGCGTCCGTTGACCCAGTGAATATCGATCTCCTTGGTGTGGGGATCGGCGTCCGGGTGCGTGGGGGTGAAGTCCCATATTACGCGACCGATCAGCAGCACGCGCCCACTCTCCCGCACCAACCGCACCGCCAGGGACGCGGGGCCGCGAATGCGGGCAGACGTTGCGATAAACACGGCATCCGCACCTCTACCGTCCGTGAAAGCGTCCACTGCGGCGGCCACTTCGTCATCGGCGCCGCTCGCCGTGGCCGCCGCGCCGAGCTCGCGGGCCTTCTCCAACCTGAATTCATGCAGATCCACCCCAATCGCCTGCCCGCCCACCATGCCGACGAGCTGCGCCGTGATCTGACCCACCATGCCGAGCCCGAGCACCACCGCCGTCTCGCCCGGCTGCACGACCGCGCGGCGCATGGCATGAAATGCCGTGAGACCCACATTTGTGGTCGCGGCTTCCAGGGGCGACAGACCGTCCGGAATCTTGGCAAACGAGTGTTTTGGCACCCATCCCTGCTCGGCGTGAAAGCCGAAGCCGCCGCCTGCCGCCGCCACGAGATCGCCACGCTGGAAGCGGTCTTGGAGGTCGTCAGAGACCTGCAATACTTCTCCGGCGGACTGGTAACTGTGCGCCTTCTCGCTAAGCGGACCGGGGTCTTGGCCTTCCGCAATGGCTTTGCGCCGACGCGCGACGCCCGCCATCTCGGAACCGGCCCCAAACACCGAAGCCAGCGTGCGAATGACAACGCCGGAGCCTTGCAGCGTGGGCTCCGGTACTTCCTTTAGGTACATCTCGCCGCGATTGTTGCTGTAAAGAGCGCGCATTGTGACATTGACCTCCGGTCAGTTCTACTGATTCAGATGATTAGTTGCTTTGCTTCTACGTCAAAGTTGCTAATCCGCTATCGTTTTCCTTAGTCCGTTCGCCCCCGTATCGAGTACGGGGCAGGCTCTGAGCTTGTCGAAGGGTGAACGGAGACTGAATGCCTTACCTGCATGCCGTTCATGCTTCGACAAGGGCTACGCAAGCCCACTCAGCACGAACGGCGCGGAATTCTCTGTTGGATGATTCCCGCGGCCTTCAAGACACAACCTATCGCGGTATCACCGGCAGTGTCACGTGCGAGGGTCTCGCGTGGTCGTGGAAGACCGTCTGCCGCGCGGTGACCAGCGTTGCATCTGCATAATCGTCGCGACCCGTGTTGTGGTTGCGGTCGAAGTTTGGAAAATCGCTGCTGGAAATGTCCAAGCGGATGCGGTGGCCGGCCTTGAAGCAGTTACTCGTCGGATTCATCTGGATCGTGTATTGATACACGGCATCAGGCTCAATGAGCGTCGGTTCCGAATAGGACTCCCGGTAGCGGGCACGCACGATGCCGTGACAGAGCTCTTGGGCAAAGCCGTCCAGCCATACGTCGATGAGCTTGACCACGAAGTCCGTATCGCGGGCGCTTGACGCCGCCCACAGTTGTACCGTAATCGGCCCGGTAACTTCCAGTGGCTTCTCTAAAGGCGGCGTGGCGTATGTCAAGATATCGCGCCGGTGCGCCAGCGCGCTTTGGTCGTGCGGCTCCTGCTGTCCGGGACCTGAGTAGAGCGTCATCACGGGATCGCGCGGATCGTAGGTGAAGCGGTCCGGCGGCTCTGCCGTGGGCGGATCGCGCGACAGCACGCCGTCGCCAGCAGGCGTATTGGCGTCGCCGCCGCTGTGGAGAAAGAAGTCGGTGTATTGCGTGCGCGCCAGCGGCCACTCGTTCTCGCCGCGCCACGTGTTCGCGCCCATCACAAAGAGCTGGATCGGCGGCCAATCGGCGATGCCGCTGGGGTCGTCCTTCAGCCAGGCGCGGTACCAGGCATCGGCAATGGCAAAGTAATCGCGCACTGCCGCGGGGCCGAAGTCCACCGAACCGACGCTGCGGTGGAGATCCACGGCAGTGTGCGTCCACGGGCCGACGATGAGCTTCTGGTTCGCGCGGGCATGCGGGGTCATACCGTTTGCCGACATGCCGGTGAACTGCTTGATGGTGCCGATCTGCTGGTCGTACCAGCCGGTGACGCTCAAGACCGGCACATTCACCTGCTGGTGCTGCTCCAAGAAACCGAAGTGGTCCAGCGTGTGGTCTTCCAGCCAATAGCGGAAGTGCGGCGCGATGTCGGATAGCACGTCGTCGGGTAAGTCCAGCAGGGGCAGATACCACAGCCACTTGCTGCGGTCCTGCTCTTCCCAAATGAGCTGGGCGTCGTCAACGGTGAGCGGCCCGTCAGTCCTGCCAGCCCGCCGCCGCGCGTCGGGAGCGAGGGTATTGACCGACCACCACAGCACCCGGCCAAGCCGCAACACCGCCGAGAGTTCCCGGTCGAGCAGATTCGCGGCAATGCCGCTGGCGTACATGGTTGTGAGACTTGGCGGACGCGTGGGGGCAAGCGCCCACTGCGTCCAACCGGCGTACGAGTTGCCAAAGGTGCCGACCCTGCCAGTGGAACCCGGCAGCCGCGCGGCCCACTCCACAGTGTCGTAGCCGTCCTCCGCGTCGTTGACGTCGGCGCGGTAGAAGCCGGGACGAAACGCGCCGTCGGACTCATACCGCCCCCGCACGTCCTGCACCACGGTGATGTACCCATTCGCCGCGTGCCCTTCACCCATTTCCACCGAGCCGTCGAGCTTCTTGCTGTACGGCGTGCGGCACAGCAGCACGGGATACTCTCCGGGCGCGTCGGGACGATACACGTCGGCGCGCAGCACCGTGCCGTCCCGCATCGGCACGGGGACGTTATACTCTCGCTTGACGCCAAAGTACCTGTCAGATTGAGCCATTGTGACTCCTTACTGCCCAGAAGTCCTACACATGCCCTGCCACGAAACAGGAGTCCACGCCGAATGCTCCGGTAGCGCAGGTTTGCAACCTGCGCCGCTCTCCGTAATTCCGGCGCAATGCCTGCCCCCTACGCGATACGGGGCCGGAATCCAGTTCTCTGAGATGAGGGCTCGGCTAGAACGCCAAAAGAAATTCGGCCGAATTCAAAAATCGGGAACTGGGCAAAATTGACATTCCCTGTCACTCCGAGCGCAGCGAGGAATCTAAAGAACGATGCAAGAGGATAAGATTCTGAGAGCCCCAACCGCACCATTCACCTAGCGCACTACACTAGGCATAGCTTCTGAAACAGATTTGCCGGTAAGCTGCAAATAGAGCGCATCGGGACATAGTTCAAGATCTTTTCCCCAAGCGATCTCTCCGTCCGGGGTGATGCGGACCGTTTCAAAGCAAGCTCGTTTATACCACGCCTCGAATACGCCTCTTCCTGCTAGGTGTGATAGGTCGATCTCCCCGGCAACCCCGTCTAAGTATTGGATCCAAATCCGGTACTTCCCACGTGGCTCCACGGCAGTTGGCCGAACCATCAATACTCTTCTAACCGTCCTGGGTCCGCGCTGCGCATCGCCTAACCGACACGACACCCATCCTAGTCAGTCGAATCTCACCGCGAATTTCGCTGGATCTTGTCCGACGTGTTTGATAACAATGCGAGCATTTTCAGCATGATCGTGTGCACTGTAGTTTCCTTCAGCAAAGGCATGTCCTGCTAGTTGGGGGTTTTTGAACGGCTTGCCGGATGGGTGTGTGGGATCCTTGGCAACGAGGTATCGGCTGTTTCGTCGAATGGGCAGAGAGTCTACGTGGAGAAGGTTATTCCGCATCAGCTAACCTGAGACTTCGACCACTGCATGACTCCAACTCTTGATAGGACGATTGGAATTGTCTGGAAACCGTATTTCCACAGGCTTGGGGGATTTTCCGTTCACGGCTACCGGTTTCAATGTTGCGAGCGATTGCCAGCCGCTCAGTGGCGTAGCGAGAAGCTCAGAGCTAGCAGTGTTGGGTTCCTTCTTCGGCGGCGTATTCGACGCCGGGGGCGTCTGTTCAGGCGGGATGCCAATTGAAGATGGCGCCTGCTCACGCACGAACTCGGTGAATGCACGCATCACAAACCGGCCAAATTGCTCTCGTCTTGCTTGAGTTGCCTGCCCTCCTTCAACGCGTTTAAGGAAGAAACGGACAAATTCATCAGAAGGACTATCGAACTCTTCGGCTATTGCCCGCCTGATCTTCGTTGTATACTTCAATTCTCGTGCAGCATTGACCGTCTCATCCAAACTGAATTTCGCCTTGGAAAACCGTTCGAGCGTCTCAACCTGAGATGCAGAGAGCTCGAGCATGTTGACTTCGAAGAAAGGCTCTGCATCCATCTTGTTATCTGCATCGAGGTTGGAGAAGAGCCGATACTGGATTCCGTCGGTAAGTATGCCAAAGCGAGCGTCAGTGGTGAGGAAATAGCGCTGGAGTTGGGACAACACATTCTCGTTAAGATTAGTGCCATACGTCTTGCACTCAATTAGGATTGCGGGCTTCCCATCTTGCAGAAGGGCATAGTCCACCTTTTCGCCCTTCTTCGTCCCCACATCGGCGATGAACTCTGGCACAACTTCAGTCGGGTCATAGATGGCGTACCCTAAGACTTGGATGAACGGCAGCACGAGCGCGTGTTTTGTAGCTTCTTCAGTATCGAGGTGGTCAAGCCTTTCGGCAAAACTGTTGGAGAGTCTGCGCACTTCGTCGATAAAGCTCATTGCTGTTACGTCCTCGCTGTTGGACTGACGCTATTCCGCGCCTGGTTCTTCACTTTGCGTGTCTGAGCGCCTTGCTAGCGATTGTTGTTTGCCTTTTGCGCCAAGATGCGGGGGACAAGCCCCCGCGCTACGGCTTATCGGAGCAGCTTGGACACGTGCGGACATAGGCAAATGAACAGATTTCAGAGCCACGGCTAGGCGCATTGCAATGCCGCACCACAAAACTACGCTTTAGGCTTCATCATAGTCAACTGCGAAGTAAGGGTCAAAAGAATGAAGAGACCGTTGGCCGTGGCACACTTCCATCCAAGAGCAATGGTCAAGAGAATGCAAAGGATTTTAGCCAGGATGCTTGGACGTGCTATGTGCAGTGACCGTCTGTCGTCAAAGCGCTGTGCACTTTAGAGGCAACCTCTACTCCGCTACTTCCACCACCGGTGGCGTGATGAAGTCGTGGTAGCGCTCTTTCACCCCGGCGTCGTGGGTGTTGCCGGTGTGTAGATAGACGCGGAACTTACACTTGAGTAGAGCGCCCTCGGGCAGGACGTAGCTGCCGTCCACGCCGGGGTGTCCGAGGAACTCGCGCCAAGCGAAGCAATTCGCGTGCATCAGGCCGTAGTTGCGCACGTGCCAGTAGGTGGGGAAGCGAAAGCTGGTCGGGTGATCGAACACCGCTAGGCCCACCGTCGTGCCGTCCACCGGGCCGGTGTAGTCCATCCACTGGGCGCGGGAGCCGAAGCATTCGTCCTCGCCCTTGCCTCCGTAGGCATTTTCGATGCGACCGTCGGCGTCGGCGTCCATGCTGCTCGCGACCCGCACCGAGAGCATAGCCCCCTCTTTCGTATCGCCAAAGCGCACGGGTCCCTCCGTGGCGTGCAGGGTCACGGCAATGTCCAGGATGCGCGCGTCCGGCGCAGGGGCGTAAACCACCACGTGCTTCTCCTCCGCCACCACGGGCTGCTCACTGCGGCTGACCCAATAGCTGCGCGAGCGAAACGCGCCGCAGACCGGACCACTGACATAGGTACTACCGGCGCCGAAGGCAGGGAGAAAAGAATCGTAGCGCTGGTAGCCGTGGTCGTCGAGTTCGCTCCAGAGGTCCACACCGTTCACGTCGCCGTGGGCCACGTGGATGGACTTATGGTGGGGATGGTCGTGCTTCTCGCCGGGCACGTCGGGCACCATGGGATACCCGCGCGTCATGCCCCGGCCGGTGGGGCCGATCACGGGGTAGAGAAACTGCTTATTGTGCTTGGCGGCGTGGTGATAGGTGGTAAACAGATCGCCGTTAAGATTAATGTCCAAACCGCACTTGCCGTCGGCCAGGCTCACACCACCTGTGCTCAGGCCTTCTTCCAACGAGAAGGTCTGAGACGCATCTGCCTCAAGCGCGGGGAGAACCCAGGCCAGCCGGACTCCGTCCGCAGTCTGCACCGCCTGCGCTGGCAGTGCCTCATTGCCGCCGTCAGCCACCACCACATAGTCGCGGGCCGGATCGAGCCCCTCGCCCGCTACCCAAACCGGACAGTGCCAACGCGCGTGGTTACCTGCGTGAACTGTGAATTGCCTGCGTGCCATAGCGTCATCTTTCTCATCGTGGGAACAAGCGGAAAACGCTCACTCCTAGGTGCTAGCAATGAACATAGGGGCTGAGGGCGGCCTTGTCAACTGCAGGCCGCCCGCTATCACCTTTCTCCATGCCGTAAGAGCGGGTGAAGCCAACGCGCTCTCTCCGGTCAATTGACCCATACAAAGGGATTTCCTGCACAGCGGAAAACTGCCAAAAATACGCTATTGACATTGACTCACCAGTGCACGGTGGTACAATAGATAATTGATAGTGTGTCAATAGTATGCAAGGTTTAGAGAGGAGGAGGAGAGACGACGGTATCCCGGAGGGCTGTGACGCCGCAGCCATTCCTCACTACTTTCTCCCTTCAGCAGCATGGCGCACAGTTCCAGTGTGCAAAGTATATTGACCGGAGGAGGTCATTTGCGATGAAGGCACGATCGGACACTTTTACGCGACGCCGCCTGTTCATTGGCGCCGGTGGCATGGCAAGTGTGCTGGCGCTCGCCGCCTGCGGCGCTATGCCCGCTGCCACAACCGAGCCGGCAATGGAGGAGAAGACTGAGGCGAAGGCCGAAGAAAAACCGGCGATGGCAGAGACGCCGGTTATCAACATCGATGAGTACTTCACCGAGACCGACGGCCGTCACGCCCCGTACCTGAACACGCTCAAGCAGGCCGAAGAGGCGCTGAACGTCAAGTTCAACGTCATCCCCGGTGAGTACAGCGGGATTTGGGACCGGCGCAAGACCGCCTTTGCCGCCGGCGAGGCCGACGTGGACATCTCGATGAACCAGGTGAACTGGGTCTTTTTTGGCGGGTTCAACGGCATGTTCATCGACCACATTCCGCTAATGCAGCGAGACAAGGTAGACATTGCCCGCTATTACCCTGCGGACATCAAAGCCTGGAGTTGGGCCGGCAAGCTGTATGCCATTCCCACCCAGTCCGGCGGCGAACTGGTGCTCTTCAACAAGCAGTACTTCGATGAAGCCGGCCTGAATTACCCGGGCGGCGACTGGACCTATGACGACATGATCGACATGTGCCAGAAGGTCCACAAGCCCGACGATAACCGCTGGGCCGTGCGGATCGGTCAGAACAGCCTCTTCTACATGGCGAGCACCTTCATGCTGAATTTCGGCGGCTCGGAGCTTACCGAGGATGGCAACAAGGTGCTCTATGGTGAGGATCCAAAGTCCCACGCCGGCGCCCAGTTTAACGTGGACTTGCACCTGAAGCATGAGTTCACGCCGCCGAGCGAAGTGGTCAAGGAGCTGCTGGCCGGCCGTTCCGGCATCGGCATCCTGGAGTTGGGGCACATCGCCATGGAGTTCAACGGCGTCTTCCGCTACAACGCCTCCCAGCAGCATTTGGGTGAGAAGCTCAGTGTGACCCGGCCGCCGCGCAACGAGCGCGGCACTGCCACCGTGGTCGGCAACGCCCATTCCATCATGGGTCTTTCCAAAGTGCAGGACTCGGTATGGGAGCTGCTGAAGTGGCTCGGGTCGGATGAGGGCGCCACCGGCTCCGAGTACTTTGGCTGGACCTCTTGGCCGTCCATCATCGCGCACGCCTCCCATCCCGGGTGGGCCTCACGCTTCGAGGGCACGAACGTCCACGATGCCATCGAGGCATGGGCCGAGGAAGGCCACAACTTCCTGCGCCTGCCGGAGTTCAACGAGGCCTGGGGACCGCTGCAGCAGCCGTGGTACAGCGCGCTCAGAGGCGAAATCACGGTACCCGAGGGCCTGCGCGAGTCGGCGCGGATTCTCCAGGAGATCATCGACCGACGGCCTGAGGAGCACAGGGAGTAGTAACCCCTTAGATGACATTTGCACGTCACTGCCATGCGCAGAATCTCGTTGGTATTGGGTGACTCTGACGAGGTACTGTATAGCAACAATGTTGCCGTAGCCCTAGCAGGCTACCGTGGCTTCACAGACGTTGGGGCCCGCGCTGAATCGGTCCGAAACGAGGGGGTAGTTCGCTGAGCTACTCCCTCGTTCTTTCCGCTGGACGATTGTCACGCAGGAGCCCCCCATGTCAGAGCCTGTCCAGCGAAAGCAAGGGTGCGGGGCAGGCTCTTTCCCCCTTCCCCGTGAGAGTAGAGGAGTACTACCCGGGCATTGGCACTCGCTCTCAGCCAATCTGGTTTTCAGGAGGAGCATTAGTGCGTGCATGTGCTTGATAGCCGCAACGGGCGGCAGGGCCAAACGTACTGAAACCCACCGTTGCCCTGGACCTCTCCCTCGCATGAGAGCGGAATATCTAGGCCCGTTTCTTGGTCCAAGCCAAAAGCAGGCAGCCAATACAGCGTCGAGACGTGCCTCAAACCGCCGCCTCAAAACCGCCGGAGGCGGAGAGAATTCATGACAACCGAGACCGAAGAAAACGCCATCGCCGCTGCCGCGAACATTGGGTTCAGCACAATACCGAAGAAGGGGTACAAGACCCCCGCCGCCACCGGGATGAGGAGCACGTTGTAGCCAAACGCCCAGCCGAGATTCTGCCAGATGGTGCGGTGGGTTGCCCGGGAAAGCGTAAAGGCCGTGTCCAGGCCGCTGAGGTCATCGCCCATGAGGGTGATGTCGGCGGCTTCCAGCGCCACGTCGGCGCCGGCCCCCAGCGCGATGCCCACGTCGGCGCGGGCCAGCGCCGGAGCGTCGTTAACGCCGTCGCCCACCATGGCGACGACTTCTCCGGCCTCCTGCCGCTGTTGGATGACTGCCGCTTT
Organism: Chloroflexota bacterium; assembly: GCA_028874195.1. GTDB lineage: Bacteria > Chloroflexota > UBA11872 > VXOZ01 > VXOZ01 > VXOZ01. The sequence continues at coordinate 25,819 of JAPPLM010000069.1, forward strand.
CTGTCCGGGCATGACCTCTGCCAAGACGTGATCGATACCGAGTTGCGCGGCAATCGCGTGGGCAGTGCGGACCGCGTCGCCCGTAAGCATCACTATTGCCAGGCCCCGCGCGCGGAGCGCCGGCACGAGCGGTGTGGCGCTTGGCTTGAGCGTGTCGGCTACCGCAATCGTACCTACCACCGCGCCATCGAGAGCCACCAGCAGCACGGTCTTGCCGACAGCGTTGAATGCTTGCACCTGCGCTTCGAGCGCGGCGAGCGCTTGCGGGTCCACGCCGCTCTCGGCCATATAGGCGTGATTGCCCACCCGCACGAGCTTACCCGCTACCTCCGCACGGACACCCCGTCCCGGCGCGGCGATGAAGTCCTCTGCGGGTGGGATTGCGAGTCTCCTTGCTTGCGCCGCTCGCACCACGGCTTGGCTCAAGGGATGCTCGCTGGATTGTTCCGCCGCCGCGGCAAGCTGAATCAACTCCGATTCGGATATGCGCCGCGCAAGCACATTCGTGACTTCCGGCGTGCCTTGCGTGAGCGTGCCGGTCTTGTCGAACACCACCGTGGTAACGCTGCGCAAGCGTTCGAGGGCTTCCGCGTCACGCACCAGCACACCCCGCGCCGCGCTGGCGCCCATCGCCACCATGATGGCGGTGGGCGTCGCCAGACCCAAGGCGCACGGGCACGAGATGATGAGCACCGCCACGAAAGCCAGCAGCGCCCGTGTGAACACCGGCTCGGGTCCCACGAGTAACCACACGACGAACGTAAGCAGCGCGACGGCAATCACGCCTGGCACGAAATAGGCGGCAATGCGGTCCGTCAGCCGCTGCAGCGGCGCTTTAGAGCCCTGGGCTTCCTCGATAAGTCTCACGATGTGTGCGAGCGCGGTATCTTTCCCTACCCGCGTCGCGCGAAACGTGAAGGCACCCGTCGTATTCAGCGCACCGCCGACAACCTCCGCGCCGGGGCCTTTCTCCACGGGCATGCTCTCACCGGTGAGCATTGACTCGTCCACGGCGCTCTGCCCGTCCAAGACAACGCCGTCCACGGGCACGCGCTCGCCCGGCCGCACCTGAATAACGTCATCTACGACTACCTTTGTGAGGGGCACATCCTGGAGTATGCCATCGCGCAAGACCCGTGCGGTCTGCGGCTGCCAGTCCATCAGCGCATGAATGGCGGCAGCGGTCCGGCGCTTGGCGCGCGCCTCGAGGTAGCGCCCTAAGAGAATAAGGGTGATGATGACCGCCGCCGTATCGAAATAGACAGGCACCTCGCCATTCACGGCCTGGCTGGCAAAGAAGCCCGGCGCCAGCACCGCCGCCACGCTATAGAAGTAAGCCGCGCTGGTGCCGATAGCGATAAGCGCGTTCATATCGAAGGTCAAGTGCCGCAGTGTGGCCCATGCACCCCGGTAGAAGTGCCAGCCCGCCCAGAACTGCACCGGCGTCGTTAGGGCCCAGAGCAGATAGTCGTTTTCAAGAATTGAGCCGCGCACAAAGGGTAGAAACTGGCCGCCCATGCTGCCGAACAGTACCAGGATTGAAAGAACCAGGGAGATTCCCAGGCGCACCTGCAAAGCGCGCTGTGCGGCATGATCGGCTGCCTGCGCCTGGGCGGCTTGGTCGATTTCCGGCTCAGCTTCTGCCTCGGCCTCCAGCGTGTACCCCGTGGCGGCAACTACTTCATTAAGCGCAGCCACGTCGGTTACGTCGGGAAGATAGGCAATGGAAACCTGCTCTGTTGCCAGGTTGATGTCCGCGCGCAGCACGCCGGGGACGGCCCGGAGCGCCGCTTCCACCCGGCTCACTGCTGAAGCATCTTGCATGCCGTGGACGCGCAGCGTGCGCTTATTGACTACAGGCGTATAGCCCGCATTCGTCACGGCTTGGGTGACGGCGGCGGGCGTCGCCTGCGCGGGATCATAGGTCACCTGCGCGCGCTCTGTTGCCAGATTTACAGCCGCCTCGTGCACGCCGGGTACACCCGTGACGGCTTCTTCGATACGCCACACGCAGGCGGCGCAGGTCATGCCTTGCACAGCCAGCGAAAATGTCTCTTCTTCCTGTGTACGTTCGGCGGTTGCCACAAGGTCACTCTTCACATGCGCCGGTAGCGCAATCTGTTCAGCCGCTCAAATCTCTTTGCGTAATTGTTGGTTGCGGGAGAGGATTGGCGTATCGCGCGGCCAAAGCGTCACCTCCCTAGTTCATATACTACTGGGGGGTATATATTGGGGTCAAGATGTTCGACCGTTCGTCTATATTCGAGTTCCGCGCTCGCCGAGGCTGTGTAATGTGGAGAGTCGGCATACTAAGGAAAGTACATGGTTCTATAGGAGGGTTCAGCCTGCACGCCCGTTCGCCCTTCGACTCTTCGACAAGCCTGTGCTGAGCCTGCCGAAGCGCTCAGAGCGAACGGATGTGAGTTCTTGAAAACGGAATGTGCGTTCCTGAGAACGGACGTGAGATACAGGGGGCCTACTTGTTGACCCAAACGCGCGAAAGTTGATCTAAAGACGTGAAGAACGAGAGGGAACACACGTCGCTCCCTCTCGTTCATACAGTAGTTTCAAGCAACCGAAACGGTCTCGTTGGCTTAGGCCGGCAGAATGGGCAGGTTCACCGTCACGCCGGTCTGCACGGCGATCTTGCCTGCTTCCAGGATTTCCTGGCCGTCGCGGTTGAACGCGGCGTCGCAGGGCGTCTCGATGGGTGTGCCGTTCAGCAGCGAGTGCACGAAGTACGCCGGGCCATTCTGCATGTGTGGTTCCGAAAGCGGCGGCACGTCGACGATGACGCCCTCGGGGTTGTCCTGAGTACAGTGCTTGAGCTGTTCGCGGCCTACCATAGTCACGCTGCCTTCCGTGCCGTTAATGACCGGCCCGTGGATCGGCTCGGGTCCGAAGCGCGTCCAGGTAGCCTGGCTGACGCAGAGGGCGTCGTCGTAGCGCAGGAGCAGCACGGCATTATCCTCGGACTTGACCGGCTTAACGAGCGTATCTGCCATGCCGCAGACCTGGCGGGGCTGCTTGCCGAGAATCCATGTAAACACGTTTGCGGCGTAGCAGCAGTAGTCCAGCAACACGCCGCCGCCGTCCTGTGGACGATACCACCAGGTGTCAAAGTCACCGGTGGGCCCCATGTGTCCGCCCCGGAAGGCGATCTGAAAGACCTGTCCCAGCGCGCCGGATTGCGCAATATCACGCGCCCGGCGCAAAGCCGGCCCCCATGCCGTGGGGAAATTGATCATCAAGGTCACGCCATGCTGCTCACACGCCGTGATCATGCGGTCGGCATCGGCAAGGCTCGCGGCGAACGGCTTCTCCAGCATGATGTTGATGCCGCGCTGCGCCAGCGCCTCCACGTACTTGACGTGGTCGGCGTTCGTGGAACAGATAATCGCCGCGTCCGGCTGGCGCTCGTCGAGAAGCCGCTCATAGTCGGCGAAGACCATGTCATCACCAAATTCGTTGCGTTCTTTGGTGCGTTCGCGATGTTCCGGTTTTGGGTCGGCAAAGCCCACGAACTCGGCGCCATCAAGCTCTTGCGCCTGCCTGATAAGGCTGTGTATGTGGGGATGTGCCGACTCGAGGGCGACGATTCTAACGGTCTCGGACATGGTAAGGGTATCCTTTCACTGATACGCCCGTCCTTTACGTTGCTGTGCCAATCACGACCAAAACTCCCTGTACGCTCTTGCCGCGTCTGCAAGGGGAGCGTTCGCCCTGATATAGCGTCCTTTCGGGCAGTAGTTTCGTCCATGATAATGACATGGCAGCATCCACCTGACAAGTCTACGCTGTTGCGTTTGCGCCGCGACAGCACGTATAGTCTTAATAGAGAACGATGACTGCCTAGTCATAGGAGGATTGCGTGGCTGAAGCAATGAAACGCAGCGACACCCAAGCAAAGATTGCAATGTGGGGCGTCGTGTTTCAGGTCCTATTGCTGATCCTCTGGGGAGCAGTCGTACGGGCAACGGGCTCCGGCTTGGGCTGCCCGGATTGGCCGCTCTGTTCCGGCCAAGTGATACCGCCTTTCGAGACTGCGGCGGTTCTCGAGTTCATTCACCGCTTGCTGGCACTCTTCCTGACCGTAAGCGTCGTGCGAGTTCTGGTCTGGTCGTGGTTCGGCAAGGGGCGTATGCGTGAAGTACGCAAGATTCTCACGCTAGCGACGGTCTTGCTTGTCGCGCAGATATTGCTGGGCGCGGTTACCGTGCTTACCGAGCTACCGGCTATTCTCGTGGGCTCTCATATGACGATTGGCATGCTCTTTCTATCCCTAATGGTAATCGCGTCGGTACAGGTACAAAACCTCTCTCTCAGTGTGCACGGTATGCCGAAGTGGCGGGGCATCGCGGCTCTCATCGGAGGGCTGCTCGTATTAGTCTCCGGCGCATTTGTGGTGGGCATGGCAGCAGGGATTGCTTGTCAAGGCTTCGTGACCTGTGACGGCGGCTCAACCCGCCTTCTTGAAGAAATCCACATGGGACACCGCTACGCCGCTTATGTTTTCTCGATTACGGTAGCACTGCTGGCAGGCTGGCGTCTGCGCCTCGATCGGGGCAGATCGAAGTGGCTCGGCCTTCTCGCTATTGCACTACTGGCTGTGCAGATAACTATCGGGTTTACCCAGGTACGGATGGGTTTGCCCGACGCCCTGCGCGTAGGCCACGTGTTTACGGCGTCCTTGATCATGGCCACGGTCACGGCTCTATTCTTCTGGCCGTTGACCCGCGACGCCGGGCAACAGGCAGTTGCCGATGCCCCAACCTCGGCTGCTTCCGAGGCTTCCGCGCCTGATCCGGCCTGAGTCGAACCCACTCACAACACACGTAGAGTTGCATGTGGCCTGGACCTTGCTTGGTCAGATGTTACGAATCTTGGATGCCGCCTCCAGATTCTGCTGCTTCCCCGATCTCACACCTCGGATTCCCTTCCTCCGCGAGTGCTCGTATGCAAACTGCGTGTGGAGAGGGCGGCGTGGATGCTGCGTTTCGTTGCCTTCAAGCGCTTTCGGGCATTTGTCCGTGTGACACATGCACGCGGGAAGCGGGAAACACTGCTTTTCTGTGCCGCCATTGCCGACCGGGAAAGAGGGGCAGCCAGGCCTCTCAACTTTGCTTTTTCTTACAGCGGTAAGAGCAAAGCAGTGAGGAGCCGAGCGTTCCCGCCCTTGGCTCCCCGCTGCTCTCAAGTTATCTTGTGCGAGTCTTGGTTCTAGCTCCCACTGCCGAGGGTGGCCGTGGAAAACACCACGTGGAAGGGCTTGCAGTAGATCACGATGCTCTTCACGGAGTCGATGGCGATGTTGGCCCCAATCTCGTAGTTCTGGCTGCCCACATTGCCTTTCAGCCCGCCAAGATCGACGTACCCCGTCTCCTCCAAGTCGGCCCGGTTCACCGGCTGAGCATGGTTTGCCAGCAACACGTGAAGTTGCGGGCCGTTGGTGACGCGGAAGTCCTCGAACCGCAGCAGGTGCGTGCCGTCCGCCAAGCGGTAGAGCGTCACGGTGCCGGCGCCTTTGTGGAATTCATCGGCGTCCTGGAACTGGCCTTGCGCTACCACCACCGGTTGCGCGTCATCGGCCATCTTCGGCATCTCTTCTTCCATCTCTTTGTCCGGCATCTTGGCCGCCGCGTCCATTACGTCCTCAGCCACCTTTGTCCGCTCGTCTTCCGACATCTGTTCCATTTCTTTTTCACTGGGAATTACGAACGGCAACTCCTCCTCGACAACCTGATCGAGAAACAAGGGCGACCCAAGCCACCAGGCTCCCGCCCCGCCAACCACGACAACGATCAACCCAATGGCAATCAGCAGTGCGCGCCTATTCATGACTGCTACTCCTTTGCAGCGGCACAGACGATCCTTAATTCCATAGTATCACCTGCTTTGAAAAAACGGACTCTCTCCTCATCAGAAACCCACAGTCACCACGGTAAATGTCCGGGCTGTGAACACTGAAGCAGCACTCGTTCGCGACGGGGCGACACGGGAAACGCAGACTCCTCCGAGGGTAAAGGTGAACTGCGCCTGCGCTCTTCAGTAACGGCGGGCAACGGCTCTTCGAGGTGGTGTGCCGGAAGAAACGAACCCCTCCGCGAGGGAGGGGCTGTTTCGCAATAAGCTACCAATGCCGTCTAATACTCGGGCGCGCCCTCATACACGACATCCTCTGTCGGCACGTCAGCGACCAGCGCCTCGGTCGTGAGCACCATACCGGCCACCGAGGTCGCGTTTTCCACGGCTGAGCGCGCCACTTTGAGGGGATCGATAATGCCCGCCTCGATCATGTCAACGTACTCACCCGTCAGCACGTTGTAGCCCATGTTCTTGTTCCGGCGGCTCTTCGCCAAACGGGTGACTTCCTGCGAAATGACCGACGCATCCAAGCCGGCGTTGAGCGCGATGCGCTTGAGCGGCGCTGCCAATGCCTGTCGCATGACCGGAATCGCGATCGCTTCATCGCCTTTCAGTTTCAACCTATCGAGGCCGGACATGGCGTTGATGAGCGCGACCCCGCCGCCGGGCACGATGCCTTCCTCGACTGCCGCGCGGGTGGCTGAGAGCGCGTCGTCTACGCGGTCTCTGCGTTCTTTCATCTCGATCTCGGTGGCGGCGCCGACGTGGATTATCGCCACACCGCCGGAGAGCTTCGCGATGCGCTCCTCCAGCTTCTCGCGGTCGAATTCCGGCGCGCCGTCCTGCAAGCGCGACTTGATCTGGTTGATGCGAGCCGCGATCGCATCCTGGTCGCCGTGACCTTCGATGATGGCTGTGGAGTCCTTATCGGCCACAACGCGGCGCGCGCGGCCCAGGTCCTCGATCTCCACCTCGTCGTGGCGCTTGCCGGCTTCTTCCGAAATCAACGTGCCGCCGGTGAGGATGGCAATGTCGCGCAACGTTTCTTTGCGGCGGTCGCCGAAACCGGGCACCTTCACCGCAAGACAATTCAGAATGCCCCGCGACTTATTCGTGATGAGCATTGCCAGGGCGTGGGAATCCATCTCCAAAGCAATGATGGCCAGGTTTTTCTCGCCGCTTTGCACCAGGCGTTCCAGGAGCGGCAAGATCTCTTCCAGTGATTCGATCTTCCGGTCGGTAATGAAGATGTAGGGATCCTCGACCACCGCCTTCATTTCGATGGAATCGGTAATGAAATACGGAGAGAGCAGTCCCTGATCGAACTCCATGCCCTCCGCGTACTCGACCGAGATGCCAAGGCTCTGCCCCTCTTCCACCGTGATGAGCCCGTCTCTGCCAACCCTATCCATCACTTCGCCGATGAGCGCGCCGATTCCCGTATCACCCGCGGAAACGGTCGCAACTTCCGTTACCTGCTCCTTGCTCGAAATCTGCGTTGCGGACTTCCTAAGCTCTTCGACCACCGCGCGGGCTGCCTGCTCGAGGCCGCGCTTGAGGATCATGGGGTTGGCGCCCGAGACGATGTGGCGATGCCCCTCCGTGATGAGCGTATGTGCAAGCGCCGTGGCGGTGGTGGTGCCGTCTCCGGCAATGTCGTTGGTCTTGCTCGCGGCTTGTATGATGAGTTGGGCGCCCATGTTCTCGAAATTGTCTACGAGCTCGATTTCCTTGGCAACAGTGACGCCGTCATGCGTAACGATCGGCACTTTCTCCTGATAACTCAGGGCCACGTTGCGCCCCTTGGGCCCGAGCGTGGCTTGCACCGTTTCCGCAACCATTTCAATGCCGCTCATCAGAGCGTTACGCGCTTCTTCGCTGAAGATTGCAATCTTGGGCATGAATGTCGTCTCCTCATCTAAAGAGCTAGAGTCCGGTTCTCTCGGCAATTCTTACTTGCAGGTTCCGCTTCACTGATTTCCTCGTGCAGCGCATCAAGCAACATTGTGCATTAGCACAGTGATTCACCGTACGCTACATGCTCTTTAATGTCAAATGAGCCGTGATTTGTGCAAGAATTGGCTGGTTTTTTGCTTAATTGCAATGAAACTTTGCAAAAATGCTTGCGCTCAGTATCTCTTGCGTGTGGAAAGATGAAACCCCGGCAGCTTGAACAGCGTCGGCAACACCGTTTTGACGAGAAGAGTACAATACGAGGGTAAACAACGCTATACGGAACGGCCTCTAAACCGCAGCAGGCCGCAAGAAGGGGTGGACACCGTGGCACGTGCAGAGACTTTCCAAGGCTACCGCCGACCGGACGGTCGCGTGGGAGTACGCAACCACCTGGCAATTTTGCCATCTGTGATCTGTTCGTCTACCGTGGGGCAGCGCATTACGGAATTGGTGCCCGGCGCGGTGACTACTATCCATCAATACGGGTGCGGCCAACTTGGCCCGGATGCGGACCTCTTTGTGCGCACGATGGTGGGCACCGGCAGTAATCCGAACGTGGGCGCGGCTATCGTTGTAGGTCTGGGCTGCGAGACCGCCGAAGCGCCCCTTATTGCTGAAGGCATCGCGAAAACCGGCAAGCCGGTGGAACTCATCGTGATTCAGGAAGCCGGCGGATCGATTAGGACCATTCAGGAAGGCGCGCAAATGGCGCAGAAGCTTCAGGCGAAGCTTTCCACCATGCAAAAGGAGGAATTCCCCCTCTCCGAACTCGTGCTGGCAACGGAGTGCGGCGGCTCGGACACCACCAGCGGCTTGTCGAGCAATCCCGTCGTCGGTGTGGTCTCGGATATGCTCGTCGAGGCCGGCGGCACGGTGATGATTAGCGAGGCCGCGGAGTTCATCGGCGCGGAGCACATCTTCGCCCAACGCGCCCGCGAACCGGAAATTGGCGAGCAACTCCTCGCCGTGGTGCGCAAGGCCGAAGAGGACGCACTGAATATGGGCGTCGACATTCGCGGCGCCAACCCCGCCCCGGGCAACATCAAGGGCGGCCTGACGACCATCGAAGAAAAATCGCTGGGCTGCATCTACAAAGGCGGCACGACGGTCCTGGAAGAGGTGATCGGCTATGCCGACTACCCCACCAAGAAGGGGTTGGTAGTAATGGATACGCCGGGCTACGACTCGGAATCGGTGACCGGTATGATTGCCGGCGGCGCGCAGGTCTGTATCTTCACGACCGGGCGGGGCTCGCCCTTGGGCAATCCGGTCGCGCCCGTTATTAAAGTATGCGCCAATCCGCAGACGGTGGAGCGCATGCAAGACAATATCGACTTCTCCGGCGTGCCGGTGCTGGACGGCACTGCCAGCATCCGCGAACTCGGCGAGCAGCTCTTCGACCTGACGCTCGATACCGTCAACGGCCTGTTAACAGCGACGGAAATCCTGGGACACCGCGAGTTTGCGCCGCACAGAATCGGGCCGACGATGTAACCTGCTGATTGTGTAAGCGCTCGATAGTGCGGACAACTAAACGTCATAGCTAGAGAGATAGAAAGCCGGCCTCCGTCATTGCCATGAAAGTAGACCGCCATCCTCCGTCATTCCGGCGGAAGCCGGAATCCAGGGTGTGCGCAGAGAAGATGGATTCCCGCTTTCGCGGGAATGACGGTCAAGAAGCAGTCCTCTCATTCGCATTCAGTTGTGCGGCCTAGGCAAGGCCATGGTCATTCGCGTGCAAAGCCTACCTTGTTGTACTCAATACGGCTTATTGACTCGATACGGGGTGGGGATCCTAATTCACACGGCGGCAGGGCTTGCTATTGCGCAGGGTGCGCACGATCGCCAGACAAGCAGCGGCGTTTGCTAACTTGCAAGAAAAACCCTCATGAAAGTCGTCATCATCGCCCTATTCGCCGGCACCGGCGGCGTGGTGCATCAACACCAGGTAGACCCGCAGAGTGAGGCCCCCTATCTCTATGACGAAGCTCGCGGCATGATGGCCCGCGAAATTTCAGCAGCCGTGGAGGGAGTTGAGAGGGCGAGCGCGCAAGAGACCGTCGTGCACGACGCCACCGGTCTTGTGCCGTTCCATGAAGACCTGCTGCACCCCGGTGCGACGTATATCTTTGGCGAGCACCAACAGGTGCGGTTTGCCGAGTTGGACGACGCGGATGCCGCAATTCTGCTGGGGCATCCTGCCAAGGCCGGCACGTGGGGCGGTGTGCTCACACAGACGCTCGCGCCGGACATTTCACGTGTGCTGATCGATGGACGAGAGCTCGGCACTATCGGCATCCACGCCGCCCTCTGCGGCGCGCAGAACGTACCCGTAGTTTTGGTAAGCGGCGATAATCACGCCTGTGCCGAGGCAGAGGCGCTGTTGCCGGGTGTGCGCACGTGCACGACGAAGTGGGGCTTTGGCTATCAGGCCGCCAAGCTGCGTATCCCTAATGTGGTGCGCGCGGAGCTCAGTGAAGCGGTCGAGGGCGCGGTTGCTGCTGCCTCACTCCCTCTAGTCTGGGAACTACAGCCGCCGTATGAGATCCAGGTAACGGTCACGAATACGGAAATCTGGGATCGGAGTGTCTTCAGTTCGCGGCGGCAGGAACGACTCGATGGACGCACCGCCGTCTTTCGGGGCGATGATCTTGCCTACCTGGTCGAGCACATCTGGGAGCTGGTGCAGTGAGCGCGCCCGCGCCGCCGCGGAGCATACCGCTGCGGTATATTCTCATACCGCTCTTTCTGGCGATGATTGCGGGTCTGCTGGCGCTGCTCTACTACGTTCTTACCCAAAGCGGCCAACTGGCCGGATTCTCCCCCGGCATCAATTTGGAGCCCACGCTCATCCGGCAGGACGACCGGCCGGCGCCGGACTTTACCCTGACGCTAAGCGACGGCCGTGTGGTGCGGCTCAGCGACTTTCGCGGTCGGCCGGTGGTCATCAATTTCTGGGCGTCATGGTGCGCCCCTTGCCGAGTTGAGGCGCCGGCCTTGGAGGAGACCCACAAACGCTATGCGGACCGCGGCGTCGTCATTCTTGGCATAAACCTGTGGGATACGGAAGAGGCCGCGGCCGAGTTTCGCAAAGTCTACGGCCAAACCTACCCCAGTGGTCCGGATCCAAGAGGCAAGATCGCCATCGAATACGGCGTGTCCGGCATACCTGAGACATTCTTCATTACGCCGGACGGTAAGATCGCCGCAAAGTTCGTAGGCCCACTGCCGATTGATACGATGGAAACGCTGCTTGCGGAATTGTTGGCGGATGAGTAGCAGGGGAGAGCAAGAGTCTCTGCTCTTGAGTCCATCAAGAATGCGTCTGCATCACTGGTCTGCGGCCGGTCTCCGACTATCGGCTCTCAAGGGAGATGTAACGCGGGGGCTTGTCCCTCGCTCCGCTGCAAATGAGAGTATACATGTGATAGAGCTAGTCCAAACCTAAAATAACCACCGGATCCTCGTAGGCAATTGCAACCTTGGGCAGTCTTTGGTCGAGCTAGGAAAGAGTAAGTAAAGGCCGGCTGCTTGTTCGTCACTCCGGCGAAAGCCGGAGTCCAGGGTGCGCGAGGTAGAAGAAAAGATGGATTCCCGTTTTCACGGGAATTGTAAGTGTCAGGTAATTCGTTGACAGATTTGGGAGAATGAGCACATG
>JAPPLM010000075.1 GCA_028874195.1 Chloroflexota bacterium
CCTTAGCAAAGTGTTGCACTTCGTTTGTGAGTCTAGGGAATCCATCTTCATGCGGTGCGAGAATAGGGCGCTGCACAGCAAACCATCATAGATGCAAAACGGTATCTTTGTCAATCGTCTTTCTTCCGCCTGTGAGGAGCAAAACGCGAGAGAATACCTCACGAAACGCTTGAGATTCCTCGCTTCGCTCGGAATGACATTAAGTGTGAACACGCCCTAGTCGAGCGCAGCGACGATCCTCTCGGCGGCCATCAGTGTCGGCAGGTTGGTGTTGGCTCGAGGGACGGTGGGCATGATCGGAGCGTCAACGACGTGAAGGCCGGCTATGCCGTGCGCCCTGCCCATCGCACTGACAACGGCGTATGGGTCGGATGCCGGGCTCATTTTGCAGGCGCCGACCGGATATGAAGTAGTGCCGGCTCTTGCGGCGCAGATCATCTGCATCCAGTCGCAAACTAAGTCCTGTACCGAAGGGTTGCACATTGCCAAGCGGAGACATGCGAACGGATCTTTGGTGAATCTCTACCGCTGCGCGCCGGTCTCCGCCAGCAAACCGTCGCGCAGCTCGCGTTTCAGCACTTTGCCCATGGTGTTGCGGGGCAATTCGTCCACGAAGTAGACGTCGCTGGGCACCTGGTAGTCCACGCTGCGTTCGCGGCAAAAGTCGCGGACATTGCGGGGCGTAGCCTCCGTGTCAGCGGCGGGGTCTTTCACCACCACGGCCACCACCTTCTCGCCGCGCAGGTCGTCGGGCAAGCCGAACACGGCGGATTCTTTCACGCCGGGGCAATCGTTGAGCACGCGCTCGACCATGGGCGGATAAACGTTGAAGCCCTTGGTGATGATGAGGTCGACTTTTCTCCCGATGAGGGTCAGGTAGCCCTGTGGATCCACAAAACCGAGATCGCCGGTGGCGAAATAGCCCTCGTGGGCGAACGCCTCGGCGGTGGCTTCCGGCCGGTTCAGGTAGTGGTCGAAGATCACCGGGCCTTTCACGTGCACCTCGCCCACGGCGTGGCCGTCCTTGGTGGTGGAGCCGTCCTCGACCATGGTCATTTCGATGCCGTCCAGCGGCAGCCCCACCGAGCCCTGCACACTGGGCTGATCTATGGGCAAGCTGGCGATAACGTGGCTCTCGGTCATGCCGTAGCGGTTGATGAGCGGATTCCTTAAAATACCTTCCAACTCTGGTAGCACTTCCGGACGAATTGGCGCGGAACCGCAGGTGAAGAGCCGCACGTGCGACCAGTGTTTGGCGTGTTCACGAAACTCCGGCCGCCCGAGAAATTGGTAGTACATGGGCGGAATGGCCATGAAGACCGTGGCGCGGTCGATGAGGTCCAGGGTGCGGATGGGATGGAATTGGTCGGCCATGAGCATGTGCGCGCCGGTGAGGAAATTCACGTGGCTGGCAAACGAAAGGCCGTGAATATGGAAGAACGGCAGCACGTTCACGAGCACGTCGTCCGGCGCAAACGCCCAGCAGTCGGCGAGCGAACGCACGGCCGCCCCGAGATTGACGTGGGTGTGCACCACGCCCTTGGGCTGGCCGGTGGTGCCGGAAGAGTAGAGCAGCAGCGCCCAGTCCGCGGCGGTAGAATCCGGCAAAGGGGCCGTGGCTTGCGGCTCTAGCGCCAGGAAGTCGTCGGCGTGCAAGACACCCCGCAGCGGAGTCTCCTCATCTTCTACCAGCGCCTGCAGCACCGGCAATTCGGCATCACCCCCCACCGCCAGCACCGCGCCGCTATCCCGCGCGTAGTATTCCATCTCACGCGGCGTGAACTTGAAGTTGAGCGGCAGCGAGACACCGCCGGCCCGTATCGCCCCCAAATGCGCCAGCAGCAGCGCGCGCTTGTCCGCCGTGTAGAGTATGACGCGCTCGCCGGGCTCCAAGCCCTGTTTCTGCAAATACCCCGCCGCCGCGCGCGTGCGGGCGTCCAGCTCGGCGTAAGACCACGTCGCGTCCTGATACGTCAGCGCCGGCCGCGCCGCAAACTGCGCGAACGCCGCTTCAAGCTGCGTACGAAATGACTCATACTCCATCGGCAAATCCCTTTATGCCAAGACCAGCAAATATCCTATTTTGGGATACCAAGTTTACTCAAGGTATGCTCTTGTCTAACCATGAAACTGCCTCTATCCGAATTCTACGTGCGGTTGCAGCGACTACTTGTCGCGGCGCGGCGAGCCAATGGCTTGAAACAGTCGGAGGTAGCTGCCCGCCTTCAGGTACCTCAGTCTTTTGTCTCAAAGTACGAGCGAGGCGAACGACGACTAGACGTGATTGAGTTCTTGCAGGTCTCTCAAAGCCTAGATGTGGACGCCTGTGAGCTTCTGATGAAAATCGGTATTGGTCGAGACTCTTCGAAGCCTCCCAATATTCTCGAACGATTATATCTGAGTGCAGACAACTTGACGAAGCTCGTCGATGCAAACCCTAGCTTATGGGGCATGCTACTGGGTTATGTGGCAGAGCATAAGCTACAGGAGCTATGGCTTTCGGGAAGTGAAGTCAAGTATCTTGGTAAGTCTGATGACCACGACCGATCCAACAAAGGAGATCATATCATCGAATACCAAGGTGAGCAGTTCGTTATTGAGAGTAAGTCTCTGCAATCACGGATGGTTCAAAGAGAAGGGAACACCTGGTATGGCAAAGCACAAGTAGACGCGAGCGATCGCCGTACTGTCACCCTAGAAGACGGAACTCAACTTGAGACTACACTGCTAATGGTCGGAGAATTTGATGTGCTCGCAGTGAATTGCTTTGCATTTGAACAAGAATGGAATTTTGTCTTCGCCAAGAACTCTGACCTACCAAGAAGCACCTATAGGAAATACCCCGAACGAGTTCGTGGTCAATTACTTGCTAGCCTTGTATCCGTTACATGGCCTCCTGAGCCACCTTTCACGGAAAACTTACTGGAGGTTCTCGATCAACTGCTAAGCGAACGCAGATCCGCGAGAACTTAGGGGAGTCAATTATCTTTGCGTGGCTTTAACGAACACCAAGAAGTATGAATGGTTCTTTCTCGCGTGAACCTGCTTCTTCAATCGGGAAATCACTGGTTTGTTGGAACGAACTACAACGAATAAGTCCTTTGTGTAAAAGCCCATAGATTCGTAGTCGTTGACAATCTCAACGTGTGTTAACCACTGCTTGCCAGCGCTTACTTCGTCCTGACATTTGACAATCAGGACGCCGTTGGTTCTGAGAACTCGATAGGCTTCCCGTCCTGCCTCTCTGTAGAGTTCGGTCACAGCCGCATGCCACTTCGATTGACCGGGTCGTTCGTCCCCATTCGAATAGTGCTCTCTAAATGCTGAGTGACTACCTCCTCCAGCCTTTTGGTTTGCTTGATTCCTATAGAATCCTTCCATGTATGGTGGGTCAAGCACTACGCAGTCGATTTCACGATCTGCGTAAGGCAGATCTCGACAGTCTACCCCCATAGCAATGTCGGTGGCCCTGATGTCGTAAAGACCCTGATGTACCTTCTGCCAGAAAACACCCTTCCCCCACGTGACATCGGCTACGATGGCCCCTTCGGGAACATGCAACCGAAGGATTTGCGCAAATACATCCGCATTCCCGCTGACATGCGCAGACAGGATCGCATTGCTCGTACTAACGCCGCCTTGGACTCTGCGCTTATTCTGCTCTGACGCGACAACTTCATGTGGAATAAGAGATTTCATTCCCATTTCCCGATGTCATCATCCGAATCTCACTAAGCATATTGCCTATTAGATTCGCTTAACAGTTACTCTATCTTGTACCAAAGACAATGAATGTTCAAGCTACGATAAAGCCAATTCAGAGTCTGACAGGGAATTCTTCATCGGGGGCAGGGCGTTGTGATCACGAAATGGCTGAACTGCCCTCGTTAACATCGCCTTCACTGCCTATGGCATGCCTTTTGTGTAGTACATTGGCAGTCACCGCAGGTCCCAGCCGGGTAAGGCGGCGGCTTGCCGCACCCACTCGGCAAACCGCTCCTCGTCGAAGGCGTCCTCGTAGATGTCGTACCAGCGCGCGTCCGGGTCCTTGCCTGAGCCTGGCGGCAGCGGCTGCAGCGCCGCGCCTTGGAAGAAGGTCACCTTCACGTAGCGGGTCATGACGTGGACATTCAGGAACCAGCCCATGCCCTCCACGCCATAGAAAGGCGAATTCCAGCGCACGCACTTTTGCACGCCAGGCACCTCGCGCTCGATGAGGGCATCCATGCGGCGACCCAACTCGCTCTTCCAACCCGGCATGTACTTAATATACTTCTGCACGGGGGCATCGCCGTCGGCCTTGGCGATCTGCGGATTGCCGCCGGATAGCAGGGCTACCTTTCCGTCAGCCGACCTGGGTAAGGGCTTCTTTGCGGCTTTCTTTGGCTTCTGAGCCGTCTTGCCGGGCATTGCGTTCTCCTTGATTTTCGCTAAGCTCAGTCGTACCGGTTGTCAAGTTCGAGAGTCAGTTCCGTGAACTGTCTTGGGGCCACCTCGCCATGCGTCAATCTGCGAGCCCGAACGCAAGCGTCAACACACTCCCCGCACATATTGAAGCTACGCGATTACCTTCTCCGGATCCGACGGGGGATTCTGATGCGGAGGCGGCGCATCGTAGCGGATGACCTGGTACCACCCGGAGCCGAAGATGAGGCCGTCGTGCTTGACGACCCAGGCGTGCTTGGTTTCCAAGAAGCCGCCTCTGGCAGGGTTCTCGAAGACGTAGCTCACCCAGCTACCCTCCTTGGTCGCGGCCAGCATAGCGGCGCCGAAGTTGAAGCCGTCGGCGTCAATCCCAAGCGGCTCTTTGACGAACAAGCCGACGTTCTCCGGTACGGCGGAATGCGCCAGTACCTGGGCGTCCTCCCCGATGACAAAGAGGTACCACTCGCCGTCCACGCTCTCCGGGGTGTTGTAGTAGGCGAGCGTAGCTTCACGCCCCTCGGAGTCGTAGCGCCGGATGGCTTCCGCCACGAAGGCCCTGGTGTAGAGACCCGGCTCCGCCTCCGGGGAGATGGCATCTAAGCTTGGCAGCGCGGGTGCCGGCGGCTGCTCCGGTTGCGGCTGCGGTTGCGTTTGGGTCGGTACGGTGCTGCACGCGACCAACACAAGCATTGCCGCTACCACCACGACACGAGTGACTATCCGACCGATCATCCGGCGACTCCTTTGTCCCGTAGTAGGCTGGACCATCTAATCGTCCTCCCTTTTAATACAGTATAGCACCGCAACCTGCGCGCTCAGTGCGACTCCGATTGCCGCGCTTAGGCCGTTTGACGGCTGCCTCTCGTCCCGACGCAAAGCGCCCGCATTTGTCACTCAGCAAAATGTGTAACCCATCAACCCGAACAAGTGTTACCAATCAACCCGGTCTATACATCCCAGGGAGAGGGAGTATTCATTGTGCCTCACATGCAGTTGCGCGAAGGTCTCCGTTGAGGGAGAGGGATCCCTTTGCCTACATCGAGGTTGCCAAGTGGTCAGTCGGGGCAGACGTCGGCTACGGCACGTCGAGCACGAAGGTGAATTGGGCCTGTTTACCCTCCGCCGCGTCCGTAAGCTCCACGAGCAGCGCGGGATCAAAGATGCCGTCACCCTGATTGCCCGATTCGCCGGGGAAGTAGAGTTGGGTGGTCAGGATCGGTTGGTTGGGCGCTTGCACGCGCACGTGGATGTGGCGTGTCCGGCCGGGATAGATGCCGGGCACGATGGTCTCCAGCGTAAAACGCCCTTGGTCGTCGGCGAATTGATGACCGCGAAAGGTGTAGCCCTCGTTGTCGTATTCGCCGACGTCGTTCGTGTGCCAGAAGTCAAGCAGCGCACCCGCAATCGGCGCGCACCGCGTGGAGAGCACCTGGCCCGAGAGGAGCAGCCGCGTCCCGGCGAAACCGGATTCTAGCAAAGACGTGCGCAGGGGCGTGTTCGGCGTGTAGAACGGCCCCGCGGTCTGGGGCGGCGTGGGGTCGTCGTCATCTTCGCAGGCCGGTGTGACTGGTAACGCGGTCGCCGCTGCCGGCGGGGTCGAGTCAGATGATTGCGTCGTTGTCTGCGTCGCGGAGGACGGTGCCTCAGACCTCTGGGAAGCGGCCGCCCCCTGAGTAGGCGACGCTGCTTGCTTAGTCTCGCTCCGTCCTAAGGCGCTACATGCCGCCAGCGCCGCCGCCAGCGGCACGAGGAGCGTCCTCCGCCAGAGCAAGCGGCGCGAAAAGCTCAGTACCGTTCTTGAGTCCATTTGCGGCACTCCCTACACGCGCAAAGTCCCTACCTCTTCACTGTAGAACTATTGCGGGATTCATTCCAGTTGACGGCTTGGCTTGAAAACTCTTCACCCACCGCTAAGTGTGGGCAGCCTCGCCGCGACCGCAAACCCACAGGCAGAGTGTTGCGTCTAGGCTGCAAAGCTCACGTTCGAGGCTGTCTGCGACCGTGCGGTGCTCCTGCTACACTGCAAACGAGGCTTGTCATGCATTACCTCAATTGCAGATTCTAGCGTACACCCGTTTCTGGAACTGGAATGGGACAAGTAGCGGTACGTGAAAGCACTGACAGGAGCAAACAATGACGCGCGAAGAAGGCATGGAACTCGTCCACGAATTGCTCAAGAACAAGAATCTCGTGAAGCACTGTCTCGCAGTGGAGGCGTGCATGCGGGAACTGGCGCGGCACTTTGGTGAAGACGAAGACCTGTGGGCGTTGGCGGGACTGATGCACGACGCCGACTATGAAGCCACGGAGAAAGACCCGGCCCAGCACACGCTGCTGATGGCCAAGCTGTTGCGAGAACGCGACTGCGACCCCCGCGTGATCCACGCCGTTCAGGCCCACAGCGACGAGCACGGCGTGCCCCGCGAGAGCTTGATGGATAAGGCGCTCTACGCCTGCGACAACCTCTCCGGCCTCATCATCGCCTGCGCCCTGGTGCGCCCGGACAAGAAGCTGGCTTCTGTGACGCCCAAGTTCGTGATGCGCAAGTACAAGGAAAAGGCCTTCGCCGCTTCCGCCAAGCGCGAGGAGATCGAGACGTGCAGCGGGATTGGCTTCACGCTGCCGGATTTCGCCGCCATCAACCTGACGGCGCTGCAGGGGATTTCCAACGAATTGGGGCTCTGAACGAGTCTTCCAAAGGTATCGCGCGCATAAGCCACGTTATTGGCAACACGTAGTAGCCAACTCTTCGCCCACAATGATGTTCACTACTCGCGGCGAGGAGCGGGGGACAAGCCCCCGCGCTACGGCAGAGCGACCGTCATTCCCGCGCACGCGGGAATCCATCTTGTCCGCATGCCACCTATTCCCTGATTCTCCGGCGAACGGCAAGCCGAGCACTAGCCCTCGCGCTGCGGCGTTTTTGCGAAAACTACGCTTACACCGGGAGGAAAACATTGACCGGGCGAGATGCCTAGAATGGCAGTTCCGTTCCAATCCCCTGCGCCTCGGCTTTGCGCAACACGTGCACGGCGGCGTAGAGGTCTTCCGCGGCGATGCCCTGGGATTCGTAGACCGTAATGGCGTCGGCGGGACGATCATTCACCGGATGCCGTCCTGCCACCACCTGTCCGATCTCGACCACGTCCTCCCATTGCACGATGCCTGGCTCCACCGCCGCCAGCAGATCACCGCACTCGAGCTTTGCGCCCTCCAGCGAATCGGTCGTGATGAGCCAGGCGCGCCGGAAGACCTCGGTGTCTAACTCCTGTTCCGCGAGCATGTTGTTGCCGGCGGCGTTCACGTGAGCGCCGGGCTTGAGCCACGCGCCCGCCAGCAGCGGCTGCTTGCTGTCCGTAATCGCCGCCACTACGTCAGCCGACTCCACCGTCTCTTGCGCACTGCCCGCCGCTGTCACCGGAATGCCGAGGGAGTCCGCCATCTCTTCCGCAAATGCTTTGCGCCGTTCCGCGTTCCGGCTGTAGACGAGCACTTGCGAAATCGGCCGCACGGCGCAGACCGCCTGTATCTGCGTCGGCGCCTGACGCCCCGTGCCGAGCACGCCGAGCACCGCCGCATCCGGTCGTGCCAGGTATTTCGCGGCAATGCCGCTGGCGGCGCCGGTGCGAATGGCGCCAAGCAGACCGGCTTCCAGCACGGCAAGCGGCCGCCCGTCCTCCGTGCTGTAGAGCGTGACCAGGAATTTTGCGCCCTTCCGCGTGGTGGTATAGACCTTGTGCCCAAAGACGCCGAGCCCCACGTCGCCAGCCGACATAACGTGCATCATGCCATCTGGCAAGCGAATGCGGCGGCGCGGCTGGTTGCGGGCAGCGCCGGTGCCCAAGGCATGGAAACAGGCCTCCACTTGTGCCAGCGCCTCATCCATGGGCAGCAACTGGCGTACATGGTCTTCCGTAAGAAACCGGGCCATCGAAAGGTCTCCTGTATTCCTTGGATGTGAAGTTCAATTATATTCTACTACTGGAAGATTCCAGCAGTATGCTCACCGTCGCAACCACTCCCAGTCCACCACCGCAGCGATCCGCGCCTCCGCCGCCAGTGTTTCAGGGCGCCAGCAACAAGGACCCGCCGCTGACGGTCAACCCGTCTCGCGCCGCATACCGCCCCTGACAGCCGAAGAGTGTCTTGCCCCTTTTGGACCTCTCAACGAGCAGTTCATCATTCGTGACAAGGAGCGGGGGACAAGCCCCCGCGCTACTGCCTGGCGTCCGTCATTCCCCCTGTAGATGTCAGGTAATTCGTTGACAGAATCTCCCTTTCATCGGACAGTGGGACAGTTCATGTCATTTCGAGCGCAGCGAGAAATCTAGGGCCATGCTGTACGCAGCCTAATGGGATCAACACTAGATTCCGCGCTCTTAGCGACACTCCGCTACGCTCCGTTCGGAATGACATGTTATGTAGTCAAGAGCCACGCGAAAGCCACCGATTATTTCTACCAAATCTGTCAACGAATTACTCAACACTTACAATCCCGCGTAAGCTCGCCCCCGCCCGGGGGCGCGGAATCCATTCTCTCTCCGTCCTTTTGCAGACTACCTGCATTTGCGGAACTGGTCGACATACAACCCCGCGCTGTGCCAAGCGCCTCGCCCAAGATGATACTCATCTGATCGCATTGGCGCCTTAGCGCCTTGGGCCGCTGGCGAGACGGAGCGGCTGCCAGCGCAGGTACGTCAGCGTGCGCCAGAGCCATTCCACCGGGCCGAACTGGAATCTTCCCATCCACCACATGCTCAACGGTATCTGAGCGATAAAGATGACAAGCGTGAGCAGCAAGCCGAGTGCAGGCCCAACCTGTCCGAAAAGGCCGAAACCGTAGCCATAGAAGATGGTCGTGGCAACCAGAGATTGCAGCAGGTAGTTGGTCAGTGCCATGCGCCCCACCGCGGCCAGCGGACCCAGCCGCGCCCGCCAGGCGTCATGTTGCAGCAGCAGAGTCAGCCCGGCGATGTAACTGAGCGCGAGCGCCGGCGAGCCAAGCGTGCGCGCAGTGTCGGCGATCAAGTCGAGCCAGGTTGGCAGGGCAAGCTCTGGTCCGTGGCTCACCATCGCGTGGGCAAGATTACCGCTCACCCCTAGCGCAAGACCCCACCAGAATAGCTTTCTGAGCAGTGGCGTGTGCGCCGAGATGTTCTGAAGCATGCCGCGGCGACCGACGTAGAGGCCGAGGAGAAACATGCCGAAGGCATTGAAGGCCAGGAAGATGGCGACGCTATACATCAAGCGCAGGTCGCTCAGCCGCTGGAGAGTGATCTCAGCAAATGATCCGGTAGCGTAGACGAGTGCGGCCTGCGTTGCATCGGCGCGCAGCCCCACCTCCGATTCGGCAAAGCTTGCGCTAACCTCGGCTGCGCCGGCAGGGGTGAGTTTTGCGAGCAAAGCCAAGCCGCTGAGACCGACAGGCAACAAGACGGATATCGCCAGAAAGACTCCTGTCCATATCAGGAGGGTCCGTGGCGAGCGTTTGCGAAAGAAGAGCAAGAGAATTGCACCGAGCAGAGCATAGAGCACCAGAATGTCTCCCACCCAGATGAAGACGGCGTGCGCCGCGCCAATGAGCAAGAGTATGAACAGCCGTCGTAGATAGAACGGCACAAAGCGCGTACCGCGTGCCTCAGCGCGCTGTATCTGCAGGGCAAATCCCAAACCGAAGAGAAACGAGAAGATCGGATAAAATTTTGACTCAGCGAAAACCTGAATTCCCCAAGCAGCGATGCGATCGATTAGCGGCCCACTCTCTTCGCTCCCGATGAGCAACTCCTGCGCCGGAAAACCGAAAAGGTGCATATTTACCAGCAATATGCCGAAGAGGGCGAATCCCCGCAAAATGTCTATGCTTGGTATACGCTTCGAAAGAGGTACTGGCCCTCCCCTCTCGACCGCCGGGTCGTTCACCGTTTGTTTCTACCTTCCATGCAAAGTCACACGTTTTACGCTACGTTCGGCACACTACCAGCGCACAGCGACATGCGCCGATTGCTTCACTAGCCGTTTCTGCACCCGCTTCCGCAGGCATCACTGACGAAAGCCATCACGTCTCCGTGTGGGTCGCGCGCTCTCCTATCTGCGCACAGGCATTGTAGCGGGTTTTATGAGTCTATTTGGTATGATCCAGTGAGAGCGCAGTGAATTATCCTATCTTCTCTATCTTGCATGTATTCTCCTATTCGGGGTGCTGTGGACGCTCTAACCGAGTCAGGCACAGCTATGGCAGTGGGAGTAGCCACTTCTTCATCAAGCGAAGCGCCCCTCCGCAAGAAACGCGCCAGTTTGTGCCTTCATCCGTCATCATAGAGAAGAGACAGCATAACAATAGCCTGGAATTGTGAATAAAATATGAATTCCGTGCAGGAATGAATAAGGAGTCGACTGCGATGGATATAGAGGTCAAGCCACGTGCCGTGCCCAAGGAGGTGGACAACCTGCTCAAAGGCATGGCCGCGGAACTGCCGCCGGGCGCGGCGGCCATGATGCTGTCGAATGTTGCCAATCGCGCGACGGCGGTTCTGCACAAGCTGGCGCGCGAACAAGGCAACGCGACCAAGGGTCAGCCGAATTGGGGCCGCTGGGCCAGCCTCACCAACGTCTCCCGCGACGCCGTGTTGCGTACTGCCACCTGCCGCGATACCGCGACGCAACTCTATCAGCAGGAAGCTGCGCAGGAGACCGAGGGCTAAGGAGGGCATAGTACACGTATGTTCGCGCTCGTGCGGTGTGCTCTGGGCGAATTTGCCGGGTAAGCGGGTGTGGAAGTGGACTGGTGTGTGGCAGGTACAAGCCCCGCCTGCACTTCGACCCTTCGACCGGCTCAGGACAGGCAAGCTCAGTGCGAACGGAGTTGTGGCACTTGAGCGGGGTCGCGACTACTGTCACAGCGGCGTGCTCGGGCGAGTACCGCCGAGGCAATACGCAGGTCTGGGCATGGCGCTGCGGAAGTTGGTATAATGGGCGCAATGAGCGTAATAGTCCGCCGCACCATGGTGCAGAGAGCCGAGGAGACGCGAGAAATTGCCCAAGAAACGTGCAGACCTCAAGCGAGCCCGCCGTCAGGAAGAGCGGCGCCTGCGCAATCGTTCCGTGCGCAGCAGCTTGAAGACTTATAGCCGCAAAGCCTCCGACGCGATTGCGGATGGCGACCAGGAAACGGCGCAGGAAGCGGTAGCCTTGGCATGCGCCCGCTACGACCGCGCCGCCCGCAAAGGCATTATCCATATCAACAACGCCGCCAGGCATAAGTCCCAACTCACGCGCCAGTTCAATCAGGCCTTTAGTTGAGAAAGGCTACGTAAGCCGGGCCGCGCACAATCGGTCTTGAAAATAACGCCTCGCGCTAACCGATCTACGGATAGCGCGAGGTTTTTTCTATAGCTCCACCCCAGAATCCGGTGACACCGGCAAGAGACCTGATTGATGTTGCTATAGAACCAAGAAAGCGGCGATTCCTAGGATTCGTCATTCCCTGTAAATGTTGAGTAATTCGTTGACAGTATCTCCTGTCCACTAGACAGTCTTGACAGCTTATGTCATTCCGAGCGGAGCGAGGAATCTAGTGCCATTCTCTACGCAGCCTGTAGCCCCAGCACCCGAGATTCCGCGCTCTTAGCGACACTCCGCTACGCTCCGTTCGAAATGACATGTGATGTGGTCATACATGACGTTGAAACCGCCGATAATTCCTAGCAAAAGTGTCAACGAATTACCTGACATCTACAATTTTCCGCGAAAAGCCTGCCCCGTACTCGATACAACGTATCGCACGATACGAAGTATCGACTGATTTGGGGTGGGAACCCATCTTTGCTGTTTCCCTGGACTCCGGCTTCCGCCGGAGTGACGGGCCCTTTGCCTCACTTCTTTCACGCCAAACGATATGGAAGGGTACTGGCGGTGAACCCAATTTCGCATGACTTTCTGTAGGGTGACTCTGCTTGATCTCTCAGTTCACTTTCTATCGTCTCGAAAAATGATTAAATCCTCACGGCAATGGCATCCCATCCTCCGTTAAGGCGTTCGCGCGTCTGCGCGTTCTTTACTGCCGGCTGGCAATGGAGCAGAGGCCTACGACGAGCAGGTCCAGCGCCGTGGCCGGGTCCAGCCTGCTCCGCTTGATGGCAAAGTCGGTGCGGGCAATATGGGCATGAATTGCTGCCAGTTGGTCGACGCTGAAGCGGCGGGCTTGGGAGATGACGCGGTTGACGGCGCGCGGCGGCGCGCGGGTGAGGCCGATTGCTCGTGCCACCTCGTTGGGCGCCTGCTCGCTGCGCAGAGCGTGCTTGGCCTTCAGCACCAAGCGAAACTGGCGGGCAATCATCACGAGCACGTAGCCGGGTTCCTGGTTGGGGAGATCGTGCAGAAGCGCGAGCGCTTGCCGCCGTCTGCCATCGGCGACCGCGTCTACAAAGGCAAAGATGTTCGATTCCCGTGATTGCGGCACGAGCAGGTGCACGTCTTCTTCGCTGATCGTGCCCGTGCGGTTGCGGTAGTGCGCTAACTTGGTGAGTTCTTGCTCGATGGTGTCGCGATCCGGCAGCATCGCCGCCAGGTGCTCCGCCGCGCGGTGGGTTATGCCGCAGCCGAAGCGCGGCGCGTTCTCCTCGATCCAGGCCACCTGCGGTCGGCCCCGGCGTTGGTCGGCGGTATCCACCGTGGCGCCCGGCAATTCGCGCAAGGCCTTGGTCAGCGCGGTGGTCTCTCTGCCCCGGGGCAGCGCGTCATCCGCCAACACCAGCGTACAGTGCTCAGGCAAACCGGGCAGATACGCCAGCAGTCCCTCCCGCAGCGGCTTCTCCTTGAGACAGCGGCTCAAGAAACCGCGAACGATGACGAGCTTCGCGCCGCCCAGGAACGGCAGGGTGTCGCAATGCACCTGCAAAGTCTCCATGTCGATCACGTCGCCGTCCAACACCACGCGGTTGAGGTCGGCAATGGCTTCACCTCCCGCTGTGATTTTCGCGATTTCCGCCTCGACGGTGCCCTTGCTATGGCCGATGAAACAGCGAATCATCGCCGAATGCTTCCGGTATTCGAATCTTGTGGAGTACGTATCTTGTCTGTGCCTCTTGCCCAGTGCCGCATTTTACTGTCATTCCGAGCGTAGCGTCGAACAGGGTTCGCGGAATCTAGGGCCCTTATTGTTGTCACCCCTTGGATTCCAAGGGTCGTAGGGTAAACAGTCTGTTCAAAGTGAGCCTGCCGAGAGCATGGAACGTCATCGCTCGCTTGGAAACCCATCAACAACCAGGCGCGGAACGTCTGTGAGGTCGGCAACGGTGAGCGCCGCGACCTCTTGCCTAGAGCCGTCACGGTTCAGCCAGATGGCATGCCAATCGGCCTGCATGGCCCCAAGCACATCGTTCTCAGGATTGTCGCCAATAAAGAGCAGTTCGTTGGGTGGCAGGCCCAGCTCTTCGGCGCTGCGCGCGAAGATCTCTCGCTGCGGCTTGGCGACGCCCACGTCACCTGAGATAACCACGGAAGCAAAGCGCCCCGCGATGCCCGTCCAGTCCAGCTTCTGCCGCTGTTGACGGCCGTCACCGTTGGTGATGATACCCAGCGGATAGGCCGCTAGCGCCGCAAGGCAGGGCATCGAGTCGGAATAGAGCGACCAGCTCTCCTCATACAAAGTGAGGTAGCGATCGAAAATGACGCTCACGTCTTGCTCTGTGAGCGGCTGCCCCCCGGCTACGGACTCATCCTGCAGGGACATTACCTGCCGTACCCGCCATGCTCGCTGTTCCTCAAAAGACAACTCACCTTCCACGTACCGCTGCCAGCCGCGCTCTGCCGCATCGTGCCACGCGGCGGCAAAATCCGAGAAGGGTAGCCACTGCCGCGCTTCAATATCCCCTTCGAGTAGCGTTGGATAGAGTTTGGTCAGCGCCGCATATTCCGCGCCGTCATGGTCAAGCAATGTGCCGTCTAAATCAAAGACAATTCCGCGTATCATCGCATCACCATTAGGTCCGAGTTCGTTTAGAGGATTTGAATTCCAAAGGAACTCTCAAATGAAAGCACACTCCTGCCGTGTTCGGCTCTCTGTGCAGGATTCATTACAAATACGGCACAATAGAAAGAGGCTCATCGGCATTTCCGCAAAATGAGAGCATTCCTCAGTATGGTACTTTCTGTCGTATCGCAGTTACAAGCCCGTTCTTCAGACAAGAGCTTTGATGGCGGAACCATTTGAAATCCGCGACCCCATTCACGGTTTCATCGAATTGGATGAATGGGAGCGGGACATTGTCAACCATCCGGTCTTTCAGCGACTCCGCCGTATTCGCCAGCTTGGACTCACGGATATGGTCTATCCGGGTGCAACACACTCGCGCTTCGAACACTCGCTGGGCGTCATGCATGTTGCAACGAAGATGTTCGACGCAATCGTCGGACGCCGGCGCGGCTTCCTAGTCGATACGTACAACTACGATGAGGAAGGGGCAGGGCTCGCAAAGGATAGAAGGATTGTCAGACTAGCGGCATTGCTGCATGACGTTGGTCATGCCCCATTCTCTCATAGCGGTGAGGATCTGATGCCGGAGGTTGGAAAGGGAAGACGATATAAGCATGAGAATTACTCGGCAAAGTTAGTCGCTGACTTGATGACGGACGTTATTGAGAAGCATCCACTCAATCAGAACTATGACATTACTGCTCAGGACGTTGCAGATTTTATCGAGGGCAAACCAGCGGATTCCCTAGAAGGCAAGTCGTCTGCGGGTCGTCGCTTGTTCTGGAGAAACCTGGTATCCGGTCAACTGGACGCTGATCGTGCCGACTATCTCTTGCGCGACTCGCACCACATTGGCGTAGCGTATGGGCACTACGACCTGGAACGGTTGCTGACAACGCTAACGGCTGTTGAGGACCCGGAGACCGGATCTCCCACTTTGGCAATCGAAGAAGGCGGTCTTCACGCAGCCGAAGGACTCATCATTGCGCGGTATATGATGTTTACGCAGGTGTACTTTCACCATACACGGCGTATCTATGATCATCATTTGGTTGAGGCTATGCGGTCTTTGCTCGCGCAATCCAAGGGTATGTTTCCTTCCCCTATCGACAAAGAAGGACTAGAAGAATATCTTAAGTGGGACGACTGGCGCGTGGTAGGGCGCCTTGCCGCCGGAAACGGAGGCACACATGGGGAGATCATATTGAACCGGCGCCATGACCGGCGCGTTTACGAAACTCCTGAGTTTCCAGGGCGTGATGATTTGCAGCGTCTTGAAGCTGCTCGTAAAGCTTTGGGCGAAAGAGTGATCTTTGAAGATAGGGCGCAGAATTCTTGGTATACGATTGACAGCACAGACATACCAATTGTTCGGAAAGCTAAACTCGATCAGGAAGTTGTCGCAAGGCTCTCTGAACGGTCCACTGTAGTCAGTGGGCTTAGAGCAGTAAATAGGCGCCGTATCTATGTGCCGATTGGACAAAGTGAGGAGTGTCGGAGGATAGTTGCTCAGATGCTGAGCAGTCAGGAGTCGGATGGATGACAAAGGACATGCACTTTCCCTGGCATCAATATGCCCTTATTGTGAAACTAGCAGAGTGCCTCAACCATAGGCCTCGGTTACGCGCGGGTTCCAACAGCAGTTACCCGCAATTTGGCAAGACGGCGCTGCAAAAGCTGGTCTACCTACTGCAGGCAGTGTACGACGTAGAGTGCGATTACGACTTTAGCCTTTATACGTACGGGCCGTTTACGTCAGAACTACTGCAAGACCTTGATCTCGTCGAATCGATTGGCGCAGTGCAAGTGCTCCCTGTACGTAAGGGGATGGATGGCTACGCTATTAAGCCTTATGAGAACGCTGCATGGGTCACTACGCAAGCAAAAGAGTTTCTTGAAGCGCACAAGTGCGCGCTAGGCAAACTGATCGAGGAGTATGGTCACTATTCAGCCAAAGAGTTAGAGATACGTGCGACGATGATCTATGTGGAACGTGAGATGAAGGGGGATGGCAAACCTGTGTCCCTAGACGGACTCGTGCGGGTGGTCCATGACATCAAGCCTTATTTCCCCAGAGATGAGATCAAGTCTGTTGCCGAAGAACTTCAAGCGAAGGAACACGTAAAGGTGGCGGCTGATGGATAGTAGGCTTACTGGCCAGTCTGCGGCGTTAGCGATTGATACGCTTATGCCTCCGCCGCATTGGGCGTTGTTGGAGCGGGAGTTGTTGCGGGCGCAGGAGGCGGCGTGCGCGGCGTTCTATGCCAAGTACTTCGACGACCGCGGCTAC
This sequence comes from Chloroflexota bacterium, assembly GCA_028874195.1. Lineage (GTDB taxonomy): Bacteria > Chloroflexota > UBA11872 > VXOZ01 > VXOZ01 > VXOZ01. The sequence goes on from JAPPLM010000075.1 coordinate 16,689, forward strand.
TTGCTCTGCATTCCGCGCTGGGGTGGCAACGACGGGCCTGACGATGCCGGTGAAAACCTGCTCAACTGGCCTATGCTCCACGCCCTCGGCGCAGCGGACGACGTCTTGGCCATGTACAAGCACGGGTGGGACGGCCACTTGCGCCAGTATACCGAGGCGAAGACCGAGTACGTGCCCATGGCCCGTGAGGGCATGTACTACAAAGAATTCTCCGTGATGTTCGATTGGATGCACCACGGCGAGTGGATTTCGCCCTTCATCCTGGAGCCGCTCAGCAATCCCAATGACGCTACGTATGAGCAACGTATCCGGCGCTATTCCGGCTTTTACATGGATGAAGACCCCCAAGCGCCGAACTACGACCCGGAACACAACGTGATCCGCAGCATGTTCAACGGCAGCCGGGGGCCTATGCTACGCAAGTCAACCGCCCTCGACTGGGCGGGTGATCCCATCGAGGTGGCGGGGCGCTTCGACGCCAAACACGGCGAGAACAGCTTTGCTCAGATGCTCGATCACTTCCGTGACTACAACGACGTAGCCGGCGACCACCCCCTGAACCTCAGCACGACCACCGTGGCGCTCACTGCCTATGCGCTCACCGGCGAAGCCAAGTACCGCGATTGGATTCTGCGCTACGTGGACGGCTGGGTGGGTCACACCAAGGCGAACAACGGCATCGTTCCCACCAATATCGGGCTCGACGGCACCATTGGCGGCGCCTGCGACGGCAAGTGGTATGGCGGCGTCTACGGCTGGGGGTTCTCCGTCATCGACCACAACACCGGCAAGCTCGCGCACCGGCCAGCATGGCAGCAACGCGCCGTCTACGGCTTTGGCAATGCGCTGCTCCTGACCGGCGACCAGAGCTACCTCGGTGTCTGGCGCGAGATGCTCGACGCCGTGAACGCCAATGCCAAAGAGACTGGCGGCACGCCGACCTATCCCCACATGTACGGCGACACCTATGGTGAGGAAGGCTGGTACGACTTCCGACCGGAACCGTTCGCGGCAGGCGCGCACGAAATGTACTACTTATCCATGGATCCGCAGGACCTGGCACGCGCGCCCCACGACCCGTGGTACGAATTCCTGGCTGGCAGGAACCCCGGCTATCCCGTGGAGGCGCTGCAGCGCGACTACGCCGTGGTACGGGACCGCAGCGAGAAGATGCGCCAGGATACCACCACCCCGGATACGCGGTTGTCCGACGACATGAACCACATAAATCCGGCGACCATCGATGCGCTCACGCGGCTTACGCTGGGCGGTTTTCCCACGGGACGCGACGGCGGGCCGCTGCTTTGCCGCCTGCGCTACTTCGATCCCGCCCGCCGCCGTGCCGGGCTGCCGGAGGACGTGGCCGCGCTAGTGGATCACCTCACGGCGGCAGAGGTTGGCGTAACGCTGGTGAACCTCAACCCCGTAGCAGAACGCACGCTCATCGTGCAGGGCGGCGCGTACGCCGAACACCAGTTCATCAGCGCCACCACCGGCGGCATCACAACCGAGGTCAACGGACCGCATCTGGTCGTGCGTCTCGCGCCCGGGGCCGGCGAGCGCATAACCCTCACCATGCAGCGCTATGCCAACCAGCCCACGCTCAGCTTCCCGTGGGTGTGAATTATAGGCATCGGTTGAAGCGTGATTCGCTCGTGGCTCAATCCTCAAGTGGGCACAATAGAGGCACGATGAGATCGGTTTGGACAAGCAAGCGCAACGGAGCCAATGTCCGTTCACGCTTCGACAGGCTCAGCGCGAACGGACATTCTGCCGCGGCCCATTCGCGCTATTCTACGCCGACGAGGTCTCGGATTCGCTCAGCAGTGCCGCCACGCGCTTCTTAACCTTGCCGGTGACGTCCATGGCCACAGTCCGGTGGGCCAGGAGTAGAGCGTTCGTCATGGCCTTCGCGCTTGAGCGGCCGTGGGCGATGATGACGGCGTTATTGAGGCCCACCAAAGGCGCGCCGCCGTGCTCCTCGTAGTCCATGCGCGCGCGGACGTGGTTGAAGGCCGGCTTTGCCAGCAAGGCGCCGAGCACGGTGCGCGGGCTGGCGCGCAACTCCGCCTTCAGCAGCGCGCTGATGTACTCGGCGGCGCCTTCCAGGGTCTTTAGCGCCACGTTCCCGGTAAACCCGTCGCACACCACCACGTCCACGGCTTCGGAGAGGATGTGGCGGCCCTCGATGTTGCCGACGAAATTGAGCGGCGCTTCTGCCAGGAGCGCGTAAGCCGCCAGAGAGAGTTCGTTGCCCTTGCTGGGCTCTTCGCCGATAGAGAGCAGGCCGACCTTGGGACTTTCGACACCGTACACCTGCTCGGAATAGATGCTGCCCATGAGGCCGAACTGTTGGAGTTGCAGCGGCTTGCAGTCGGCGTTCGCCCCCATGTCGATCAGCAGCGTCGGATGCGACGCGCGGGCGGGAATGAGCGCGATGAGCGCCGGACGGCTGATGCCGGGTATGCGCCCAAATGCCATGAGCGCCGCCGCCAGGGTCGCCCCGCTGTGGCCGGCGCTCACCAGTGCCTGCCCTTCCCCCTGTTTCACCAAGTCGCAGGCGACGCGGATGGATGACTCCGGCCGTTGCCGCACGGCGGTGGCGTGGTCGTGCATGGTGATGACGTCCGGCGCATGATGGATAGAAAGCGGCAAATCGGTGGTATCGTGTTTGCGCAGCTCCGCTTCCAGGACGTCGTGTTGGCCGACCAGGATGATGGGAAAATTGGAGGAACGCGTGGCCTGCACCGCTCCGGCGACGATCGCCTGCGGGGCATGATCGCCGCCCATTGCGTCGAGTACAATTGCCAAGCAAAATTCTCCTTAGCGGTAACCTTACCTCGCAACCGTCGGCACTATTATACTACTAGACAACGCTCGGACGAACTGAGTGTGGCAAACGCCGCAGACTCTTGGCCAAATAGGTTGGCGCCAGCTTCACACTGGGTCTGGGCCTGTACATGGATCTCCGTTCATGGTTCGACAAGGGCTTCGCGAAGCCCACTCACCACGAACGGAGATCCATGCAGACAGTAATGTCGTATAACTCTGGATAGGGCTACTTCAGGAGCGCACATTGCATGACCGACAGTTCTTGAACGCGAGTCGACGGGAAGCCCCACGCCTGGCATCCCCCCTGTGGCTTGTGTGCCTCTCGCTCTGGTTGCTGCTCTGCGCGCCTGTTCTGGCGACTGGATGCGCATCTCAACAAGGGGCGACACTTATTGTCTACGCCGCGTCCTCACTCACCGAGGCGTTCACCGCTATCGGTACGGAGTTCGAGGCGCGCCATGCCGACGTGCGGGTGATCTTCAACTTCGCCGGATCGCAGGCGCTCAGCACCCAGCTTGAACATGGGGCGGTTGCCGACGTATTCGCCTCCGCCGACACCGTACACATGGACCGCTTGCGGGAGAAGGGCCTGCTGGCTGAGGAGCCCGTCCCCTTTGCTGACAACCGCCTCGTCGTGGCATTGCCCGCGGCGAATCCAGGCAAGATTGGCGACTTGCGCGACCTCGCCCGTCCGGGTCTGGCTATCGTCATAGCGCAGGAGAACGTGCCGGTAGGCCGCTATACGCGACAGGCGCTTGCCAACCTGAGCGCCGATGCCGCGTACGGCAGCGCTTTCCAGGAAGCCGTGCTCGCAAACGTCCGTTCGGAGGAGCTCAACGTCCGCCAAGTGCTGGCAAAGGTGGCGCTTGGTGAAGCCGATGCGGGCTTCGTCTACGTGAGCGACGTGATTGCGTCATCTGCCAACGTCGAGACTCTGGAGATACCTGCCTTTGCCAACGTTGAGGCGGTGTATCCGATAGCGCTCCTGACGGCGTCTACGAAGAAGGAGCTTGCCAAGCGTTTTATTGACTTCGTGCGGTCGCCGGTAGCGCAAGAGATCTTGCACCAGGCCGGGTTGCAAGCGGCAGCCGACTTCGTCAAAGACGCCGACTTCGTCAAAGACGCCTGCCTCGTCGCAGACACGTCACCATGAGTTCCGCGCCGTCTCCACCGTCATTCCCGCGCAAGCGGGAATCCATCCCCCCGCGCTCAACCGGGAGTGACACTGGCTTGCGCTCCCTTTTTCTGGTGCCGACGGTGCTCTTCGCCATATTCGTCGCGTTGCCGCTGCTTGCGCTGATCGTGCGCGCCTTCATGACCGGCAGCGTGTTCACCCAGCTCACGCAGCCAATCGTGGTGAGCGCCCTGCGGCTAAGCGCGCTGACGAGTGTGGCATCGCTCCTCATCATTGTGTTGGTGGGAACGCCTACCGCCTACCTGCTCGCCCGCAGTACGTTCCCCGGCAAGCGGTTTCTGGATGTCCTCATCGACGTACCTCTGGCGTTGCCGCCGGTAGTGGTGGGTGTTGCCCTGCTCCTCGTCTTCGGCCGTCTGGGCGTGGTGGGACGGTGGCTCCACCCGCTGGGCATCGAGATTGCATTCACGACACTCGCGGTGATTCTGGCGCAGATTTTCGTAGCCGCGCCCTTCTACGTACGCTCGGCCAAGATCGGTTTTGGCCGCGTCGACCCGGAGTTGGAGGAAATCGCCGTCACGCTGGGCGCGTCCACCTGGCAGACGCTGCGCTACGTGACCGTGCCCCTGGCGTGGCCCGCGCTGGTGGGCGGAGCCGTGCTCAGTTGGGCGCGGGCGCTGGGAGAATTCGGCGCCACCATAATGTTTGCCGGGAACTTCATGGGCCGCACCCAGACGATGCCCCTGGCGATCATGACGGCGTTGGAGTCCGACCTCCAGACCGCCATTGTTCTGGCGACGCTGCTGGTGCTCGCCACGTTCGTCGCGCTCTTTCTCTTGCGTTGGATCAGCCGTCGCTTCGGCGACGTGTGGTAGGCGTGGGATTCCCGCACTGCCGGGCGTTATTCCCTCTCCCGCGGGCGGGAGAGGGTTAGAGCCTGCCCCGTACTTGATACGGGGTTGCAAACCTGCGCTACCCTTCACCTACAGTGAGGGCTTGGGTCGAAAATTTGTAATAGGCACAAAGCGAAACCACAATCACCGCGCGGCAAGCGGCCGCGTGTGCGCCGTAAGTCTAGAGAGGAAGCACCGATGGCAGCAAATGGCATATCGATTACGTGGCTTGGCCATGCCGCCTTCAGCATCACGACACCGGAGAACAAGGTCGTGCTCATCGACCCGTTCCTCGAGGGCAATCCGGTGTGTCCTGACGATCTCAAGAAACCCGATACCGTAGACGCTATCCTCATCACGCACGGTCATGGCGACCACTTAGGGGACACGGTATCTATAGCGCAGCGCACCGAGCCGGAGGCGGTGGTTACAACGGCGGATATATCACGTTGGCTGGAACAGCAGGGCGTCGCCAACATCGTGGGCATGAATAAAGGCGGCACGATTCACGTGGTGGACCTCGCCGTGATGATGGTGCACGCCGAACACACGAGCACCATCATGGACGGCGACACGCTAGTACCGGCGGGGGAGAGCGTCGGCTACGTGGTCACATTTTCAAATGGCTTGAAGCTCTACGTGGCCGGAGATACGGCGCTCTTCGGCGACATGGCCTTGATCGGACGCCGCTATCAACCCGACATTGCGATCTTGCCGATTGGGGACCACTTCACCATGGGCCCGGACGACGCGGCGGAAGCCTGCCGGATGCTCGGCGTACAGCGCGTCATCCCCTGCCACTACGGCACTTTCCCGCTGCTCACCGGCACACCGTACGCTTTCCGCGCGGCGGCACGGGACATTTGTGGCTTGGAAATCAACGAATTGCAGCCGGGCGAGACGATCTGCGTGTGATGCGATCCGTTTCAAGTGCTGGGGCAATGGACAAGCCTGTAAACAACACGGCGTCGGCGAGATTAAGTTTAAAACCGCTACAGCTCTGGGTCGAGTCTCTCGTCAATACTGCCTTCAATGAGTCTCCTGGCAGCCTGATAATACCAAGTGGTCTTTGCTCGCGTTGTATACCTCTTGAGTTCGCAACCGGGCGCGGTTGGTAGAGTTTCTGAATTATATCGGACTACCTTTCGGCAATCGAATGCTTGTGTCAGTTTGGCAAAGAACCCTGTGTATTCCTTGCCGCCAAAGAACTCAATCGTCCCTCCATATCCTTCAGGTAATTGACAGAAGTCTTGATAGCTGTCGCGCTTGCCTCGCCGCTTCCATTTCTCAGCTTGAGAAGAGAATGTGATGTCGTATTGGGGCGTGAGAAACGAAGCGGAAATCAACCCCCAACCGCCAGAGAGAATATACACTTTGCCAATGCCTAGGTGACTCACCAATTCTCGATAGATCGATTTTCTATAGAGTTCGAATGCCGGCAACAGGCCAAGCGGATTCTGCCCCGACCTCTGATATTCCAGATTGTATTCTAACAAGCGGTCTTTCCATGAGACCCCTGTTTCCGATAAATCGTCTGGATGCATGTAGACACAATCATCTGATCTTCCTTCTTTCGGCACCAGCCCAGGATTGGCAACAAATCTAACTTCTTTGCCGTTCGCCAGCCTCATGGAACCGGCATAGTCTCTCTTGCTGGCGGCGCACACAATAACAACAATCACCGACTTATCGTGCTTGCCTGCCATCCCTCGAGTGGATTTTCGGTCATCGTCAGTCGTTTGGAGAATCTGAAAGTCCTCACCAGTCGTTTCTGATTCCTGTCCCCAGGCATCGGGTTCGTTTACCGAGAGTTCCCTCAAGACTTCACTCTTAGCTGCTAGGACCTTCTGCGCTTGCTGTTCTGCCGAGACAGCCATGAGGAGCCTCTGGCAAGAGTCAAGCGCCCGGTATGTATCGTCATCCGAAAACTGCTCTTGATGCGCCCAACTGTTGCGTACATCACGCAATTCATTCACAAAGCTGCGTTCCGAACGACCGAGCGTGTCACGAAACACTTCGTTCCAACACCGGTCCATCACACTGAGGAGAGCGTGTGCATCCAAATTGCCAAATGGTTGTTGCCAATTGGAGATTCTTGCGCCGAGCAACTGCTTTAGCACCTGCTGGCTGCGCCCCTTGTAATGTGCTGTGAATTCCCGCTCTACAAAAGGCACGAGACCTGCCAATAGCAAGTCCAATGACTTGCTAATCAGGTCTCGATTTCTTGATGACATTTGTTTCGGCCCAACTGCTACAGGTCCAGATAGTCCTTGAGCTTCTGGCTGCGGGCAGGATGGCGCAGTTTGCGCAGGGCTTTGGCTTCGATCTGGCGGATGCGCTCGCGGGTGACGTTGAATTCGCGTCCCACCTCTTCCAGCGTGCGCGTACGGCCGTCTTCCAGGCCAAAGCGCAGCCGCAGCACCTTGCGCTCGCGATCGGAAAGCGAGTTGAGCACCGCCTCCACCTGTTCCCGCAGCATCTGGTATGACGCCGCATCCGCCGGCGACATCGTCGCCTCGTCTGGGATGAACTCGCCCAGATGGCTGTCTTCTTCCTCGCCGATGGGCGTCTCCAGGCTCACGGGTTCCTGCGAGACCTTGATGATTTCGCGCACCTTGGTTTCCGGAATGCCCATCTCGCCGCCGATCTCCTGCGAAGTCGGCTCGCGCCCTTTTTCCTGGACGAGGCGGCGGGAGATGCGCACCAGCTTGTTGATAGTCTCCACCATGTGCACGGGAATGCGGATGGTGCGCGCCTGGTCGGCAATGGAGCGGGTGATGGCCTGCCGAATCCACCAGGTCGCGTAGGTGCTGAACTTGAAGCCCTTGCGGTAGTCGAACTTCTCCACCGCGCGAATCAGGCCGATGTTGCCTTCCTGGATCAGGTCCAGCAGCGACATGCCGCGGCCCACGTACTTCTTCGCCATGCTCACCACGAGACGCAGATTTGCCTCGGTCAAGCGTTTGCGCGCCTCAATGCCGACAACGACTTCGCGTTCGAGGCGCCGGATCTCCTCCAGGGTCATGCCATCGCGGTTCTCGAGTTTCTCTTCGGCGAGGGGCCGCCGCTCCATCTGCTTAGCCAGCATGACTTCCTGCGGGGCGGTGAGCAGCGGCACCCGCCCAATCTCACGCAAGTAGGTCCGCACCGGGTCGTCGAGCGTGCCGGGCTCTTCTTCCGTTTTTGCCGACTTGAGGGCCGCCCGTTCCAGGGCCACCATCTCAGGGATACTAGGGGCGGCAGCTTCCTCTTCCTCGTCACCGCGGGTGTCAACTTCCTTAGCCGGCAGCACCTCGAGCCCGAGTTCGGAGAATAGCGTGAAGAGCTCTTCCGCTTCTTCGCTGTCGGCCTCGATGTCCGGAAACGCTTCCAGCAGCTCTTCCTGCGTCAGATGCCCGCGCCGCTTGCCGCGATTGACGAGTTTGCGGATGTCCTCTTCGGTGATTTCAAGATCGGTCGCTTCAGTGACGTCAGACTGAGTCGCCGCAGCCTTAGGCGCTTCCTTTTCTCCTTTGTCCTGTACGACGGTTTTGTCCTGGACAACGGCTTTGTCCTTGACAGCGGTGTCGGTCGTATTCGCAGCCATCTTTCCTCCTTCACAGGCAATGCTGTGCAAACTGTGCGGGATTGAATTTCTTACTTGGCCGACGCCATGGCGCGACGGCTACGACGTGCGGATGAAGCTCGTTTGCTTCAGCGCGCGGTTAACCTGGCGCAATTGCTCGCCGATTCTCCGAATCTCCTGCCGGATCTGAGAGCTAAGCGGTTTGTTCTCCGTAGCATGTTCACTTGCCAAGAGCAGTTGCAGGTCTTCGTATTCTTCCTGAACGTTGCGCCGCTTGAGCCGCAAGGCGGCAGCTACTACGGTTGGACGCAGATATTCTTCATCGATCTGCGGCTCTATGCTGCGCTCCCGGCGCAACCGGTCAAGGAGCGCATGCACGCTTTCCGCCTCCACTTCCTCTACCGACGCAGCGCCGTTTCCCCCAGCCGCCAGCACGTATTCATACGCCTGCCGGAAGAGCGGTTGATGAAAGTCCTCCGCATCTATCACCTCTCCAGCAAGTCCGCGCGCCCTAGGATGCACAATGAGCAATCCTAACAGATACTGTTCAAGCCCATCTACCGCGCGCTCTTGTCCGTTTTCGGAAGGCTGCTCCCCGCCATTTTGGCGCATGGGCGCCGCCCGTCGTGTCGGCCGCCGCGCGTGCATGAGGTTCATCAGCACTTCGCTCTGAACGCCCAGGTCGAGCACCTGCGCCAGGCGCTTGAGGTATTGCTGCCGCGCCACGGGATCGCCAATATCGGTGATGAGCGGGGCCAATGCCTCCACGGCCCTGCGCTTGCCCTGCATGCTGCTGAGGTCGTGTTGCCGCGCGATCATGCGAAACGCGTAGTCCACAAACGGCACCGCAGTGTCGATGCAATTCTGCCAAGCGCCGTTCCCCTCGCGGAGCACCTCGTCCGGGTCCTTGTCCTCCGGCAGCACCGCGATGCGAATATCGGCCTCCAGCGTACTCTCCAGACGCATGATGTCGCCGACGGTGACCTGCGTATCCACGCGGTCGAACGCCCGGCGCGCGACTTCCAATCCCCGCAACGTGGCGGCGCTGCCGGCGGCATCGGGGTCCAGCGCCAAGACGAGGTTCGTGGTAAGGCTCTTGACCGACTTGACGTGTTTCTCCGTCAGGGCGGTGCCCATGCTCGCGACGACGTTGGTCTCGCCGTGCTGATGCGCCATCATAACGTCCGTGTAGCCTTCCACGATGATGCACTGCTTGCGCTCGCGGATGGATTGCTGGGCGAGATCCAACCCGTAGAGTAGGCCGCTCTTATCGAAGATTGGCGTCTGCGGTGTATTGAGGTACTTCGGCTGAATCTCGGCGCTCAGCGTGCGCGCGCCGAAACCGCAAAAGCGGCCCCGCGCGTCCCGAATGGGGAACATGATCCGCCCGCGAAACCGGTCTAACGGCCCGCGATTGCCCTCGGTGAGGAGTCCCACCGCCGTCAAGTCTTCCGGCGCGAAGCCAAGCTGGACGAGGTGTTTGCGCACCGTATCGAAGCGGTTGGGCGCATACCCCAGCATGAAGCGCGCGAGGGTCTCCTGTTCGATGCCACGCTCCGCCAAGTAATCGCGCGCGTGGGCCGCTTCCGGCGACTCGTTGAGCAAGCGGTGGTAAAGCTGCGCCGCCTCCAGATTGATCTGGGAGAGAATCTGATTGCGGCTACGCTGGCGTTCCTCTTGCTTTGATAGTGTGATGCCGGCCTCACGGGCCAGCGATTCGACTGCCTGGACGAAGGGGGCTTTGTCGCGCTCCATGACAAATGAGATCACGTCGCCGCCTCTGCCACAGCCAAAGCAGCGCCACGTGCCGCGCTCCGGGAAGACGAAGAATGAGGGCGTCTTCTCCTCGTGAAACGGGCACAGCCCCTTAAGGTAGCGGCCGCTCTGCTGCAGCCGTACCGCCGCGTTCACCACGTCCACCAAGGGGATCTGCGCTTTTACGTCCTCAACCGGTAAAGGCATGCGTTAGTCGTTATCTCCCTGCGCGCCGCTGCACGGAAACGCGTGTAGCTCTGAAAGCGATTCGAAACGGAGCAGAGCCTAAAAAGCATCGAATCAGTGAGGATCCCCTTTTGCAAGGAAAGCGTCACGCCCGGTGCGTACTCTAGCGCGGTATCAATTCCAGCGCGGCGAGAATGCCGATCACGACAATGGCCACCCCATACATGTGCAAGCGCATACGCAATTCCATTTCGCGCAAGTTGGCGCGCACAGCATCTATGTCGGCTTTGGTCTGTTGCGCTAAAGCGTCTATGTCGGCTTTAGTCTGTTGCGCTAAAGCATCTATGTCGGCTTTGGTGGACTGCGCTAAAGCATCTATGTCGGCTTTGGTTTGTTGCGCTAAGGCGTCTATGTCGGCTTTGGTAGACCGTGCTAAGGCGTCTAGATCGACCTTGGTGGCCAGGGCATCTCGGGATTCGCCCATAGTCTGAACCAAAGCCTCAGCTTTCTCTTTGCTGAAACCCACGGCGGTAAGACGCTCAAACGCCTCATGGGTGTCCACGATCGCCATCGGTACTCGCTCCTTGGCTCTTCAGCGACGGGCGGCGCGTGCTCACCGGCCCCATTTTCGGTCTCTCTCGTCTTGCGGTTGCGCGGATGCAAAAGCTAGCGCTTCGGCCGGGAGCGTGCGCATCCTTCGCTCTCACCGGCAGCGCTGTGGGAATGTCTTGCCTTTATCATATCACACGCTACAAGGGAATCGTGATGTGTCAAGAGGACAACATTCGTAAAGCTGGCCACTGGCCCACATGAAGGATGCACCTCCGCGCAACAATTGGCGCTGCCGGCGCCGGCAGCCGGAGCGGTACGTCACAATGGCTACCCAGCTATGATATGCTCACATTGAATGTAACCGGTGAGCTTCTATAACTCGCAGCGAAGATTAACCGTGTCGGGTGTGTGCGGCAGAGCAGGTCTCAAAGGAGCATTTGAGAAACCATGATAACACTGGGTGTGATTGGCTGCGGCAATATGGCGCGAAATCACATGGGCAATGCGGTGGTCATGGATGGCCTCCGTCTGCACGCCTACGCCGACGTGTTCCCGGAGGCCGCCTCGGGGTTTCTCAACGAATTCGGCGGCGCGTATGCGACGGCGGAGGCCAACAAGATCCTGGCCGACGACGCCATCGACGCCGTGCTCATTTCCACCCACCACGACACCCACGTGACCCTCGGCGTAGCCGCGGCGGAAGCAGGCAAGCACATCCTCATGGAAAAGCCCATGTCCATGACGGTGTCCCAGTGCGATGCGCTGGTGGAAGCCGTGGAGCAAGCCGGTGTGCGCTTGATGACGGGCTTTAAGCTGCGTTTCGCGCCGTTGATTCAAGAGACCAAGTGCCTCGTGCCAGCGCCCTTTCTGTTGGTGGGACAGATGATGTGTAACCGCTGGCCCGATACGAGTTGGGCAGCCGACCCGGTCAAGGGCGGCGGCAATATCCTCTCCCAGGGGTGCCATACGTTTGACCTCATCTGCTATCTGGCCGGTGCGGAGCCGGTGGAGGTCTTTGCCGTCGGCGGCAACTACACCCACGAGAACAAGACCTACCCCGACAATCTGGTGGGAATCATCCGCTTTGCGAGCGGCGCAGCGGCGAGCATCATCCAAGGGGACGCCGCCGACACCCAGGCAGTTTCTAAATTCTTCTTCGAGGTCTTTGACAACGGTACAAGCGTCCAGCTCTACGACCGCCTGCACCGCGCGACGGTCTCCGGCGCGAACGTCACCGACCCCGGCGAGCGCCACGCGCCTGCAGACGCCGACCCGGAGGGACTGCAACAAGAACTGGCGGAATTCGTTGCCTGCTTGAACTCAGGCGAACCCTGGCGCATCGGCGCCGATCAATACGCTGGACGGCGCGCGACGGCCCTGGCGCATGCCTTTTTCACCTCTATCGAAACCGGTCAGCCGCAGGAAGTCTCTCTGTGAAGAATGCGTTCTCTCTAGGGCAGCCATCAGCACGTTGCAGGGTGCAAGCAGGAGCGGGATCTGTTAATCCGGTAAGGTAGTTGGTGTAGAGCGCAGCGATACCTTATTCGTAGCGATCTCTTGGTACATTCGTCTGTTGATCCGGCCGAATAGCCTGGGCTAGAAAGGAAGCGCAAAAATGCCGATTGATTTTCATCAGCACGTGATGGTGCCGACGGAGCATGACGCCGGCAATCCCCGCATCGGTGAGCACATCAAGGCGCACATCGACGCCCACGGCGGCGGCAAGGCGGTGGTCCTACCCATCGACGAGGGCAACAGCACGGCCATGGCCAAAGAAAACTGGGGCAAGCGCCAATCGGCCATGCGCACCGACCTCGCGCTACAGTCCTACGACCGTTTTCCCGACGTGGTGATTCCGTTTTGCCACGTGGACCCCTTGCACCCCGACGTTCTCAACGAAATCCGCCGCTACCACGAGGCCGGCTGCATGGGCTTTGGCGAGCACAAGGTGCGGCTGCCCGTTGACCACCCCGACAGCATGGACATCTACGAACTCTGCGGCAAGCTGGGCTGGGTGGTGCTGCTCCACTTCGAATACCGCAACTACAACTACAACTTCGAGCAATTCGACCAGGTGTTGGAGGCGTTCCCGGATACGATCTTCGTGGCGCACGCGCAGGCGTGGTGGGCGAACGTCAGCGCCGAGGTGCCCCGCGACTGGCGCGCCGAGGACTACACCAGCTATCCGCCGGGTCCGGTGGTGCGCGGCGGTCTGAGCGACCAGTGGCTGTCCAAGTACCCGAACCTCTACGGCGACCTGTCAGCCGGTTCCGGCCTCAACGCGATCTCCCGTGACCCTGAGTTTGGCGCCGAATTCGTGAACCGCCACTGGAAGCAGTTGCTCTGGGCCACCGACTGCCACTGCCTGGACGGCAAGGGCAACTGGGAAGGCATAAAGCCCCGCCCGTGCTTCGCCTCACAGTCGCTGCCCCTGCTGAAAGAGTATTGCGACTCGGACGAGAAGTACCACGCGATCACGCAGGGCAACGCCGAGCGGGTCCTGGGACTGTGAGTCAGGTATTCCATTCCTAACGCGGGCCCAAAGCTGACATAGAGCCGCCGCGCAATCTACTTGCTAGATACCGAGGCTAGAACGCGAACTTCCAATACAAGCTCGCTGCCTAGTATGTGGAGTGCTCTGCCTATGCTCTCCGTGTCGGAAACCTGACGTGGATCAAGCATGCGGGTAACAGCTTGCGTGTCCATGCTAAGAATGCCCGCTAGCGCCCCAAGCGAGAGATTACTGCTTCGGCAAGCGAGCACAAGCGCAGCTTTTGCCGCTATGTCGGTAGGCACAGCGACACTGTATTCATCTCTTCGCCGTTGGCTCGGCTCAGGGATGGGTTCGTTGTCATCAATCCGTCCCGCGATTGCTTCTGAAAGCGCGTCTTGTGCTTCAGCAATGGCCTCGGCGTGGTTACTCCCGGCCGTCCTACATTCTGGCAAATCGCGAAAGGAGACGACTATTTCATCGTCGCAAACTCGCTTTAGTAGTGCAGGATACGTAAACCTCATACTGCAATCCCTGCCTATTCACCTGAAATCTTCCCGATCAAGACCAAGTTGGCGGACCATACTAGATAGCAATCCGGCACCGATTTCCTTGCGGCGGTCTTTCATCACAGTTTTCCGATTTCCATAGTACAGGGTGACGTGGCTACCCTTGCCTCGCTTGGCATCGATGCGGACTGGAATACCACGCTTACTTCCAATCTCTGACACTCTCTCGATGAACTCTCTTCCGGTCATAACCACAATTATAGAGCAGGAATACTTGCTGAAGAAGAGTTTACGAGGACTTCAGCATTCAAGTAATAGATCGAATCTCAAACGTGAACACAGACTCTTGCGAAGTGCGTCGCCAGTTTCCCGACCAATCAAGCTACTAGCCAAATTCGCAACGAGAAGAGGGCGCGACTTGCCGCGCCCTCTTCTAATGTGATGCCCGTTGCGCTGTGTGCGCCGCCGCGTGTGATTTGGTTAGACTAGGGCGAGAATCCTCTATTTTTCACGCACTACCGTGAAGTCGATTTCCAGCCGGATCTCGTCGACAACGCTCAGGACAATAGCCACGCTCGGTTTGGTCATGCCGTATTGATCGAAGGTAATCTGCGTCTTGGCGAGGCCTGTTGACTCGCTCGGGCCGGCCTGGATGACCGTCTCCCACATCACCTCGCGCGTCTGGTCCTTGACGGTCAGATCGCCCACCATCTGCACGGTGACTTCTCCGGACGTCGGCAATGGCCACGGCAGTCCCTGCATCTCCCGCACTACGAACGTGGCATTCGGGAACTGGTCCGTCTGCAGCGTTCTGCGCCTGACGTAACCGTCACGCCGGTCGGAATCGCTGGTCAAGCTGTCCAGTCCTACCACGATCTGCGATTCTCCAGCTACCACCTTCCCATCTGCGTCGAGCACGATGGCGCCGGTAACGTCCATGGTCTCGCCGACGGCGTCGTTAGGCAGTTCCCGATTGGCAAGCTGTTCCTTGATGAGGTAGCGCGCGGTGGAGCGCGCCGGATCGATGGTAAAGACGGTCTTGGCGGGCGCGTCGCCCTCTTTCTGTTCCGGTGCCGCCGTTGTCTCCGGTTCCGCCGTGGCTGCGGGCGCTTCGGTTGCCGCCGGGGCTGCCGTAGGCTCCGGTTCGGCCGGCTCGTCGCCGCCGCACGCCACCAGTCCCAACGTCACTGCAAGTACGAGGGCAAGTACAAAGAATCTTCGCATGCCTGCTCCTTCCGCTGTCTGGCTCACTCTATTACATGATCTCCTATTATATGCGCTTAGCTTAGGAATATCTGAGAAACGGACCTGCTCCATCATCCAGTATTCATAAAATCCCAACGAGCGTGCCACTCCCCGATAATTGGAAATTGCCTGCCCTCATTGGTACGATAAGCCATGATGTCTAAGAAATCGTGAAGATCTGAGAGCTTTTCCACATATTTTGGTAAGGAGTTGATTCTCGTGATGAGTCCTGCGGAATTGCGCGAACGCCTGCGCACCGTGATCCCGTTTCCCGTAACCCCGTTTCATGACGATTATTCCCTCGATCTCGACGGCCTGCGCAGAAACGTAGATTTCCTCGCGCGTGAGGGTTCTCCCGCGGTGCTGGCGGCCGGCGGCACCGGCGAGTTCTTTTCGTTGACGTTCACCGAGTGGCAGGACGTCGTATCCGCCACCGTGGAGGCGGCAGACGGACGCTGCCTCTTGCTGGCGGGCGTGGGCGTGAACCCGGCCGTGGCTGCGGAAATGGCGCAGTTCGCCGAGAGCGCCGGCGTGGACGGCCTGCTCATCATGCCGCCGCATTACGGTCAGGCCAGCGACGAGGGCTTCTACCAGTATTACAAGGCCATTGCGGATTCCACGAGCCTAGGCGTCTTCCCGTACGCCCGTGATCACGCGAAGCTCGGCCCGGCGCTGGTCGACCGCCTGGCGGACGTGCCCAACATCGTAGCATTCAAAGACGGCCAGGGCGACGTGCGCATGTTCCAGCGCATCCGTTCCTACGTCGGCGACAAGCTGCTTTGGCTGGCGGGCGTCGGCGACGACATGGTGCACGCGTACTTTGCGGCCGGCGCCGAAGGCTATACCTCCAGCAACGCTAACTACAACCCCAAATCGGCCATCGAGGCGCTGGAACTGGCGCGGGATGGCAGGTTCAGCGAACTCCAGGCAAAGATCGAGCGCGAGACGCTGCCCATCTACGACATCCGCTACAAGGTGCGCGGCTACGAGGTCACCGTGATGAAAGAGGTCATGATGGCTATCGGCCTGGCCGGCGGACCCGTCCGCCCGCCCCTTGCCGAGCTCTCACCGGACGACAAAGCCGCCGTGCACGCCGCCATCGCCAAGATCGGCCTGCGCGAGACGGTCGCCGCCCACGTGTGAGGCCGGACTCACCGGTTAAACCGCCCAAAAAGAACTCAAACACCCGAGTCCCGGCAGCACTGCCATTGATTGTCATTTCGAGCGTAGCGAGAAATCTAGAACATGCCACAGCACCGACATGGCCGCCCAGTTTCTCCCGTCCCTCGCCCACTAGAGCGCACGTCTAAGCGTAGCGCGGGGGCTTGTCCCCCGCCTCTTGGGACGTAGCGCGCTCGGACGGAAGAGAAGATGGATTCCGCCCCCGACACGGGGCGCGCGTGCGCGGAAATGACGGGAATAGCCGCAATGCTTGTAAGCGTGAGGGTGGCGGGCACATAATTGGTTCGTGTGGTCTAAGCGGAGTGCGTCCCCGTTCTACCTAGGGCGAAGGAGAAAGAGCGCATGAGCGAAGAAGCCATTCGCGTTGACGGTGTCAGCTATGCGTACGGCGACGTGAAGGCGGTGGATGACATCAGCTTTAGCGTTGCCCAGGGTGAGGTGTTGGGCTTTCTGGGGCCGAATGGCGCGGGCAAGTCCACCACCATCAAGCTGCTCACCGGCCAGATGCGCCCACAAACCGGCGACATCGCGATACTGGGCATGAACGTGGCCAAGGAGCGCGACGCCATTCAGGGCCGCATCGGCGTATGCTTTGAAGAGAAGAACCTCTATCTCAATCTTTCCGCCAAGGAAAACCTGCACTTTTTCGCCAGGCTCTTCGGCATTCGTGACTTTGACCCCACGCCGTTGCTGCAGCGGGTGGGACTTGCCGACCGCGCCGACGACCGCGTGAAAGGCTACTCCAAGGGCATGCAGCAGCGGCTTATGGTCGCCCGGTGCCTGCTGAACAATCCCGACATACTCTTCCTCGACGAGCCGACCGATGGGCTTGATCCGGTCTCCTCGCAGGCCATCCGCCGCGTGATAGAGGAAGAAGCCGAGCGCGGCGCGGCCATCCTGCTCACCACCCACGACATGGATGAGGCGGACAAGCTCTCGGATCGCGTGGCGTTTATCAACGACGGCACAATCGCGGCCCTCGATACGCCGGAAAACTTGAAGCTCGCCCACGGCCAGCGTTCCGTGCGGGTGCGCACCCGAGAGAACGGCGAGATCCGTGAGCAGGTGGTGCCGCTCGATGCCAGCGACACCGGCGACCAACTGAAAGCAGTGGTGGGCGCGGAGGGCTTGCTGACCATTCATACTGAAGAGGCCACCCTGGAAGCCGTTTTCATCACCCTCACGGGCAGGGGACTGCAGGAGTAACAGGCCGGGGAATTAAGAATCCACTGCCAAAGAGTTGCAGGAATTGTAGTTTTGACTAATTCGTTGACAAAATCAGCCATCTGTACACCTGCCTGCATGAGCCATGTCATTCCGAGCGGAGCGAGGAATCTGGAGTCTACGTTCCACGTAGCTGGATTGTCTAAGGACTCTAGATTCCTCGCTCCGCTGCGCTTCGCTCGGAATGACAGAAACTGCCAACGCTCTCTAGCAACAAGAGACTCTGTCATGAATTTGTCAAGACTTACAGGCATGACAGGCGGAGGATCCCACAAATGAGCGCCCAGGTCTCGCGCGCCGCCATCGTCTGGGCAATAGTCCGCAAAGACCTGCGCGAGTACAGCCGCGAGCGGTTCTTCGTGGTGATTACGGTCATTAGCATTCTGGTCTACGGCATCGCCTTTTGGCTGATGCCGAGCAGCGTGGACGAGTCCTTTGCCGTTGGCATTCACCAGACCGGCATGGACGACATCTTCGCGGCGGCCATGGAAGACCAAGGCGTAGGCATCGAGCTTGTGCAGTTTGAAACGGTAGCAGCGCTGGAAGCGGCGCTCGGCATGGGCGACGCGGAGCCGGAAGAGCCGCTTGCCATAGGGCTGGCTTTCCCCAATGACTTTCTGCAGCGTGTCGCCGCCGGACAGCAAACGACCGTCCGTGTCTACGTGGATGCCAACGTGCCCGTGGAGCTGCAGCGCGCCATGGAGAGTTTCGTGCGCGAGATCGCCTACGCCTTATCGGGCAATCCCCTGCCGGTGGCCGATCCCAATCGCGAGGTGATCGTACTTGGCGAAGACCGCGTCGGCGCTCAGGTGCCGTTTCGGGAAAAGATCCGGCCCCTCTTTGCGTTCATGGCGCTCGTCATCGAGACCTTCGCCCTGAGTTCGCTCGTAGCCACCGAAATCCAAGCGCGTACGGTGACGGCCGTGCTCGTCTCGCCGACGCGGGTCTCGGACTTTCTGGCGGCCAAGGGCATCCTGGGCACGGGCATGGCTTTTGCCCAAGCAGTGCTCCTGTTGCTCATTATCGGCTCGTTCGCCAATCAGCCCCTCATCCTGCTGTGCGCAGTCTTGTTGGGCGCCGTGCTGGTGACCGGCTGCGGCCTGATTGCGGGCGCGGCAGGCAAGGACTTCATCGAAACGCTCTTCTACGGCATGGCTTTCATGATCCCGCTTATGATTCCGGCAATTGCGGTGCTCTTTCCCGGCTCGGCCGCGGGGTGGGTGCAGGTCTTGCCCTCATACGGTCTGGTCCAAGCGGTCGTGCAAGCCAGCGCCTATAATGCCGGCTGGCTGGACGTATTGCCGCACCTTGGCACGGCGCTGGGGTGGTGCGGTATCGCCTTCGCGGTGGGGCTGGTGATTCTCAAGAGGAGAGTAGAGACGCTCTAAGATAGGAGTGAGGGGCACGCTTACGGGGTGTATCCCTAGAAGTGGAATGGTAGCCGTTCGCCCTGAGCCTGTCGAAGGGTGAACGGCGGGAGCAGCAATAGCAAAGAGAAAAATAGGTAAGAGCGGGGGACAAGCCCCCGCGCTACACGGATTGAGCGGAAAGGCGAAGAGCAATGATCGGAACACACGCGCTACACCTGCTGCGCAAAGACCTGGGCGTCGGGCCGCGGTCGCCTATCTTTCTCTACGCCATCGCCCTGCCCGTGATTCTCACGCTGCTCATTCGCGTCGTATTCGGCAGTCTCTTCGATCCCGCGCCCCGGCTCGGCATCGTGGACGAAGGCGAATCGCAAATCACCCGGAATGCCCGCGACATCGACGGCGTTCAGGTGAAGTTTCCGGAATCCGCTGCCGCTTTGAAACAGATGGTGGAGAACAACGATCTGGACGCCGGGCTCGTGCTGCCCACGGGCTTTGACGGCGCGTTACAGGCCGGTCAGATGCCCAACGTGCAGTTCTTCTTTGGCGGCCAGAGCCTGGCCTCGAACCGCGTGGTGCTGGGGGTGACGATGATCGACCTCATCCGCGAGGTGGCGGGTTCGCCCGCGCCAATAGAGGTTGAAACCGTCACCGTCGGCGACGGCGAGTCCGTGCCACTTGTCTCCCGCCTGCTGCCGTTGATCGTGCTCATGGCGGTGCTCATCGCGGGGGCGCTGACCCCGGCGACAAGCCTGGTGGAAGAAAAGGAAAAACGGACTCTCACCGCGCTGCTCGTCACACCGACCCGCCTGGGCGACGTCCTGCTCGGCAAAGGCGCGTTGGGCTTCATCCTGGCCATGGCCACCGGCACGGTCACGCTGGCGCTGAACGGCGCGCTCGGTACCAACACCGCCGCGCTGCTCCTGGTGCTCGTGCTGGCGACGCTCATGGCGGCGGAGGTCGGCCTGATGCTCGGCTCCTTCGCCAAAGACACCAAGGCGCTTTACACCATCTGGAAGTCCGGCGCCATCGTGCTGCTCGCCCCGGTGATCTTCTTCATCTGGCCCAACCTCCCCCAGTGGATCGCCAAAGTCTTCCCCACCTACTACTTCCTCTCGCCCCTGTTCGACATCGCTATCCGCGGCGCGGGCCTCGCCGACGTGTGGGTGGAACTCGCCATCGGCTTCGCCATCTGCGCCGCCTTCCTCCTCGGCGTCACCGCCCTCGGCCGCCGCATGGAGGCTACCCTGACCGCGACTTGATACACTTGGACACCGACGGCGATTTCGTACCCGCAAACTTGCTCCATGAGGTGCCGTGTTGAACTATAATCAAGACATACTTCACGGAATAAACCTGATTCCTCGCCGCAGCCGTTGGAAAGTTCGGAGATCTATTCGACTCGCCAAAGAGCTAAGAATTGAAGTTGGAGCAATGACAGCCAGACTTGCACGGCACATGACGAAAGTTTTGGGACTATT
>JAPPLM010000018.1 GCA_028874195.1 Chloroflexota bacterium
AATAGTCCCAAAACTTTCGTCATGTGCCGTGCAAGTCTGGCTGTCATTGCTCCAAATCCAGTTCTAATCTGTTTGATAAATTGCATAGATAGCCATAATATCCATTGGATGTGGCGAGCAGTCGGGGTCATCCGGCAAATTGCGTCGTGATTCATAACTCATCACGGAGCCCGCGATTGTCGGGTGATGCTCATCCTGATCCATAACCCTAGTACCTGGAGCCGCTTGAATGCCCAAGGCATGGCCCATCTCATGCACTAGTACTCGGTATGCACGCGAACGCGAATCACCGGCGGGGCATGAGTTGAAAGTCACATTCGGTGATAGCAGATTCGGTGTCGCTGGAGAATTCAACATAAATATGCTTTGCCTCAGCTTTATGTCAGTTGTAATCGTGTAAGTTCCTTCCGTCGCTCCCCTCCGCTTTTGCGTAGGAGCACATGCAGATTCACACCAGCCATGGCCTGCATACTTCGCCACTTCTGAAAAGACCCCGGCTCTAACTAGGATGTCACTTTGATCGTCGTCCTCAATCATATAGACCTCGTTCACCTGCCAATCAGTCAGGTTTTGGAAGACCACTCTCGCCGCCGAAAACAGACCGACTTCCTTGAACTTCTGAAGAAGCCCATCAACATGCGTTGCAATTTGCATTTTCTGAGCATCTGTTAGGGCACCTGGCGGGTTACCTACTAGTAGTTCAGCGCTTCGTCTTATTGGACCTACATAGACCGAGTAATCTTCACATGTAAGGCTATCGTCGTGCTCGATTGTAATATTCAAATCACTTGTGGCTGATTCCCACTGACTAAAGGCATGATCGATGAAACGCTTCCAGTCCGCGAGTTGGGCCGCCGGAAAGGTATCTTCGCAAACACGATACGTGTACGTCTTATTTGTAAGCAGATGATTGAGCGGGAAGGTTGCAACTCGTTCGCCGTCGACAGCCCCGCGACTGGACGGCCAAACGTATGTGTCCCGGCCGGCAAACACTCGGTACGTGACCCCGTTGACAGCAACCTCGTATCTCAACTGAATCGCATAAACTTCATTGAGTGTCAATCCGTTAGAGTTGGGTGGGCCTAGGGTGTACTCAGTCTCAGTTATTCTGGCGCCGCCATCGAATGTGCTCGCCGTGTGGGTTTTGCTTGCATCGAAATTCTCATGTTCTGCCGAAATCGTAATCGGCGGAGCCACGCCTGGATTCCAGCCAATCCTTGTGTGCGGGACTCCGGGATCCATAGGAAAATCAGTGAATCTGCGATAGCGGAATGAGTAGTGGCCGTCTCTATAATCTGTATCACCTAGAACGGTTTCAACCCGCGTCCACTTGAGAGCCGCCTTGCCGTCATTGGTCCCCGCACCAGGACTGTTCCCATTCGCAGACACGATGGGCGAGTCGATGACCACTACAGGAATGCTAAAGAATGTCTTGGTGTCGCCAGACAACGTGAACTCGGCACCAACCCGGAACTTATAGGCCTTCGCGTGAGCGAGACCCTCACCATTACTCAAGATAGTATCGAGTTCAATGTCATAGGTGCTAGCACTCATAGTGTCATGAGTATTCGACCCAGGAGGATCGGGGAAGTCGTCGTCAAATTTCACGACTTGCACGACGTATTTTTCGAAGTTCATATTCGGATTACCTACTTGGCCCCAACTCAGGCGCGCACGTCGTTGTGCAAGCGGGGTAATGGTGAGTCCCTGTGGGGTGCACTTGACGGTAGTGCTAGCCGTTACCTCAGCCGACGTGGCGCCGTAGACAAAGCTGCTGTAGGTCGTGCCGTCGCCCTTGGCGCTGACGCGGAAGGTGTAGTCGGCGCCGCAAGAGAGACTGTCTACCTGGTACGTTGTGGGCGGCGAGGTCGCTGGCGGCGGTGGCGGTGGAACTGGGGTCGCGGTGGCTACTACCGCCCAGCCGCTGCCATCTTTGCGTTCCAGCTTGTAGAAGGCGACGTTGTCGTCCGTGTCCCACTGCAGCGTGATGCTGGTCTGGGTGGTGGCGCTGTCATCCACCATGAAGTTAGCGGGCGTGGGCGCGGGACAGGGGATGCTGCTCGTTACCGGTGGGTCAGACGGCTCGCCGTAGTCGGTAATATAGTCCGAGCCGTCGCCTTTGCCGCTCACCCGGAAGTGATACGTCGTGCTGCACGTCAGATTGTCCACTATCTGGCTGGTGCGCGCATTCATGCCCGGCGTGGGGGTGACTGCTATCGCATTAGCGTCAGGCCAGGTGGCGCCGTCGTCGGAGCGTTCCAGCTTGTAGGCGGTGACGCCGGTTTGGGTGTCCCAACTGACGGTGATCTCGTCCTGCGCGGTGGGTGTGGCGGCGAGACCGGTCGGCTTGGGCGCCAACCGGATGCAGGCGCTGGTGCTGCCGGCTGCCGGTGGGTGGGACGGCGGGCCGTGGACGTCGGCGTAGGTCGTGCTGCCGCCGCCCCTGGCGCTGACGCGGAAGGAGTAGGTGACGCCGCACTTGAGGCCGGTCACCTCTTGCATGGTTTCCGTGATGCCCTCTATGACGTGCCCGGCATAGTTGGGGAAATTATCATCGTTAGGCTGCGGCCAGGTGGTACTGTCGTTGTCAGCAGAGCGCTCCAGCTTGTAGGAGGCGACGGCGCCGGAGCCGGTCGGCAATGTCCAACTGACGGTGATGCTGGTCTGGGCGACGGGTTTTCGCGTGGGGGGCCATGCGCCGGGCCTGCGCCGGGACGCGTGGGTGATGTCGGGCAGATACCGCATCACTGGGTCTCCTGCGGCGGGTTGGCGGGCACGAGGTTGCCGTCAGCGTCCACGCGTATCAGATGGCGGCGGTCCGTGCCGTCGGGGGGCACCGTGAAGAGGACTTCGAGAAACGACGCTGACGGCAGCGTGTCGGTGGCCGAGAGTCCCAGCCAGAAGCGGACGGCCGCCTCTCGTTGCGCCAGGGTTCTGGCGATGCCGCGCCAGTCGCAGCGTGTGGAGTTGCTGACGCCCGTGCCGCGCACGGCCAAGTGCACTGGCGACGCCTCCGCCAAGCGCAGACCCTTCTCCAGCACCGCTTCGACGGTTCCTGTTGGCGTTTCCGAGTGCGCTTGAGCCATGGCGCTCAAGAGTGTGCTGAGCAGAACCGACAGCGCAAGAGCAAGACCGAGCCGACCGGCAGCAGACACCGTGCTCGCAGCGGCGCTGCGCTGCTTCAAAACGCAACGCAACATCAACCAAGAAACCATCTTCCGCATTGTCTAATTCTCCTCCCGACCCTATCTCCGCTGGCGCTACGACCCCTCCTGCGGCGGGTTAGCTGGCACCAGCTTGCCGTCTTCGTCTATGTTCACAATGTCGCGCCTATCTGTCC
>JAPPLM010000070.1 GCA_028874195.1 Chloroflexota bacterium
TGGCAACACCTTAGCAAAGTGTTGCACTTCGTTTGTGAGTCTAGGGAATCCATCCGCCGGATGCGGGGCGCGCCATCCCAAGAGCGGGGGACAAGCCCCCGCGCTACGGTTCAGATTCCGCTAAAGCCACGTATAGCCCAGCACTAATCGCACGATGTGAATGCCATGTAAGGATGTGTCAAACAGGTACCCATTGTGCGTTTTTGTCAGTTGCACCAACGATTGCATGGTCAACGCCCCGCGCATGACCTAAGAGAAACTCACCGCCTGGTCTTTGAGACAATAGAGAGCCGGTCGATCATTGATCTGCACAAACAGCTCAGTATTGCCGCCTGGATTGCCAACACGGTGTTTTGGCAGGAAGTTTCCCGCCCAATGAATTCCTAATGCGGTATTCACATCATTTGGGCTGAACGGCTCCTGAAGTTTGCCCTGCAGCACCGCTTCCCGAATGTGCTTAATGGTCTTTCCTTCCCGTTTGCTCATCACTGCCTTTCCCAATCGGTATAGAATCTTGTGAGGGACTGCCACTTGAACGGGCGGCTTTGGCAGCAGTCTCATCAAGGCCTACTGCACGGCATCCAATCCAAGAGACCCTTCCTGCTCTTCGATGAAACTTCCCCGATAGTGCGCGCATTTCTAAGGAAATGTCAACAGGCGCAGGAAAACTCAAGAAAAACAAGAGGGGCTCCCCTAATTGGGGAGCCCCTCTTAATTCTCGCTATTGAGAACTGGCTGCCTTAGTAGGGCATCCCTTCGTCACCGGCGGGTGCGGGTGCGGGCGGTTCGGGAATGTCGACCACCAGCGCGTCAGTTGTCAGCACCATGGCTGCAACCGAAGCCGCATTCTCGACTGCCGAGCGGGTGACCTTCAGCGGGTCAATGATGCCCGACTCGATCATGTCGACGTACTCGCCGGAAAGGACGTTGAAGCCGACGTTCTTGTTGCGGCGGCTCTTGGCCAGACGGCGCACTTCCTGCGCGATGACCGAGCCATCCTGGCCGGCATTCTGCGAGATGCGGCGGATCGGCGCCTCGAGTGCGCGGCGCATAATCGTCACGGCCACGCCTTCATCGCCGTCGAGCTTCAGGCCGTCCAGCGCGGGCAGCGCGTTCAGGAGGGCGATACCGCCACCGGGGACGATGCCTTCCTCAACCGCGGCGCGGGTAGCCGAAAGCGCATCCTCGACGCGGTGCTTCTTCTCTTTGAGCTCGATTTCGGTTGCAGCGCCGACGTTGATGACGGCCACGCCGCCGGACATCTTGGCTACGCGCTCTTCGAGCTTCTCGCGATCGTAGTCGCTCGTGGTCTCTTCGACCTGAGCCTTGATCTGGTTGATGCGACCCTTGACTTCCTCGGAGTCTCCGTGGCCCTCGACAAAGGTCGTGTTGTCCTTGTCGGATACCACACGGCGGGCGCGGCCGAGGTCCTCGATCATGACCTGGTCGAGGCGGCGACCCAGCTCTTCGGAAATCACCTGACCGCCGGTCAAGACCGCTATGTCCTGCAGCATCTCCTTGCGGCGGTCGCCGTAGCCGGGGGCCTTGATGGCAACGCAATTCAATACGCCGCGCATCTTGTTGACGACCATCATCGCCAAGGCTTCACCCTCGACGTCTTCGGCAATCACTACCAGGTTCTTCTGGCCGCCCTGCACGAACTTCTCGAGGAGAGGAAGCACGTCATTGCCGGCGCTCAGCTTCTTGTCGGTAATGAAGATGTACGGGTCTTCGATGGAGGCTTCCATGCGGTCGGAGTTCGTTACGAAGTAAGGAGAGATGTAGCCGCGATCGAATTCCATACCTTCGACGAATTCGACCGAAAAGCCGATCCCGCGACCCTCTTCTACCGTAATGACGCCGTCTTTGCCGACCTTGTCCATCACGTCGCCGATGAGATCGCCAATGTCGCTATCGGCAGCGGAGATAGAGGCGACTTCAGCGACCTGTGCCCTGCCGGTCACCGGCGTGGCGATCGCGCGGAGTTCGTCGACGACGACGCGGGTGGCCTGCTCCAGGCCGCGCTTCATGATCATGGGGTTGACACCGGCGACCACGTTGCGGTGCCCTTCGTTGATGAGCGTGTGGGCGAGCACGGTCGCGGTCGTCGTGCCGTCACCGGCGATGTCGTTCGTCTTGCTCGCCGCTTCCTTGATGAGTTGGGCGCCGACGTTCTCGAGCCCATCCTCAAGTTCGATCTCTTTGGCCACCGTGACACCGTCATGGGTGACCACCGGCGCGCCGTACTTCTTGCCAAGTGCTACGTTGCGCCCCTTGGGACCGAGGGTGGACTCCACCGCGTCGGCCACCTTCTCGATGCCGCCCATGAGAGCGCGTCGGGCTTCCTCGTCTAGTACTACCTGCTTTGCCATTGGCGTAGTTCTCTCCTTCTTGCCTATTACACCAATTTACACCGCGGACATTGGAGCGGTGTTCCTCTCATTATAGATTCTCACTCGACTTGCAGTCAAGTCGAATACTGTAGATAAAACGTGCATTTGCGTAGATTCACAGTTGTTCTCTGTGATTTCTTAGCATGCGCGTGTACTTGCGCCATACAATTGTGTATTTTCAGGGATTACTTGGGTGACGGGCGTGTTCGCGATAGTGCGGGCAGTCGCAGGTGTTGCAGGCGGCACTAACCGCAAACACGGTATCATTCACCAATCAAGTATGTACCGCATGAGTAGAACTGCCGGCCGTAAGTGCCGTCGGAGAGAGGCGAAGCCCACATGTCGCTGCGACTTACGCTGCTTGGGACCGGTACGCCAACCCCTTCACTGGAACGGGCAGGCTGCAGCTTCTTGGTGGAACAGGGTGACGCCAGAATCCTGTTCGACTGCGGACCGGCGACGGTGCGGCGTCTCTTAGCGGTAGCTGTTTCGCCAACACAGATCACCCATCTCTTCCTGACTCATTTACATTACGACCACTGTATGGACTACAGCTATCTTGTGCTTACACGGTGGGACCAAGGTGCGGGGCAGATACCGGACCTCCAGGTCTATGGTCCCGGCGGCACGGCGCGTATGACTCATCTGCTATTTGGTGAAGAAGGGGCCTTTCAGGCCGATTTGGCGGGGCGTACGCTTCACCCAGGCAGCCACTTGATCTACGAGCATCGCGGCGGCACGCTGCCGCGTCAACGCCCCGCGCCGCAGGTGCAAGAATTGCGTGCCGGCACAGAAGTCGCAGGAGAGGGTTGGCAGGTAAAGGTGGCTGAGATGGTGCACTGCCAGCCGTATTTGCAGTCAGTGGCATATCGGTTTGATGGACCTGAAGGCAGCATCGTCGTCACAGGCGACACAGCGCCTAACCCGCAACTGGTGGAGTTGGCCCGGGGTGCGAATGTGCTCTTGCACATGTGCCACTTCCTTAACGATGTGGAAACGGACCCGCGTCTCACATCATCATGCTCGGGTCACCTTGACGCCGCGCGCACGGCTGCCGCTGCGGACGTTGAAAAGCTGGTATTGATCCACCTGACCGAGCAAATCACCCGCCCCGGTATCCGGGAGCGCATGGTGGCCGAAGCGGCCGCTGCTTTCGACGGCACGGTCATATTGGGTGAAGATCTCATGGAGATCCCTTTGTCTCCTATCCGACCGGAGCCGATACTATAGTGGTGCGATGGCCGCTGCAGTGCTGACTTTGTGATGCTGCGACACTAGCGCGGGAGTAGCGCAAAAAAGATCGGGCGCGTGTGAGCCTGGAGTATGGCTGGAGCAAGGCGTCGCATGACCGGTGAGGTAATGAGTGGCGCCCAGAATCCGCGCTTTGTGCGGAAGCGGGGGACAAGCCCCCGCGCTACGGCTTGTTGACGAAGCTCGATCGTTCCCTGGCAAGAAACACTGAGCGAGTCTAGGCGCTTAGAGCGAGTAAAGGAAGCCAAGGCTATGAAGGCTGAGCACTTTGACACTATCGTGGTAGGCGTAGGCGGCATGGGGAGTGCTGCCGTCCACCACTTGGCACGGCGCGGCGAGCGCGTGCTCGGACTAGAGCACTTTGATATTCCCCACGACATGGGATCGTCGCATGGGGTCACGCGCGTCATTCGGCTCACGTATTTCGAGCACCCTTCGTATGTGCCGCTGCTGGCGCGGGCCTATGCGCTCTGGCGCGAATTGGAACAAGATGCTGGCGAGCAGTTGCTCTACATAACGGGCTCGATTGACGCGGGCGCACCGGATTCATTCGTTGTCAAGGGTTCCATAGAGTCTTGCGCGGAGCACGATCTCACACACGATGTGCTTTCGAGTGCGGAACTAACGCAGCAGTTCCCTGGGTTCGCTCTTCCACCTGAGATGATGGGGGTGTGGCAGCCGGATGGAGGCTTTCTCGTACCGGAAAGGTGCATAGTGCACCACGTGTGGCAGGCCCAGGCGGCAGGGGCCGAGGTGCGGGCCCGCGAGCCCGTGCTGGATTGGCAGGCTAAGCGAGATAGCGTTACCGTGCGCACCACGCGGGCCACATATGCCGCCGACCGGCTGGTTTTCACCGCCGGGGCCTGGAGCCAGTCCCTGCTACCGACGCTGGGCGGAAATGCTGTCCCGGAGCGCCAAGTGATGGGGTGGTTTCAACCGGCGCAACCCGAACTCTTCGCGGTTGAGCGCTTTCCGGTCTTCAACTGCCTCGTGCCGGAAGGACACTACTACGGCTTTCCCATTCATGGTATTCCAGGCTTCAAGATTGGGAAGTACCACCACCTTCAGCAACAGACTACAGCGGAAAGTGTAGACCGCGAATGTCATCGCGAGGATGAAGAGGCGCTGCGCGCTTGTACACAACGGTATCTAACGGGCGGCATGGGCGCCACGTTGGCGCTAAAGACCTGCATGTTTACCAACACGCCGGACGGCCACTTCATCATGGATCACCATCCGGAACATGGGAACGTGGTCATAGCCGCCGGCTTTTCGGGCCACGGTTTTAAGTTCTGCAGCGTGGTGGGGGAGATACTGGCCGACTTGGCGCTAGGCGGCAAGACTCGGCACGATATTGGGATGTTTGGACTTGGCCGGTTTGGTGCTCAATAGGCCCGTCGGGCGGGAGCAACCGATCACCGCGTTTTGCTGATGCGTCCGTTCATGGTTCGACCAGGGCATTTCGATGCCCACTCACCACGAACGGACGGTCCACCACGAATTGATGTATTGACGATGCCCCGGCCCCCTCGACGGTTGCTATTGCGGCCCATACTGCGCCACTACGGCTTCGTCGACTTCTATCCCCAGGCCGGGTCGCTGTGGAATCAAGACTGTCCCGTCATCCTCCAACGTGAAGGGTTCGCGCAGCAAAGTGTCGCGTAAGGGGTTGGGATTACGGTCGAACTCCAGCATTGGCTCATTGAGGGCCGGCAGCGGATTCGCTGAATGAGGACTCGGCGGCAGCGAGGCGATGAAATGCAGCGCGGCGGCCAGCGCGATGCCGGATCCCCAAACATGGGGATAGACCTGCACGCCGAAAGTTTGCGCTAGCGTGGCAATCTTGACGGTTTCAGAGATGCCGCCGGTGCCGCAGATGTCCGGCTGGGCGATGTCGATGCACCCTTCGAGCATGAGGTCGCGGAAGGAAAACCGCGTGTGCTCGCATTCGCCGCCGGCAATGGCGAGATCGAGGGTCTCGGCTACCTGGCGGTACCCTCTGCGGTCTTCGGGAATTACCGGTTCTTCAAACCATAGAGTATCTTCCTCTTCCAAACCGCGGCCGACGGCAATGGCAATGTGCGGCGGATAGGCGTGATTGGCGTCCACCATGTAGGGGAAGCGTTCGCCGCTGGGTGCGCAGGCATCCAAAGCCCGCCGCGCTGCCTTCACGCGGGCGAGGTCTTCAGCCACGGACAGCAGCCCGACTTTGATCTTCAACGCGCGAAAGCCGGTGGCTACGTGTCTCTCAACCTCCGCTGCCAGCGCGCCGGTGTCCGCCCATTTCTCCGGCCCGCCCTTGTAGTAGCCTCCTGTGGCATACGCCTTAACCCTGTCGCGATAGGCGCCGCCCAAGAGCGCATGAATAGGTTGCTGCAGCGCTTGTCCCGCGATGTCCCAACAGGCGATGTCGACACCGCTGATCGCCTCAACGGCCGTGCCCTGCCGTCCCCAGTCGCGGATGTGGGCGTAGAGTTTTTCCCAGATGACATCCACGTGCAGCGGATTCATCCCCGTTATTCTGGGCGTCAGGACGTGGTCGATCATGGCGGCTACCGGCTCCGGCGCTCCCCACAGCCCCGCCTCACCCCAGCCTACGAGACCGCTGTCCGTCTCGATGCGGACGAGGCAACTGCTGCGCTCGGAAAAAGACTCTTGCGAGGCGTAAAACTCTTCCTGCTCGGCCAACGGGCTTTTTAGCACGTAGCTTTGGACGTCGACGACTTTCATGGATGGGCTTCCTCGTGTTGCTTGCGGCAATCCTGTCCCATTATACCGAGATTCATTGCAATCCTTGGGTCCTGGCTTGCGTAGCCACTGCCCGAAACTGCGCTGCTAGACGAGGTGCGGGCCGGTTGCACGGCGCGGTGGGATGCAGATACGGCGCTCTGCTGCCAACCCCGTGCAGTTGAAAGTAGACAACGGCCTGTGTGGACAAAGGGTAAGAGTGGGTCACGAATTGTCTAACGTGACGAGAAATCGCTGTCAACGTGATTGCTGGCGCTCTCAGCGCGGCGGGAGATCGCGCCGATCAACCCGCTGAAAATCCATGCATGCAATGGATACAGGGTGTACCAGTAGGCCAAGCCGAATAGACCCTTTGGGATGAACGTAGCAGTTTGCTCCAAGGTGCTGGTGCCGTCCTCTGCATTTCGCACTTCGTATTGGAGCCAGGCCCGACCGGGTAGCTTCATTTCGGCCCTCAATCGGAGTAGACGGTTCGGTTTCAGGTCTTCCACGCGCCAGAAGTCCAAGGCGTCGCCGACACGCAAGTAGTCGGGATGTCGTCTGCCCCTGCGCAGGCCGGCGCCGCCCAACATGCGGTCCAGCATGCCGCGCAGTCGCCACATCCAGTTGGCAAAGTACCACCCTCGCGCCCCGCCGATGCCGGTGAAGACACGAAAGACTTCTGCGGCCGGTGCCGCAACCATGCGGTGACGGCGCTCGATGATCACTCCCTCGTGGGATTCTAGGCGAGCCGCCGACTCCGGCTCCGACGTTGTGCCGGCGGCATCACTCCACGCCGTATCAATCCGTCCCTTCTCAAGGTCTCCGATCACGCTGCCAATAGCAGTGGCGTAGTCTCGGGGCTCAATATGAGGGAAGAGTGAGCGAGCAAGCGTATTTGTCACGATGACGTCGTTGCGGAGCCCCTCGACGAGAGGTGCGGTGATGCCGGCAGGGATGGGGGTCACCCAGTGTACCCAGTAGGAGGACAGGAGGGGCGTGAGCACCGGCACCGGTATCAGCAAGCGGCGGAGGCCCCGTGCACGCGCGTAGCCGAGCATCAAGCCCTTATACGTAGTAATGTCACTCCCGCCAATCTCCACGATGGCGCCGCCACTCTCCGGGGCGTCCAGGGCCGAGAACAGGTACTCCAGCAAGTCGTCAACGGCAATCGGCTGGATGCGTGAGTATACCCACTTGGGGCAAATCATAATGGGCAGCCGCTCTGCCAGGTACCGGATCATCTCAAAAGAGATGCTGCCCGAGCCGACGACGACTGCGGCGCGGAATTCCGTGACGGGGACGCCACTCTCTCCCAGCGCACCTCCCGTCTCCTGGCGGGAGCGCAGGTGTGGGGAGAGATTGGCTTGCGGGTCACCCAAGCCCCCCAGGTAAATGATGCGATTCACGCCTGCCTTGCTTGCCGCTTGGCCGAAGGCACGGGCGGCTGTAATGTCGAGGTCGTGAAAGTTGGCGCCATGGGACATGCTGTGGATGAGGTAGTAGGCGATGCCTACCCCTTCGAGTGCTTGCGAAAGGGCGTCGGGGCAGAGGATGTCACCCGCCACGATTTCGACCCGGTCGGACCAGGGACGGGAGAGCGCCTTGGCCCGGCTGCGGACGAGCACGCGGACACGGCAATCCTCTTGAAGCAGGCGGGGTACCAGCCTGCCGCCGATGTACCCGGTGGCTCCGGTGACCAGAATTGTCTCAGTGCGGTCCATTGGCTGGGAATGGCGAACTGCAAACGAACACTAGGGCCTTGAACTCACTATAGATAATTACAATGAGCAAAGGCTTAATAGCGTGGCGGATTTAAACGCATCGATCGCTTACATTACAATACATGGCAGAGGTGCAGAGTGGCGCCGGGCGCAGAAGCGGGAGTCTGGACAAGCAGAGTGCGAAGAATGATGGCCTTCGGTGCAAGTGGGGTCAAACACTGCCCCCCGTCCGGCTTCATTGGCTTATGGGGACGATTCTTTGGGTAAATGTGATCTACCGTAAGCCCCCGATACGATTTCGACGAGGTCTAGACGTTTGTGCGCAAGCTGAATGAAGGCTGTCCCCAAGAGGGGGCAATCCATTGAGAAAGGCTACAACGATGCGGGACCCACTTACCATTGCACGTTCGATTGGCGACCGCTTTGTCGCCTGGCAGGGCACAATCGGGCGTCCCGACCCGGAGAAATGTCCCTTCGTCACGACTAGCAGCGACTTCGGCCCGACGCACGCGCATTCGCCGCCGTACCTGGCTCAGGCCCTCTACCGGCTGTATGAGCGGACCAATGAAGTACGCTACAAAGAGGCGGCTGACCGCTACGCTGTTTTTTCATTCAGCTTCATGCGCGATCCCGTGCCGCCGGTGGCGGACCGGCAGCGCAATCTGCGGCTGAGCCAGCGGATGGAGCGGGACCCAACCAGCGTTGGCGATCCGCGGACCGTGAACAACCTCTTCAGCCGTTCCTGGATGCAGGGCGTCGGTCTATGGTGTTACGGGGAATTCTATTCACACAATCCTAACGAAACTTGCTTCGATGCCCGGGCTGATTCGCTGTTTGATTACCTGCAGCAGCATCGCACCGATCGGGGTCATGCCTACAACATTGGCTACCCGCCTTCCGATAGCCAGGACCCGTCTGTTACCGATGGTGCATTCACCGACGATTTGCGATGGGTCGGTATGGGGTTGGTGCACTACTATGAGCGGACGCGCCGGGACGACGTGCTGGCGTCAGCGGTGCGGTTGGCCGATTACTACCTTCGTCGCCATGAACCGGGTTCGCCGGACGGGGCTTTCGTTGAGTCATTGGGCACGTGGTGCATGGGGCCTTGGCCCACGGAGATTGCCGCAGAGCACTTTCCCAGCGTGCGCATGGATGAGACCGGCTGGGGTTTCTCCGCGCGGGGCGCGGTGGAGTTTCTCACGCGGCTACACGGGTGGCTGCCGGACGGGCATCCACGTACAGCAGTGATGCGCGATCGCTGCACGCGCTCGGTTGAATGGCAGTTCTCTTGCCAGTTTCCCGATGGCGCGGTCGGCATGCACACCCAGGACGATCACTGGCTGGGCATGACCGCGGCGGCACTCTTGGCCTACGATCACATTCGCGCGGTGGGCTGGGTGGATGAGGCCTTTGCTGAGCGGCTGGGTCCCAAGGTGGCGCTGGCAAGCGAATGGCTGCTCGCCAACGCGACGGAAGAGTTTATCGACCAGGGCGGCTACCGTAAGATTACGGGCAGGACCACGCCGCACCCACCGGAAAACCTGGCATGGCTGCTTGGTTGGACGGTTGAAGCGCTGCTGCGGATTGAGGCTGAAGCACTCTGAAGCGTGGAAGCGAGGTCTAAGAACAGGAGCCGATGGATGTCACGCTTACCGGATGGTGCCCTGCTCCGATCTGCTACTCTTCAGTAGGCTCGCCCCAGACGATGAACAACTTCAGCGTCTCGTCGCCGGTGTTGCGGAAACCGTGGTCAACCCCGGGAGGAGCCATGACGGCGTCACCCGCCCGGACCGGCACTTCTTCTCCGTTCATCCACATGACGCCCTGACCCTCGATGAAGTAGTAGAACTCCTCCAGCACGTCGTCGCCTTCGTGGATATGGGAGCCTTCACTCGCGCCCGGCAGCAGTTCCCATACCTCGATGCGGACGGGCAGCCGCGTGGTTTCCCGGAAGAACCTCCGGCGCGTGATCCTACCATCCCCTTCGTGGAAGGCGGGCGCGTCCATCACGTCCGCCGCTTCGTTCTGCTTCCATGCCATCCTGCGCCTCCAAGCCTACTAGTTTGGAATTCAGTATAGCGCACCCTATGACTTGGATATGGCGCTGCTGACGTCCCAATCTGCTCATTGCAGTGATTCCGGTTTCTTTGGTTTAATTCTGTAGAGGCCCTGGTGATAGGCTTGGCACGTCTCTCCTTGGTAGCAAAACCGGACAACCGGTGGCGCTCGTGTCTTGCCCGGCAAGTGTTCGCCAACTCACGGATCGCATGTGGCCGTCAGAGAGGGTACATGAAAGAAGGAAGTAATGAGTCGCGGTCGTAAGCTGCGAGAAAGTGAACCGGTGGAATTGACGCTCACCGGCATGGCGCATCGCGGCCCTGCAGTGGGCCGCATCGATGGGCAGGTGGTTTTCGCGTTCTACGGGATTCCCGGTGAGCGAGTCAAGGTGCAACTGGAGCGCCGGCGCAAGAAATTCTTGCATGCACGCGTCGTTGAGGTGCTCGAAGCTTCGCCTGACCGCACGGACCCGTTCTGCCAATACTATGGCGCATGCGGCGGCTGTCAGTGGCAGCACATCGAATATGCCGCGCAAAAACGCCTCAAGCAGCAGGTCGTGGAAGAGCACTTTGCGCGGATCGGCAAGCAAGCCGTCGGCATCGACGCCGTGCATACGCCGCAATTGCCATGGGAGTACCGTTATGGCTGCGAGATCGCGCTCTCACGCGAAGCGGGCTTCCGGCAGCGTGGCAGCCGTCGCGTCGTCGAGATCGAGCATTGCGCCATTAGTCACCCGCTCATCTCCAAGCTGCTAGCGACACTTAATGCAATGATCCGCGACGGCAGGATCCCGGATCTGTGGGGAAGAAACTGGGTGGAAACGCGCGTCATTCCGCAGGATAGCGGTGCAAAGCTGGCGCTGATTCTTGAAGGCGTCCGCAATGTTGACCTGGAGGCGGAACCGGAGCTTGGCGCCGTTCTGGAAGCCCTTGCCACCATCCCGGAGGCGGTGAGTATCTCGTATCGCACGCCAAGTGGTCGCGTGGAGCCATTCGCCGGAGGGGCTCTGGTGGGCATTGAACTCATGGGCAAGACCATCCAGTTCCCGCCTGGAGCATTCTTTCAGGCGAGCGTGGAAATGTTGCCCACTGCCATAGCGCGCATGCGGGCACTGGCGGCGATCCGGTCAGATGAGACCGTGCTCGACCTCTACTGCGGCGTCGGGATATTCGGCCTCTTTATGGCCGAGGATTCGGGACACGTCATCGGCATTGAGGTAGACCAGCAAGCCATCGCGGCCGCGCGGCAAACGGCGGAGAATTGGGGGCTGCGGAACATCAACTTCTGGGACCTGCCTGCGGAAAAGGTGACGGAGGAGTTGCCGCAGGTGGACATCGCCGTGGTTGACCCGCCGCGCACCGGCATGGACCCGCGTGTGCTCCGCGCGGTGGCCGGCAGCGCGCCGAGCCGTATCGTCTACCTCTCGTGCGAGCCTTCCACCCTAGCGCGAGACGCGGGGCTTCTGCAGGAAGAAGGATACCGCGTGGAACGACTGGAGCTCTTTGACTTCTTTCCGCAGACCTACCACATCGAAAACCTTGCGCTATTTCGTCGCGGTGAGCCAAGCTGACACGCGGCAGTGAGGACGCAACGGTACGGAGATAGCGTGGTTAAGGAGAACATTCCGATGTCAGACGGCCTGCAAGGTGCGGGCAGGCGGCGGGAAGCGCCTGTGGTCGGCATTACGGGAAATATCGGCACCGGCAAGAGCACTGTGGCGAAGTTCCTTGCCGAATTGGGTGTGCACGTGGTCGACGCCGATCAGGTCGTGCATGATCTCTACCGTGACTCCGACAGCCTGTTGGTGCAAGCTGTCGCCGCTGAGTTCGGTGGAGAAGTCTTGGCGCAAGATGGGTCGCTTGATCGCGCCGCCCTTGGCAGAGTAGTATTCAATGACGCCGCCGCTCTGGAGAAGCTCGAGCTGATTGTACACCCCGCTGTCGTGACAGCGGTGCGGCAGGAACTCGATCGGACCCCTGCGCACATTCCCTGCGCCATCGAGGCCATCAAGCTGATAGAGAGCGATCTTGTAATGATGCTCGACGCTGTGTGGGTCGTGGTTGCAACATCGGAATCGCAGCGTGAAAGACTAAGTGCCAAAGGGATGTCTCCCGCAGAATCGCAACGACGCCTGGACATGCAGCCATCGGTTGAGGATAAGGTCGCCCGACTGCGGCAGAAGCGCGGCCCTCTTTCCCCGGTCACGAGAATAGACAACGTCGGGACACTTGCCGACCTAAAATCGACTGTGCGCGGGTTGTGGAGCACAATGCAGGCAACGATACACGATACGAAGGAGTATTAGAACCATGCCCTGGACTGCGCTCGGCCTCACATTTGCCGCCGGGCAAAACCCGTATGCTGCCCTGTTTCTCTTGGCGGTACTGGCCCGCTCCGAGGACGTAGAGGTATCATTGCAGACTCCGCTGACGTTCTTGTCCCATACTGCCGTCATTGGCGTGCTCTTCGTGCTTGCCGGCGCACAGGTGTTTGCTGACAAGCATCCACGCTGGGGACGCTACGAGGCGATGGTGAGCGCAGTCACGCGTCCGTTCTGCGCCGCGGCAATCGTGCTCAGTTTGCTTGACGCTGCCGCTGCCAGCGTGTGGCTGTGGCTGGCGGTAGCCGTGGTCATCGCGCTTTGCAGTCACGTCCTTCGCGTTGCCATGCGGCGTCAACTTGCCGAACGAATGGCAGGAATGGGTTACTTTCTCGCGAGCCTCACTTTAGACAGTGCCGCGTTGATCACCGGCCTGCTTGCCATATTGGCCCCAGTCGTCGGCGCGGTTTTGGGCGTACTCATGCTCGGCGGTTCGGCCGTGCTTTCCTTCCGTTGGCGCTTCACGGCGGGCACCAGCCAAGGGACGGAATCCTAGGGCGGGAGCAAGATACTCTCTGCGCGATCCCACTGCCTGATGCGCGAAGTTTCTACGGCATTCCAATCGGATTAGATTGCAAGCCTCTTCGATCGCGCCATGACCTGTGGCTTCATAGGTGGCCCGCTCGTAGCCAAAACGGGCGCAGGTTGCAAACCTGCGCTACCAGAGAGCCAAGCGTGGGACTGGTGGGGGAGTAAAGGGAGCCGGCTGGGACGGAGAAATCGAGGCGGGAACCAGGGGTTTTGCGAAGAAGTGATGTACTGGCGGCGATTTACGGCTGTTCAGAGATCAGTGCAAGTCCTGCCACGGTTTCGTGCAGGCAATGAAAACAGGCCCTCGCTCTCCTTATTTGTCTTGCCGCGTTGGATTGCAACTCCCACCGGGCTAAGAAAAGCGCTACCGGAAGTGGCTAGAGCAGGTGAACGAGATCGCCGCGCACGAAGAAGTAAAAGTCCTGAGAGCCGAAACGGAATTCCTGCGAGTCGACGGGTTTCGGCATTTTGCGGCTCACCAGCCATGCCGTAAAGTTGCCGCGGGTCTGAGAATTGATCACAAAGTCGAGCAAGAATGAGGGACGCAGTTCTTTGTAGAGCGCTTCCGGGAACCACCACCGCAGTTTGTAGCGGAACGGCACATAGTTGCTGAGGTTTTCCCTTGCGTTTTCGACCTCGCTGGCCGTGACGATCACAAAGGCCGCCTCGCCCGGATCGCCAATCTTGGATATGTAGCCGACTCTCGTGTAGTCGCGGAGATACCACGCGAACGGCCAGGAATCCTCATTGTCGATGAGGCCGACCAATTCCGTCTCGGTAGTTAGCTTGCGCGATATCTGCTCGATTTGTGCGACGACGTAGGGCACGTCCGGCGTTGTCTGCACGTAGACGAGCATGTCTTTTGGCGTGTCACCGTGCGCGTATGCCAGCGGCATAACGGTGTGCAGCGCATAGACGCCGATCAAGAGAAAGAGCGTCAGTGCAATGCGATGGCGGCGTAGACCATTCGGCTCAGCGAATTTCTGTCCCAGAAACCGCGATACCAGGAGAATGCCCGGCAGCGAGAGGTGGAGCACGAGCCAGGGCATGCGTTCACCGGCCAGGGAATACAGCACGACCGCGCCGACGAACCAGTAGCAGAGAAAGCGATCCGTCAGGCTGCCCCGCCGCGCGAGAAACCACAGCGCCGGCAGCACGAATACCGCCACAATGAGTTCGTAGAGCGGCAGCAGCATAAAGTAGTACCAGATCGGTTGATTGCCTCGGCCCACTTCCTGCTGGGCCAGCCAGTACTCCAGCGCCTTGACGACGCCGCTGGCGAAGTCTTGGGGATGGGTGTAGAAGGCGGTAAAGAAGGTCACGAAGACCAAGAGGAACGCCACTATGCCGGCAATGAGAAGCCGCCAATCGTTCCACAGATCGGCGAGCGCGCTCTTCACCGACTCATGGCTGGGCAGTCGTGCCGCCAGCCCTGGCGTGAATTGCTCCTGCAAGAACCGAATGATGATGAATGACCCCGCAATCGCCAAAGTGATGTAGGTATTCTCCTTGGTTGCCAGAGAGAGCGCGACGGCTATCGTGCCTATGTAGATGTACGCGCGCTGTCTTGTATGCAACCACCCAAAGAGCGCCAGCACGATGAGCATTGTCCACGCCACCACGTAGATGTCGTTGCGCGCGAACCGCGCGAAATAGAGCAGTGGCGGCGAAATGCCCATGAGAATGGCCGCCAACACCATGCCATTCCGCCCCAGGTAAGGCTTCAGGGGATAGACCAGTAGTACGGACACCACGCCGAACAGCGCCGGCCCAAAGCGCGCTACCTCGTCGCTGACGCCAAAGAGAAAGAACATGAATGCGGTGAAGTAGAACTGGAACGGGCCGTGCAGCAGGGGATTGTAGCGATAGTCGAACGAACGGTAGATATCCCAGGCAAAGCGGGCATGCATGCTTTCGTCGTGGTGCAGCGCGCGCGTGCCCAGGTCCCAGAAACGTGTGAAGGCAACGAACGCGAGCACGGCGAGGAAGACAAGCAGTTGCCAGCGGGAGAGCCCGAAGGGTGTCTCGGCGCGCAACCAGGCAGCTATGGCCGGCCAATTGGCGGATACCGGCTCTTCCGGGGGTGGGGGTGTCCGGCGCGAGCGCGACTTCCTCGACCTGGGCTGCGCCGCGGGCGGGGCTGCTTTCTTAACTGGCATTGGCTTTCAACACGTATACGTTTCCGCTCTGAAATACGACAGGGAACCAGTCGAGGAGGTGGTCTACGTCCTGGCCGTAGAGCTGGCGTTCCCAGTCCCCTATGAAGATATAGTCAGCGTCATACTTGCGCAACAGGGCATTTGCGTCTTCTCGCCCCGCGTTCACGTAGAACTGCTGGAGGTCGTTTTCACGTTCAAGCACCAGCCTAAAGTCATTGCGCCAGAGCTGTTCGTGCTGGCGCCAGCCGAGTACCGTCTGCAGGCCCGTAAAGGCCGCTACCCGGCTATAGAGACTGTACTCCTGGCCTGAAGCCTCTACTACCACGCTATCCGACGCGGCGTTCTCCTGCAACCAGGCGATAGCGGCGACCTCGTCGGCATGGTCGCGGGCGTAGAACTTGGTGCCGTCCAGGGTCGGCGGCTCGCGCTGGAACGAGGCAAAGATGGGCGCGGTCAGAGCACTGTAATAGAAACCGCTGAGCACGAGCAGAATGGTGATGACACGAAACACCCAGCTAAGCGGACGCTGCCTCTGCCGCAGCCAAATCCTCGCGTAGTAGATCGCGAAGGCCATCACCGGCGCAAGGAGCGTCCAGATTTGGAAATACAGCTTGAAGACGGTGTTCATGCGCATATTTGGCGGGCCGTAGAAATCCTTTACATAAAATATCTCGCTGGCGAAGACGAGAAACGCCACCAAGCCCACGACACCGAGCACCAGCGGTAGCGGCTCGCTGTAGTCTCGCCGCCACAGCAGGATGCCAATGCCCACGACGAGGCTTAGCGCGATGATTGCCAAGGCCGCAGTGTCAAAGAGCCGTGCGAGCAACAGCGTCACGACGACCCAACAAACGAGAATCCAAACCACGTAGAGCTGATAGGACTTCCGGCGTTCCTTGGATTCAGGTTCGGCGGTGGCGGGTTGGGCGGAACCTCCGTCCGCGCGGCGTTGTTGTCGCGCCTTGCGTCCCCGCGTTTGGCTCTGCGGCTCGGCTGTCTCCGGGACGACGTGGCGCAGCGAGGTCTGAATGCCGACTATCGTCAGGAGCACTCCCAACGGCACCAGGAAGATGCCGAACGCAGTGAAGAATTGGCCGAGATCCGTCCGGTAGGGCACCAGGCCGATACCCTGGGTGGGAGGATCGAATGTCAGATAGAACGGCGCGTAGAGCAGAAGAGCCAGCACGCCCGTAGCACCTAACCAAATGAGCGCGTCCTTCCACTGTTGCCACGTATCATGAACCCGAAGCGAGAGCAGCACAAATACCGTCAGCAGTATGAAGTACGTTGGAAAGTCCCATGAATTCAAGAAGTAGAGACCGCCGAAGATGACGGCGCTGAAGACGATACGACTGACTCTTGGGACGGTAAGTATCGTCAAGATGGATTCCCGCTTTCGCGGGAATGACGGAGGTATGGGCGGGTAGTCAGGTTTCGCGTACCAGGTGAGGGCGGTGAAGATCGCCAACAGGGCAAAGGGCAGCGCCATGACGTGCGGGTGCATGTCGCCCAAGATGAAGCTAAAGGCGGGGAATTCATTAATTGTGTAATCGAGCAGCGTATCGCCTTCGACGCGTTGTATCACCCGTGTGGCGTTCCAGCCAACGCCGAACCAGAAACCCTGGCGCAGGATTTCGGGCTCGGTCAGGGCTTTCCAGATGGTAAAGAGGTTGCCGATGAAGAGGAGCAGGAACACGGCAAAGAGACCCGTGAGCGTTCCTCTGCGCGGCTCGACAATGCCGCCTGCGGCTTGGAAGCGCTTGACCAGGCTGTAGCCGATGCCGTAGGCTCCCAATCCACTCAGAGCGAAGAAGAGCGCCAGCGCCAGATTATACGTGATTCCTGAGGGAATTGTGGTGAGTCGTGTAAGAAACGCCACCATCAGGTAGCCGAAATAGTAGTAGTTGATGGTGAGGCCCGCGGCCCAAGCGTCGTGGGGAGGCAGGGACGACGACTGGAGAATGCTATTCACCATCATGAAGTCCATGAACTTCTCGGTGCCCATGAGTTCCGGCGCGTACTGGCGCAGCACCGCATAGGCGGTCAGTAGAACCAAGAAGAGGACTTCAACGACATAGATTTGATGCCCCACGGCTTCCCGTATGTCTTTCAAG
Organism: Chloroflexota bacterium; assembly: GCA_028874195.1. GTDB lineage: Bacteria > Chloroflexota > UBA11872 > VXOZ01 > VXOZ01 > VXOZ01. The sequence goes on from JAPPLM010000070.1 coordinate 17,341, forward strand.
CGCCAGCGAAAGTGCCGCACAGTGACCGCCGAGAGTGCGCCGAGGAGGATGAGCACGACAATCAGTGCCCATAGGGTGTTCGGCAGTATCCGCAGGGACATCAGCAGCCAGCCGACGAAGCCAAAGAGCAGGATGCCGAACGTCTTGGCGAAAGGATACCCGGCCAAGGGCATATGCCGGAAGAGCAGCCAGGTCAGCGGGAGAGTCACGATGGTAATGGCTTGCACCGCAAGCCACCACAGCAGAATGTACCCTAAGGTTGTCACCGTTACCGTTTAACCTTCACCTGAGGGCGCGGGGCTATCTCCACAATCACAACTCGCCGGCGACCCAGGCAACGCCGCGCCGTAAGAGCGTGGCTGCGCCTGGATACTGGAGGGCGGCCCTATCATGTCCCAAGAGCAGCGTGCACACGCGGGTCTGAGGGTGGTCTACGACCCACAAGAGCGGCTGCGCTTGCCCGTTTAGTTTGGCATGAGCGAGGAGTCGCGCCTGCGGCGTCAACTGCACGTTGGCGTAAAGTTCATCGCGCACGGCAAAGTCCACCATGCGTTCAGTGATGGGGTGGGTTGAATCATCGATGTGCACGGAGAATGGGCCGTATGGCGGATGGTAGAAGTCCGGCGTGGGCCAGCCGCCAATAAGCTGCGTATAGTCTTCCCAGCCGCGAAAGCTCAAGACGCCCGCATGCAGCACGAGGAGTCCTTTGCCCCGCGCTAACACCTCGCGAAACGCCGCTTCTCTGCTCTGGGGCCAGCGCTCTTCCTGGGTGTTGAGATAGAGCAGGAACGCATCATAGGCGTCAACGGCGGCAGACTCGAGGATGCCGGTGTCTTCGGTGATTACCACCTTCACGCCGCCGGGTTCTTCCAGGTAGTCCGCGACGTACGCGGCGACGTCCCGCGGCTTATGCGCAGGGTTTGCGCCGCCAAGCAGCAGGATGTTCTTCATTGAACTCTTCCACTCCCTATCAGGATTTGCCCCGAGTAGGTCCTTCTTTCCATCTTATACGTTCAGCGGCTTTCTGTGTGGAAGGAGGTTCGCATAGGGGGTGACGCTCGGCGGCGATCGGTTGAGATGACAGGAACTCATCTCATAGATACATTGCACTGTGCAGACCTGCCCTTCGACCCTTCGGCAAGCTCAGGACAGGCAGGCTCAGGGCGAACGGAAACACTAATAACCCGTTCGTGCTGAGTGGGCTTCGCGAAGCCTGGGCTTCACCAAGCCCTTGTCGAAGCACGAAACGACATGGCGAGCCGATTTGTGGGATAGCTTCAGGTCAAGGCGCGAGGAGGCAGCGATTCTCACACAACGCTCGGCCCTTGACTTTCCGCACTGCCTGCTCGTCACGGCGCCGCAAGCACGGGCGCAGACTCTTCCACAACCGACAAGGCATTATCGAGGATGTCTAAAGCGCGGTCGGCTTGCGCTAACGTGATGACAAGCGGCGGCTGGAAGCGGAGCACGTTCCCATAGAAACCGCCGCAGCCTATGAGGAGGCCTGCCTTGCGGCACTCTTCTTGGACACGTTTCGCTTCGTCCGGCGCCGGAGTCTTGGCTTCACGGTCGGTCACGAGTTCGATACCGATCATGAGTCCCTTGCCGCGCACGTCGCCGACGAGTCTGTGCGAGTTGCGCCAGGTTTCTAACGTATTCAGAACGTGCTGTCCCACGTAGCGAGCGTGCTCAGGCAGCTTTTCGCGTTCTAGATAGTCGATAGTAGCAATCGCTGCCGCGGCCGAAACGAGGTTGCCGCCAAAGGTGCTGAAGTGGTCGCCGGGTTGGAATGACTCGGCGATTTCGGGCCGAGTGGTGAAGGCGCTTAGCGGAAAACCGTTGGCAATGCCCTTTGCCGACGTGAGAATATCCGGCTCGACGCCGATTTCCTCGCTGGCAAACATCGTGCCGGTGCGGCCGAAGCTCGTTTGCACCTCGTCGGCGATGAAGAGCGCGTCGTTCTGATCGAGGATGCGCTTAACTCTGGGAAAGTACTCAGAGGACGGCACGATGATGCCGCCTTCTCCCATTACCGGTTCCGCAATGAACGCCGCGACGTTGCCGGTGGTTTGGGTATCGAATACGCGCTCCACTTCATCTGCGCACGCCACGTTGCAGGATGGGAAGGTGAGGTGCAGCGGGCAGCGGTAGCAGTAAGGAGCCGGCGCAATGGCAGTGCCCGGCGCCAGCGGCCCGGCGCGGCGCTTGCGGCGAGCGTTGCCGCCGACGCTCAGGGTACCGAGCGTGCGGCCATGGAAGGAGTATTGTAGCGAGATGAACTCGTTGCGGTCGGTGTACGTCTTGGCGACGCGGAGCGCGCCTTCGACGGCCTCCGCGCCGCTGTTGCCGAAGAAAGACTGTTGCAGCCGCCCCGGCGTAATCTCCGCCAGTTTCTCAGCTAAATCGGCCACGGCGGGGGCGTAGTAGAGATAGCTCCCGACGTGCACGTGGCGGTCCATGGCGGCTTTGGCAGCGGCAAGCACCTCAGGATTGCTGTGCCCCGCGTTCACCACCGAGTAGCCCGCAAAGCCGTCTAGGTACTCCGTCCCGTCCGCGGCCGTAAGCGTTACGCCCTGCGCATGCGAAACTTCGACCGGCGGCATTGCGGGCGCGTGGCTCGTGACAACGTATTCTTCGTATTTCTGTTTGGTGTCCATCGCGCTCATTCCCCGCTACACAAACAATAGATTCCGACACTGGGTGTTCAACTATTGCTGCCAGTATAGCGTACTATCCCGGAAGCATCATTGAACCTACCTCATGACGTGCGGAGCCAGGAGACAACCGCTAGGGGTAAACACGTAGGCGCGTGTCGTATGGATCACTGAGCCATGCAGCAGGCTGTTGGAGGCGCCGGGAGTTGACACGGAGCGGTTTTTAGGGGACCGACAGCGAAGTGATTAGAACTCGTCTCATAAATACATTGCTCTGTGCATATCCGCCCTTCGACAGGCTCAGGGCGAACGGAAAGCGAACAATCCGTTCGTGCTGAGTGGGCTTCGCAAAGCCCTTGTCGAAGCACGAGTTGGCACGTCGATCCGAATTATGATGAGGTGGCTTCTACTTAATCTTCTTGCTGTTGTCTTTCACCTCTTTGTAGACCAGGCGCGGCGTGAATTCGGGATCGATCATGCGGAAATAGTATTCCGAAGAAGTGGGGGGGATATCGCCTACTTGTCGCAGATACCAGATACAGAAGACGCCTGCCCACGGCCAGTTTGTCCGGCCGTACCTAATGCCTTCAACCGTCCACTCTGCCTGCTCTTCCTCCGTAACGCGCCGCCAGATCAGCTTTTCGGCGGCCATATCAGGGGGCGATGCGTTCCAGCCGTATTCATTGAACCAGACCGCTTTGTCGGTATCGCCGTTGCGCTCCATTACCTCTCGCAGGAGTTCGACGCGACGGAAGTTGAGGATCTCGGGGTCGGGCTCTGCCGTAGGGGGAAACTCCAGTCCATACGCATTCGCCGACATGATGTCGAAGTATGCGCCGGCGCCGTGCTGATACATCTCTTCAAGGAAGTCAAGCTCGACCATGGCACGCGGGGATCGTTCCAAGGTAATGGCGAGCGGGGCCGCCAGCACCTTGATGGATGGATCCACCTCTTTTATGCGCTGGTAGCCGGTGCGCAGGAGGTCCACGTACCCCTTGGGATCGGGAGGGCTGCCCCATTCATGGGCCAGATTCGGCTCATTCCAAAGCTGATAGTGCGCAATGCGCCCCTTGTAGCGCTCGGCCAGAACGGCAAGGAAGTCGCCGAAGTCCGCGAAATTCACGGGTGGTGCTTCCGGCGCCGCGCCGGGCTGCCGCGCCCAGAGCGGGGTGCGGTCAACGCGAACGATGAGCTTCAGGTCAAACTCCTCGGCGAGGCTGACAATCTCATCGAATTTTTGCCAGGTTCCCTTTTGCCACGTTTGATCGAAGAATTCACCCTTACGGCCCTGCTCGATTTCTTCCCAAGAGAACTGCTGCTTGATCCACTTGATACCGGCATCGCGGGCCATTTCAAGGGTCTTCTCTTTCTTCCAGAACTCAACCTCTTTGTGGAGGAAGACGTTGGCGCCCCAAGGGTTGACCCGCGCCTCTGGAATGGCGCGTTCGATCTCCGGCTCTGCGTCGCCACGGATCGGGCCGCATGTCGCAGCGGCGAGAGATGCCGCAGCCGCCACCAGCATGTTTCTGCGTCGCATTATGCCTGCCCTGCCTCGATTTCCTGCATGTAGTCGAAGGTAATATCCAGCGCCTCACGGGGAGTAACGGTGTCCGGTTGCAGGTCGAGCGTATACCACTGACAGACGTCCGCGCGCAGCAACCGGCGCAGCGGATTGCGAATAGCCGCAAATCCTCGCCCCGGCGGCACGAAGAGCCCCGCGGCCGCCGCGCTCGGTAGGCCGCGCATGCCAAGGTGGATTTCCTTGGCCAAATGCTCGTCGAGGTCCCGCACGTAGCAATACGCTATCCGCGCGCCATGGCGCTCGATAAGGGCCATCGGATCTATCTCCATCAGCGCCAAGTGTCCGAGATCAAGCGCGAGTGTTAGAAGCCCGGGCTCCGTATTCTCTAGCAGTTGCTCTATCTCATCTTCGGTCTCGATGAATGAAGCCAGTCGAGGACGAAATGCTACCTCGACGCCAATAGAGCGAATCATATCGGCCACACTCTGCACCGTTTCCACGAGGGTAGCATGTTCACTGGCCGAAAGAGAGTCGTAGCGCATGGCATTCGGCCAGCCGGCGGTTGACATGCGCTCGTTCGAGCCGGGGACTGAAAGAATGCAGAATGCCGGATTCAGGGCCGCCAGCCCATCGAGCAATTGCGGCAATGGCGGTTGGTGGGTCAATGTTACGGCGCGATCGTACCAGGGCACGTGCAGTGAAAGTGCAGAGAGGGCAAGTCCGCTCTCGGCGAGCGCATCTTGGTTTGCCAGCAGTGAGGATAGGGCGGCTCCTCTTTGCTCCATTCCCTCAAACTTCGCTGCGCTGCACGCCTCTGCAATTTCCTCAAGCGGAGCCTCTTTCCAAAGTCCTTGGCTGCAGCTTAGCGGAGGGGCCACTGCTCACTTTCCCTCAAAGTTCGCCCGCGGATAGTATTGGCTGCCCTTCTGGTCGGATACCGTCTCCGGCGCTTCAGCGGGCGTGTCGTAGGCGGCGAAGGAATTTGCACCATCGTGTGAAAGCGGTGCGGCTGTGGCAGTGTCGGAGCCGGTCACGCGGGTACCGTTTGGCGGCAGAGCCATTTGGATCACTGGGACCAACTCGGAGAGTTCCGTAAAGGTATCGGCTACGTCGATGAGCGCCATGGCTGTCATCTCCGCCAGTCCGACGACTTCGACCCGGACACCCTTGAATTGCACGGCTTCCACCAAACGGACGAAATCCCCGTCTCCCGAGACGAGCACGGCGGTATCGATGTGCGGAGCGATCATCAGCATGTCTATCGCGAGTTCCACGTCGAGGTTCGCCTTTACGGTGCCGTCGGGGAAGCGGCGCAGGTGTTTCGTAACGACCCGAAAGCCGTGACGTTTCATCCACGTCAAATAGCCCTGAGACTCGGGGTTTTGCGGATCGACGCCGGCATACGCAAAGGAACGCAGCAAGCGCCGGCCTTTCGTCAGGACCTCTACCATACGGGTGTAGTCGACGCGGATGCTGAGCTTGCGAGCCGCAAAGTACAAGTTCCCCAAGTCGATGAAGAGCGCGACTTTCTCGAAATAGGGCGGGAAACCGAGTTGCTCTGCTTCAACAGTGGGGCGGTCGAGATCGTTTGCATTCATGAGAAGCACCTCTCAATACAGGACAGGGGTGGGGAACATTGATTCAAGGTAGAGTAGAAGAGCGAGTATGGTGGGTGGTCTTGCGCATAAGACGCTTTGCGTTCATTAGAGGTACGTGCGTAACAAGGAATCAGGCGCGGAGACTAGCTGTGGAGGCGTGGAGTTTGCATTGAGGCGATCGATTTCCGTGCGAATCTTGCAGGCATGGCCTCTAGGCGGAAGCATGCGGTCAAAACCGGTTGCAGAAGAAAGAAGACAAAGGAAAGGGTCTCGGAGTGAGGCACGTGTCAGCGGTTCTCAATAGTATAGCAGGGTCGTGAAACAATGGCTAGTGGACGAGAAATCGGAATGTGTGGATATGGGATTGACCGTTTCGTTGTGTTGGCAGGCCTTTCATTCCGAACGGAGCACAGCGCCGTGTCGCTAAGAGCGCGGAATCTAGGTTCCTTAGCCAATCCAACTACGTGCAGCGCGGCCCTCAGATTCCTCGCATTCGCTCGGAATCTCAAGCGTTTGTGCGGGTTTCACTGTTGCTTTGCTCCTCGGAGTGACTGGAAAATCCCTTGACAAAGACAATACGTGCGCGTAAGATCACTCGCCATTCCGCGCGGAAGGACAATCCGGCGCAGCGTGAAGATGGATTCCCGCTTTCGCGGGAATGACGGAGTCCCTCATGCTATCTTCATGGTAATGACGGCGAAATGTCAACACAACCTAGTGGACGGGAGATTCTGTCAACGAATTAGCTGACATTTACAGGAATGACAAGCCGTATGGGCACATCCCATACGGCTTCCTGTCCGACGGGTCGGGAGAGGGTCAAGCGAAGCGTGAAAGGAGTGGCAGCACTGCCGCACGTTACCAATCAATGAATTTCTCATGGGTGATCGACTGACGGAACTGCGGCATTCGCGAGAGAGGGTATACTGAGGGTGCGGTGGATCGTTGGCAGGGACGGCGGATTCTTTGGGAACAAACCGAGGTCGGTCTAGGGCGCTTGCGCATGTACCTTGCGCGTTCAGGTCTGGCCGTCTCTTGCCAATGAAGAGCAATGAGACAGAGAATAGCTCCAGCGGGACGCTATTGCATAGAGAGTACCTGGCATGCAGAAGGTAGACGTAGTTGTCATCGGCACCGGTCCGGCAGGACACCGTGCTGCCATTCAAGCGGCGAAGCTAGGAAAGTCGGTTGTCGCAATCGAGCAGCGACGCTTCGTCGGCGGCAATTTGGTAAACGCCGGCTCGATCCCGAGCAAGACCTTGCGTCAGGCGGTGCTCTACCTCACCGGGTTCTTCGAGCGCAACATCTATGGGATCACGTACACGGTAAAAGAGAACATCACTATTACGGATTTGATGTTTCGTTGTGAGCACGTGATCAAGACCGAGACCGACGTGCTCGAGGTGCAACTCTCCCGCAACGGCGTAATGCCACTCTACGGCAGCGCCGAATTCATTGGCCCCCACAACGTTGCCGTCAATCTGGAGAACGGACAAACGGAAGAGGTAGAAGCAGACTATGTCATCATCGCAACCGGGAGCCGTCCGGCGCGCTCCGCCATGGTGCCTTTCAACGGCGGGACGATTATCGATACCGACGGCGTGTACATGCTCCAGGAGCTGCCGAAGCGTCTTGCAATCGTCGGCGCCGGTGTGATCGGTGTTGAGTATGCCTGCATCTTTGCGGCGCTCGGTATCGACGTGACCCTCATCGAGCAGCGGGACGAGATGCTCGATTTCATCGATGAGGAAATCCGCGAGGCGCTTTCCTACCATATGCGGGAAGCGGGGATTACGTTTCGGTTCCGCGAGGAAGTGGCTGAAGTCAGCGATGAGGGGAATCGCATCGTTGCCCGCACCCGCAGCCGCAAAACGATCACGGCCGATCATCTCCTCTATGCCGGGGGCCGCCAGGGAAACACGGACACGCTCAACCTGGCCGCTGCCGACCTAGAGGCGGATAAGCGGGGACGGCTGAAGGTCAACGATCAATTTCAAACCGAGGTACCCCACATCTATGCCTGCGGCGACGTGATCGGCTTTCCGGCGCTGGCTGCTTCGTCTATGGAGCAAGGGCGGCTTGCCGCTCGCCACGCCTTTGGTGAGGGCGGCTCCTTTAATTCCAATCTCTTTCCGTACGGTATCTACACGATCCCGGAAACGTCGATGGTTGGGCAGACGGAGAAAGAATTGAGCGAGGCCGGGATTCCCTATGAGATTGGCGTGTCCCGCTACCGTGAAATCGCCCGCGGGCAAATCATCGGCGATCCGAACGGGCTCGTAAAGCTCCTCATTCACGCCGACGATAGGACCATCCTCGGCGTACACTTGCTCGGCACCGGCGCATCGGAGTTGGTCCATATCGGACAGACGGCAATGGCGCTTGGCGGCACGCTCGACTTCTTCGTGGACAACGTCTTCAACTACCCCACCCTCGCCGAGTGCTACAAGGTGGCGGCGCTGGACGCGTACAATAAGCTCGCTTGACGCCCGTTCGCATCCAATTCTCAGAGTTCCTGCCCACCTGAGACGGCATGTGCGCGGGTAGGCAATGGTTAGCGGGCCATCTCCGGCGGCAACGACGGCGCGTCCCCTCCGTTTGCGCCGAGGCACATGGTGCCGTGGGCGGGGGTATTCCCCTCTAGCACAGAACCACTCTTCTTCACTTCCACGGTCATGCCTGGCCCTCCTCAGCAAGGAGGTCATCCAGGACAACTATAGGCAAATTCCGAACACGACGAAAGTCCGTGTCGTTGGTGATGAAGAGCGCACAACCGGAGCGCAGGGCTGTCGCGGCGTGAAGTGCGTCAGGCGTCTTCAAGCCTGACGCCACGCGGATCCGCGCGGCGTCCTCCCACACCTGGCGTGTGGCAGGGACTAGCTGCACCTCTGGGGCGGCGAACACGGCACGAAAGGCCGCTTCCAGTTCAGCATGGCCCTCTCGCAAAGGTTTGACCAAGGTTTCTGCGATGACCATCTCACTGCACACCACGGTCAACTGTCCCGCCTCCGCTTGCCGCCACACGGGAGCCAGTAGGGTAAAGTACGGCTCGTTGCGCTCTACGCTGTAGATGATGGCGGAGATATCTAGGTAGCTAGCCCCACGCGACGGGATTCTCAACGCTCCCACGACGCCCGCTCCTCAGCGAGGTAGTCATCGACTTCCTTGGCGGTCTTGAAGAGCCGTTGCCCAGACCCCTCCGAGATAATCTGCCAAGCCGAACGAGCCGATGGGGCCGGCGCGGGTGATATGACCACGTCTACGTTCTCGCCTTCCATCAACTCCTGGTCCACGATCTCAACCTTGCCCCCTGGCAACACCGTCGTTCTTACGTGCAGTGCCTTCTGCATGTCCGTGCCCCTCCTTAAATCACAAGTTAGTCGTCGCGCAACGGTGCCACGACGCCTTCTCTTTCTTCAAGTAGGCTGCCACGTCCGCCGCCGTCTTGAAAACTAGGCCGCCTACCACGTCCACATCCTCTCACACCGGCAATTCCCGGCTGACAATCTCTACCTTGCTGCCCGGCAGTACCGTGGTCCGTATGCGCAACACTCTTGCATGATTAAGTTTCCTTTCTAAGGTGGATGGCCCCAGCTATATGTCAGGGCCTGACTCGGTGTTTACCACCTTACTCTGATAACCCATAACCGTGTGCATGGGATCACTTGATGGTTTTAAGTATTGGTTATACCCATTGGTTTTTAGAGTCCTGTTGGATGAGAAGGCCTCACCTTAGATTTCGTAGTAGCCTTATCAGGGCGTACTCGCCAAGGTCTATCATCGCGCACCCATCCGCATCTACTACATGCTTTCTAGCTCATCGTTAAGCCTGTACACCGGGCACAGTTCCTTCTCGTACAAGACAATATCCACCTGCCGACTCGTTCCATCGCAGCTGTCTATCACGAATCTCGTTCCCACGCCGACGCCCGGTGGCATGGCCTGTTAAAGCTTAGCTCGTGCAGCACCTTCCCGAGCCGACCCCACGGCATCAGGTGTCGTTCCCATACCCGCAGCCGTGTCGGTCCTTATCAATTCCTCTCCTAAATCTCGCAGATAAGTCTCAATGTTGAAGGTTCTCTCAATTTCCCTCTCTTCTCTTGCTTACCCATCCTGCTCCATGCGGTACTAGATACCATGGTTGATGATGAAGTCGAGCTCCTCCACTGTGAAGCCGTAATGCTCCGCCAGAACACGGTCGATTTCGTCGATTATCGCCTTGCTCAACCGTGGGTAAGTGGGCACGTTCTTAAAGAGCCAAGACGAAACGCGAGGCTACCTGCGCTGGAGTGAGCGGCCTTAGCGATGAGGAAAAGGCGCGTTCTTTGCTAAGCTCCGTAGGAATGCGCGTGCCCCGGCGTGGGCCGCGTGGAGGCGCACCACCGGCTTCACCACCTGCTCTCGCGAGATTTCATCGGTGTGTGCGGCAATACTCGCCACGTGGGCCCGACCGCTCTGCAGGAGGTCGCGCAGCGCGGCGTCAGCGCGGCGCACCATGCCAGCCAGCAGGAGAGTCAGGACCAGCATAAGCACGCTGGCGAAGAGCGCCTCGATGACGAGTATGAGGATCGCAATGTCACGCCAAGCTGCCAGCATCAGTATGCCTTCACTGCTTGGCTTCCTCGAAGCGGGCGAGAAGCTCTTGTTCAGTTTCTTCGGCGGCCTGGGCCGCTTCGCGCCTCGCGACTTCAATCTGGCGGCGGATACTCTCGCGGAATGTCTCGCCACTGCTCGGCGCGAGTATGCCGCCAACTACCATGCCGAGGGATATTCCCAGCGCGAAGCCGACCGTAAATCCTAGCATTTGCCTGTACTCCTTGTCCTAAGTTCTCTGAATGCGTCTGACAGCAGCGGCCAACGTCCGCGCAAACCGCAGTATGCCGATAGTCCTGCCTGCGGCCTTGGCAGTCGGACGCACGACGGCCTCGCTCACAAACTGGGTCGTTCCCTTTACCGTATTGCTTGTCTCGGTAAGTGACCTGAGGAGCGGCCTGATCTCTTCCTGAAGTGTGCCGGCAAGTCGTACCACCGCCAGTACCAAGAAGAGCACTGAAAACGCCATGAGGGCGGAGATGAAGGCAAGTACGATGACCGCTATGTCGCGTATCTCACTGAGGCCCAATGCCACGATCCTTTCTCAATACGTCATTGTCCAGAAACTGTAAGAACTGATGCTGCATTTAAGTATATGCGAGTCTGCGGCGCAGCCGCATGCGTTTCTCTATTGTCGCTACCGAGGTCAGGGTGTCCGTAGGCGGTCTCCTTAACCTATTCGCTCGGACTGCTCGCTGGCGCACGAACGCCGGAACCTCTGCGCAAGAAGGGAATGAGCCGCCGTATGCCCAGATGCAGCCCCCGCCGGTAGAGCCGCCAGCGCAGGCGTCCCCAGGCTTTGACCGCAGCGTTCTTCTGCTGTGCAGTGATGCCTTGCGCGCTATAGAGCGATTCTGCGTAGGTGGTACAGATCGCCTGAACCGCGCTATCAGGAAAGCGCTTGTCGGAAGCCGGGCGCACGTCGCTGAGCAAGATGTAACCGTATTCATGCGGCGTGTAGGCGGTCGAGGCGGGAATGCCTGCCAGCCTGCCGGCGCGCACCAGCTTGCGATAGATGTGCCGCACCATCTGGTGAGGATTCATGCGCCGCTCTTGCACGAAGCCATACGTGAACCAGCCCACTACGATAAGGACCACTACCGCGAGCAGCGGGCGCAGATCCGGCAAGTTTGGCACTTCTACGCCGAGGATGCTGGTTCCCGGCACAGCCCCGCCCACTGCGGCGACCGCCCCTGTTACCAAGAAGTCCTCTTCGCCAAGCTCGTCGTAGAACTCGTCGAGCTCGGGATTCGACGAGCCGCTAATCTCAGCGGCGAGAATGCCGCGGTCTATGGGCGTCTGGTTGGGGCTCGGTTCGAAGGGTATCCAGCCTAAGCCCGCAAAGTACACTTCCGGCCACGTGTGCGCCTGCTTTTCAGTAACCACAAATCTGCGCTGTGCTACGTCATACCTTCCGGTCGCGAACCCCACAGCGAGGCGGGCAGGCACCCCCACTGTGCGCAGCATGACGACCATGGTGCTGGCATAGTAGTCTGCGTAGCCGCGTTTGGCTTCGAAGAGAAAGTAGTCAACCGCGTCCTTGTCCGCGGGCGGCGGGGGGATGGCAATCGAATAGGGGATGCGCCGCAGGAAGAGCTCGATTGCCAAGGCCTTCTCATACTGCGATTCCTTCCCGCGCACAACGGTTTTTGTCAGTTCCACCACGCGTTGCGGCAGCTTGGGCGCTTGCATGTACCGGCGAATCTCATCGGGAACCTCGCCTTGGGCATTGAGCAGTTGATCTTCTGTAGCGGTGGTGACGAGGCTCTCTAAGGTGTATTCAAGGTCGGGCACCGCAACGCGCCGCGCGCGCAAGAGATCGTAGTCAAGCGGCGTGTCCGAAGAGGCTACCTGCACGCGGTACGGAATGTTGATGCTCGTAGGGAAGTCCGGCGCAAAGACGATGTCGCTGGGACTATCCACAATGCGGAACGAGAACGTCGCCGGCCGCCGGTAGCTCACCGGCGGCGGGGGAATCGGTTCCTCGTTGGCTCTCCGGTCGAGCAACGTCCCGCTAGTGTTGTACCAGGTGTAGCCGGTATAGGCATCGAACGTGGCGCCGCGCCAGTAGCCGTTGAAATTGCTCTCGTCCGTCGTGACGTACATGCGGTACGGTTGGCTGAAGCGCCGGGGTCCGCTGAAGAGACGGTTGTCGGAGCCGAGGATAAGACCGACGCCGCTCGGATTCTGTACGCCCGAAAACAGCCGCTTGGCAGTATTGTCGATCTCAGACCATTCACCGCCGAAAACTGTCCAGAACGTCTCTGAGATCGGATTACTGCCGACTCGCGGCGCCATGGTAGCGACGAAGGTAATCGCGGTAGTCAAGATGACGCTTGCGATTAAGACATCCAAACCGACTTCGGTCGCATAGTCGAGCTTGCGGGTCTCCCAGCGTTTGTGCAGCGCGTGGAGATTCAAGCGCACCATGAGCAAGAGCGTCGCGGCAAGGAACAATACGAACGGCCAGCGACCCTGGCCTGAGTACGCCAGGTTGATCACCATGGCAACGCCGGGTACGAGCGCTACTATCAAGACATCGTTGTGTCGGAAGAAGCCCCACGTCGCTACGAACCCAATGGCCCACCCGACAATTGTGATCCAAAAGACGAATACGCCGTTGTCCTCTGAGTACGTGCCGCTGAGGCCGGCTCGCGTCCAGTCGAGTACGCGCACGCCAAAGTCACTGGCATTTGTGAAAAAGGTGGATGCCGCATCAACCGGCGGAATGGGCTGTGGCACGCCACGTCCGCTAAGAAGACCGCCAAGAGCGCCAAGGATCCACGTGAGGGTGTTCAGCAGCAGCGCCAGGGCGTCTTGGAAGATGCGATCGAGGGGCGGGAGAGCCTCGCTGACAAGCAAGAAGCAGTAGACTATGCCGACAATTGCCCCCAGGATCCAGCCTTTCCGTGTGCTCCACCGCGTTTGGGCGGCGAGAAAGCCAAAGAGCAGGCCGATTGCGGCAGTCGAAAAGATGGCTTCGGTGCCAACTGCCCAGCCCGATTGATGGATCGCCCAGGAGCTGACCAAGACCATCGCTGCCAAGAGTAGCAGGGTGAGCCAGTGCCTGAGCACGGTTTCGAGCAGGCTTGGCTTATCCTCAGAGGACGTGTCGGTGTAGGGGGAGTTTGCCACCTTGCTAACCTGCACTCAAGCTATGCACGCGGCCTGTCGCCGTAGTTTCCACCGTCTGCGCGCGCCGCCGCACGTCCTCGTCACCCTTCTCCAAGGCAAGCGTGCGAAACTCCTGGCCTTGTTCGATTTCGATGCATGAAATCCCCGCGGCCCCAAGCGCGTTCTGCAGGGCAACGCTCGGCTTGGAGCTTCCGAACGTCTGCGGAACGAGGTGGAGCACCGTAGGCCGAATGCCTCTCCGTGAGACATTGACTAAGATGGGCGCCAAGTTCGGGTCGGTGCTCGGCGTAATGACGATAAGGCTCATGCTGCCGCGAATTTGCGGCGCGACTTCGGCTAACACGTCGCCAACCTGTGCGGTGCCTTGGGCGCGCACGACCGCCAGGATTTCCATGATGCGCCACATGTGCTGGCTGCCTTTGTTCGCGCGCAAAATACTGCTCTCTTCGCCGTACGTAATGAGCCCGATGGACTTCTGCTCGCGGATCAGACGGTAGACCAGTGCCGCGGCGAGCTTGACGCTGTACTCCTCTGTAGATTCGTCTTCTTCACCGGCTTGCACCGCCCGATCGAGGTCGAGCATGATCCAGGTGCTGCCACCCGGCTCCATATCGAACTCTTTCGTCTGCAAGCGGCCGCGCCGCGCCGTGGTGGGCCAGTGAATGATGTGCAATGCATCGCCGGGCACAAACTCGCGGACGCTGGCGGCGTCCGTCGTGAGATGCAACGCCCGACGCAGCGAGCGCGATTCCCCGGTCTGGCGGCCGGTCGGCAGCGCTAAGCCCGGCACCTCGGTAATGGGCGGGTACACGAGGAACGTCGCTTCATCGGGCAACACCTTAGTGGCGCGAAAGATGCCGAACGGGTCTCCCGTATACACGCGCAAAGGTCCCAGCCGGTAGAGACCCCGCCGGTTGCACAAAGCGCGCGTCTTCCACTCACGGTGCTCGCGCGGTCCCAGCCCGGTCACGATACCGGCCTCGTAGCCAGGCACGTCGGAGTGATCGTTCACCTCCACCCACAGCGCCGGCAATGCGCCGGCGTTGGTCACGCGAAAGGTCTCGACAATCTCATCGCCCAGCGTGGCCCACTTGGAAACCAGGTGCCGCTCCACACTGAGATTGCGGATATTCCTGGTGGTCCAAAAGTAGCTCAGGGCAATGAGGCCGAGCATGGCGTACAGGAAGGAATAGAGCACGTTGATGCCGGAGATAAGGGCAAGCAGCAAGATACCGGCGGTCAGCACGAAGATGAGCGGCCGCTCCAATTGGACCTGAACTGTCCCTTGCTCTGCCTGACGATCAGCGTCTAGCATTCAGCACCGCCTGCGTCACCACATCCGGCCGCACACGCGCCCTTCATTTCACTATACCCCAAGTGTTGGCAGGTCGCATGGCCTCTGCGGAAATTCTCAGCCGTGCCTTTAGCGGGGATATTCAATCCTGTTTTCTATCCCACATAAGCAAACATTGCCGGTAGCCGCGCGGTAAAAGAGGTAGTCCGTAGAGCCTGGCCCTGTGCTACGATTGAGTTAAGATGAAGCGTACGAGAATGTAGGCTTGTTTACGCGCAATTTTGCTGCGCGTGGCTTCTACCAGGCAGGGCCAGATGCTTCAAGAAAGGACATGATGAGGTGGCCGAGATCGTTGCCAATGCCTTACAAGGGAATCTGACCGGACTTGAAAGTCTTGCGCAGCGGGACCCGGCAATCTACCAATGGATTGTGAAGGAGCGGCAGCGCCAGGAAGATCACCTAGAGCTCATCGCCTCCGAGAACTACACCAGCGCCGCAGTGCGCGAGGCGTGCGGCTCTATTCTCACGAACAAGTATGCCGAGGGCTACCCCGGACGGCGCTACTACGGCGGCTGCGAGTTTGTGGACGAAATCGAGCAACTGGCGATCGATCGGGCCAAGGCACTTTTCGGCGCTGAACACGCCAACGTGCAGCCGTACTCCGGCTCAAACCCCAATGCCGCCGTCTATCTTGCCATGCTTGAGCCCGGCGACACGGTCATGGGCATGTCGCTGGCACAGGGTGGACATCTCACCCACGGACATCCTCGGAACTTTTCCGGTCTCGTCTACAACTTCGTGCCCTATGGGGTGAACCTGGAAACGGAACTCATCGATTACGACGACGTGGAGCGTATTGCGCATGAGTACCGGCCGCGCTTGATCGTCGGCGGCGCTACGGCGTATTCGCGGATCATAGATTTCGCGCGCTTGCGGCAAATTGCCGATGCTGTGGGCGCGCTCTTGCTGGTGGATATGGCCCATATTGCGGGTCTGGTAGCGACCGGCCTTCATCCGAGTCCCGTGCCCCACGCCCATTTCGTGACGTCTTCTACCCACAAGACGCTGCGCGGCCCGCGTGGCGGGCTCATCCTCTGCCAAGAGGAATTCGCTAAGAAGGTGGACAGCGCCATCTTCCCCGGTCTCCAGGGCGGACCGTTCATGCACATCATGGCCGGCAAAGCCGTGGCTCTCGCGGAGGCGATGGCGCCGGAATTCAAGACGTACAGCCAGTCCGTCATTGCAAATGCTGACGCGCTGGCGACTACGCTCATGGAGAACGGCCTGCGCGTTGTCTCAGGCGGCACCGAAAACCACCTCATGGTGGTGGACTTTGGTCAGGACGGCCCCTCCGGCAAGGTGGTGGAGGCGGCTTTGGCCAAAGCCAACATTACCGTGAACAAGAATACGGTGCCACGCGAGACCCGCTCCGCCTTTGTCACCAGCGGCGTCCGCATTGGCTCGCCTGCCGTCACGTCCCGCGGCATGGGCGTGCCTGACATGCAACGCATTGGAGCTGGTATTGCCGAGGTGGTGCACAATCGCAAGGACGAGACAATATTGCAACGTGTGCAACGGGATGTCCTCGATCTGTGCGGCGCGTTTCCTGCGCCAGTCTAAGGGCCTACTTAGGCAGAGAAGCCTCACGGTGATGGCTGCCGGTCTGTCGATCCTGAGAGTACTAGGTAATTCGTTGGCCGACTGTCATTCCGAGCGGAGCGAGGAATCTAGGAACATAGTCTCTCGCACTATATTGGCCTTAGACACTAGGTTCTGTGGACATTCAATGTCATTCCGAGCGCAAGCGTCGAACAGTGTTCGCGGAATCTCAAGCGTTTGTTCGGGATTCTCTCGCGCTTTGCTCCGCAAGGTGACAGTATGATCGATTGACAATGATAATACTTGCTTATTTGGCTCCTTACTACCTGGCGTAGCAACGCAGTCTGGGCCGCATGAAGATGGATTCCGCGCCCCCGTGCGGGGGCGAGCTTGCGCGGGAATGACGGCAAAATGCCCACACAGCCTAGATTCCTCACTCCGCTGCGCTCCGTTCGGAATTGTAAGTGTTGACTAATTCGTTGACAGATT
>JAPPLM010000080.1 GCA_028874195.1 Chloroflexota bacterium
ACCAGGTGTTGCACTTGAAATGTGAATCCACCTTCCGGCTTTCGCCGGAATGACGAACTGCAGAATGTTTCGTATCATCAACTTCCAAGTGCTAGGTCTTAGTCTTTCTTGTAAGCATCACGAGTACACCAATGGCATTCCGACGGTTCATTGACGCGCACGTCCACTATCCGCAAGCCGCTTTCGACCCCACGGGATCCCAAGTTCCGGTCGAGCGGCAACTTGAAGAACTGCTGGCAATGGAGCGCGCTCTCGGCTGCCGGCGATTGTGCCTGCTTTCGACCGGAAACCCGCCCACACATGATGCTGTGGCGCAACTGATCCAAGATCATCCTGACTTGATCATTGGCTTCGGCTACATCCGGCTCGGTATCGACGAACCGAAGGTGGTGGATGAGTTGAACGACCTGGGCTTTCGCGGTCTAAAGACCATTAGCCCCACGGACAATTACGACAGCAAGGCCTTCTATCCGATTTATGAGCGAGCGGAAGCGCGCAATATGCCGATGCTCTTTCACACAGGACAGCTCTTTCGCGCGCCGGGGACCGGGTCGCGGGAAGAGGATGTGAGTACGGCCCGCATGATGCCCTGGATGCTCGATCCCATCGCGCGGGCGTTTCCGAAATTGACGCTCATTGGCGCGCATCTCGGTTCGCCGTCGTTCGCGGAAGCCGCGTGGGTAGCACGGTGGAATGAGAACGTCTACTGGGACCTTAGCGGCCCCATCACCATCCGCTACGGTAACCGGAAGATCGTGCACGACATGATGTATCAGGCGGTGGCGGGAGCGGGCATCACGCACAAGCTCGTCTTTGGCTCAGACGTTACGCCGCCGGAGATACCGGATGTTGTCACTGCGTATGATGCCTTTCTGGACCGCCTCGACGCTGATTCGTTGGATAAAGACCAGGTATTCTACGGCAACATGGCACGCATACTCGGCATTGAGTGAGGAATTCAACGATGACCGAATACGCCTTTAGCGCAATTCCCATGTTGGAGCGTCCCGCCAAGCCACGAGCCTCCGGCCAGACCATGATGATTGACTTTGGGCTGGGGCTGCGACAGCAGGAGGACATTCTTCAACTAGCCAGCGCGTTCATCGACTCTGCCAAGATTGCTGTCGGCGTGGCCCGCCTCTTGCCGCGCGATCTGGTCCAACGCAAGATCGACCTTTATAAGCAATACGAGGTTGTGCCCTATCCGGGCGGGCAGTTCCTCGAGTATGCAGTGCTTTGCGATACAGTGGATGAGTTCTTGGCGGAAGCCCGCGCGATTGGCTTCCCTGCTATCGAGGTATCCGACAATCTGCTCTCGATTACGTTAGAAGAGAAGCGGGCGCTCATTGCCAGGGCGCGAGAAGCGTACGGTCTCGACGTCTACGGAGAAGTGGGCAAGAAGGAGGGCCTGGCTGTTACTGTCAGCCTGGAAGACGACATTCAGGCATGTCTGGAGGCAGGCAGCAGCAAAGTGCTCATCGAAGCGGCGGAGATCTTCTCTCACGGAAGAGATAAAGCCGCGGCCGCGCAGCTTACGAAAGCGGCGCCTCTTGAGAAGCTGATGTTCGAGCTTACAGGCCCTTGGATCGAGGGAACCGCGTACTCCGAACCGGATACCCTGGCCCGCTGGCTCATGCAGACGTTCGGTCCTAACGTAAACATCGGCAACGTTCTACCGGAGAGCCTGCTGCGTATTGAGACCGCGCGCCGAGGCTTGGGCGTCAATGCCGGCGGAGAACTCCCCAGCGGACTATTGGGCGGCAACACAACTACAGACAGATAAAACGTCGCAGAGAATAGGGTCGGAGTGGACCGCCAGAAATGGCGCACAATTCAGGCTGGCGCGCGAGTCTGCAATTCCAGCCGCACTCCCATTGCTCTAGCCATGTGCTCTCTCAATCAGCAATCCGCGTGCAAGGAGCAAGCGACACTGGCATTCAAGCATAGTGTCGGTCCAGCAGACCGGGTATTTCCGTTAACGCTTGAATCTCGCGCACTCCTTCTGTCGCTGGCGCTCCATCGCGATTAAGCCAAACTGCCTGAAGTCCTGCCTGCCGGGCGCCGAAGTAGTCATTGTCCACGTCGTCTCCGACGTAAAGCACACGGTCGGCAGACACTTTCAACTCCTCAATTGCCGCGTGATAGATGCCGGGATGTGGCTTTTGCTCGCCAAAGTCCGCGGAGTTAACCATCACGCTGAACCAGTCCGCTAGGCCCAAGTCTGCAAGGTGCGCGCTCAGGAGCGCGTTGTAGTTGCTCACGACGCCGAGCGCCAACCCGCGCTGGTCCAGGAGACGGAGCGTGGGTTCCGCATCGCGAAACACGGTCAACGCAAAGAGGTCCAGCAAGTGCTGGCGCATGCGGTCACGTGGGAAGTCCGGCAAGGCGAGTTCGCTGAGCACGATGTCAGTGGCCGCATACTCTAAGCGGCACAATTCTTCCTTGCCGCGGATTAGGGGAAACCTCTCGCGGTAGAGAGCGACCTCTGCGATGATCGCTCTTTCCGCGCTTTCAGGTGGCACTCGCACGCCGTCTGAGGCCATGAGCCGGCACAGGTGCGCCACCGGCGATCCCGCCGAGACCGGCGCAAAGAGCGTGCCAAAGGCATCGAATAGGACGGCATCCAATCTTTGCACCGTGCACCTTCAACACTTCCGAATAGATAGGGTTCGTTAATTCCATGCTACCACCACCGCCACGGCATGGGGTTTTCGTAGAAGTGTACCGGTACTTCCGGCAACGTTGTCTGGAGTTCTTTGGCGTACTGGGCAAGGCCGGGATTTTCGCTCACCTCGTGGCTGGTTTCGATCATGGGCACGCCGGAATCCAGGGCAAAGTGCATGCCATAGTTGTCGCTCTCGCCGGCTATGAAGACATCGCAGCCGTACTTGAGAATTGACTGCATGTAGCCCACGTTCACGAAGAGGCCCAAGCCGCCCCAAGGCAGGCCTGCCCGGTGTACCAGTGCCGACGGATCGTGTGGCGTGGCGCGGACGGCCTCCATGCCCAGCGCAGACTTGACACGCTCCACGAGTGCGCCATAGGTGGTGTCCGGTGGCAGGTCGTAGGCCTTCAGATACGGTCCGTCGTTCACGACAGGCGCACCGAGACTGAGCTTCTCAGCGAAGGCATCGAATATGCAATAACGGTCGAGCGAGCCGTGCGACCGAATCACCGCAATGCCGTGTTGTGCTAGCAGACCGAGGCGCCGCTGATTCACACGCCAGCTCAGGTACTCAACCGGCGTCGTGCTGCCGGGCGGACGCCACGACGGGAAGTAGAGGTCTTCGTGAGCGATGATGAGATTGTCGCCGGATTTCCCAGCATGTTCGATGGCATCAAGGCTCGCCATCCAGCAGACTTGGATGCCGGTAACTTCCTGCTCCCGGTCGCCAAAGAGAATGCCTTCATCGCCGCCCGGCGGGCCGCAGGAATCTATGATCGTTTGTAGTACGTCTGCCGTTCGCATCGCTCTGTCTCTTTCATTGGTAACTTGCACGTTCGACACCGCTGCCTCATGATAGCGGATAGCGGCAAGGAACTTTCGTTACGACCCGCTGGCAGTTTGCATGTGTACTCTGTCTGCGAATGACCCGAAATGTGTCCAAGTCTGCAAGGGATTCTATTGTGCGGCAAGTCGAGTTAGGGGCCGCGCGAGCGGATGAAGTGCTGCCGGAACGCGCCCCCCTTTGGGCGGGCGCCGCCAAGACGCAAATCACCCCGCCAATTGGCAGCCTGCTCCAGAGCGGCATGACGGTCGTGTCAACCGGCGTGCACGACGACCTCTACAGCACCGCCGTCGTCTTGGATGACGGCGAAACGAAGGTCGCGCTGGTAGGCAACGACATCATCTACATGGAAGCCCCGCTGGCGGCGGAAATTCGCGCCCGCATCGCTGAACAGACCGGAATTCTTGGCGAAAACGTCCTTTTGAATGCTTCTCACACACACTCCGGGCCGAACATCTGCGTCATTTCGCCGTATGAGATCGACATGGAGTACCGTGAATGGCTGATCCGGCAAATCGTGGATACGGTGGCCAAAGCGGAGGCGGCCCTGGAACCCGCTTCACTGGCTATCGGAGAAGCGGAGGGCATGTTTGCCGTCAATCGCCGCAAGGTGGTGGACGGCACGTCGAGCATGCTGCCGAACTACGCGGCTACCGTCGACAACCGGGCGCGGGTCTTGCGCTTTGATCGTCTGGATGGCTCGGTGCTGGCCGTAGTCTTCTCGGTCGCTTGCCACGGCACCGGCTTCGACTACCGAGGCAACGATCCCCTCATAGGCGGCGACTACATTTCCCCGGCCAAAGACGAGATTGAGCGCTCGTTCGCCACGGAAGGAGCGCCCATTGCAGTCTTTCTCACTGGCTGCGGCGGCAATATTCGCCCGCGCGTGCTCACGCCGGACGGTGAACGCTTTCATCCGTGCACGGCAGCGGAGATTGCGGCCCTCGGCCGCGGCGCGGGCGCGGTGGCCGTGCGCGCCGCCCGCGAGAGCCACATGGCCGTGGGGTATCCGCTTGCGGTGGCTCGAGAGCAGTTTCCGTTGCCCTTTCAAGAGCCGCCAACTATTGAGGAACTGCGTGCCTACCGCGCGGACCCACGTCGCACCCGTTATCATCCCTGGGCCGACCGTCTCATAAGGAAACTGGAAAACGGCGAGGACCTACCGCGCACCGTGGATATGGAAGTGCACGTCCTGCGGCTCGGCGGCGTTTGCATCATCGCTATGGGCGGAGAAGTGTTTGTGGAGATCGGGCTCGCCATTGAGCAGGCGCTGCAGGAGAATCACGAGGTGCAAATGGCACTCACCCTCGGCTACAGCAACTCGGAAGTGGGCTACGTTTGCACCGCCAGCGCCTATCCCGAAGGCGGTTCCGAACCGGCCGACTTCTACCGCTGGTTCTGGTATCCCGCGCCGTTCAAGCCGGAGACTGAGGACTTTGTCGTGGATCGGGCCGTCGCGCTCGCTCGGCGGGTTTGCGATCTACATAACTGAATGATGAGACTGACGATAGTTGTAACGTCTTTGAATTGAGGAAACAGAGAATGTCTGGAAAAGTGCGCATGGGCGCGGTGAAAGTGAACATCACACCGCCGGTAGGCACCCATCTCGGCGGGTACGGAAACCGCCAGAGACCTTCCTACGATATTCACGATGACCTCTTCGCTTCTGCCCATGTGTTTGCGGACGAGACAACGACCGTTGCCGTCGTCGGCGCGGATCTCGTCGACATATCACTGCAGCGTACGCGCGCCATTCGCAAGAAGATTGCGGCTGCGACGGGCATACCGGGCTCCCACGTCATGTTGGGCATGACTCATGCCCATAGCGGGCCCAATACAAAAGACTGGGGCGCGGGATTGCCGGGCGCCGGCGTCCCGTATCCGGGCGGTATACCGGATGAGGACCTCACCTATGCTTTGCCCATCCTCGACCATGACTACCTTGCCGAGTTGGAAAACAAGATCACCGGCGCGGTTGCCATGGCGGCGCAACGACTGCGGCCCGTCGTGGGTGACATAGGCACCGGCGAGTACGGCCTCGCCATTAACCGCCGGGGCGAGCGGAACGGCGAAGTGGTCAATTGCCCACGCCCCGATGGACTCGTTGATCACTCAGTGCCCGTGCTGCGCTTTGATGCGGAAAATGGCCATCCGGCGGGTATCATCTTCAACTATGCCTGCCATCCGACGAGCATGAGCGATAACTACGCCATCAGCGCCGACTATATCGGCCCGTCTCGATCCTTCGTAGAGGAGGTCTATCGTGATGACTGTGTAGTGGGCTTTCTGCTCGGCTGCCACGGCGACATTCGACCCAACTACACCGACGAAACGGGCAGCCGCTTTCGCTCGGCGACGTTTCCCGAGCTTGAGAGGGAAGGCCGCATCATGGGCGCGGAAGTTGTGAAGACTCGGGAGCGCATCAGCCCCCGTTCCCTTGAGGGAGTTGCCGCTGCGAGCACGCCCATCGTCGCCCCTTACAGCGAACCGCCAACCGCTGAGTACCTGTGCGCGTCCCTTGAAAGTGGGGCGTACCCCGATAAGGGAAGAGGGCTGTCATTCTCTAACGCCCGATGGGCTCAGCGCATTCTCGGTCAGCTCGAAGCCGGTACTTTGGCCGACGGCTTGGAAACAGAGCTCCAAGTGATCCGCGTCGGACACCTGGTATTCGTCGGCTTTCCCGGAGAATTCTTCTTGGAGTACGGCATGGAGACGCGCACGCGCGTCAAGGAACAGTTTGGGCTGGACGTCGTCCACGTAAGCATGGCCAACGACATGATCGGCTATGTGGCTTCGGACCGAGAGATTCCGCGCCGCGGCTACGAAGTCGGCTCCTTTCATGACGATGAATTGGCACCGTCTTACTTCGACTATGGCACCCAAGGCCTCTTTGTAAACCGGGCGCTTGAGCTTGTAGGCGAGACTCTTGCGAATTCATGAACAGGCGCCAGGCCGATCCTTGAGACACGTCTAGTTCACGTAGACAGCCTCCTTGCCCAGGGCAACGTGGATCGATTGCGGTAACCAAGCTAGGGAACGACTGCTGGGTGGGACGGCAGGCACGATTTGAAGGCTTATAACAGCGCGTGCTACGCTTAGACAGACCTCTCACGTAGCTCTATGCTGCTCTTATGCTCCTACTGAAAGACCCTGCATGCAGACCCCCATCGAACCCGGCATCTTTCTTCCCGCGCTGGAACTCTGGCTCGATTCGCGGCGCGTGAAGCCGGAAGGGTACATCTCTCATGCCCACAGCGACCACCTGGCCTCGCACCATCACGTGCTCGCCACCGCCGAGACCATAGCCCTCGCCGCCCAGCGGATGAAGATCAAGCAGGCGCAGCCGCTACGTTTCGGTGAGCCGCTGGAGCGCGACGGCTATACATTGACACTCCTCCCGGCAGGCCACTGCCTCGGCTCGGCGCAGGTTGTCATAGACGTGCGCGCTACCGGGGAACGTATCGTGTATACGGGCGACCTGCACCTTGGGGATGATCTGTTCGGGCAACCGGCGGAACCCATTCCCTGCGACACGCTCATCATCGATGCCACGTTCGGACATCCGGACTACGTCTTTCCCGCGCGCGCGACCGTAAGCGAGGACGTGTGCGCGTGGGTGGAAGAAACTCTCCATTACGGTGAAGTACCCGTTGTCCTCGCGTATAGCCTCGGTAAAGGCCAGGAAGCGCTGTACATCCTGCTTGAAGCCGGTTTCGAGGTGCAAGTGCACGAGTCCACGTTTGCGATGACAGCGGTATACCAACAAATGGGGGTGCGATTTCCTGGACGGTTCACCCGCTGGCGCGGCAGACGGGAGGCAGGCACGGTAGTGCTGATGCCGCCGCACGTGCGCAGCCGGCGCGAGATGTTTGCCCTTGCGCCGTACCGCACGCTTCTGCTCAGCGGCTGGGCGGCCGACCCATCCTGCAAGTATCGGATGCGCGTCGATGAGGCACTTCCCCTGAGCGATCATTGCGACTGGAATCAACTCAACGACTACGTTGCGCAGTCGCAACCCCAGCGTGTGTTTACGATGTTTGGCCCGCAGCACTTTTCTGCTTTTCTGCGTGATAAAGGTATCGATGCCTGGCCCCTGGAAGCCAGGCAACCGGCAATGTTCTGAGGCAAACAGCGCGCCACGGCATTTGGGTGTAATTCGTTTTGCACACTTGTCGCTTTGCTCAGGCGAACTCTTGAGCGATAATAGAGGCGGAGTGCTGACTGAGAGTAGGAATACCCCAACGTATGTGGCGCTAAGTTGATGTATTAGGTCATATAG
The DNA here is from genome assembly GCA_028874195.1 of Chloroflexota bacterium. Lineage (GTDB taxonomy): Bacteria > Chloroflexota > UBA11872 > VXOZ01 > VXOZ01 > VXOZ01. The sequence continues at coordinate 7,789 of JAPPLM010000080.1, forward strand.
TCGGTTGTGCATTCCCGCTACCACTTGGGCTATCCCCACCGATGAGACGGGCATTGGCAACTAACAGATGGAGGAGTAACTATGGCACAGGCAACAGTTGAAGTAACGACCGAGGAACAAGCCTTCTACCAGGAGAACGGTTATCTCCTGATTAAGGGCTTGGTATCGGCTGAGGGCATAGCGAAACTCAAGGAGCGGTTGGAAGAGTACATGTACGACCGCTTGCCCGTGCCGGACGGTGTCAGGATCCAGGTTGAGCCGCGTGTGGAGCGTGGCGAAATGCCTTGGCCGGAGCGGCGCGGCGACGCGTACCGCAAGATTGACCGGCTCGTCATTCACGACGACCGCTTCCGCGCGTTGGGGACGATGCCCGGAGTGGTGGAACGCATGCAGGCGCTCATCGGCAGCAAGAACCTCAAGCTCTTTCGCGACTCCGCACTTATGAAACCGGCCCAGGTCGGTTCGGCCAAAGGCATGCACCAGGATTCGCCTTACTGGCCGATTGAGCCGATGGAGTTGAGCTCATGCTGGATGCCCTTTGAGCCTGCCACCCCGGAGAATGGTTGCATTACCGCCATTCCCGGCAGTCACAAGCGTGGCCCAGTCCCTCATGAGCGCGTGCCGGACGACTATATCGTCAACGAAAGCAATTACGATCCCAACGACGTGATTGCTGTGCCGATGGAAGCGGGCGACGGTCTCTTCTTCCATAGCCTTCTGCTCCACGGCACCGCGCCCAATCTTACGGCGAACTCGCGGCGGGCAATCACGATGAGCTATATGGCAACCGAGTTTCACTACACCGGCGATTCCCCTAAGCCGGACTACCTGCTTATCTGCGGCGAGGACATCCCAGGCGGCGTCTAGCGATCGCGAGGCGACAAATCCCAACACATTTCCGGTGAGAGTCCTAATGGAGTTGCCGATGATTCCATAAGGGGTGCTTCTTGGCTGTAGCCCGCTTGAATGAGAACATCCGCCATGAGCCGGACGAACCGTGCTCGCTGTTTGAGGCGGTTGCGGTTGGAGCGCAGGGCGTACTAATAGTTGTCGCGCCCGCAGTCGTTATCGTTGCTATCACGGCGGTGGCATCCGGTCAAGACGAACGCTATCTGACGTGGGCGGTATTTGCGTCACTCATCATTGGCGGGGCAATCACGGCGCTGCAGGCGGCTGGCATCGGCTGGCTGGGTACTCGCCATCTCTTGATAACCGGCACTACGCCGAACTATGTAGCCGTCTCGGTGCTGGCATTGGACCAAGGCGGCCCGGCCGCACTCGCAAGTCTGATCGTCCTTTCGTCGCTGTTCTACCTGGCCATTGCCGTTTGGCTGCCGCGCTTGCGGCGAATCGTCACGCCGGCCGTTTCCGGCACGGTGCTCATGCTTATCGCAACGATGATCCTGCCGGTGGCGTTAGATCGCATGCATGAAGTGCCCGAAGGCACCCTGCCGATCGCGGGTCCGTTCGTTGCGCTCGTTACACTCATAGCAACTGCCGTTCTGGCCTTACGCGCGCCCGTGTCTTGGCGGCTGTGGTCACCGCTCCTTGGCATTGGCGCGGGCTGTGTGGTAGCCGCCTTCTTTGGCATGTACGATTTCGAGCGACTCGTTACCGCGCCTTGGTTCGGCTTACCCGATGGCGGGTTTCCCGGACTGGAGCTATCCCCGCCGACAGGCTTTTGGGCGTTGTTGCCGATGTTTTTGGTTGTAGCCCTCGTGCAGGCCATCAAGACCGTAGGCGACGCGATGGTCGTCCAGCAAGTCTCACAGCGCAAACAACGCGCCATCGACTTCCGCTTGTTTCAGGGGGCTCTCTACGCCAACGGAGTTGGCATACTGCTTTCCGGTCTTGCGGGCACGCCGCCCACGAGCGCATACTCGTCGTCCACCGTCTCGCTCATCAATCTTACCGGCATCGCCGCGCGCAGAGTTGGCTACGCCATAGGCGTGATTTTTCTAATTCTGGCGCTATTCCCGAAAGTCACGGGCTTGCTGCTCACGATTCCTACCCCTATCATGGGTGCCTTCCTGTTGTTCGCCATCGGGATACTGTTCTTCGAAGGAATTCGGACAGTGGCGCGCTCCGGCCTTAGCTATCAAGATGCTATGATTGTCGGTCTGTCATTTTCCATCGGGGTTGGATTGCAGAACCAGAACATCTTCGCGGGGATACTTAGCTCGCCTTGGGACGCCTTGCTCGGCAACGGCATTACCATCGGCGCTGCTGTGGCCATTGGCTTGACTATCCTTTTGGATTTGACCGGCCCACGCCGTCGCCGCTTGGAAACCCGGCTGGCTGCTTCCAGTATTCCTCACATCGACGAATTCTTGCAGGAGGTTGCCGCCAAGTTGAATTGGGGAAGCGCCGCTACTGAGAAACTGCGCTCTGCGGGCGAAGAGACACTTTCTAGCCTCCTGCAGCCGGGCAACGAATACCCAACGGACGCTACGCCGCGCTTGATCATCATGGCGCGCACTGATGCGAATGCGGTGGACCTGGAGTTTCTTGCCGTATTCGCAGAAGACAACCTGGAAGATCGTCTCGCCCACTTGGACGAGCAGTCCGAGACCAGCGACAACAGAGAAGTGTCATTTCGCCTGCTCCGGCATTATGCATCGTCGGTCCGCCACCAGAAGTATCACGGCTTGGACATTGTCACGGTGCGGGTTGAGGGCTCGTAGGGGGAAGAGTCCGGAAAGACTGTACCGCGCATGAATCGCGCGGAGGGAAGGCGAGCGACAATCAGAGATGGCGGTTTCTTGCAAGTCTACTGTGCTTGTTTGAATGCTACACCTCCCAAAGCGGATGCCCACGCTCAGGAAGTTGACATGAGTTAGCCGCCATCGTGCGAGTGAATGCTCTCTGCTCGTATTTCGTCCGGCCTGAAGCTCTGTTCAGCCTTGGGTGGTTGTGATCTGATCGACAAACTCCCGCACCACAGCCGCACAGTCCTCCGGTTGTTCCAGGGGGAGAAAGTGTGTGGCATCAGGCAAGAAGTCGTAGTCCACGCTAAGAATGTCGCTTAGATCTAACGTTGGAAGGTACGAGTAGGGCAGAGTGGGATCAGCCCCGATCACCTTTATGGGACAGTGAAACTTCCCAAAATCCACAAGCACAGCGTAGGGGCTGGCGTAGTCCACAATCTGCGCTTCATACTCTGGCGGACACCGCAACTCAAAGCCGGATCCCCCTTCACTATTGCGCAACGTGGCCTGCGCGATGAGTCTAGTAGTGCCAGGAACGGTGTGCCGGAACGTCGGCGCAAAACTGAGCAGTTCCTCGAAGTCCTCCCTGGATTTGAAGTGAAAAGTGCGTCTTCTGGCATACCCTGCCGCGCGTGTCGCTGCCGCATCGAACTCCTCGTAGCTGGCTCCTGGCTTGCAGAGCGGGGGGTCAAAGAGGATGAGCGCCGCGTGCCGGCTGCCCTTCGTCGGCGAAACGAGCGTCGCCAGAGAAGAAACTGAGTGATAAACCCCAGTCAGGGGCTTCTCGCCAAAGTGGGACTCAATCGCATCCAGGATGAGGTCATGATCGTCGGCGAAGGTCGCAACAGTGTGCTCTCTTATCGAACTGACGGTGTTCCAGCCATGGTTTCTCAAGTCATGCACGATGAGGTCGAAGTCGTCGGCGAGCAGAGACCAGAAGGGGTAGTACAGGTCGATGGCCAGACCGTTGCCATGGCACAGCACAAGCCGCGGGCCGTCAGGATTGCCGTGGCGTCGCAGAGTGATAGTGGTTTCATCATCCACCGGAACGTCCAACGTGGCGAGGGGTTGGGGTACGTGCCAAATTGCATCCGAATCTGTCATTGAGGTGCTAGTCTTTCCGCGCTGAGACTCCGCTCAATTCAATTGCTACAGCAGCCGCGAATTCCTGGTTGCCGAGGTCTTCGATTTGCCACGTGACCTCGGGCAGTCGTGGCAACTGTAGCATACCGCTCTCTCTGCCGCCTACCGTCGCTGCGGGAATCCTGATGCACGTTGCGTCCAGCACGAATCCTTCGCCCAACGCCTTCAATACCGCTTCTTTGAGGGTCCACAGCTTGAAAAAGAGGTGCGTTCGCGCTTGTCCTTGGGTCAAGGCAAGTGCCGTCTTCTCTTCCGGGCCAAGCACGGTGTCGATAAGCAAGCTGAGGTCACGCCGCGGGTCGCGTTCCTCGATGTCCACGCCCAAGCGTCCGGTTGGAGCGCACGCCACCAGCCCATGGTTCCCACTGTGGCTCACGTTGAAGCTAACGGAAGCGGGTTGGTCTTGCACCAGTGCGTACGGTTTTCCAAAGCGGGACGCGCGAAAGGCAAGCTGCTCGTTCTGGCAATGCAGCTCCTCACAGAGAATGGCGCGCAGAGCGGCGCGACACAGTGTAAAGCGACGGCGCGGCCCATCATACGCGAAGCGCTGCCGGCGAGCTTGCTCCTGGCCGTCGAGCCATCCCAAGGCTTCACTTTCCCATTCTTTATTCGGGTGATAAGTCAACGTGGATGATAGTCGTACTGCCAACGTCCCTGAAGTGGTTGCACCAACTGCTGTCAAGTGTTGGCATAATGATACGCGATCAAAGTGGAAAGTATAGGCACTGGCGGATGTCGAATTTCAAAAAAAGCGCCGCTCCTCATGGAGCGGCGACTCTTCCGAACCAAGTGACGAAGACTCAGTCCCAAGTTTCATTGCTTAGGCGCCTGCCTAGGCAGCTTGCGAATCGAGGAACTCGATAAGCTCTTGTAGGTTGTTGATGGTTGGGCACTGCTCGCGAGAAAACTCCAGTTTGAACTCCTGAGCGACCACTTTGGTAAAGGCGACCACATCCATGGAAGATACGCCCGCCTCCGTCAGACTGACGCTCAAATCGAGCGATGAACTGAGCGGCTTTCCGTCTACTTCAAGATTGTCAGCGACGAGTTGCCTAATTCGATCTTCCGTTGAAGCCATGCCTGTTTCCTCCTCTTTTGAAATGCTTCATTGCATAGAACTGTTGGCAGCATAGCAAGACAAGCCGTACTCGTCAAATCTACTGTACCGTCTCTTGTCTACGCTTTTAAACATTGGGCGTAATTCTGGGGCACAATCCTGAAAATCAATCCTGAGACGTAATCGCCTTTCTTCAGGTCGATGCAATTCCCTTCGATGCCGCTATCCAGTGGCGGCGGCGCTGGAAGGGATAGCTCGGCAGCCCGATGCGCCGCCGAGACTCCCCGGTGAAGAGTCCTTTGAGTGAGATTGTGAGGCCGGTTTCGTATGCCTTTGCCACCGCCTCGAGAAACCCACGGTCAGAGTCGCAGGGCGGACTATCGGCTGAAGGACGTAAAAGGCTCTCGATTATCACCGGCATGGGGGCGTTAGACGCCGCTCCGGTCTGAACCGGCCACAAGTCTTGTATGGTAGGAGTGAGCCCTGGCTGCGGACCAATCTCGATAACCAGGTCTACGCCCAGTTCCGCCAACGTTTCGATGCAGCTTTGGAGATTCGCTGTCTCACCTGCTTGCTGCTCCCAGTAGGTCCCCTCGAGCAATGCTTCCGGTTCTGCCACGCGCCCCGTTACGCTGCTCACCAGCGGTACGGACGGTTGTGCAGCCTCAACGCCCGCAAAGGCCGCGTTCAGTTCACTTGAGTTCACTGTATCCGCCTGACCGGCAGTGGCGGCTGTCGACAAAGCGCCTCGCGCTGCGGCAAGGCGCAACCCATCCTCAAGACCGAATACACCCGCTGCTTGCGCTGCCGCAAGCTCGCCGAGGTCGTGGCCCACGACCACGCTCGGTTGAATGCCTATGCTCGCCCACAGCGCCGTGAGCGCGCACTCGAGCGCGTATACGGCCGGCTGCGCCCACGTTGGGTCGTCCAGATCTGCTGCGTCACCGGCCCGACCAAACATCACGTCCAACAACGAGGTACTGCATTCCTTCAAGAGAAAAGCGTCACAGCGGTCGAGAACCGCGCGAACCACGGGATCTTGATCGTAGAGCGCTTTGCCCATGCCAACCCATTGGCTACCCTGATCGGTAAACGCAAAGGCTACTGTACTTACTGCCCGCGGTTCAGGTTCCTCGAGGTCTCCTTCCGTTTCGGCGAGATCTTCTAACTGTTCTCGCAATTCCATAAAATCTTGGAACGTTAATCCTGCACGATGCGGGAAATGGCTGCGTCCGACGCTGGCAGTCCAAGCCATATCCGAGAGCAGGGAAGCAGCAGCGGGGTCTGCCGGGTCAAGAACCTCGGCATAGCCATCGAGCCAGGTCAAATAGCGTTCTGCCAACTGGCGCAGAGCCTGACGGGTCTTGCCGGAGAGAGGCAACAGCTTTGTTGATCGTTCAGATTGCGCCTCCGCTACGGGAATTTCTGCGGCATCTTCCGGCAAGGGAGCAGGAACCTCACGTGATGCGCCGGCCGGCCAGCGGTCATTGGCATGTTCGGCGGAATCATCTTCCGGCGCGCTGTAGCCTTCTACCACCACGTGCGCGTTTGCGCCTGAAATTCCAAAGACATTGACACTTGCGCGCTGTGGTTGCTTGGCAGCGCGAGGCCAATCCATGGCCTCGGACGTCACCCGCACCGGCAACCGCTCCCAATCGATGTCGGGATTCGGCGTGTGGAAGTTGAGGTGCCTTGGAATCAGCCCCCGATTCATTGCCAGGACAGTCTTGATCAGGCTGGCGACGCCGCCAGCCGCCTCCAGGTGGCCGATGTTCGTCTTGACCGAGCCGATCAACAGGGGGTTTTCAGCCTCGCGGCCTCGGCCATAGACGTTGGCTGCGGCATTGAGTTCGACCGCGTCGCCCAATGCTGTGCCGGGGCCGTGGGCTTCAAAGTAGTCCACCTCGGCCGGTGCGATACCTGCCTGCGCCAATGCTTCCTCCATAGCGCGCTCTTGGGCCGGCCCGTTGGGTAGCGTGAGACCCAAACCGGCGCCGTTCTGGTTCACTGCCGAACCACGCACCACGCCCCAGATGCGGTCGCCGTCCGCTTGAGCATCGCTCAGGCGCTTCAATATCACCATGCCGCAGCCCTCGCCCCGCACGTATCCATCCGCTGATGCGTCGAACGTTCTGCACTGTCCGCTCAGCGAAAGCATGCCTGCGTCCGCCAAGAATCGCAGTACTGACTGTGAAAGCGCCGCATTTACGCCTCCAGCCAGAGCCATGTCTATCTCGCCACGCTGCAAACTCGTAGCCGCTTGGTGCACCGCCACAAGCGATGCGGCGCAGGCCAACTCCAGCGGTACGGCCGGCCCTTCCAAACCGAGCGCAAAGGCAATCCGCCCCACGGTTACGCCGCCTGAAGTACCCAGGAAGTCATCGTCACTACCGCTGGCAGTAATGACGCTCCGATACTCACTGCCGCCAACTCCTGCGTAGACACCGGTGCGGCTCCCCCGTAGACTATCGGGGTCAATCCCGGCATCCTCGAGGGCTTGCCAGCTCGTCTCCAACAGCAGCCGCTGCTGTGGGTCCATCATGCGTGCCTCGATGGGAGAAATGCGGAAGAACCGCGAATCAAAGAGGTCAATTCCTTCCAGGAATGCCCCGTGTCGCATCGCAGCGTCTTTGGCCTCTGGGTCGCCGGCGATTCCGTTCCAGGATCCGGCGTCCTGACGCCCCTCTGTTACCATGTTTCGTTCCGATTGCATCAGCCTCCAGAAGCCATCAAGATCCTCTGCCCCCGGTACCCGGCACGCCATGCCGACAATGGCTATCCCCTCCTCTACGCTCGCAGCCTGCGGGCGCTGCTCCTGGACGGGCTGCTCGGGCAGTGTTGCCGGTACGTCAGCACCCGTGAATCCGTCGGCGCTGCCAAGTTCACCTGCCAGGTGGCGGGCAAGACCCGAGATACTCGGATAGTCGAAGACCACTGTATTGGATGCCACATACTCACCGGCAAAGCCGCGGTTGATGCGGTTGCGCAACTCTACCGCCATCAGCGAATCCATGCCCAAGTCGGAGAACTCGACGGTTGGCGCGGGAGTTGTGTTCAATCTCAGCACTGCTTGCACTTCCTGTTGCAGGAAGGCCGCCAGCACGTCCTCGCGCTCCGCCGGTGGCGCGTTCCGTAGCCGGGACAACAGGTCTTCCGACGTTGCTGCTTCATCGGCTTGCTCGTCAGTGGCCGAGGCGAGCAGGTCTTCCAAGAAAAGCGGACGATCCTCGACAGCCTCTGCAAACACCGACCAATCCATCGACATCACCACGGAGGTTGTGGCGTCCTGTCGCACCAGCAACTCAAGCGCCTTGATGCCTTGTTGCGGCGTAAACCAGCGACCGCCGAGGGCCGCCCGCCGCTGCTCGATCCGCTCGCGTTGTTCCGCGGCCTCGCCGATCTCCGACCACGCGCCCCAGGCAATGGCTTGTCCCGGCAGACCCAACGCGCGACGGTAGCCGGCAAGCTGGTCCAGAAAGGCATTGGCCGCGGCATGGTTCGCCTGGCCGGGATTGCCCATGACACCGACCCGGCTCGAAAAGAGGATGAACAGATCCAGATCACAGTCCAGGGTTGCGCGGTGCAGGTGCCAAGCCCCCAGAATCTTCGGCCACAGCACGCGCTCGAAGCTCTCCCAGGTCTGGTTGGTAAGCGCGGCGTCCGACAGCACGCCCACACTGTGAATGACACCGCCCAGTGGCGGCAAGCTGGCATCGATGCGCGCCAACATGGCGTCGATGGCTGCAGTATCCGTCACGTCTGCCAGTTCGACTTCGATCCTGACCCCGCGATCACGCAGGGCAGCGATGGCTGCCTCCGCCTCGGCATCGGGATTACGGCGGCCGTTCAGCACGATTGTGCCCGCGCCGCAAGCCGCGAGCCATTCCGCCACGGCGCAGCCGATGCCGCCCAGACCGCCGGTCACCAGGTAGGTGCGGTCCTGACGCAACTGACCCCGCAAGAGCGGAGGCGGCGTGAGCACGATCTTGCCAATGTGCCGGGCTGAGCGCATGAATCCCAAAGCGGCTCCCGCCTCGGCCAGCGGCCAGCGGCTATGGATGAGCGGCGTGAGGTCACCGGATACAATGCCATCCATGACCTCGCGCAGTACTTCCCCTACCCACGCCGGGTCGGTTTTCTTCAGAACATCCAGTTCCAGGATGTCGTACTTCACGTCCGGTCGGACGGCCGCCATCTCCTCGTGGCTGAGGATGTCCCGCCTGGCTAATTCGACAAAGCGTCCGCCCTGCGCCAGGCAGGCTAAACTGGCTTCGATAAAGCCCTCGCTTGTGAGGCTGTTCAGCACTACATGCACACCCTCGCCGCCGGTGGCTGCGAGGATTTCATCGCCAAACGCGGTCGTGCGGCTGTCGAAAATGTGGTTGATGCCGACTGACCGGAGATATGCCTGCTTTGGCGCGCTGGCCGTGGCGAATACTTCCGCGCCGGCAGCTTGCGCCAACTGGATCGCTGCCAGTCCCACGCCACCCGCGCCCGCATGGATCAGTACTCTGTCTCCCGGCTCCAGCCCGGAGTAATGGTATGACAGTGCAGCCGACACGAACGCGCTGGGCACGGTAGCCAACGCCGAGACTGACATGCCTTCAGGGGCCGGCGCCACCAACTCCTCATGCGTGACCATTTCCGGCGCAAATGCGCCGAAACCTAGTCCAACCACGCTATCGCCGACGGACACATTCGAGACATCTGAGCCAACGTCGAGAATGCGACCGCACATCTCCCGGCCCAGATTGCCTTCCTCGATAAAGCCAAGCGAGCGGAAGACGTCCCAGAAATTCAGCCCGGTGGCCTCGACTGCGACGCGCACCTCATTCGGCTCCAAGGAGTGCGCGGGCAGCATCTTGATCTCCGGCTCGTCGAACACACCTCCTTTGTTAGGGACTAATACCCATTCCGATTCCTCTGGCAGGGAAAGGCGCTCAGACGCGGCAGCGGGCCGCAGCAGGCGTGCCGCATGACGGCTTCCCAACCGGTAGGCGATGTGGTTCTCGCGGTCGGGATACATGAGCTCATTCGCGAGGTCTGACAGCAGTTCAGGCTCGGCGGGATCCAAATCGATCATCCGGGGCTGCAGATGCGGGGCTTCCAAGGATACAACCTTGCCGAGACCCCACAGAGGGGCGCCGGCCAGTTCGCCGGCGTTCTCGCGTTCCAACACTTGTGCCCCGCGCGTGAAAAACCACACACCGTTTGCGGGAATCACGTCGGATTCGGCCACACCTTGTACCAGCGCCAGCGCACTTGCTCCTGCGCGTTTCACGTCCGCCGCAATCTCTTGAGTGGTTGCTTCCGCTCCGTGACCGTCCAAGCCCGCGAGGTGCACTACGCCGCTGAATGGAACATCCTGCGGTAGGCTCTCGATCAGCGTGCGCCACGCTTCACGAGACGCCATGTCAAATGCAGTTTTGCGAATCGCGGTGCCAACCACTGCCGTCACACCGCTTGCAGGCGCTGCGTCGCTTGCCAGGACGACTGTTTGATTTCGCTCCGCCAATTGCGCCGCGAGTTCTTCCGCCACGCTACCATTGTCTGCGGTCAGCACCCACACGCCGGGTGGTTCATCAATCTTTGCCGGACCGGAAGCTATGATCACACCCTTATCCGGCGTCTTGGATGAGTCGGCCTCGTCCGGCCCTAAGACTTCCGCTTCCGCGAAACCTGCGTCACTCAGAGCTTGGCGCCACACCGCAGGGCTTGCCAAGGCGTGATGGGGGCGGTAGTCGTCGGCAAACCGCCACCAGCCGTCCAACTGTCCAAACGTCAGGTCCATCCAGCCCAGGCCGCTGAGATTCTCCAGCGCAATCAACTGTCCCGATGGCGCTAGCAGCGCCCGGCAATGCGCCAGCGTCTCTTCGAGATAGCGCGTGGCGTGCAGCACGTTGGAGGCAATCAATAGGTCATAGCCGTGGGCAGCGTAGCCCTGCTCGATGGGGTCTTTTTCAATGTCCAACGGACGGTATTCGATGCACCCGCCGCCATCGCCAAATCTCGCTTCCGCTTCTGCAAAGAAACCCGCTGAGATATCCGTGTACATGTAATCAAACTGGCCAGCAGGTAGCTCCGGCAGCACGGAGGCGGTTGCCGATCCCGTGCCCGCGCCGACCTCGATGACCCGCAGCCGCCGTCCTGTGGGCAGAGCGGCTACCAATGCCTGAACCGCGTCCGCCAGCATCCGGTTTGCCGCGCGGGCCACCGGCGCTTTCAGGTAGAGGTCGGCCGCCGTCGGTTCCCCGCTGCTGAAGAGCAGCGTCAAAGGGTCTTCCCGGCCGCGGAGCACCTCAGCCAGGGCGAGGCCGGACCGCCGGAAGAGGCCGATTTCAATCTGGCCCTGAGGGTATTGGCCTGTCATCCAATCTGTGAATGCTTCAATGTCGCTTGGCATCTCTTCCGGCAGCGGATCATCCGGGCCTACGACGACGACAAAGCCGTCGCTCGTTTCCTCAAGCACTTCTGACTTTGCGAGCATTTCAAATAGCCGGCGGAAAAGGCGCGTGTGCTCCGGGAGGACGTCAAGCTGCTGCCGCACCTCCTCCGGGTCCACGACAGCGCCCTTGACGCGCTGCCAGCCCAATTCCTCTAACGTCGCGAGCGCGCGGGACCGAGACCAGCGCTCCAAGTCCGCCAGCAGGGCGTCTCTGCCTTGCGGATCGACTTCCGCGTCCGTCAGGTATCCGGTGAACAATTGCGTATGGGCCGCAATCTCGGACGGATTTGGGAAGAAGCCCGCAGGCAATACTCCAGACTCAAGCGCATGTTCGCGCCAGACGACCTCGTACAGCAGGTCGTCGACACCCTCTTCCCCTGCAACCGCCGCCAGCAAGGCCGCCTGTGTGGCGCGCTTCACCGTGTATCCGTTAATCTCACCGACTAATGCGCCATTTGGATCGTAGATACGTACTTCGCCACTCAAGACTTCGGGCGGATCACCCCCTTCTGATTCGGCGTCCTGAGATGCTTCACTCATGACCACGTGGCAGATCACGCGCTCCGGCAGTCCTCCGGCAAGCCACAGACGCTCCCAGCCGAAGGGCAAATAGGTTGCCTCGCCCGGGGCGCCGGTCATGTTGCGTGCAACGCCTACGACCTGAAAGCAGCCATCCAGCACAAGCGGGTGCACGTCTAGGTCATTGCGATCCAAACCCTCGGGCAGGGAGATTTCTGCCAAAGCCTCGCCAGGACCGGACCAGACCTTGCCAAGCGTACGGAAGAACTGACCCAGGTTGATACCGGTTGCAGCCTTCGCGCCGTATAGGCAGATTTATCAGCGGGTGAGAGACTTGCTCGCAGGCTATCCAGGTCAAGGTGTGCTGCGGTCTCCGGCGGTGCAGCGCCCGACGAGACTTGGGCCTCCACATGCAGGGTCCATTCGCCCTCAGTTCCCTTGCTGTAAATCTGGACGTGGCGCGACGCCGTTTCCTCTGATGCGTCGAGCAAAACCTGCACATGCCGGACCGCATCCTCGACCCCGTCACTCGAGTCATTCTCAGCAAATACCAGTGGGCTGTGCAGTTGCATGTCTTCAATCGCTATCGGGCCGTTTCCATCCAGGAACGCTAACGCGGCTGCCATTGCGCCGTAGAGCGCCCCCGGTACCACGAGTCGTCCGAAGACGCGGTGGTCTTGCAGCCAGGCCGGGTCTGATGGGTATACTTCTGTCTCGAAGATGATTTCGCCGCGGGCTGATTCGTGGCGAAGGCCGAGCAAGGGGTGATCGGTGGTTGTTCGCCGTCGTTTTGCCGGTTGCAGCCAGTGGCGTTCGCGCTGGAACGGGTAGCCCGGCAAGGAGATGCGACGCCGGGTCTCTCCGGCGAATAAGCCCGCGAAAGAGACTTCGAGTCCCGCCTCGTAGGCCGCGGCTACCGCATCCACAAAGCTATTTTCAGATTCAGGTGATGATCCATCTCGAGGCGGACGCCGCAGGCTAGAGAGCACAACCGGCGTCCCGACAGCATCTTGGTTCGATGCCGCATCAGGCCAGGCCAGCGTCGTCATGGGGCCCAGCACGGCGTGCGGGCCTATCTCGATCACGAGGTCTACGTTGCATTCAGCCAAGACTCGGACTCCGCTGGCAAACGCCACTGGCTCGCGCGCGTGCCGCCGCCAGTAAGCGCCGTCCAGCGCCATGCCGGAATCGACGGCACTGCCAGTCAGGTTGCTGATCACAGTCAAGGTGGGGGAACCAATTGCCACATCATCCAGAGCAGCTTCCAACTCATCCAGGGCCGGTTCCACCAAGGGACTGTGGAAAGCGCGGGTCGTGTTGAGCCGCCGTACCCGTACCCCCTCCGATTCAAAGCGCTTCACGAGAGATTCAATGTTTGCAACCGGCCCGCTGACCACTGTGTGGGCGCCGTTGTCCGCCGCAAGGCTGAGACCGATGCCGTCGGACACCGCGTTGAGATCGTCAACCGCTGCCGCCACGCGCGACGCCGGGGCAAAGACGGCAGCCATCGTACCGGGTTCTGTTTCGGACAGGAGGGTGCCGCGCCGCGCGGCAAACCGCATCCCGTCTTCCAGGCTGAAGACGCCCGTGGCCTGTGCGCGGCCAGTTCCCCGACGCTATGTCCCAGCACCACGCTCGGTTGGATGCCCACGCTTGCCCAGAGCGCCGTCAAAGCGCACTCCAGCGCGTACAAGGCCGGCTGCTCCCACGCGGTATCGCCCAAGTCGTCGCTCGCGCCGGGCCGCCCGAACATAACGTCCAGGAGAGAGGCACCTCTTTCTTCCTGGAATACCGCTTCACAACGGTCCAGCACCGCTCTCGCTACCGGCTCCGTCTCGTAGAGGGCCTTGCCCATGCCAACCCACTGGCTCTCTTGCCCCGTGTAGACGAACGCCACTTGAGATGGCGGTGAGGACTTCTCTGTAGCGGTGGCCTCAGTCAGCTCGCTGAGCCGCTCTTTCAATGAGGCGATGTCGTGAAAGACGGCGCTCGCACGGTGGTCGAAGTGGCCCCGTCCGATACCCGCTGTCCATGACATGTCCGCAAGCAAAGACTCCAAGTCTGCGACTTCTTCGGAAGTCTCTGCCGCCCGTTCGTCGAGCCACGCGAGATACCGTTGCGCAAGTTCCCGGAGCGCGCCCTCGGACTTGGCCGACAGTGGCAGGAACCGGGCTTGGCGTTGTGCAAACTCTTCCTGTTGCGGGGCTGAAGCGGTCACTGGCTCAGGTAGCGAGACCGCCACAGCCTGTGCCGCGCCCGCCGTCTGAAGCTCCTGACTGGGTTCACCGTTTGTGCCGCGATACTCCCCCACCACAATGTGGGCATTCGTCCCGGAAATCCCGAAAGAATTCACCCCCGCGAGGCGCGGCCGTTGGCGGTCTTGCGGCCAGTCCATCATGTCTGATGTTATCTGCAGCGGCAGACGCTCCCAGTCCGTACTGGGATTGGGGTCACGGAAGTGCAGGTGTTTGGGAATCACCCCTGTATTCACCACCAGCGCCGCTTTGATGACCCCTGCGATGCCGGCCGCGGATTCCAAGTGGCCGACGTTTGTTTTCACAGAGCCTACGAGCAACGGATGGTTGGGGTCGCGCTCGCGGCCGTACACATTGGCCACGGCATCTATTTCGATGGGATCGCCAACGGCGGTTCCTGTGCCGTGCGCCTCAAGATAATCGACCTGCGAGGGGAGTACGCCTGCGTCAGCCAAGGCGGTTTCCATCACTTGTTCCAACGCGGGCGTGTGTGGAACGGTCAGGCCGACGCTGGCGCCGCCGTGATTTACCGCTGAGCTGCGAATCACCGCCCAGATGCGATCCCCGTCAGCCTCCGCCTCGCTGAGCCGCTTCAAGACAACGACCCCGCAGCCTTCGCCTCGCACGTAGCCGTCCGCAGAGGCATCGAAGGTCTTGCACTGGCCTTCCGGGGACAGCATCATCGACTCGGCGCGCAATTCGTAAATGCGACCGTTTAAAATGGCCTGCACGCCGCCCGCGATGGCGAGGTCCGCTTTGCCGTGCTGCAGGTCTGCCACCGCGTCATTTACGGCCACCATGGCTGAGGCGCACGCAGCGTCCACAGCCTTTGCCGGTCCCATGAGACCCAGAACAAAGGAGACTCGACCGCTGGTGCCATTGAGGTTGGTGCCGCTCAGGGCGTAGAGAGAGCCCGCAGCCTCGCCAGGCTTGGTGGAGTCTACGACCAGCATGCGGTATTCGTCGTTGCTGATGCCGGTGTACACGCCGGTGCGGCTGCCTTTCAGTCGGCTGGGATCGATGCCCGCGTCCTCGAGGGCGAGCCAGCTTGCCTCAAGCATCATGCGTTGCTGTGGGTCTAGCATCTCGGCCTCAACCGGCGAAATGCGGAAGAACTCCGCGTCAAACTTGTCGATGTCATCGACAAAGGCACCGAAGCGGCATGCCTGGTTTTGCACGTCAAGATCGCGGAAGATTTCCCCCATGCGACCCTCACCGGAAGCGAGGTCGCCTTCGGTGACCGCATTCTTGCCATCTAGCAGGAACTGCCAGAAGGAGTCCAAGTCACCGGCGCCGGGAAAGCGGCACGCCATACCGACAATGGCAATTGGTTCGTCAGGTTGTGAAGTATTCTTATTCACAGGACGCGGCCGGCTAGTCGCGTGTGTAGGGCTACTTTGAATATCAGCTGACCCCATTGTCAACCTTTCATGGCGTATGCACTGAGCGCTGCGACAGCTCTTTTGCTTGCTATCGAGCGGATGTGTGATTCGGCTATATTAGTGCAGGGCACGTCGCACATTTGGCGACAACAGCTTTAGAGGTATTTTACACCGAATTGCTGCCTTGATTCGAGGGTGCTTTTATACCAAAGCAGCGTGAGGCGACATAAAGACCCCCAAGCCGGAAGCATCCGCCATCCGGCTTGGGGGCCTAATCCTCGACCGAGCAGGTCAGAGGTTGCTTCTATTCGTTATAGAATTCCTGAATAGATGGCTCCTGGAGCACAGCGTCCCAGCGCGCGGCGACGTTATCGAGCGCGTCGCGGGCGTCGAGTTCGCCGGCGCCGGCTTTCGCCAACTCTTCCAGGATGATGGGGCGCATCTTGTCCCAACCGGGAATGGGTTGGCGGCCGAGGCCGACGTTTTGGAGATTGCTGAGCAAGCCGGACAGGAAAGCATTCTCCTGCACATACGGGGCCTTGTTTGCCACGGAGACGCGCGGCGGCAAGTAGAACGTCAACTCGTCATAGGCGATGAGGACGTCGTCCTCATGTACCGTGAGCAAGAGGTCCCACGTCACGTCCGGGTTCTTGGTAGCGGCGCCCATGCCCAGCCAGTCGTTGAACGAGAGGCTGACAGCCCGCTGGTCGCCCATGGGCTCAGGCGCAACGAGAATTTGGTCAACGTCTTCCGGCGCATCAGTTGAAACACGGCGGCCGATGGCGGCGTTACCCCAGATCATGGAGACATAGCCGCCGGCAAAGCCCGCACCGTAGCCACTGAATTCCGGACCGACATACGATGAGCCATGAGGATTGAAACCGAGCTTGCGACGCAACTGGAATTCCAGCCCCGCGATAGCTTCCGGACCGTTCACAAAGCCCTGTGCCTTGCCATTGGTGACCCATTGCACGCCATTCGATTCGACAATGCCGTTCAATTCGGCTTCTTCGGGATCACGGCCGAGATTGCCCGGACTGAAACCGTAGCGCTCGATCTCCTTGCCCAGTACCTTCCACTTTGTCATCGTGGTGGCGAAGTCGGCTTGGTCGTCCATAGTCCACGCTTCAGGCGGCGTCAATCCCGCCTCCGCCATGTGGTCGTCGCGAAGCCAATACGAGCGATTGGCCGCCATCATGGGCATGCCCTGCAACTGCCCCTTCACGCGGACGGTATCCAGTGTGCTGGGCAGGAAGTCCGGCTCCATGCCCCAGGTGGCAAAGTACGGATTGAGCGGGATGGAAAGCCCCGCCATATAAATGGACGGCGCAATCGCCTGCCCCATCTTGAAGAGATCGGGCATCTGTCCGGCGGCCAAGCCAACCGAGAGCTCCACAAACGTGTGCGCCTGGCCCCCCGTGCGGGGCGTGAAGACGACCTGACCGTTCGGGTACTTCGCCTGAAAGCGCTCGTTCAGAATGCCTTCCGCCCACTCTTGCCAGCGCCCGCCATCCTGCACGCTCAGTGTGACTTCCTCCGTCTTTGGTCCTGCTTCCGCGGCCGGCTCCGCAGCCTGCGGCTGATCCCCATCCATCTCTGTAGACGACATTTGGGCCTGACCGCAGGCCGCCAGGAGCCCAATCGCACCTACTGTCACGCCCGATCCCAGCAGACCACGGCGCGTAATGTGCAAGCTTCGCATAATGCATCTCTCCTTGAACTGGAGTTTGAAAACGCCCCACTCTCAACAGGCAATGGGTAGTGGGGGACAAAGCATTGCCACTGCCTTGCGAAAACTATACTAAGCCAACACTAAGCCAGTCAAGACTTGCCAACCGGGGCTCGGCAAAATGCGGCGAGCGACATTGCAGTGCCATGACAGCTCCGGATCCCAAGAGACATGGCGCGGAGCCAATGCGCGCCGCTATGTGGAATCCCAGAAGTTACGATGACCACAGGCGTTCGGCTCGTCTGTTTGCCTCGCTCCAGGTGCCCTGCTACACTCAGGCCAGCATTTAGCGCTCTATGATGAGGAGATTGCGGGAATGGCGGTCCACACTTTCGCGGTGACGACGCGGGTACACAGCGGACCCGGAGCCGTTGCGGAAATTGGCCCTACGTTGACAGCGCAGGACCACAAGAGCGTATTGGTGGTCACCGACCAGGGCATCGTACGAGCAGGGCTGCTTACTCCCGTAACGGACTCGCTGCACGAAGCGGGGGTCTCCGCCGCGGTGTTCGATGAGGTCATGCCAGACCCGGAAGAGAGCATAGTCGAGGCGGTAGTTGCTGCCTATTGCGAGGCCGATTGCGACGGCCTGCTGGCCGTGGGCGGGGGTAGTTCGCTCGACGTGGCCAAGGCTGCCGGCGTGGTCATTACCAACGGTGGCGCGGTAGCAGAGTATGAGGGCTTTGACGCGTTTGAGAACGACTTGCCGCCTCTTTACGCAGTGCCGACGACAGTCGGCACCGGCTCGGAGGTCACCTTTGCCGCGGTAATAACGTTGCCCAGCCAGCAGTTCAAGATGTCCATTCTGAGCACGCGTCTGGCCCCGCGCGCAGCCTTCCTCGATCCCGCCATGCTGACCACGCTGCCACCCCACGTCGTGGCGCACTCGGGAATGGACGCTCTGACACATTCAGTGGAAGGCATGACGTCGCCGCTCTCAACGCCTTTCACTAATGCCTTCAATTTGCACGCAATTCGCCTCATCAGCGAAAACCTACGGGCCGCTGTGGCTAACAGCGGCGATATGGAAGCCATTGGCAACATGCAATACGCAGCGTGCATTGCCGGTGTGGGATTTGCGCACTCGCGGCTGGGAATCGTTCATGCAATGGCGCACCCCGTCGGCGCTTACCACCACCTGCCCCACGGGCTGAGCAATGCTCTCCTGCTTCCCCACTGCCTCGACTTCAACCGGATTGGCTGCGAGCCGCAGTTGGCGATTGTGGCGCGTGAATTCGACGCGACCTTCCCCGGTCAGACCGAGAGAGAAGCCGCGCTTGCCGCAATCGCAGCAATTCGCGACCTAGAGGCTGATATCGGTATTCCCGCATCAATGGGCGATGCCGGTGTGACGGACGAGCACTTCGACGCCATCGTCAAAGACACCTTCCGCAGCCGTAATGTTGGCATCAACCCGCGAAGGGTGACCGAAGAAGACATCCGGCAGATTCTGTATACCGCGCTCTAAGGCATAGGATACTATTCTCTCGAGAGGATTCTACGAGAGGAACGGGCTGTAGCGCGTCACCCCCAAACGACCTTATGCCGGCGCAAGGATGTTATTAGATCCACCGCCGCTATTCTACGCGCCACTTCAGCGTTCGCGCGACAATTGCCAGCGACCCCAGGCCAAAGACCGTAAGAATTGCAAGATCGCGCAGCAGCGTTGGGGTGATTTCCGGCTGTAGGGCGGCGCGAAAGGCTTGCGCCGCGTAGGTTGGCGGCAGGATCATGCCGGTGTACTGCAATACTGTGGGAAGCTGATGAAAAGGGATCATCACCGGCGCAAAGAACATGATGAAGAACATCGTCGCCTGCGCCACGAGGCCGGCGACGCGCCAATTCGGGATGCCGAGGCCGATTGCGGCGCCTAGGCCCGCCAGTGAGATAGCGCTGAGCGGCACCACCGCAAAGATCAGCGGATTGAGTGCCAGCGGAAAGCCGAAGTACCAGCTACCCACCAGCAGCGTAATAATCATGCCCGGTACGGCGGCGATGCCGTTGCCGGTGACTACCGCCAAGATGAAGGCCGTCTTGCTGATCGGCAGCGAAGCGTAATAGAGAATGGCGCCGTTGCGCCGCGACTGTGCCATGTCCTGCGCGACCATCATGATGCCCAAGGTCACCAACGACATGACCGCCGCGCCGGAAACGAAATAGCGGCCAATCTCGGGCTCTCGCGAACCGCTAATGAAGGAAAAAGCAAAGACCATCCCAAGATTGAGCAGCACCGAGATGGAGAGAATCATCGTGATCCACTGCCTGAACTCCAACACGATCACGGCAGACAGATGGTAATAGTTTCGCCAAAAGTGGGCGAAGCGCCTCCAAGCTGCATCCAGGCGTGACGGACTTGTACTTGTCATAAAGTTCCTCTAACGCAGGGCGCTCTCAGCGCCAACGTGCTCCTTATCTGAAGGTTGGGCCGCTTCCTCACCCTCGCTCTCATCAAGGGAGCGGCCCACCAGCTCTACATAGACGTCCTCCAGTGAGGCTGTGGCCAGGCGAAAGTCCTCCACCGCGTCTGCGCCAATCTCAGTTAAGACACTGTCAATTGTCCGGCCTACCCGCTCTTGTGGCACGCGCAAGAGGAGGTGCCGGGGTCGCGGCTGATGCAGCGCTCCGAGCATGTGAAGGTGAGATTCTTGGGCCTTGGTTAGTTCGGCGCCGTCCCGCAGCCAGAGTTCCAAGCGGATTGAGTCACCGAGGCGGCTCTTCATGGCGCCGGGTGTGCCCTCGGCGAGCACGCGGCCCTCGTCGATGAGAGCGACTCTGTCTACGACCCGTTCGGCTTCGAGGACGTTGTGCGTAACGAGGAGGCAGGCAGCGCCGTCATAGACGACCACCCGGCGAATGGCTTCCCAGACTGCCCGGCGGCGCAAAGGATCAAGGTCGTTAGTCGGTTCGTCGAGCACCAGAAGCGGCGGACTGCCAAGCAGAGCCATGATGAAGCCCGTTATGCGCTGCATGCCGCCGGACAGTTGGTTGATGGGCTTGCGCCGGATTTCATCGACTTCGAATTGCTCGATGTACGAGTCGCGCTGGCGCAAGGTCTCCTTGTGTGATAGACCCTTCAGGCGACCGGTGAAGTAGATGGCTTCTTCCGCCAGCAGATCGCGCATGGCGAACGACGTCTGTGGCAGGTAGCCGATCATGCGCTTGACGCGCTCGGGATCGCTCTCGGCGTCGACGCCAAATACCCAGACCTGGCCGGAGGTGGGCCGGATCAGCCCCAATACTTGCTGGACGAACGTGCTCTTGCCGGCGCCGTTCGGGCCGAGCAAGCCGTATACCTGACTGCGGCGCACGGCAACGTTTAGGTTGTCATTTGCCAGCACGCCATTGCGGTACTTCTTGGATAGCTCGTTCGCTTCGACGGCGAGACCGGGTTGCGGCAATGAAAGTCCTCAGGAGTCTCCAACTGCAATGGGAATGGGAAGAGGGAGACAGCGACACACTCTCTCTCCATAGTAATGCAAAAGGGTCGCGCGCGCGAAGAGCTTGGGGAAGTGGATAGACTTTATGCCACGTGCACTGGATGCGGCAGAGGTTGATTGAAGAGGTAGCCCTTTTCATTGAAGGGGATTTCGTCCGGCTGCATATTGCCCTCCACATCCGTAGCTCGCGTGATTAGCGTGTGCTCTCCGGCAGCAGCATCCCAATCAAACTCGAAGCGCGCCCAAGAGTACTGTACTTGTGGTTCCAGCACTCTGGCCTCGTGCCAGGTCGCTCCTGAATCTGCGCTCCATTCCACAAGGGCAATCGGCCCATGCGGAGAGTGGGCATAGCCGTGCAAGCGGTGTGAACCCTCAGCGAGTCTTGCCGGCCAAGGAAGCGCCAGCGCGCTCTTGATGGACTGGGTAGTGAGCGGCTTGCCCAAGGCTTCGCCTTCGGGCGCATAATCGTCGCCAATCATCACGTACGAGGATGTGTTATTGCGCGTCCAGAATTGTTCCGTTGAAACAACAATGTGGCTCAGCCACTTGACGCTGGCGCTGCCAACCCAGCCGGGCACCATCGCGCGCAAAGGATAGCCGTGGTCTCTGGGCAAGTCTTCGCCATTCAAGGTGTATGCCAGGAGCGTATCAGGATCAAGCGCCTTCTCAATCGGCAATGCCCGACGCCATCCCTTTTCGGGTGACTCGGTGTCCATACCAATTAAAAGTACGCTTGCTGCCTCCGCGCTAACGCCTGCCAATTCAAGCACCGTGCGTAAGGGAATGCCCGTCCATATGCCGTTGCCGACAGCGCCCGTCATCCATTGGGTGTCGTCCGCCGCCTGTCCTTTTATGAGGTCGAACATGGCGCGCTGATTGCCGGCGCATTCCAGGTAGGAAACCACGGTCCGACCGGGCATCTGCCGCAATTCCCGGTAGGTAATCTCCTGAGGACTGGCTACAGCATCGCCTTCAATCGATAGGCGCCAATCGTCGGCATTCACGTCGAGACTAACGGAGTTGTTGCGAACAAATAAGAGATGATTGGGCGTAATGAATCCCTCCATCTGCTCCGAGCGAGTTTCCAGAGTAGTATCACTGTGCTTGATAAAAGGCTCCGGATCTTTGAAGAAGGGACTCTGTGCTGGAGACTGGTCGGTGTCTGTCGTGGCCGATAGCTCGCCGAGCAGCTCCTGAGCTTCACTGGGCACGGGGACCTGATTGCACGCCATGAGCACTGCCGCCGCTCCGCCGGATCCGAGCAACTGGAGAAGTGCACGCCGATCAACCCCCATTTCTTGCGCAAGTGCGTTAAGCCACGCGTGAACTTCAGGACTGGCTTGCATTAGTTTCCTCTCAGTTCTGTTTCTTTATATATAGGCGAGAAGGGCGGACAAGAAGCCCGCCAACGGCAAAAGGGTGTTCCCATCCTCGCGGTGGACACATTCCGGAACGAAAGATCTTTGCTACTCTTCGGCCCACTTCGCAAGAGCCTTATCCGGAGTGGCGAGTTCTTCAATGCTGGTGTAATAGTAGTCTTCCCAGCCGGTCTCAGGCACGCCGGTAAAAAGCATAAGGTTTAGGGGATACATTCCGCTATCAGCTGCGGTACGCAGATCGTCGCGGAAGAGAAACGTGGGTTTGCCCAGCGCGATGGCCATGCCCAACTCAACCATCACACCTTCGTCGGGGGGAACGCCATTGACCACGGCAAAGATCCCGTCGCAGTCGACGACATCACGATAGTCTGCCTGACCGATCTGGTAAGCCCAACCCGGTTGGGAGAAATCCACTTGGTTATTCCGCGCGAACGGCTCCCAGACCTCCAACCCTAGCTCTTCAAGCGCCGCGATAAGCAGGGGGAGGAGCAACTCCTTCTGCTGGACGGAAAACCCATAGGGATTAGCGAGATAGATCGTCTTAGCCAGTGTTTTGCCTCCAGCAGCGGAAATAGCCCTTAGCGATCAAATCTAGTCCGACTGCTTGCGCAGGAGTGAGATTGCAGTGGGTATAAACAGCAGTGCGAGGGCAATGTCTATATAGATCCAGAGTTGGTTATTACTGTTCACGGGATCGGAGAATTGCACACCGAACCAATTCCACAAATGTGCGATAAGCACGGCTGCCGCAGCGTAGAAGAGTACATTGGCTTCAAAATACTCGCGGGAAACTGGAGTATCGTTTGAATCATCGCTGACGGCACGCTTGCGCTCAAACGCCACAAGCAAAACGATGATCACACCGATAATTTGCAGTGGATTCAAGACTTGCCATACGGGTAAAGACGCGTCCGACCACGTGGGATCATAAAACTGTGTTGCTAGAAAGTGAAGAGTGACCGCAACACCCACCACAAGTAAATAGAGGCCTGCCAAACGCTTGAGCGCTGCCATGCTGAACCCTCCCTACAGCATAGAGACACAATCGAGCACATGGTTAGATGAAAAGTGAAATCTTGGTAGCGGGGGAGGGATTCGAACCCTCGACCTTCAGGTTATGAGCCTGACGAGCTGCCACTGCTCCACCCCGCGTCGCTGACCCATCTTCGATGGGTACGCATCTTTGATGCGCCCGTATCAGAGATGCGTGTTGAGTAGACCGATAAGCCCCATTCTGTCGCGGACAGCCATCTGTCTTGGGCGGCAGCTTGCGCCGCGCCTCCTTGCGGCCTACCCGGGACTCCGCGAGCAGCCTCTGCGTCCCTCTCTTGGCCTTGCTCCGGGTAGAGGTTACCCTTTTCACTCCGGCTAATGCCCCACTTGCGTGGAAGCAAGACCGGTCTTGGTCTCTGTGGCCCTATTCCTCGCCTCGCGGCGGACGGGAGTTACCCGCTACCCTGCTCTGTGGAGTGGGGACTTTCCTCACTACGCCCACGCTCAATGCGCACGCGCTGCGCGGCTGTCTGGTCTACTCAGCAAGTGTCAGTATAGCATGGCAATCCGGCCCACACAACCGTCATTGGCTTGGAATCGGCACCGTTTTACGGCCTAGAGACGGCAGACTCTTTTCAGTGCAAGGGTGCCGCCAGGTGTAGGGAAACCGAAGGAAATAGGCTAATCAGATACACAACCAGCAGGAATACCTGCACTTGCGGTTGGGACTATTCCGTCCATTCCGGCCGTTCTCGTGCCACTCTCGCGAGAACGCTGTGGGCGTCAAGAACAATGGGTTCCGCGTGCGAGAGCAAGAGCGTTTCAACGGTTAGGTTGCTGAGCAGTCTTGGCAGGATTGAGCAGAACTCATGGCTTCCAATCCATAGGCGACCGTCCGGCGTTCCCCACAGCGCATCTGCTACGACCAGCGTGCGCGCGGATGTGAGGTAGAATGCGACTTCCGGATGCGGTGATTCAATGAAGAACACTTGGACACTTCCGGCAAGCAAGTCGCCTTCGCGAAAGGTGTGCGTCGGTTGGCAGTTGAGCAAGTCCTGCGGCATAGCCTCGTGGACCCAAATACCCGCTCCATATTGCTGGGAGTACCGCTCAAAGACGGCTTGCGCGCTGCGGTCATGCCAGTCGGTGCTGAGGAGAATGGTCACCGGCTGCCGCTTCGCTTGCACCGCAGCGTCGAGCGTCTGCCAAAGCTGTCGGTGAGCCGGCGTGCCGCAAGGAGGCGCGAGCGGGTCGATGAGAACCAATCCATCAGGAGTTTCATAGCAGACACTGGCGACCTCCTGCGACCAACCGAAACCGGTCTTCTTCATGGGATCCCACGGAGACCAGTCCGGATGCGGCGCAGTCCAGCGCCACACGCCCGGGCGGACGGATTGCATGGTGTCTGCTAGAGACATGGATAAACCTAAGCTCTTTTCAAGTGCTTTCGGGTTACCAAATTGTGTGCGATCGCACGTTGAAGGGTGGGTGTAAACTGGAGAAGCACAGTATTTATTGGTGTCATTCAACGATGGCAGATTGACCCCTGTCACTGTGTCGATGCAAGGGTGTCGGAGCCATATCCCATAAGCATTACGGCTGCGTAGCTACTGGTCCTACGTGTGTTTGATGACGTAGGCAAGCCGGGAGACCTCTGTAAATCCCAGTTTTTGGGCGACCCGCAGCGACGCCATGTTGTCTTCACCGCAACTCCAGACCGGGATTCGCCCCGACTCTTGAATTCGTCTTGCCACAATCGAGGCTGCCGACGTCGCAAACCCGCGATTGCGCCACCGCTCGTCCGTACCGACTCCGATATCGGCGTAACGATCGGTTTGGGCAGTAGTGTGGGCTGATCCCACGATCCGGCCGTCGACCACTGCGGCTGCGACAGATCCCTCATCGAGCAAGACGGAAAGCCCGCCGAAGTCAGTGCCGTCCACGCCGGCGGCCTCCAGCAAGCCGATGTCGGCTGCGGTCAGTTCACGTACCGCGTGATCGACGATTTCGGGTACCGGCTTGGTCAACGTATGATAGACATCTCCGTAGTAACTGACACGCTTTCCAGTGCTAGTCTTGATGAGCGCGCCCAGTTGGGTCGAAACGGCGGGCGAGACATTCACCGCCGTCCAGTTGTCGATATTCTTTAGCAAGTCCCACAGACCTTGCGCGTTGTGGCCTAGACCGTACGGCTCCTCTGGCAGACTCTCGCTCTGTATGACCACCGCATCCAGAGACTCCGGTTCGCCGACCGCGTAGGTTTTGCAAGCCCCATGCTTCAGGAGATGGATCGGACCTACAGTCTCGGGCATTTCTTCGATGGCCTCGACGACTCTTTGGGCCTCACTAAAGTCCAAGGGTCTAGGTGTCCGGCTAGTTGCTGCCACCAGTTTTCTCACCTCGTGTAAATCTGGATTCTCCGTGCTCTTGAAGCAATAATCGCATTTGCGCAATGAAGGGTACCTGTTTCGTACTTTCAACCCTGATTCAGCCAGGAGAAGCGCGAGCTCTAGATTGCTTGACTTGCCAACTCGTCTTTCGCCCAAGGTCGCGTTTGCCTATCAGGTGTTGCCGACTTTGGTGTGGAGGTCTACAAAGTCACCTGATGACACGGCAAGTAGAATTCGAAGCACTGTCACCCAAAGCTCTCCAAGGAGTGTACACACAGTGAGAGAGCAAAGGATAGGTAGGGAATTAGGAAAACCCCTCTCTTTGGGAGGGGTTTTCACGCAGGTGTCTCTTGCGATGATGCA
>JAPPLM010000015.1:0-26881 GCA_028874195.1 Chloroflexota bacterium
AACCTATTGTACCAAACAGGTTATAGGTAGTCAAGTCATATTCTTATCATTCCGATTAATTCTTCCAGAGTAGAAAAGTAGACGATTCCGTTTTCTTCCGTCAAAGAAGAGCAGATGCGGCCATTTGCATTGAATCTCCAGTGTCTTTTCCCCGTCTCTGCATCAATTGCATATATGTAACCATCATGGGAGCCAAAGAATAGGACTCCGCCACCCACTTCCGCTGAATGGTCCGACCCTGGTTCGCTACCGCAGCTATAGGGATAGCCGGCAAGAAAACTCCAAAGGACTTTACCGGTCGCTGCATCAAGCGCATACTGGCGACCACCGCTTCCGTAACTGCCGACGTAGACGACACCTTTCGACACTACTGGTGAAGATCCTTCAAAGAAACCCGTCCTAAATAGCCAGATTAGCGACCCATCCTCGGCGTCCAGCGCAAACAAGTGGTCGCCTCTCGCCTGTGTGCTGCCAAATACGACACCGTCTGCCACTGCCGGTCTCGACCACATTAGACCTCCGGCTCGGTAACGCCAGCGCAGCTCTCCAGATTCGGCATCTAGCGCATAAAGGTGCCCGTCTTCAGACCCGATGAAGACCGTACCATCTGAAACCGTCGGCGATCCCCGTACTTCGCGGCCAGTCAGATAGCGCCAAAGAATCTCCCCAGAGTCTGAGTCCAGAGCATAGACGTTGTGGTCATTAGAGCCGAAATAGATCACACCGTTTACCGCGGTTGGCGAAGAGTGAATTGCACCACCCATCCTGTAGTGCCAGAGCAGCTCTCCCGGCGAACCAAATCTTGGCCCCCTTCCAGAGCAGGCACCCAACAACAGCAAAACTACCGCCAAGGCAAGCAAGAACCCGACTTGAAGTGCATGTTTGCGCATTGAGACATCCTCCAGTGGATTATGGTCTCTCAGTGGAATCCTGGCGGCACAATCCGAAGTACTCTTCGTATACCCACAAGAAGCACGCTCAATCGTCATCTCTCGGCGCCACTGCCTGCGGGCCCCAGTTGCCGTAGACCTCGATGGTCTGGTTTTCCAGCTTGGGGCGGACGCTGCGCACCATGATGCCGGGGCGGCCCATGGCCTGGCCGCTGACCTGGAGATTGCGCGGGTTGCGGTAGCCGAAGCGCACCACGCGCCGCCAGCGGGGCTGCACGTTGAGCGCCGAGCCGTGGATGGTCCAGATGCTGAAGAGCACCACGTCACCTGGGTCTGCCGGCACGGAGGTAGCGTCTTCCAGGCGATACACGTTCTGATCGAGGTGTGGCGAGCCCTCGCGGCTGTGCTCCAACGGTCCGAGCTTGTGACTGCCTTCCAGGAACTTCAAGCAGCCGCTCGTCTCGTCGGCGCCGTCTACGTGGACGATGGCGTCGATGTAGCGCCCGTCCTGGTGGGGGTAGAAGGGGTAGTCCTGGTGCATGGGAAAGGGCGTGCCGGTATCGGGACCCTTGGCGTGGAGCGTGCTGTGATGAAACTCCAGGTCCGGCCCGATGATGTCGGCGACTGACTGCACCAAACGCTCCTGCACCAGCGCATGCGCCCAGGCCTCACTGTAGCTCTGCAATTCGTGGATGGTTACCAGCAGGCTCTTGGCTTCCGCTTCCGCCTCCATGAGTTGCTTGCGCCACGGGCCGCTCCAGCCCTTGCCGTGAGTGGCGAAGTACTGAATGATGTGGTCGAGTTCCTCGCTGAGCGCCGCGACTTCAGCCGGACTGAAGACCTGCTTCAGCCGCAGGTAGCCGTGCTCGTTGAAGAAGTCCACGTCGTCTACGGAAAGTTGTCGTGGTTCTGCTACAGCAACACTCATAGCCTCTGGCTCCTTTGGGATACATATGACGCTGGCGCGCCGGGGACTTCACTACTCGGTGCAATTCTCGTTAGTTGCTATCGTGCGGCGATGGGATGCTGCTGTCAAGGTGCGCAAAGAAGACGCTGCGAACTCAGGCAGAAACCACGATGTGCAATAGGAAGGCCGGAGAATTGACAAATCGCGCCAATCGTCTCAGTATACTTTCCAAGTGGGGTTTGCACGCCGGCAATTTGTACGATGAGCGCGAAGGGCTCAGTCCTGCTTCTCGATTGCACCGGAGACAGACGGAGCAGCGGACTCTGCCTTCGTGAGGCTTGCGGGGCAATTCCGCCATCAGCGGGGGACAAGCCCCCGCGCTACAAGATTGATTTCCCTTGCCGCAACTAAGCGGACGATCCACCAGTCAGCATCAGATTCACATTCGTTGGAATTCTCAGCACAAGGAGTTGCCATGCTTTTCGACCGCATGTTCCGCGCCGCGATGTTGGACCCGCTGGTGTTTGACGAGATCAAAGAAGACCGCGAATCCATGACCCAGGCCGTTCAGGTCATCATCATTGTCTTTGCCATCGGTATCATCAGCACCATCGTGCAGACAGTCAATGCTCCGGCAGACACCGGGACGCAGACGGACCTGAGCACGAACATCGCGACCTCCGGCGCCACCGCGATTCTCGGTTGGCTGCTTTGGGCGTTTCTCGCGTATCTCCTTGGCACCGGCGTCTTTGGTGGGACAGGCAGCTACGTGGAGATGCTCCGCGCCATCGCTTTTGCCCAAGCGCCGTCCGTAATTACCATTCTCTCCGTGCCGTTGGTCTTCATTCCGGCGGCCGGAGCAATCCTGGGCGGTCTGCTGGGACTCGCCGCCGCGCTGTGGGTGCTCATGGTAAACGTCATCGCCACGCGGCAGACCCTGGGCATAAGCACGGGCAAGGCGACAATCATAACAGTGATCGTCACGATCGTGATGGTCGTGACTTTCGTGGCAATAACGTTTGCGCTGTTCCCCGAAAACTTCCAACTCGATAGCATTCAATAGACCGCGCGTAACCCTCTCCCGGCGGCGATAGGCGCGGCACGATCCGTACCGGTGGCGCTGCCGCGTGCTATTCACTGCGCGTCCCGGCTGCGGCAGAAGAAATAATCCTCAAGAAATTCAAAATTCTCAATTCTGTAGTTGCATTTTCTAAAGTATTGTGCTATTCTTTGACAAGAACTGGAAGTTCCAATTGCCACGCTCGCGTAGGAACACCAATTAGGAAAGCCGAGAAGCGCAAAGA
Organism: Chloroflexota bacterium; assembly: GCA_028874195.1. Lineage (GTDB taxonomy): Bacteria > Chloroflexota > UBA11872 > VXOZ01 > VXOZ01 > VXOZ01. The sequence goes on from JAPPLM010000015.1 coordinate 3,102, forward strand.
AAGGACAGAGCCATGCTCGTCAACCGCATGATCCGCGCCGCCATGCTCGATCCACGCCTGTACGAGGAGGTGGAGCATGACCGTTCGGCCACAAGCCAAGCGGTGCAAGTCGTCATCATCGTTGCTCTAGCCACAGGTATTGGCGGAGCTCTTAGTGAACTCTTTAGTGGAGATCTATGGGGAGCTGCATCTAGTCTCGTAGCTGGAGTAATTGTGGCAGTATTTGGCTGGCTGCTCTGGGCGTTCGTAACGTACCTTATTGGCACGGGAGCATTTGGCGGCACCGCGACCTATGGAGAGATGCTACGGACACTTGGCTTCGCTCAATCAGCCAAGATACTTTTGATTGCAGCAGGCATACTTGGCTGGATTCCTCTTCTCGGGGGCGTTATTTGGTTTATAGTTCAAGTTTGGGTACTGTTGGCTGTCTTCATCGCCATTCGACAGGCGCTTGACGTGAACACTATTGGGGCCGCTTTAACCGCCATCATTGGTTGGGCGATCTTGCTTGTAGCTCAGATTCTCGCCGGCATGTTTGGACTTGGCTTTGTCTTTCTTGGTTCTCTGTTCTAATGGGACTCCATCCTTTAGAATTCTCGACTTGAACTTAGGCGTGGTGGCTTGAATGCAACTTTAACTAGGCCTTGGGGGGCTTTTGAAATGGGAATTATATACAATTGTCCACTAACCCCGCCTAGCGACGGCGGGGTTTCAGCCCCTTGGCTTCGGCCTCTTGCTCGAATTTCCAGACCTTCTTTGGCTTAGCTCGCAGGACTACCTGGGCTATCTCTTCGGGTGATGCGTCGATAGGTTCCGGCATCTCGTACTTGCGCGGGCGGCCCCTGGGTTTCTTCTCCTTGCTCATATCGCCATCTCCTTTAGCCGTGCGACTAGGTACTCCTGTGGCCTGTCGCCTTTGAGCGAGTTACAGGCCCCGCACAGCAGTTGCAGGTTCTCCAAGTGGTCGGTGCCTCCACGCGATTGGGGAACGATATGGTCAATGGTGAAGTTGCGGAACGGGAACATTATCCCACAGCCAGCACATAGCCCTTCTTGCTTGCCGAACAAGGTGTGCTTCTGAGTCCGGTAGGAAGGGACCTGTCCGAGGTCGGTACGCTGGGGAACGTCCTCCCGATAGGTGGTCTGTAGGCCGAACAGCCCCAGGTCATTCCGTAGCCGCAACTCCACCAAGTCCTTGGCCTTGGGAGACAGGTCGATACCCGCCCACTGCCTATCCAGCTTCTCTGCGGCTACTAGGGCTGTGGCGCATCCACAGAACGGATCGAGCACTAGGTCACCAGGGTTACTGGACGCCTTGATGATGCGCTCCAGTAGAGCAAGTGGCTTTTGAGTTGGATAGCCTACCCACTCGCTGCCCTTATTGAAGTTTGTGAAACCTGTCGGTTCCAGAACCAGGCTTTGTGGTGGATTCCCCCGGTCAGCTGCGGCATAGCGTTTCAGTCCGGGCCAGACGCCCGTTGTCGGATGGTGTATCAACCCGGCGGCGTCCAGCGCGTCAAGACGCTCTTGGACACCCTCGATGTTCCGGTAGCCGGGTATGAAATGTCGCTCGATGTACTCGGCGTAGGCCCCTGTCTTTGGAGGAGACCAACACCGTCCTCTAGCGTACACATCGTAGCCCTTCCAAGGCGTTGTACTGGGCATCCCTGGGGAAGTGCCATGAAGGGGGCCGGTCAGGTCGGAGAACCTGACCGGCCCCCTTTCGTCAGTTTGGGGATAGGACTTCTTGATCTCGTCGTCCGACTTCGGCGTAGCAATGTCAGACCCGTTCCAAGTCCATTGGTCGCTCTTGGCGTAGTACAGGATATGGTCGATGTTCCGGCCAAAGCGCTTTGGGTCATTGTGCGCGGTTGCCCGTCTCCAAATGATGTGGTTGCGGAACTGGTTCGCTCCGAAGGCGGAACTGGTTCGCTCCGAAGACCGAGTCCATCAGCAACTTGAGGTAGTGGCTGGCCGTATCGTCGCAGTGGAGATAGATGCTGCCCGTCGGCTTGAGCACACGGTGCATTTCCAGCAGGCGGACGGCCATCATAATCAGGTAGGACTTCATCCCCTTGCCGTGGGCTGGCCGGGCAGCGTCTATGATGCCGTACAGGGCAGGGTGAGACTCCGCAATCATGCCGTGCCAAGCATCGTCCACGTCGCTCAGCGTCCAGGTGTCCTTGAAGGCGGCACCAGCAGCCGCGCTCCCGACAGGCGCGGAGTAGTCCTGATTCGAGTTGAAGGGCGGGTCCAGGTAGATCAGGTCAACGCACTCCGAGTTCATCCCCCGGAGAATGTCCAGGTTGTCCCCCGTCCAAAGCGTTCGATTGGCGAAGTTCCTAGTAGCCATATCCTTTGTTCCTCTACCCTCAATCTTTATATGGCTATTGTACACTAGGACGGGCAAAATGTCAAGCGATTAGTGGACAATTGTATATAATTCCCTTTGAAATGGTAGATCCTATCCCCTTTCAATTTCCTGAAGTCTACGGAGGGCTTGCGGATTCGGAAGGTCTGTTGAGCATCTCGTCTGACGTTTTGACACTGGAATTCCAGATCAAGGATGGTCTCATCGGCGCCTTCAAATCAAGGGTCAAGAAGGTTGAACTTCCTTTCGATCAAATCCGCGAAGTCCAACTGCAATCGAACATGCTCGGTACCAACCTTACTGTGGTAGCGGATAGCATACAGCTTGTCGAGGACGTCCCCAACGCAAAACAAGGCGAGTTCAAAGTAAAGTTTCCGCGAAGCCACAGAAAGGAAGCGGCAACCTTAGCTCGCGAGGCGTCCGTTAGGGTATCGCAGAACAAGATCGACAGGCTCGACCGTGTCTTGGACAGCGAGTGACTGCGCAAAAGAGACAATAGGGCTCGGCGGGGTTTGGCTCAGGCTACGCCTTGAACGAACAGCCTTAGCCTGACCTACCGGGCCTGGTACCGATGACTCTCTACAAGTCTTTATGAACCGGCTTGCCGGAAGCGCAACCACCGTCTCTAGCGAGTGTTGATGGCATCTGATTCATTCCGACGCATCGTCTCTTTTACTCGCCTGCATGAAATAGCCCTCCAGCAAGCCCTCAATATGCGAGATGCGGCTTTCTACACGGGACACACGCACGTCGAGCCGGTACAAGAAACCCAAAATCGCTAGCCCCACGGCAATGATGGCTACGAATTCTCCATTGACCTCAATCATATATCTCCTCCCTGCTCACCTTAACATATTGCCGTTCTTCGTGTATAGGTTACTGCGGATGACGTGACGCTCCTACCGCAGGCCGCCAATGTCCTCTTACTGATGGATGGCGAAGCAGACTCTGAGCACTTCAGCAAGCTCAGCACAGACCCATGGAGGGCTCGTTCATGCTTCGACAAGGGCTTCACGAAGCCCACTCAACACGAACGGCTCAAATGGAACAGGGCCTAAAGAGTCGGTTAGAGCAAGAACGTATCGCCCTCACGCACCTATAGCCCGATGATGTGGTAGCCCGCGTCCACGTGGATGGTCTCGCCGGTCACGCCTGACGAAAGTGACGATGCCAGATAGAGGGCGGTATCACCTACCTCGGCTTGCGTGATATTGCGTTTTAGCGGTGTGCGCTCCGGCAGATCGAGCAGGAAGTTGCGCCCGCCGGGGATGCCGGCCAGCGAGAGGGTGCGCATGGCGCCGGCGGAGATAGCGTTCACGCGGATGTTGTGCGGGCCGAGATTTTCGGCCAGGTAGCGCACGTTGGCTTCCAGGGTAGCCTTGGTCGGACCCATGAGCTTGTAGCCCGCTACCACGCGCTCGCCGCCGAGATACGTCAGCGCCATAACGCTACCGCCACCGGCCTTCTGCATCAGGGGCAGCGCCGCCTTGGAGAGCGAAATCAGGGAATGCGCGCTGATTTCAATTGCCTGCAAGAACCCGTCCCGTGAAGTATCCACGAATTCCTTGGCGAATTCGTCCCGATTTGCGAACGCCAAGCTATGCACCAGGATGTCCAGCGAGCCGAACTCCTGCTCGACAAGCGAAAAAAGGGATTCAACTTCATCAGGGTGTGTTACGTCACACGGCGCCACCAACGGGTTATCAAGTGTAGCAGCCAGGTCCTGCACGCGCGTGGCCAAGCGTTCAACCTGGTAATTCAAGGCAATGCGCGCCCCGGCGCCGGCCAGCGCCTGCACGATAGCCCACGCCGCGCTCTCTTTATTGGCGACGCCCATGACGAGTGCATGCTTGCCGCGCAAGTCAATAGTGTACATTGTACGCTCCCTAGAATAGTGTGCTCTGCCTGATTCGTCTCGTTTCCAATACCGGCGTTTGCATGAGGTCTCAGTTAATTCGCTCTTCCAAGCACCAGCCTCTCGCAACCGCCGACTGTCTCTGTTACACAGTCCGCCATCATAACTCCATAATATCGCAATGACGTTCTCAGTTCGCGTAGGGCGCAAATACAGGGACCGCTGCCGCACCGAGATGTTGACAAAGCGGTAGATGCACTTCGACAATTAAGTGGGTGTGGCTAAGAAAGGACGAGTACATGGAAACGGACGATTGGCTCGCCGTCGTGGAAGAAGCGCTCGACGCCGCCACCGCGTGGCTGCGGGACATAGGGCCGCAGGAACTCGACCAAGTGCCTGATTGGGGTATCTGGGTCATGCTGGCTATAGGTGTGCTGGTGGTCTTTTCGATCATCTCTCACATCGCCAGCGCCTTGCTCAAACCAATCGTGAGACTTGTGCAAATCGTCGCCTTTCTGGCAGTGGCCGCCGCCGCGGGTCTCTACATACTAAGAACACTTGGTTATGTCAATATAGGACTCGGTTAAGAAGTATAGTAACGCTACGAAAATCCAGCACCGTGGGTGATGGGAGTTGAGCATGACAACGGAAACGCAATGGGAAGCACACGTGCAGGCAGCGACCGCGTCCTCGGGTATGGTGGCGGCCAAACACCGCCTTGCCGCCCAGGCAGGCCTGGAGGTGCTGCAAGCAGGCGGAAACGCGGTGGACGCCGCGGTCGCGACCGCCTTTGCCGTGGGCGTAGTAGAGCCGCCTATGAGCGGCGTGGGTGGCGGCGGCTATATGTCTATCTTTCTGCAAGAGACACAGCAGCGGGTGGTCGTCGCTTTTCCCATGCAGGCGCCGCAGGCAGCCACTCCCGACATGTGGGAGTTGGTAGAAGGTTATGATAATGAACTCTTCGGCTGGCGCTTAGTCAAGGATAGCGCCAACATTCATGGCTACGCGTCAATCGCCATACCGGGCATGGTGGCGGGCATGGCGGCAGCGCTTGAGCAATTCGGCACCATTGGGCTGGATCGTGCAATTGCGCCGGCAATTCGCCTTGCTGAAGAAGGATATGGCCTTTCCTGGTTCGACACGATGTGGCAAGCCCAAGATGCGGCAACATTGAATCGTTACCCGGCCACCGCGGCCGCATTCCTGAATAATGGCAATCCGCACCGGCTGCCTTTCGCCAACACCCCCGGGCCTGCGGGCATTTTGCGCCAGCCGGATCTCGGCGTCACCCTGCGCGCCATCGCCGATGAGGGACCTGCGGTCCTATACGGTGGAGCAGTGGGCGAACGGATCGCACGCTTCGTTCAGGAGAACGGCGGCATCCTGACTGCCGAAGACCTTGCCGGCTATGAAGCCACCGTGCAAGCGCCGGCCGCGTTGGGAACGTATCGGGGCGTAAATGTCATTGGTATGAAGGGCGGCACCGGCGCGACTACAGTTATGGCCCTCCTCAATATCCTGGAGAACTTCGACGTGGAGGGCTACGGCCACAATTCCGCCGATTACTTACACACCTTTATCGAAGCCTCCGGCCAAGCATTCACCGACCGCTTGTCATACATGGCTGATCCCACACGCGTGCCGGTACCTCTCGACGGCCTGCTCGCCAAGGAATACGCCGGCGCCATGGCCCAGACCATCGATCTCCAACAATCGCAGAGGCAACGGAAACCGGGCGACCCTTGGCAGTATCAATCAGGAAACGGACTACCGAACGCAGGTGGGTCGCTTGGCTCATCAACGGAATCGACCACACATCTTGCAACCATGGATAGCGCCGGCAATGCAGTGGCGCTCACACAGACTTTGCTTTCGGCTTGGGGCTCGCGGGTGGTTGTGCCGGGCACCGGGGTGCTCTTGAACAACGGCATGATGTGGTACAACCCGGAGCCGGGCACCAGCAACTCAACTGAAGGCGGCAAGAAGCCGCTGAACAACATGTGCCCGATCGTGCTCGAACGTGACGGCAGAGCGCTCGCGGCATTGGGCGCGTCCGGCGGACGGCGCATCATCAACACGGTGGCGCAACTGGCGATTAACCTGGTGGACTTCGATATGGACATCCAGGCCGCCATTAGCGCTCCGCGCATCGATTGCAGCACCCTTGAACCAATCCTGAGTGTCCGCATCGATCCTGCCGTCTGCGCGGAACTCAGGCGGCGGGGCCACAACGTGTTCGTAGCGGAAGAAGCGTTCCTGCCGCGTTACTTTGCCAGTCCGGTTGCCATCCAACGGGAAGGCGGAGCGCTGATCGGCGCTGCCGACCCATATTATCCCACCTCCGCGGCAATAGGCTATTGAGGCGGGTGGTTAGTGGACGCAGGTTTGAAACCCGCGCTGCCGCCTACACTTGGGCGCGGTCGTAGAGAATGCGATTGCGCAGGCGTGTAAAGAGCGGGATCGCGGAACCCGAGTCCTGGCGCAGGCCGGCGGTGAGACGGCGCAAGAGCAAGATCAGCGATAGCGCCGTAAACGTACTCACGACCGTGAACGACTCACCTAGGACGAGACCTACCAGGGGCAAAGCCACCATCGAGAACATCATGCATAGGGGCACGGTACGGCTGTTCTTGCCGCTTCGCCCCATGACCGTCATGGCATCCTGCTTCTGAAGACTCATGGTAATGGCGTATACCGCCAAACCGGCAATAGCCGGCAGAACGGCCCAGATGAAGGTCATGGGCGAAAGAGCAACCACCGCCCCGGCCACCACCGAAATGCCGCGACCGCCCCGAAATCGGAGAAAGATAGGCCAACACTGTCCCACAACCGCCGCAATTGCCGCCAGCCCTGCCACGCCCTCGCCGAAGCCAAGGGCTCGCGCCACCAGCACGAGCGCCAGGCCCTTGCCAATATCCAATGCCGCGCCCATGACGCCCGTGAGCGGCCCCACCGTGCGCCACAAATTGGTGCCGCCGACATTCTGGCTACCTTCATCGCGCAAATCTACGCCGGAGAGTCGCCCCAGTAAGTAGACGAACGGAACCGCCCCAAGTAGGTACGCAGCCAGTAGTAGACTGATCACGTCAGTGTCCATTGACCTCATCCCCTTAGCGCAGATACTTAAAGTCACTGCCTGGCACGGCTTGCCGGAAGACACCCGTGCTAGAATTATCTTGCCTAATCTGCCTGCACCCGCGCAACATGGTGGATTTGGTATCCTGATCGAGCCCGTACTGTCTTCCCCCTTGGAAGACCTTTGCGAAACTCTTTCCCCCTTGACGGGGGAAGGCCGGGACAGGGGTGAAAAGGCCTGACATTAAGCTATTGTAATCTGTACAAGCGCCTCTGGATTCCTCGCCCCCGCGCGGGGGCGAGCTTTCGCCGGGATGACGGATTGTGCAAAGGTCTCCTTGGCGTTCGGATAGCGAAACATGACAACACCACTCAAACGCATTGTCGTCAAACTTGGCACGAACCTGCTCACGCGGGGTGGAGAGGAACTCAATCGCGAGCGCATGGCCGACTTCGTGCGCCAGATTGCCGCCCTGAGAGCGCAGGGCAAACAGGTAGTGCTGGTTACCTCAGGCGCCGTAGCAGCCGGCAGAAATGCCGGTGTACCGTCGCCGAGCGGCAAGGGCATTCCGGTCCGACAGATACTGGCCGCCATCGGTCAGCCGCTGCTCATGCGTACCTACGCGGAATTCTTCGCTCCCTTTGGCATAGCGGTGGCGCAGGCACTCTTTACGAGGACCGAACTGGAACGCGACGGCTACCTGAATGCGCGCAATACACTGCTCGGCCTGTTGGAAACCGGCGTCCTGCCAATCTGCAACGAAAACGACGTGGTCGCCGTGGCCGAACTCCAGCAAATCGGCGACAACGACACGCTCTCGGCGCTTGTGGCCAATCTGGTGGATGCCGACCTCCTGGCGATCTTGACCGACATCAAAGGCCTCTATACGGCCGATCCCCGCAGCGACGCGTCCGCAACCCACGTGCCGGTGGTAGAGAACATCACCCGCGAAGTCGAGGCGATGGCGGGCGGCGCCGGTTCCGCCAGCAGTGTGGGCGGCATGGCAACCAAGATCAAGGCGGCGCGTATGGCTACCGCGGCAGGTACGGACGTCGTCATATGCCGCGGCACGATTCCTGACGTGATTCTGTCTCTAGCCGCCGGGGAAGAAATGGGTACGCGCTTTGCGAGCAAGGTCAGCCGTACGAAGAGTCTGCGTGAGGCCTGGATGGCCTCGGACCTCGCGCGCGGTCATCGCATCATCGTCGACGCCGGCGCGGCGAACGCGCTCTTGCAGAACGGACGCAGCCTCTTGCCGGCCGGTATCATCGCCGTCGAAGGCACGTTCAATCGCGGGGATACCGTAGAAATCCGTGCCGTTGGCGGCGATGCGTTTGCGTGCGGCCTGGTGAATTACCCGTCCGACGAACTGCGGAAGATCATGGGAAGGAAGTCCAGTGAGATTACCAAGCTGCTGCCCGAATCGTTCGGTGATGAAGCCGTCCACCGCAATAATATGGTCTTCCTCTAGCGGTTCGACTACGATATCAAGGTATTTCTCTCGTGGTTCAACTATTCTGAATTGACGATTAGAGACACCGGTAGCGCAGGTTTGTAACCTGCGCCCCATCCGCGTTGGAGGCTCGGATTACCTCGCTGAGAGGCGTACAATTCCCTCTCCCAGGGGAGAGGCTAAAGGCGAGAGTGCAATTCCCTCTCCTCGGGGTTAGAGCCTGCCCCGTACTTGATACGGGGGTGTGGAGAGAGTTTCCGCGATTTCACCCCAATCCTGCGGGACAGGCGAAGTCATGCAACGGCTTCCCCTGGCGGACAATTACGCAATACCGATACTCCCCCAATACTAAGCAGTGAGACGACTAGACACAGGAGCGGCTCCGTGGAAACTGGTAAAGTCGTAGTCTTTCCGCATGAGCACGCGGCGGTGCTGGAAGACTTTCCCGTCCCGACACCCGGGCCCGGGCAAATCCTGGTGAAGTCCGCATACAGTTGTATTAGCGCCGGAACAGAACGCAAGCGCTATATGAACGTGTACGCAGACTCCGGCGTGCCGCAACGTCCGTTTCCTGTGCGGCCGGGATATGCGAACGTGGGTACCATCGTGGAACTCGGCCCAGGCGTCGATGCGTATCAAAAAGGCGAACGCATCCTCACCATGGCCAACCACGCGAGCCACTATCTGCGGACCGTAGATGAGGACGCTATCGAAAGGATTCCACCCGGAGTAGCATCCGAGCATGCGGCGCTTGGCGTGCTGGCGCAAGTCGCGCTGGCCGGCGTGCGCCGCGCGCCGCCGGAAATCGGACAGGCGGCGTTGGTCGCCGGCCAAGGCGTCGTCGGCCAGTTGGTCGTACAGTTCCTAAAGGCGTCCGGCTGCACGCCGGTAATTGCTACCGATGTGGCGGACTTTCGCTTAGAGAAGTCAAAGCGCAGCGGCGCCGACCTGACGATCGATGCTGCGCGTGAAGATGTGTATGTTGAAGTGATGGCGGCTACAGAAGGCAAGGGTGTGGAGCGCGTCTACGACGCCACGCCGGTGCCCGACGCCTTGCCCACAAACCTCCGCGTGGCGGCGACGCGCGGCATCATCGTGATGCTCGGCGGGCCAATGGGCAAGGCCGAACTGAACCTCTACGCGGATTTCTTTCGGCGGGACCTTACCCTAATGGGCGTTTACCAACCGCTGACACCCACAGAGGCCACACCGCACACCCCTTGGACTCAGCAGCGTCACCGCCAACTCTATCTGACAATGCTCCAGGATGGAGCCCTAAACGTTGCACACCTGATCACACACATTGTGCCGCCCACGGAAGCTACCGCTACGTACGCCATGCTCGCGGCAGGCGGGGAAAACTCTCTCGGAATCTTGTTTGACTGGCGATAGCAGCAGTGGTCTTCAAACACCGAAATCCGCTACCACTCCAAGATCACACCCAGGTACGCCGTGCGGTCCTGGAGGAGCATTGGGTAGATGTCTGGCGCGTCCTGCGCGGGCATGCGGTGGGTGATGAGATCGCGGACGTTCACCCGATTCTGTGCCAAGAGATCCATGAAGAAAGCCATGTGCGCGCCGCGCGTCCATCTATTCTCCTCAGACTCCCCACTGGGGTGATTGCCGATGGCGCCGATTATGTGCAGCGGCTTGATGTGCACCTGCTGCATGTCTACGGGCGCAGGGTAGCGCGGCGAGCCAAGCCCTACCACCCGTCCATGCGGCCGGGTCAAGGCAAACGTCAGGTCGTATGTCTCCGTAAGACCGGTTGCTTCAAATACGATATCCGCGCCGCGTCCCGCCGACAGATCATGCACCGCGCCAACTACGTCTTCATCATTGGGATTCAGCAGGTGGGTTGCGGCTGCGACCCGCTCAGTGAGCGCAAGCCGCTTTGCATCCAAGTCAACCGCAATGACCGGCGCGCAGCCTCCAAGACGAAGCAACTGGATCGCTAGCTGGCCGAGAATTCCTTGCCCCACGACGACCGCGCACTCGCCGAGTTGCGGCGCACCACGCCGGTAGGCGTTGAGTACCGTAGCGCCCAGCGTGCAGAACGTCGCCTCTTCGTCGGTTACGCTTTCGGCGATTGTTACAGGCCCATCGAGATTGGGCACGTTCTGAAGCGTGGCGTGACGGGCAGCGCTGGCGACGCGTTCGCCCACCTGCCACGGCGCGGTCTCTTGTCCGGCTGCTTCCACGCTGCCCGTATTCGAGTACCCGGGGTACGCCGGATATTGCGGCAAGACGCCCACGCCTGGATTGACCCATTGCCGACCGGCAAAGAACGCCAACTCGGTACCAATGCTGATCAGCGAACGTCGAGTCTCGACCAGCAACTCACCACCCTGCGGCGCTGGCACGTGGACTTCTTCCCAGGCGACCTCTTGCGGTCCCGGAAATATCAGCCGACGGCTATTTGCTTTCACGTGCGCATTTGACACTCTTTAGACCTCGTGCAGCGTTGACAGCGCACGTCATGCCGAGCGTGCGACTTTGCGCGAGCAACCGCAGCCTTATGGGTGACTCGGGGGTGACTTTGCGCGAGCGCAGCAATCTAACGTGTGTAGAGGGTGCCCACACTTGGGATGACCTGTACAAGCGTGGAGCGAATGGATACCTGCTTGCACGGCAGTAACGGACGGAAGCACTGAGCTTTCAACTCAGCAAAACAAGAGCGTCAGACCATTAATGTGTGTGCGAAAGAACATAGCCGGTACTTAACGCACACAACAATTGCTGCCAGTTATAGAAGCAGGGGACGCTACTGCGGAGGGTCTTCTTAGCGGAAACCCATTCCTGAGGTTTCAGGGACCGTCGTATGGTTGAGGCTCGTACGGCTCTTCCGGCTTATCCCAGTCAATCCACAGCTTCTTGCGTCGGAATTGAAAGACCCAGAAATCCAATGCCGCTAGAGAGATAGCAAGAGTGCCCAACACTACCGCGCCAAAGACCACATAGTTCGAGCTAATTGCCACAGCGCCTAAGAAAGACGCAGAGTCTCTTCCCCATTCAATGAACGGGGGAACCTGGAAGAATAGATCAAATCTCGGCATCGCGCTCCTCACAGTGTTCTCGTTCGCACCTATTATGGCACGACACAAGGCTGTTCGCAAGGTGTGGGGAATTATATCGTCGCACCGCGCCGCCAGGATGTGGTGCTGCGCAGCAGCGCTCCATCACGCATGCAACCAGTGTCCGTATCAACCGCCTTTTCGCCTGTTTAATAAGCAAAGCGAGTGAGAATCCTGTACCAGACGCTTGATATTCCTCGCTTTCGCGTGGAATGCCATTAAGGTGAACATACCCTAGCCGTCGCAAAACAATACCCGAAACCTACCCAAGACACGTTGGTACAACGGCCCGCTATCCATCTTGCCTTGCGCCCACCGCGAGACCTCTCCATGCAACGCCGGTCCCAGATTGAAGCGGAGATCGCCGAGCAATTCTATGGCGCCCGGCAGCTCGATCTGCAGCTCTCCGAGGAAGAGATCGAGGTGCGGGCTCGCGCGCCCCAGCGCCGCCGTGCGTTTGCCGAGCAAGAACCGCAGCACCAAGGCTTGTTCTTCCACCGTTGCCTGCGCCAGCCGTTCATAGAGCAATTGTGGATCTGGGTTCATCGAGCGGTTTCACTGTCTGCCGCGCGCATACGTCAATGTCCCAACGGCACTCACGATGCCCCGCACCTCCATCAGTGTGAGCAAGCTGCTCACCTGCTGCACCGGAATATTGGTACGGGCGCTGATTTCGTCCACGTGCACCGGGTCGCCATCCAACAGTTCAAGAATCCGCGCTTCTTCCACACTCATGGGAACGGCAGTCGTAAGCTCAGCCTGCCGCCCGACCAGATTGATGTTGAGTTCGCCCAGAATGTCTGCTACGTGCATGACGAGCTTCGCGCCGTCTTGGATGAGACGATGCGGCCCGGCGCTGGACTGCGTCAGAATGCTGCCGGGCACCGCGAACACGTCGCGCCCTTGTTGGCCCGCGAATTCGGCCGTTATGAGCGCGCCGCTCCGTTCTCTGGACTCAGTGATGACAACGCCAAGCGAGAGACCGCTAATGAGCCGATTGCGCACCGGGAATTGGTCCGCCGCGGGCTGGCGTCCCAAAGGATACTCGGAAATGAGCGCTCCTTGTGCCGCGACCTCTTCCGCCAGCCGCCGGTGCTCAGATGGATAGATGATATCTAATCCGCACCCGAAGACCGCCAAGGTACGCCCTCCCACCTCAAGGGCTGCACGATGGGCGACGGCATCGATGCCACGGGCCAAGCCGCTTACCACCGTCACGCCGTTCGCGGCAAGGTCGGCAGCCAGGCGGCGGGTGACACTGCGCCCATACGCGGTGGCATTGCGCGTACCGACAATCGCCACCGCCAACTCGTCGCTCGCAGCCAAACTGCCGCGCACATAGAGGCAAATGGGTGGACTGGGAATCTGCCGCAAGAGTGGCGGAAAGGCGGCATCGGCCCACGTCAACACCGCAATCTCCGCTTTGGCGAGCCGCGCCAACTCTTGGTCCGGGTCAATTTCGCCGCGCGCGCGTTCAAGCGTGGCGGCCACAGCCGGCTCAAGACCGGCGTCCCGCCAGGCGGCCGGAGATGCGTGCCACGCGGCAGACATGGCGCCAAAGTGACGGAGCAAGCGGTGCATGCGACCCGGCCCCATGTCCGGCACCATGCTCAGCGCTACATAGAAGGCACGGTCTTGATCTGGAGTCATTGACAGGTTCTCTTGCTTAACTATCGCGCTGGGAGGCGGCGCTTACACTCCTGCCGTGGGTCTACGGAGACCCCAGCCGCGCTCGTCGCACCCATGCACCGAGACAGCACGCACAAACGCGGAGTAGCAAGCTGATCAAAAAGATGTGGGACACATTCATCCGCGCCGCTAAGTAGTGTATCATGGAGCAAAGGTGGCAGGCGGCAGGAACGTGGTTGGGGTGAAGCGAAACGTCACACGCAGCGCCGGTGCAGAGGGTGTTTGGCCATCGACCCAATTCTCGGCAGCCTAGCGCAGTCATTTGGATCAGCAAGAGCATGAGTGCAACTACACCGGATATGGCAACCTTTGAGCAGCCAACGCCGCAGGCGCGCATCTTGGTCGTGGACGATGAGTCGATCATCCGCTTGGACCTGCGCGAGCGACTCAACGAACTGGGCTATTCCGTGGTCGGAGAAGCCGCGGACGGACACATGGCAGTGGCGCTCACACGCCGCCTGGACCCCGATTTGGTGCTCATGGACATCAAGATGCCGAAGATGGACGGCATCACCGCCGCGCGCGTCCTGCAGGAAGAGCGGATTGCGCCCATCGTGCTGCTCACGGCCTTCAGCGACCGTGAACTCATCGAGGATGCCCGCGAGGCCGGCGTGCTTGGCTACATCTCTAAACCGTTCCGCGAAGCCGATCTGGTGCCCACGCTTGAGGTTGCCATCGCCCGCTTCGCGGAGCTGAAGGCAATCGAACTGGAAAACGCCGACCTCAAGGAAGCTCTGGAAACGCGGCGGCTGGTAGACCGGGCGAAGGGCATGCTGATGGATTCACAGGGATTGACGGAAGCAGCCGCCTTTCGACGCATCCAAAAGCTCGCGATGGACCGCCGCAAGCCGATAAAAGAGATCGCCGAGGCCATCATCCTGGCGAACGAGATCACGTAAGCACCCGGCAGAGCCTTTTTCATCGTCGGCACGCCGTCACCCCTCGGTAGCGTAGGTTTGTAACCTGCGCTCCGGTTATGCACGGACATGCAGCGCTTTGAAGGCACGCAGAACTCTAAGAGGAAGCGCCTACGTACTCATGTCGCGTAGCGCAGGCCCTTCGGCAGAGCCTGTGCTGAGCCTGCCGAAGTGCTCAGGACACGTTTGCAACCTGCGCCCAACCTATGCCCACCCGCTTTGCGTTCCTTGACCTGCGCTCACTCCGTAGCGCGCAGGCGGTCCAGATTGCCCGGCCAGGCGAGGATGCGTTCGTCGGCGGTGACGAGCCGGTGGCCCTCCAGGGCGGTGGCGACGATGAGGCGGTCGGCGGGATCGCCGTGCAAGTCCGGCAGCAATCCGGCCCGCGCTGCCAGGCGTCCGTTCACCGGGATTTCGCTGAGGCCCTGATCGAGCAGGTCGCGCCGCCAAGCATCCAACTCGAAGCGCAGCGCAAGCTGACCCTTCTGTATGCGCATGCCCACCTCCCAGAACGAGATGGCCGACACCGCCGCCTGACCCTCTGCAAGGGCATGAGCAACGGCATTGCGCGTATTAGGCCCCAACCGCCGATCGCCTTGCTCCTGCCACAACAGGACGTGCGTATCCAGGAGGATCAAAACAGGTTTTCTCCCGCGTCGCCATCCTCGAACCAGTCCGCCGGCATCGGCTCCACGATGTCGTCCAGACAGCGGATATTGTCGCGGTTGCGGCCAAATTCCAGCTTCGATTTTTCGCGATACGGCGCCAGGCGCGAGACCGGGCGGCCGCGCTTGGTGATGATGATCTCCTCACCGCTCGCCGCCACCTCGTCCATGAGCCGCAAGCACTTCGCCTTGAACTCCGACGCCTTCACCACCCGCGCGCCGGAGGGTAATTGAATCCCTTCTGCGGGCAGCGCGCCGCCGGGCGCTCCCATCCCGCCATCAGCTCTTTCGCTATCCGTTTCCATGATTCTCATCCTGGTTCGCGCGTGACTGCCCTTATTGTACCATGGTCATGACTATGGTCATAAGCGCGAGCTTTGGCCTGTCTTTTTCCCTCTCCTTGGCTGACAGGGGTAGGTGTTTCATAGTCGAATTCACGTGTCATTCCGAACGGAGCGCAGCGGAGTGTCGCTAAGAGCGCGGAATCTAAAGCACTGCCCTGCCATATCATCATCTTTAGATTCCGCGAACCCTGTTCGACGCTGCGCTCGGAATGACATGGACTGTCAATGCTGTCTAGTGGACAAGGGATTCTGTCAACGAATTAGTCAACATTTACAGCTGTGCTATACTACAGGCGAGGTTCTGCACGTGCAGGAGCCTTGCTCAGAGCCGCAGCGGAACGGGCGGTTTCCCCCCGAAAAGGACTGGAAAAGGGAACGCCGCCCCGCGCTAATCGTACACATTGGCGCGCCGCTGCGGCTCTTGCATTTCATTTTGGGCAGCCGGCCCCTAGGTGAAGAGTGCCTTCAGCCAAGCGACGAATGCCTGGCAGAGCGGTCCGCCAACGTCCAAGTCTTCCGCGCGAATCGCGCCCATGAGCCGCGGCTTCGCCCGCGCCGCCAGCCACGCGTGGACCTGCGCGCTGAGTATCTTATTCTCTCTGAACTTCCGCTCTTGCTTGGGGATCCCCTTGATGTAGCTTTGGGAAAGGGGCCAAACCGAATCGTGGCAGGGAATCATCTGTGCAATGAAGTCTTCCAGTTCGCCGGGTGACAAGTTGTCGGGCATCAGCCAGACGCCGACGCGGGGAGTGCGCTCGCGGGGGCGGCCATCGACAATCGTGCCGGAGGCATTGGGGTTGTCGGTCAAGGATATATTTGCCTGCGCAAGTCTATCCTTGACCGCATCCCAACGCCCGGCCGGGTTAGTATTCGCGTCCAACAGGATGCCCACCGTCTGCCGACCGGAAACTCTGGTCTCCTGCACAATGGACTTGCGTAGTTCGTCGACGCCGCCCTTGACTATCGTGCCAAATGAGGAATCTGCCGCGCAGCGCTCGCGGATGTACCGGACGAGAAGCTCGTCGTCCTGACCCTCGACGAGCAGCGCGCGGCTGGGCGGCGGGCCGGTGGGTCGCGCCATGGGCTAGCGCACCTCGATGCCTTGCTCGGCGGCGACCTGAAGATCTTCTTCCGAGTATTCCACGGCACGAATGCCCTCGCCGTCGCTATCCAGCCGCACCAGCGCGCCCTCCACGCCTTCCGCTGCCACCGCCGCCTGCGCGAAGCCCGCCACGCAGTCCCAGCTATGCGTGGTGGCAAACACCTGCACGTTGTTCGCCTGCGCCGTCAGCAGCGCCATGCGCCAGAAGTCGCGCTGGATCGTGTGGTGAATGCCGTTCTCCGCCTCATCGATCAGCAGGAACCCGCCCTGGCTGTTCGCCAGCGCCAAAGCGACCCCAAACAACCGCACCGCGCCGTCACCCAGACTCCGCAAAGGCACCGGCCGTTCCTGACCCGCAAGCCTCACCACCGCCCGCCGACCAAGACGGGCGGTTACACTCTGCACGTCACCAATCACGGCAACACGTTCTATCGTTGCGCCAAATACCAGTCTCAGCGCCTCTAGCGCACGACCTTCATCATCCGTAAGCGCTACCTTGTCCCACAATCGTGCAATTGCCGTGTTGTCCAGGACGTTTGGCCCCAGGGACTCGCATCGAATGACAGGGGGGAGTTCGGTTTCTTCAGAGAACTCAAAAGAATTCGATGCTTTCCTAAGACTGAACCGCGATGCGGCCTGTTCATCGTCGCTGTACGTAATTCTGAACATCCAGCCATCATTTCCCATCAAGACACCACGAATGTTACTCTCCCACTTGGCTGCCTTAGCTCCGGCAACCGGCGTGGCTTCGACTCTCAAATATCTAGAGGTGCCCGTTTGGCCAATGACAATGTCTGTGTCTGGGAGAATGCGCCGGCCATAGAATAGCGCTTCCCAGTCAGGGCCGACCGATTTGTCACCATCCTCATCGGCAGAACTCGTAAGCTCCTCCCGGCTACCAAGTATGCTCAAGAGAACTGCGTGCTGGCCGCGCGCGGCATAGGCGCGGACGGCGTCAAGCACCGTCGTCTTGCCTACGCCGTTCTTGCCAGCGATGAGAGTCACACGGCCCAAGCGCTCAATCGAAAGGTCTTGGATACCGCGAAACCTTCGGATGGTCAGATTGGGGAGATGTAGATCATTTTCAGACATGGCGATTGTCGACTCGTTCCAGTGAAGGAAAGTCGTGACCTGATTTCAGGGGCGATACTATCTTCGATTAGTATGCGGTACATAACGCTCAATCATCTACAGTAGGCTGTTCAGAGCGTCAAAGGCTTGTTGGAAGCGGTCAAGTTGAGAATCGGTCAGTTTATTTCCCAGAGACCCAATGTTTTCGCTGAAGTAACGAGCCGGTCGGTAGTGATTGAAAGGCGCGTGCTTTGGTAGTGGGTTATTCTCAAAATACTTCTCAAGTCGGCTAAGAATACGAGGCGATCCTGCCGGCAGATCGTTCACAGTCAAGGATGTGCCAAACTCCTCGTTCACCAACTCCAAATAGAAATCGGGATCAAACATGTCCTCAATGTCGGCTTCTGTTCCTGGAGCAAAGTTCGCATAAGTGAGAACCGCTTTCTGCTCAAGCAATTTTTCCTTATAGAGGTTTTCAATGCTCTGCTTGTCCTTTTTTTGGTAGTCAATCAGAACAGCTATATTCAAATTGCTCTGGGCGCCGATCAAGGCAACGAAAGTATGAACCTTATCAGACCCTCCTACTGGAGTGATGGTCCAGTCTGCGCTAAGACCTGTCTTTCCCTTAGCTTGAAGGAGGGCGGAAATGACTTGAATGTATATCAGGTCTGACACGCCCTCTACAATGAGACAGTTGGGGCCGATGAAGAGGGTTTGAAAAATCTCGTAGCCAAGCGCTCCTTGTAGCGGAAATAGACTATCCGGTGTTGCCTCAAGAACCTCGGTAATGACTTTCGTGCCCTGCTTTTCGGTGGGTATATCCTCCGATTCGGATTCGATGCTTAGGTCCTGCACAATTCGAACGCGGCCAAACTGCGTCGGGTCAACCATGAACGGCGAGTGGGTTGTGTAAATGAGTTGGTGATCAGGCTTGAGTTCCTTCTCAAAGTAGCGAAGCAGGTCAGCCTGAGCTCTTGCGTGGAGTGAGAGCCCTGGTTCGTCCAACAGCAAGATGAGCTTCTCGTTCTCCCGGCGGAGCTTCTGATACCAAGCGAGAAATGAAAAAAACCAAACAAACCCACGAGATCGGGTACCGAGCGGCGTACTGACGAAGTACTTAGTGTTTTCTACGCGCCCCCAGACGTTATTTCCGGTATTCATGCCCGGTGGATCTTCTGGTAGTGCTGGACGGATGTCGAATTTCATCCGAAGGTGTTGATTCTGTGACCAATACGGGAGAACTCTCCGCGTTAGTTGATTTCCAGCAGCCTCAAGCTTCGAAATCAGAATTTCAGTCGCACCCGGCCGGGTCAGTACATCGAGGCTGAGACCCGCGAGTTCGATTAGCCCGAGCATTGGATAATCTGAGTCTTCAAGGTCTTGGCTGAGAACTCGCTGGCTTAGGGCGTCAAGATTGTCCTGCCCTTTCATCTGAAAGTACTCATCAAAGTAGAGAAACACTGGCATGCGATCGCGCACAATGCGGTCGTAGACGACATACTGGATACCTTGTTCGGAGATACTTTCAAGTATTGGTGCAAGCTCCTGCGAAGCCTCTGTCTGCTCGGCATTGGCAAGACAGTCCACCATTTCTTCGGCTGTCTCTAGCGCAAGCAGTTCTGTAGATAACTGTGCAGGCAGACCAGCAGTCTCAACAAGGTGCCTTAGAGTTGCTTCAGCATTTATGTTAGGTATGCGGAATTTCCTCGTGTTTGAGTATCCATGGAAAAGAATGACGATTGGGTTTGTGTTCTCAAGACAGTCTGCTCCAAAGACCTCTTCAACAGCAGCGACATCTTCGCTATCAAACGCAAACGTGGCTTCAATGACTTGCGCTGGTTCCCGGCGTCCAGCAGCAACATCATCTTCATAATCGGTCACCAACTGACGGGGGTAGTCTGTGGTGACGTCAAAACTGCCATCCGCCTCGTTTATGGGACGCAGTCGATACAGTGCCTTCAGCAGTGCAGTCTTTCCTGCCTCATTCTTGCCTACCAAGCAGGTAATGTCGTCAATCTCAAACTCATTAGAGTCCTGGATACTTTGAAAGTTCGTGACTCGTACTTTAATGAGCTTCATGCGTTCTCCCTATTGATCCCGCCAATTTCCACGGAACTCTGTAGTGATTGAACTTCAACAATGCGTCAACTCACCGCGTCCACACTCTACATTATACGGTCATCCCACACCCGCGTCGCCTTCATTGCCAGTCAACCATTGGAATCGCTTAGGACTGCGAAGACGAAGCCGGGACTGGGATTCACAAGAATTGCCATCACTCACTCTTGAATGATGACACTAGATATAGTATTTTGGAAGAACGGAAATTCAACATATGGAGGTTCCAATGAGCGAGAATGACCGTTTTGTAACCAAACATCCCAAAGGCTGGGCCGTAAAGAAAGCGGGCGCGCAGAGGGCAAGCAGCGTTCACGATACGCAGCGTGAGGCTGAACTGCAGGCAAAGAAGATCGTCGGAAAGCGTGGTGGTGGCGAAGTTCGCATTCAGGGTAGAGATGGGCGCTTTCGGGACTCTGATACCGTTCCGCCCGGCCATGATCCAAATCCGCCAAAGGATGAGAAGCACTAGTTTGCTCGGCAGCGATTAGATGACCAGCTTGGCACTCTTGGGTCTTGGTTTGCCGCCGTGGACGGAGGGTTCGGCGCACCATTTGGCGGCGAGGCGGCGGACGGCCTCGTAGATTTTCTTGTCGAAGCCTAAGAGGTCGCAGATGACGCGGCGGTCGAGGAGGGCGCGGTTAGGGTCGGCGTCCGCGAGGTAGGCGGGCTGTAACTCTTTGTCGCGGAATTCGTCGAAGATTCGCTCAGCCATGAGGAGTTGGTCGTCGCTGAGGGCGCGGAAGTCCAGCACGGGGAGGGACTCGGCGGAGCGGATTGTCATGTCTCCCCGGCCCGCGACCTGACGGTTTGCGTGCCACCAATAGCACAGGAGTCCCAACGTGCTGTTTCCCCACAGGGCGAATGCCAAGTCGTATTCAGCAACATTGAAAGTGACATTCGGCCAAGCTCGACCTCCTACACTTTCTTGCTCGGTGAACGCCACTGCTAAAGGCTGCGAGTTGAAACGAAACCCTCGACTGATATGGGCGCGGCTAGCAGTTGTCCACAGCTTAGAAGCCGCGCTTTCCATTCCTGGCCTTACCTGCAATTGAGAATCGGGTTGGCACAGAATTCGAACCTCGTTCTGTGCGTCATGATTCCAGAGTGTCGGATAAGTCGCAGTTGGACTGCCCGAAACTTTGGTGAACGGCGCATTGTGAGCCAGGCTTATGAAGAACTGAGAATCCAGACCTCGTTCTCCGACCTGATTCAGTTGCGTTACAGGCACATCAATAGATTTCGGCTTTCCTGGCAGCCACACCTTGCCCTTGGAAAGAGAGTAGGCAGTCTGCGCTACAGAGGCATCTAGAATGCGGGCAGCCCCCCACCCGCTTTCGTGACTACTGAGAGGTGCCTCCAGCATCTCGCCTATGACCGTGCCTCCACAATTTATAGAAGCACCACCGTATGGCCCATCTTCCAGCTTGCGGATACTCTGACTGGACAGAATGGCCTTGGAGAGTTCCTGAGCTTCCGCGAGGTCATGCGGTCTATGCCGCAATGATATGAATGTACCTCTATCACTCGGTCTCTCATTTGTCGCTAGGCTTCGGCCAATTACCAAGCACTCGGCCATGCCCGTATCAGACGAAAAAGACATGTCGTACCCGTTGGCTGCGATGCTGACCACGGTGACATCGGTGCATTGCGTGGCTATCAGCTTCCTAAACTTGGCCCAGGACGCTCCATTGATCGCAGTAAAGGGCAGCACCAGCGCGACAACGCCGTTGCGAGCCATCTTCTTGGCAGCGAGAGACGCAAAAGCGGAACCAAGTCCCGCGTGACCGTGGTAGAAGGTACCCTTGGAAAGCCCCTTCAATCGCTTTGCCATTTCAGCCTGATCATCGTCAGAAGAGTCGAAAGCGGCAAAGGCGGCGTTGAGAACCCCATCTCGCGCGTCATAGTGCTTAGTGTTGCTTGTGAACGGCGGATTCATGATCGTCAAATCGAACTCCTCATCCTTTATGTCAACGGTAACTTGCGCCGACGTTTCCTCGCCTACGCTGCCGGTGCGGAGGGCGGGGTCGCTGGTATTGAATAAGGTTTGCACGTCCGAGCGTTGCAGGAGTTCCAGCGAGCCGATCTTGACCGTGCCGTCGGGCTGGCGGCCGTAGGGCATGGTGTAGAGACGGGAGCTGCCGAAGCCGACGGCGGGTTCCACGCCCGAAAGTGTCGAGCCGGTGATGTGGATGGCCGAGGGCATCACGTCGCAGCCGTAGAGGACGTCTTCCATCATGACCTGGTGCAGGGCGGCCGGATCGCCGCCGGCGCGCTCGTGTTTGGCGGCAATCTGCTCGTAGACCGCCGAGAGCAGCGCGCCGGTGCCGCAGGCGAAATCGGCCACCCGCAGCGTGCCGATGGCGGCGGCGTCCGCCCAGTCCACCCCGCGCAGCTTGGCCACCGCCAGCCGCGCCAGCAGCGCCGCCGACGCGGGCAGCGTGTAGAACGTCGCCAGGTACTTGCGGTCGGCAATGAGGCGCTGGAAGATGCGGCCGGTCAGGTCGTGGGAGTTCGCCACGCCCATGGCGCTGACCGACTGCGCCGTATGCCGCAAGCGCCACAATATCTGCGCCGCTTCAGCGGCGGGCAACTGCTCCAGAATATCTTTCGCCACGGCAAAGATGGCCCAATAATTGATATCGAGGATATCCTGCCAGGCCGCGAGCACCGCGTGCTGGGGATTGGCAACGGTATCCCCGCAGACGATGCCCAGCGGCTTCACGCCGTCATACATGCCGGCGATGCGCTCGTGAAAGACCAGGGCGTTGGCGATGATGGCGCAGGCCATGCGGCGCGTCTGGGGCACGTTGCTCATGCCCAGCAGGCGGGCAATGGTCAGGGTGACGGCCTGGCGGTTGGTGTCCATCTCGTCCAGGACTTGCGCCGCCGCGCTGATGCCCTCCTGCAGGATGGTGGTGGCGTCATCCACGGCCCGCTGCGGCACGGAGACCAGGCGCGCGAGATCGGCAAGGTCCGCCGGCGCTCCCTCCAGCCAGCCGGACGCCGGAAAGCGGGCCACGCCCTTCTTCTCTGCCGTGAACACACAATACGAGAGCCGGGCGTCCTGCAGAGCGGCGTGCAGGTCGTCGGCGTCACCCACCGCTTCCGGGTAGCGGAGCGCGATGGCGGCTTCGATGGTTCTCGCGCTCGCTGCCTCGTCCAGCCCCAGGCGCGATTTAGCTTCCGCTTCCACGTTCACGGCGGGCAGGTACTCGGCCTCGATCACCACCGGCGCGCGGCCGTTCGCCGTGATGAGGATGTCCGGGCGCAAGCCAGGATGTCCGGTGATGGTCCGGGTGTTCTCAGAGCGCACGTCGGTGCGGGCGAGCATGCCCGTGAGCACGCTGCCCAACGCGTTATTGACGCTCGGTTCGGTCTGGCGCGGCATCTCAGAGCCTTTCGCGCGTTGGCGTTTGTCTTTTCGTGTCAAAGAGGCGGGGGACAAGCCCTAATGCTGTCGCATTAAACTTCATAGAGAAAAACGCCGCACCCCAATACCTCGGTAGCGCAGGTTTGCAACCTGCGTCGCTGTAAGGTCAATCCTTTGCGTTTCCATTTCTCTTTATTCTGGCGGGGGACAAGCCCCCGCGCTACAGCTTGCCCTCTTGGTCCACGTCCAAACGGCAACGGGTGCAGCCGCTGGGCCCCGGTTGAGATTTCCCATCTGTCTACGCTCCGTTAGGTGAAGGAGATCGAGGTTGCGTTCAGAATGTGAGACCGCCCCCGCCACGTCCTCTGCACAAGAGATTACACGACTACCAGTGTAAGCGGTACGCGGATGCGGAGCCGGGCGCCCGTGCCTGCGCTAAGCGCCTGGTTTCAGATGGAGTTTAATATGGGAATCAAGCAGGGGAGGCAAGCCCCGCGCTACGGCGAGTTGGCGAGACAAGAGGCGGGGGACAAGCCCCCGCGCTACTAAGCGCCTTTTCCCAGATGAAGTTTATTATGGGCGTCAAGCAAGGGAGACAAGCCCCCGCGTTACGGTGGGTTGGCGAGACAAGAGGCGGGGGACAAGCCCCCGCGCTACTAAGCGCCTTTTCCC
>JAPPLM010000015.1:26981-33120 GCA_028874195.1 Chloroflexota bacterium
CCGCGTTACGGTGGGTTGGCGAGACAAGAGGCGGGGGACAAGCCCCCGCGCTACTTTAAATGTGAGAGCATTGGGACGGGAGTCTGTGCCGATTAACCCTTGGCTGGCCAGTGTCCGGGGACGCGATAGGCCTCGTCCTCGCCCGGCCACGGCGGCATGGTGACGATGATGAAGCGCAGCGGGCCGTCTCCGGTTGTCCTGAACTGAAAGTGGGCGCCCACGGGGATGGAGAGACTCACGCCCGCGGCCACGTCCACGACCCGTTCCCGCTTGCCCTGGCGCCGCCACACCTGGCCCGTGCCCTCCAGGAAGTACCAGACCTCTTCGACCGTCCGATGCGCGACGGCCACAGAAACCTGCCCCGGATGCAGCATGCAGTGCACCATGCTGCCGCGGCTCGTCTGGCACAGCAACCGTATCTCCGAGCCGTCCGGCGCCAGCGTGTCGTAGTTCTCGCTGGGTAGCTTGTAGTCAAAGTCGTCGCTCATGCCGCTTTAGTTCCTTAAGGGCACCCTTGCGTGCCGTGGCAGCAGCGGGATACTACTACCCTCCACACAGAAGACTCCCGCATACGATTTTGAAGTTGCTCCGCAGGCGGTCGTCAAGATTCATCATTCGGCGTGTCTGTACTATACTATGTGCTTAGGATAGCAAGTCCCCTTCAACTAGCCAGTGTTACGTCGATTGAATCCAAGCTTGTCCTAAGCACGGACGGATTCAGGGTGGTGACTGACGAAACAAACCGGCTTCTGTTCCGTTGCCTTAGTCTAGATCTGGAAGTAAACGTCTCCGACCGGCGTATCCGCGCGCTGGCCGGGGTGCGTCCAGACAGCGGCAAGTCTCTTGTCTTTCCCTCAGGAAAAGAGGGCTTGGCCGCTGCTTTGGCCAAGCTGGACGATCTGGCTGACGGCGCGAACTTTGTGCTGGGTCACAATCTCATTGCCTTCGACTTGCCGATCCTGCAGGCCGCAAATCCCCGCTTGCGCCTCTTGCGGCTACCGGCTGTGGATACACTGCGTCTCAACCCCCTTGCCTTTCCGCGCAATCCCTATCACCACCTGGTCAAACACTATCAAGACGGGCAACTGAAGCGCGGGAGAGTCAACGACCCGGAGCTTGATGCGCGCCTGACGCTGGATGTCTACAAAGACCAGCAAAAGGCCTTACGCGCCGCGCCGGATGATCTGCTAACAGCCTGGCACTGGCTGACAAGCGCGCAAGAAGGCATTGGTTTCGACTGGGTATTCACGCTGCTCAGGCAATCCCGGAGGCCGTCCGATTCTGAGGCGCATGAGGCCATTCGCACAAGACTGGTCGGCAACGCCTGTCAGACCCACGCCAACGAGATCATGGCGGATGCGGTTCGCCACAGCTGGCCGCTGGCCTATGCGCTGGCGTGGCTCTCGGTAGCCGGAGGAAACTCCGTCATGCCGCCCTGGGTGCGGCATCAGTTCCCAAAAGCAGGACACCTGGTGCGCCGCTTGCGCGACACCGCCTGCGCGGATCCCGCCTGTGAATGGTGCCGGGAACGGCACGACGCCCGCAAGGAGCTTGCCCGCTGGTTCGGCTTTTCCGACTTTCGACCGGAGCCGACGGACGAGTCTGGGCGGCCCATGCAGCAGTCTATCGTCGAGGCAGCCATGACCGGAGAGCATGTGCTTGGGATTTTGCCGACTGGGACCGGCAAGTCGCTGTGCTATCAGATACCGGCGCTCTCTCGCTACGACAAGACCGGCGCGTTGACGGTGGTGATCTCACCGTTGGTAGCGCTCATGGCCGACCAAGTGGCGGGACTGGAGGCGAAAGGGATCGGTTCCTGCGTTACCATCAACGGCCTCCTATCCATGCCCGAGCGGGCCGACGCTTTGGACCGCGTACGGTTGGGGGACGCCAGTATCCTCATCATCTCGCCGGAGCAACTCCGCAGTCCTTCTGTAAAGCGTGTCATCGAGCAACGCGAAGTCGGCGCCTGGGTGCTGGACGAGGCGCATTGCTTCTCGAAATGGGGTCACGCTTTCCGACCCGACTACCGCTACGTCGGGCGCTTCATCCGCAAGCGGACTGGAGAAGGAACGGTGCCGCCCGTGCTGTGCCTGACCGCGACCGCCAAACCCGCTGTCATCACGGAAATCGTCGATTACTTTCAAACGGAACTCAGCATCACACTGAAGCTATTCAACGGAGGCGCGAAACGCAAAAACCTGGAGTTCGTAGTAGAACCAACGAGCACCGGCGGAAAGAACGAACGTATTCACGAACTTCTCACAGACGGATTTCCCGGCGATGGGCAAGGCGGCGCCATCGTCTATTGCGCGACGCGACAAAACTGCCAAGAGGTCGCGGAGTTCTTGGACGCAAAGGGCATGGAGGCAGACTACTTTCACGCGGGGCTTCCGCCGGAGACCAAGAAGAACGTCCAGGAGCGCTTCATTGGCGGCGCACTGCGCGTCATCGTCGCCACCAATGCCTTTGGCATGGGCATCGACAAGCCGGACGTGCGTTTGGTGATCCACGCCGACGTGCCCGGTTCCTTGGAAAACTACCTGCAAGAAGCAGGCCGCGCCGGACGGGATCAGCAAGGGGCGCGCTGCGTGCTGCTCTACACCACTGATGACGTAGAGCGCCAGTTTGGCATGTCGGCGCGTTCGCGGCTTACGCGGCGAGAAATTCACAGTGTGTTGCGGGCCCTGCGCAACCTGGAACGGAAGATGAAACGGCATCGACCCACGGAGGAGGAAGTAGTCGCAACCGCCGGTGAGATCCTCGGTGAGGATGAAGACGAGGATTTTCGGCGGGACTCTGCCACCGACGACACGCGCGTGCGCACCGCGGTGGCTTGGCTGGAGGAGGCCGTGCTGCTCACACGCGAGGAGAATCAAGTGCAGGTCTTCCCGTCCTCTCTGCGGGTAAGCACGCACGAGGAAGCGCGCGCCAAGCTCCAAAAAGCCCGCATCACGGATGCCTACCGCAGCCAACTGTTGAAAATCGCCGAGGCGCTGATTGACGCGGATGCTGATGAGGGCATCTCCACGGACGAATTGATGTCCGTGTCGCGCTTGAGCCCGGAGGGAGTGCGACGCGCGCTGTACGACCTAGAGCGGCTCGGTATCGCCAGCAACGATACAGCCTTGACCGCCTACGTTCATGCCGGCGTGCAGCGACCTTCGCGCGAACGGTTCGAGCAGGCCGTCAACTTGGAAGTGGCTCTCATCGAGATCATGCAAGAGTCGGCCCCGGACATGGCAAAGGAAGAGAGGTGGCCGCTGCATCTCCGGGTGGCCACCCAACGCCTGAAGGATGACGGTCATGCTTACGCCCTGCCGGAGCTTTTGCGGCGCATCGTTCGCAGCATCGCAGCCGACGGGCGGGGCGAGGGCGGCGGTGGGGGTAGCCTCGGGGTGCGCCAGCGCGACCGGGAGACCATGTACGTCACATTGCAGCGTGACTGGAAGAGTCTCGCAAAGACTGCCGAACTGCGCCGCGCGGCCGCCAAGCGTTTGCTGGAGCATCTGTTGGCCAATCTGCCGCCCGGCACGCGCGGCACGGACCTTTTGGCCGAAACAACAATTGGCAAGCTGCTGGAAGCGGTAACGTCCGACATGACTCTAACGAGCCAGGTGAAGGATCCCGGCAAACTGATGGATCGCGCCCTGCTGTGGCTGCACGAGCAGGAAGTCATTCGCCTGCATAAGGGACTCACGGTCTTTCGTCAAGCTATGGCCATCCGCCTCAAACCGGAGCAGCGTGGCTTTGCTCGAGCTGATTTCAAACCCCTCGAACTTCACTATAACGAGCAGGTGCTGCAAATCCACGTGATAGCGGAGTACGTGCAGCGGGGACTGGAAGCAATAACCGACGCGTTGCGGCTGGCCATGGACTATTTCACTCTGAGTAGGGAAGAGTTCCTGCGCCGCTGGTTGCCTGATCGAGAGAAGGAACTTGAGCGGCAAACTACGCCGGAATCGTGGCAGAACATCGTTGAGAGTCTCAGGAACCCAATCCAGCGGCGCATAGTCGCAGACGACCGTGAACAGACCAACGTTTTGGTGTTGGCCGGCCCAGGCTCCGGCAAGACACGCGTCTTGGTGCATCGCATCGCCTATCTGATTCGCGCCAAGCGCGAGAACCCTCGTGGCATCCTGGCGCTCGCTTACAATCGGCACGCCGCGGTTGAGATCCGACGCCGTCTGGCAGACCTAATCGATGATGACGCGCGTGGCGTCCGCGTCCTCACCCTACACGCGTATGCTATGGGTCTGGTCGGCGCGAGCTTCACGGGACGCGCAAATCGGCTCCACGACGTGGACTTCGATGAAATCCTAAGACAGGCTGTTAGCCTTTTGCGCGGTGAGGGATTTTCGCCCGATGAAGTAGATGAGCAGCGGACGCGCCTACTGGAGGGATTCCGCTGGATACTCGTGGACGAATACCAGGATATTGGACCGGACCAGTATGACTTGATATCCGCCCTGGCAGGCAGAACCCTCTCGGAGGAGGACGACAAGATTAGCCTCTTTGCAGTGGGAGACGACGATCAGAACATCTACTCCTTCAATGACTCGTCGGTCGAGTTCATCCGTCGTTTCGAGGAAGATTATGCGGCAAGACCGATGTATCTGACCGACAACTACCGCTCTACCGCCAACATCATCTCGGCGGCCAACGCCGTGATCGAACCGGCGCGAGAGCGGATGAAGACCGGGCATCCCATCCACGTTGACCGAGCGCGCGCAAAAGAACCCCCCGGCGGCGCGTGGGCTCAATACGATCCGGTCGCCCGCGGTCGAGTCCAGACACTGCAAGCCGGGGACACGCCAATCTCCCAAGCACAGGCAGTATTAGCGGAATTGCAGAGATTGTCCGAGAGAGTGCCGAACTGGGATTGGTCTGCGTGCGCGGTGATCGCCCGCGAATGGAGCTACCTGGATCCGGTGCGGAGCCTCTGTGAGCTAGAAGGCGTGCCGGTGCAGATGGCGAATGAGGAATTCACCGGGGTCTGGCATCTCAGGGAGACGCGTCGGCTCGTGGACTGGCTACGCGGGAGAGAGTCTCGCCTGGTGACAAGCGCTGAATTGGACGATTGGATAGCCGAGCAGGAAACAGGCCTTTGGATTGAGTTGCTGCGGGATGCGATAGCCGAGTTCAAATTAGAATCCGGCGGCGCCGAGACATTGGGGACTGGCAGCATCGAGACTGCCGTGGAACACTTCATCGAGTGGCTGGCTGAGTGGTCCCGGGACGTGCGCCGCCAGCGCGGCTTGCTGCTGCTCACCGCTCACCGCGCCAAGGGACTGGAATTCGCTCACGTCGTCGTGCTGGACGGCGGTTGGGATCGCGTTGGCCGTAACGAGGATAGCGATGCCCCGCGGCGTCTCTACTATGTAGCGCTGACCCGCGCGCGGCAGACGCTCGCCCTCGCGCGCCTCTCCGGGACGCGGTCATTCCAGGACATTGTGTCAGCGCTGCCTTCGGCGCAGCAGCGCGCACCGCTCGTCACCTTCCCACCGGCACGGCCGGAACTGGCGCGCCACTATCGGCGGCTCAGCCTGCGGGACGTCTTTCTCAGCTTTGCCGGATACAGGCGCAAGAGCGACCCGGTGCATCACGCCATCGCCGCGCTCGCGCCCGGCGACGTGCTGGCAGTGCGCGAGCATGCAAACCGTTGGGCGCTCCTCGACCGCAACGGAACAGTGGTGGGCCAGCTTGCGAGCAGTTTCGCGCCGCCCAATGGTATGCGTTGCGCATATGCCACGGTCCTGGCCGTTGTCACGTGGGACAAGGAGAAGTCCGAGCCGGAATACCAAGACAATCTTCGCTGCGAAAAGTGGGAAGTGGTGGTACCGGAGTTGGTATTCGAGCCGGAGTAGCTACTCGCTAAGTTGTGTTGACTTTCCATGGATCAGTCCGTCATTAATATGGAAATAGCACGCCAGACTCTGTCATTCCCGCGCACACGGGAATCCATCTTCTCTGCGGACCCTGGAATCCGGCTTCCGCCGGAGTGACGATAGTTCATCGACTATCTTGAAGTAAGTCGTCCTTTCTCTCCTGCCCTCTGGAACACTCACCCTCTGGGCGTTCCGATTGCCCTTCGACAAGCTCAGAAACTGTCTTGGCTGTCAAGGGCTGGTGACCGGTT
>JAPPLM010000017.1 GCA_028874195.1 Chloroflexota bacterium
GAAACCGGTCACCAGCCCTTGACAGCCAAGACAGTTTCTGAGCTTGTCGAAGGGCGGATTGACGAAAGGTTGCCCTTTGTCTCTCTACTTGCCGCCTCTGCCGGGATAGGTGAGTTCCGCTACGCCGGACTTATCCAGCTCGCCGAGGCCCATGTCGATCATCCTGTCGTACTGCGCCTTCGTTGCCTTTGCCAGCGGCAGGGCGAGGCCGGCATCATCGGCCAGACCCAGCGCAATGCCGGAGTCCTTGGAAGCGTGGGCGGCTGAGAAGTAGCACTCGTGGTCGCGGGCCTCCATGTCTTCGCCGTCGGTCTCCAGTACCCGCGAGTTCGCGCCGGTTTGGGAAAACACCTCTTGCAGCATCCCGCTGTCGAGGCCCAGCGCCTCTCCCAGGCCCAAGCCCTCGGCGAGACCCGCCGTGTTGATGTTCATTACCATGTTCACCAGCGCCTTCACTTGCGCCGCCTTGCCGGCAGAGCCGATATAGCGCAATGAAATGCTCATAGTATCCAATAGTGGTTGGGCCCGGTTGAAGGCAGCCTCGTTACCGCCGCACATGAGATAGAGCGTGCCGTCGCGCGCTTGGGTGATGCTGCTCGCCATGCAGGCTTCCAGGCTCTGAGCGCCTGCCGCCTCAGCGCGCTGCTCCACATCCACGTGGACTTGGGGCGTAATGGTGGCGCAGTTGATGAAGAGCTTGCCCGCGGCGCCTTGCAGCAGGCTATCGCCACTCGCCGCGAAGATTGCATACATTGCCTGGTCGTCCGTGACGACGGTAATGATGGTATCGGCGAGGCTTGTCACTTGTGCCAGCGTACCGCAGGCCTGCGCGCCGATCTCTCCGGCAAGCTCTTGGGCGATGGCGGCGTTCACGTCGTAGACGGCGGTGACGGCGTAGCCCTCGTCATTCAGATGGCGGGCAATGTTCGCGCCCATGCGTCCGACACCCACCACACCGACCGATCCATACTCGTTTCCCATGGCTAGCTCCTTTTCGCACTGATTCCATTAGTACTAATAAAGAGCCGTTCGGCCTGACCACTGCGGGAGGCCGAACGGCAATTTCAGTCGTTCCTTATGCGTACGTTAGCCGGAAAGCGAACTGTGCAATTCCTGCCAGTCGTCAAGGGCGTTGAGATTGGCGGCATCGGTGATGTTGCCGTCGTTGGCAAGCCCGGTCGCTTCGCAGATGCCGGCTATGGTGTCGCCGTCATGGTTATAGCCGAGGATGGCGTCGTTGCTGGCCTTTACGGTCTCGGCGGAGATATTGCCGCCATTCTGGTCTACGACCCACTGCTCGAACTCGAGGTACGACGGTCGGTTGTTCCGCAAGAACGCCAGCGCCGCGTCGCGGTCGACGTTGAGGCCGTCCAGCACCATCTGGTCGAAGCCGGCGCCGCACTCATCATATTCATCGTGCAGCGCGCCAGCCGTTGCCAACGAGACCTTGAGCCACAGGCGCGGCAAGTGCACTGCGCCCAGAGGGCCGGCTTCAGTTGAACCAATCAGGGGTACGAGCTTGTCTGCCATGATACTTCCTCCTTGCTCGCTGCACTGGGGCAACGAACTCCGTACACTACACATCTCCCAATACCGGAATCACTATAGCCGCCTTGCCGTAGCACTGTCAACACTAGAAGAACGCCGTTAATGCGATTAGGCGGTTTTCTGCCGCGCTCGCCCAGGTGTCACTCCGGTGAGACTAATGTATCTTCCATTCTGCCTAGACATCCAAATGCGGCTGAATGAGATCATCCAGGGTCTCGCGGCGGCGGATGAGGCGGGCATCGCCGTCGTTTACGAGCACCACCGCCGGGCGCGGCACCAGGTTATAGTTGCTGGACATGGCGAGGCAATACGCGCCGGAACTGGGCACGGCAATCAGATCGCCGGGGTTGAGCACCGGCATTGCGATGTCCTTGAAGAGCACGTCGCCGCTTTCGCAGTAGCGGCCGGCGATAGTCACCGTCTCTTCGGCCGGGTCGTGCATGCGGTTGCCGACCAGCACCGTGTAGAGCGCGTCGTAGAGCGCCGGGCGGATGTTGTCCGCCATGCCGCCGTCTACGGCAACGTATTTGCGCACGTCCGGTATCGTCTTGCTCGAGCCAACGGTATAGAGACCGACGCCGGCCTGCCCCACGATGGAACGTCCCGGCTCCACCACCAAGCGCGGCAAGTCCCAGCCAAGCGCGGCCATGCGGTCTTTAACGGTAGCCGCCACCGTCTCCGCCAGGTCTTCGATGGGCGGGGGGTCGTCGGCGCCGGTGTAGCGAATGCCCCAGCCGCCGCCGGGCGAAAGCTCTTTGACCTGAAGGCCGTATTTTTCGGCCATTTGCTGCGCGAATTCAATAAGCAGGTCGAGCGTATCCACGTACGGCTCGATGTCGAAGATCTGGCTGCCAATGTGGGCGTGGAGACCGATAAGGTTGAGATGGGGCGCGGCCTGCGCCCGGGCTACGGCCTCTTCCGCTTGGCCGATGGGCAGCGCAAAGCCGAACTTGGAATCGAGCGCGCCGGTCTTGATGTAGTCATGAGTATGCGCCTCGACACCGGGGCCGATGCGCAGGAGAATCTGCGCCTGGGTGCCTGCCTCTCCGGCAATGGTGTTGAGCAGGTCGATTTCGTTGAAGTTGTCCACCACGATGCGACCCACGCCGACTTCGAGCGCGTAGGCGAGCTCTTCGGGCAGTTTGTTGTTGCCGTGAAAGTACATGCGGTCCAGCGGAAAGCCGGCGGCGACGCCCACCGCGATTTCGCCCGCGGAGACCACGTCCAGCCCCATGCCCTCTTCGGCGGCGATCTTGACCACGTGGGGATCGGAATACGCTTTGCTCGCATAGAGCGGCAGCGCGTCCGGATAGTTGGCGTTCAATGCGTCTCCATAGCGGCGCATATTCGCGCGCAGCGTCGCTTCGTCATAGATATAGAGCGGCGTGCCGAATTCTCGCGCCAACTCCGTCACCGGCACACCGCCGATAGCAAGCACGCCGCTGTCGGACACTTCCGCGGAAACGGGCAGCACCCGATCTGCAACTTCGATCATCGGTTTCTAGCTCCTAACTAGCATGGATTCAATGAAAAAATGCACCCTTCATGGTACCGCACTCGGCTTGGCGATGTGTAGAATAGGATTCAGTGGTAGCGAGGTCTCTAAAGGGGTGGAGAGCCGGCGCGGTGGGTAAGGTAGCGGAAATGAGACCGTAGTTCTGCACACCTAGGGGCTGTGTGGGCTTTGTCGTGTCGCAGGAAAGAGATGCCAATCATGAATATGCGTCGATTCTTGCTGTCGATGATCTTGCTTATGCTTGGGATCACGCTCACGAGTTGCGCCGTAGTGCCAGGTGAGCTTCGGCCTGGAAAGTCCGGCGCGGCGGAAAGCTCTGCCATCACCGGAGAAATGCAGGCAGCCCAGAGCGCGGACTGCCCGGTAACCACACCCACTGTTGCAACGCCGCCGGATTCAAAATACCGGGACCCAATGCCGCGCGGGGCATATTTTGTAAGCGCCGACGAGTTGATTTGGGTGTCGATGGACTTGTGGGGACGGGGGAGCCGGAAAGTGCCTTGGATCAAGCCGGAAGGCTCGACTTTGACAGTGCAAGGTCGCCGCCTGGATGGCGATTCCCCGCCGTTGTGGGCCGACATATCTGATGGCTATGTCGGTGACTTTCAATCGAGCAGATTGATCATCCCATCCGCCGGTTGCTGGGAGATTGAGGCCCGCGCCAACGAGAGCCTGTTGCGGTTCGTGATCTATGTGCCTCAGCGCCCGGAGATCGGGGATGGTCCTACGTGTGATAGCATCGGCGAGGTCGTGCGACGGAACAGAATTGTCATCGCCGGTCGCGTCGAGAGCAGCATCGTGGATGCAAGCGGCCGGTGGGCATGGCAGAGTGTGCGCGTGACGCGAAATCTCTATCCATATTCTTTGTACCGTGAAGCCGCGAGCGTGGGCAGGATAGTAACGATCCTGCAGGACACCGCCCGGGAGCCTGCACGTGCCGCGGGAGCCGAGTACGTGCTCGTGCTCCACGACGACCCGTGGCAGGTGGCATGCCCGCAGCAGACGGTAGCTGCCGTTGACTATACACAGGAAGCCGCCCGCGTAGAGCCAATGACGCCGGACCAAGCCCTCTGGGCAGGGACAACGCTGCTGGAGATCGAGGAGGAGATTGCGTCGGCCCATCGCAAGGCGCGGGTAGCGCGCTTGGCGCAGGTTGCAAACCTGCGCTACCGGAGTTTGGGAATCTACTTGTTGCTCGAGTGTTCAATGGACTCTTGCGGAGGCTAGCGGTATCGGCTCGGCGTTCAACGCACCTTTGAGATTGTGCCAGAACTGTGTCGGTTGCTTAAGGTCCGGCCTGCGGGTCAAACTCCAACGTCACCACGTCGATCTCTGAGAGCTTGGCAAGGGTGACGAACGTATGCTTGCCCTGCCGGCGGACGTGCACCGCTTCGCCACTGGCGGCGCTGGCCGAGTCCACTGTCACCGCCGACTTGATGGTTACGTCTGCCAGCGGCACCGCTTCCGGTACGTCAACCCAAGGTCCGGCGCGCCGACCCCGGCCTGCGCCCTCACCGAGAGGCCGGGTCACGGGACAGTTGACGAGGAAGACCTTCATTTCGTTGCCGTCTCTGGTGTAGGCGGCCTCAACGTTGGGCACTCCTTGCAGGCGCACGTCTGCGGCATAGCCGATGAACATCAGTATCCGCATCACCATGCGACCAAAGGCCCGCGCGCCCCGCAGCATGTACTCGGCAAAGGGCTCATGGTTGCAGTAGGCAATCTGGCCGTCTCCCATGCGCCCAAAGACCACCGCCGGCATACCGGTCTCCGTGCCCCAGCGCGTGCCGTGGCTGTCCCAAACCTCACCGTGGGGCTCGACGATGGGTTTCAGGGAATACGCGAGTTCCCCAAAGCCGGGGAAGTTCCGCAGCGGCCAGTGGCCCAGCGAGCATGCCAGTTCCCAGTCGGGAATCTGCCACGCCTCCGGCGCATGAATGTACCAGCCGTCCTGCCGGGCGCCTCGGTGGTCTTGTCTGTCGGCGAGGATGATGCCGAGGTCGCGTTGCAGGTTATTGGCGCCGGTGACGAGCAGGCGGCCGCCGTGCTCGGCGAACTCCCGCAGCAGCGCAATGGATTCCGGCCGGAGATCGCCGGGATGGGCGACGATGAGCGCTCGCAGACCGGCAAGATCGTTGGCTTCCAACACGTCGTCGCAGACCATGCGGAAGGGGAAGTGCTGCTCAGACAGGTACTTGTATGCGCCTGCCGTATCCCGGCTCATGCCAGCCACCGTGGGCACGTTGCCTAACGCCACCTGCTCCTCCGAGAAGAGTAAGCCGATGTCGGCATACGTTGTTGCGCTCGCTCGTTCTTCCGCGAGCGGACCGATCTTCTTGAACGTCGTCGCGACTTTGTCAAGTACCGGTTGACCAAAGAAACCCGTGCGGGTGTCCGGCGCGCCCCAGATCATAGTGGCGTCGGCGCCCGCCGCCAGCGCGCTGGCGGCCTGAAACGTCAGTTGGCTTTCGCTGACGCCCGCGTACATGACGTTATCCCAGCAGAAGGCGATTTCCACCGGACGTCCCTTGGCGAACGCGCGCAGCCGGTGCGTTTGCAGGGCGGGTGCAAAGAAGTTCCCGCCGGTGGCGTCGGATTCGGCGAAGAGATAGTCGTCGTGCGCGTACGGCCAGTAGGCGTTGTGGGTGAGTTGGACATCCTTGCCGCTGGCGCGGATGCGCTCCTTTACGCCCGCAAGGTAGTTCTCGACGACGTGATTGCCAAAAGCGGTAAGGCGTGCGCGGAGCTCTCGCGCGGCTCTCCCAACATGCCTTCTTCCGCGCTGTCCTCTCCTTCGCCCGCCCCGCGAGCCCGCGTGAATTTCCGGTGGTTCTGGGAAGGTCTCGCCAAAGTGTTCTTGCCACGCGTCTTGGCAGTGCTCGCAATAGCACAACATGCGGTAGTGCACGATGTCCAAGAACAACCGGGAAAACGTGTAGTTCGCGAGCAACTCGTCGAGCATGGCGTACGTATAGTCGCGATACGGCGAGTTGAGGCAGAGCCAGCGCCACCGCGTGTGCGGCCCGGGTTGCGGATTGCCTTCTGCATCATAGCTGCGCCACTCGGGATGGTCGCGGTACGCGTGCTCATCCCAGCGCACGGAATAGTAGAGGGCCGGATCGACGCCATGCTCGTGTGCCGCTTGCGTTTGCGCCGCGATGAGATCACAGTCGAGCGCCGGGTGGCGCGTTCCAATGGCGGTGTCGTAGTAGGCATGACCCCAGTGGCACTTGGCTTGCAGCAGCACCGCGTCCGTGCCGATGTCGCGCAGCGCGGCCATCTGCGCGGCGGGATCCACCTGAGAGAGCGTGTGCGCGCCGTAGGGTCCAAGATGGTTGTCGATGAGTATCCTTCTGGGGCCTACTGCTGCCATAGAACTTTCCCTTAATGCAATGCCTTCAGTTGGTCTTCTCACCCAACGGGTAGAGCTAAGCTGACTTCGGAGTGCTTTTGTCTTAGGGTTCTCATGCGGCCTGCGCCGCCAAGCAAGAACCTCGTGGCCGTAGTGTTCTTCAATGCTACCCACCTGGTAGCCAATTGCCAACTTGCGTTGCTTGCGCGCACATAGCCGCCGTGTACCCGTGTCGATTTGGAGCAACGCTTGTACAAGGCGGTATTATAGGCGGTAGCGTGAATGTCTTAGAGGAACAGAACTCAACCATTTAAAGAACTCGCAAAGTGAACGTGCATTTGTCCGACATCACCCCAGATAAGGACAACCCCGTGCGCCTGCTCGACGAGATGCGGCAGGCTCTGGAGGCCGAATGCGCTGCGACGCAGGCCCAAGCGGCAACGTTTCGCGCGGAGGTGGTGTCCGGCACGCTGCTTGGGGATGGTGACGGCGGCTACATCTATGCATTTCTGCTTACTGCGGTGCTGCCAATCTCAGACGATATGCCGGGAGAGTTGCACATTGGAAGCCAAGTGTATCCCTGCCGCATTGTCGCCGTGTCAGGCTTGCACGTTTCCTTGCTGCTGGCGTCCGCTCCCGCTCGCGTTATCGAGCGCGCCACGCTGGTGGCGCAGCCGTGGGTGGCGCTCAGTCGGCTTTACGAGGAGCTTGAACATCGCTCGGTAGAGTCAGCTACTGGCCAAGGGTTGAGCGCGGCGCTCTTTGGCGGAAACTCTGCCGCCGTGGAAGTGATTGCCTACACGGCGAAAGATCTGGATGAAGCGCCGCTGAACGAGGCGCAACAAGCGGCGCTCGCCACGGCGCTCCAGCATCCGGTGGCGGTTATTGCCGGACCGGCGCACTCCGGCAAGACCCTCGTGCTTAGCAGAATAGCGGCCGCCTGCTTGGAGTCCGGCAAACGTGTTCTCATACTGGCGGCTGCCAACGACTCCGTCGATTCAGCACTCGGGATGCTGGCCGCAGCCGGCGCGAGTCCTGTGTATGCTGCCGGCGAGATGTTGCGGAGCGGCTGTGGCGCCGCTCCGGACGTATGGCGCGCGTACCCCTTGCTTGCGTCGGAACAAGCCGAAAACCGCCTCCGCGCGGAGTTAGAGCAAGAGCTGGCTGCGCTGGAGACCGAACGAGCCGCGCTAACGGAACGAGCGCACGCCCTGAGCGTCTTGCAGAAGGCTGCGGACCTTGCCCGGCGCGCGGCGGAAGAACGCACTGCCGTGCAGGCGGAGGTGGCTGCGCTGTTGGCGCGACAAGAAGACGGGGCTCAGGAGGGTGCGGGATCTTCAAGCGTGCAGTTCTTGAAAGAGCGGTGGCAGCACGTGTGGCAGCATGCCAAGCGTCTCACGGGGCGCTCCACCGGCGGCTTCCGGCAGACGTATCGTGAAGACTCGGAGCGGCAGCGGCAGGAAGCCTATGAGTACGCGCAGCAACTCGCTGAAGCGCAACGCCGTCTCGATGAATGCAGGGCAACCGCCGAGCGCCTGCATACCAGCGTTCGTGGGCAGCTCGCACAGTACGATCTCACCGCTGACAGCGTGGATGCCGCATGCGCAGACACGGCAGCGCGACTGCGCGCGTTGGAGAAGAAGCAAGAAAGCGCCTTGGGCGACTTGAACGAAGTACAGCGCGCCGCCCGTGCGCGAGCACGATTGGTGGGGTGTACGCTCACACACGCCCTCGTTGCCGAGGCGTTCGCGCCGGAGTCGTTCGACGTTGTACTCGTCGACGACGCCCACTCCATTCCCTTGCCGCACCTCTTCTGGGCAGCCGGTCTGGCGCGTTCGCGCCTTGTCGTTACCACGGAGGAAGCTGCGCTGCAGCCATGGCACTGCGCGCAACCGGCGGTCGCAAGGCGGTGGCTGGGCCGGTCGTTCGCTGCCTTCGCAGCAGGCATGGGTGCGCAACCCGCGCCGCAGGTTGTAAACCTCACAGAACGCTATGGGCTGCATGCCCCAACTGCCGAGGCCGTTGCACGCTGGCTGGATGAGGCGGGCGATGGCGGCGGAGCGCGTCTGCTGCGCGCGCCAAGACGGCCGCAAGGGCCGCGCCGCAGCGTGAGACGGCGCTTGCCGGTACGCGGACACACCGTGCCTCTCGACATGGCGCTTGACTATGAGAGTCCGCTGGTGCTGGTTGATACCGGCGCAGTGAAGCCGTGGTGCGAGGCGGTCCCGCAGGAAGGGCGCGTGAACATCGCGAGCGCTCTCACTACGATTGCGCTGGCGGAACGGCTCCGCGCGGCTGAACCCTCGGCCTCCATTGCCCTTGTCACGCCGTTTGCCGCGCAGGCTCGGCTGCTCGTTCAGGTGGCGCGTGATCGGGAGATCGCCGCTGCTATCGAGGTCTATGCGCCGCCTTGTCTGCCTACACAGGCAGCGGACAGCGTGATTATGGATACGGTGGAGGCCCCGGGTACCTTCGCCTGGTCCGCTCTCGACGACTCGCGCCCGGATTCCCAGGCGTATGCTTTCTATAGCGGTGTGTTCTCGCAGGCGCGGCGGCGCGTCTTTATCGTCGCACACTGGAAGCACGTGCGGGACACGTTCGGCGCGCGCGCGCTAATGCGGCGCATGCTGGGCGAAGCCGTGGACGCAAAGTGGGCGGTTTCGGCGGCAGAACTGGTGCCGAGCGAGCGGGCGGGCACGCTGGCGCGTATGGCAGCGGCTTCGTCTCGTGCAAATGGAACGAAAAGCAAGCGGTCCGGCGCAGCCACCGGCTGGCGGCTGCT
The DNA here is from genome assembly GCA_028874195.1 of Chloroflexota bacterium. Lineage (GTDB taxonomy): Bacteria > Chloroflexota > UBA11872 > VXOZ01 > VXOZ01 > VXOZ01. Next base: position 9,199 of record JAPPLM010000017.1, read on the forward strand.
CTTGGAGGACCTGCAAGCGGCCGAGCGCCTCATCACTATATTGAGTCCGCGTCTGGCCCTGACGACGGTGGAGCGCGTGGTGAGTTGGCTGCCGTCCGCGCTCTTGGAGCGCGGCGCCGTGCGCCTTATCACGCTCCCAAGCGGACAGCGCAGCGGACAAAGCGTGCAGTCGGCGGAAGCGCGCCTCGTGTGTGAGCAAATGGGCGTGCGCGTGGAGGAACGCAACGCATTGGCGGCCAATCTTGTCATCGTAGACGACCGGCTCGCCTGGGACTGTACGTTTCCGCTCCTTGGGGCCGGCAGCCGCGGTGGGGAGATGCGCCGTATCGAGAGTGCGCAGGTTGCCAGCGTGTTGCGCAGGCTCTTGTCAGCGCCGGTCAGCGGTGCAATCACCGAAGATATCGCCGCATTCTTGCCTTTCACCGGGACGAGTACTGCCATTGAGAGTGCGGCCGTAGAGCCAGCGCACCGTGCCCTGAGGTAGTCGGCAGCGGTTCACTATCGGAGCGTTGGGCTTCCCGGCAGCGCGCTCTTAGTCTTCAGCGAAGTCGCCAAGTGTGGGCTGTTCGACGGTAATGTAGTCCCGGCAGGCCATGATGATGGAGGCCGAGCGGCTGCCGGCGTTGAACGAGATGCGGTCGTTTTCCAGCAGGCCGCGGTCCACATACGTGGATAGGTCGAGCACGCTGCCGAAGGGCGGTACCGCTCCGACGGGTAGGCCGGTGAGTTCGCGCAGTTCATCCGGATTGACCATGCGCAGGTTCTTGACACCGAATGCCCGCTTGAAGGCACGGGTACCGACGCGTTTGTGGGCGGGCACGACTGCCAGCACACTAGCTTCATCCGCGGCAAAGACGAGGGCCTTCGCGCCCTCGTGCAGGGGCGTGCCCCGGATTTCTGCCGCTTCCTGACTGGTCTTCACGGGCGCGTGCTCTTTGAACGTGAAGGTGATGCCGCGACTGTGGAGCAGCTCTTGAATGCGCGCGGTTATTGATTGAGTCATACGTGGCCCTACGCTCGCTACAGAATACAGGGTTTGGCACGTGAGTTCGGCAATTCACCCCACACTACGCACTGTCCACCAACTCGATGCGGTCACCATAACGGCGGAAGTCTGCGGTATTGAACGTCAACAGTCTGTGCTCGCCGTGCGCCAGCATGGTCGCGACGATGTTGGCGTCGTGAATCTGCCGTCCTCCTACCGTAACCTCGCGGCACAGCGCGAGCAAAGACTGGGTTACCTCGGGACCATCTTCGAGCATCTCGAAGCCGTTCGTCAACCGGTCCACGTCAGCGAGCGCGTCCTCCCGCGCGATGGCGATTGACCAGGTCTGCGGGCGGGTAACTACGGACAGATACTCACGCACAACCTGCCGGCTGATCCGCAGCGGTTCGAGGTCTTGAAACGCGCGCTCTAGTTGCGCTCTCGCAAGATCATGATCTGGGGCCTCAAGAATGCGGGCATTTACGAGGACATTAGTATCGATGAACATAGGGGAGTTAGGCTCTGTCCTCGTAGATGTCCTCTCGCCTCAAGCTTAATCCTTGCGGCCACGCCCCCGCGCGGTGGACGGGCCAGACCGCTGCGAGCGTGCGTGGGCGCGTGCTTGCCGCGGACTGCCGTTGCCTCAGCAGCAGCGTCTCGGCATGCATGTCTACCTCAGCCGTCTCCCAGCCGGCAACACCCCAGGCAAGAGCCTGACTGTGACCGTTGCCGCCACTCTGGTTTGCCCACCATGGCCGGTGCAGACGCGCGGAAGCGGGCAGCGAAAAGCCTAAGATGGACTCGATCTCGCTGAAGGTTGTCCGCCATTCCTCGGCCCGCAGACGGCACAGATATGTATACAGTCGCTGATACTTGCCGCGGCTTGCCATCTCCAGATACTTCCGGTCTCGATCTAAAGCCATGCTGGGGCCGTCTCCTCATCACGAATTTGGCAGAGCAACCGCTCAGGTACTATTTTAGGTAGTTAGTGCACATCGCACAAGGTTAGAAGGTGTGCTGACGCGGGCGAGAGTACCCCTTACCTTAGAGCGAGAAGGCCGGGACGCAGAGAGCCACTCCGTAGTCCACCCGCTCAGAGCAGGCCTACGGTCAGACCGCCGTCGATGTGGATGACTTGACCGGTGATGTATGAGGCCGCGTCGCTTGTCAAATAATCGACCAGCGCGGCGATCTCCTCTGGTGTTCCGGCCCGCTTGATGGGCAGCTTCTGCATGAGGCGGTCCATGAGGTGCGGCGGGATATCGTGGGTCAAGTCTGTGGGAATGTACCCCGGTGCAATGGCGTTCACGGTGATGCCTCGGCTGCCCATTTCCACGGCGGTCGAGCGTGTGAACGCGACCACACCGGCTTTGGCGGCGGTATAGTTGGCTTGGCCGGGGTTCCCTACCAGCCACCCCACCGAGGTGATGTTGATGATGCGGCCCCAACGCTGCGCCAGCATGGGACGCAGAGCCGCGCGCGTGCAGAGGAACGCGCCGCGCAGGTTTGTGTCTACAACCAGGTCCCAGTCGTCGTCGCTCATTTTGAGGACGAGCGTATCTTTGGTGATGCCGGCGTTGTTCACCAGGACGTGGAGCTCGCCGAATGTTTCCAGAGTGCGGTCGACGACAGACTTCACGGCCTCGGCGTCGCGCACGTCGCCGCTGACCGCCAGCGCGTTGCCGCCTTCTTCTTGTATCTGAGCAACGGTCTCGTGTGCGGCCTCTTCGTTGACCTGATAGTTGATCGCTACGTTAGCGCCCGCGGCGGCCAAGTGGAGCGCAATGGTACGACCAATCCCACGCGAGGCGCCGGTTACGAGTGCGGTCTTGCCGGTGAGGTGTCGTTCCATGTTCTCAGTGCGTTGCGTTTGAATGCGACTGCAAACCTTGTACACATCAGTTAGCCGCAGCCGATGCCTCTGGAAATCCTTACATAACGCTTCTAAACAGATGAAACAGCCCGATGAATGCGCCGAGTTCCCCTCACCCCGAACATCTGTTACCCATCAGCCCAGTCTGTACACTCCCCAGGGAGAGGGAGTCTTTTCGGCTGCCGCTCCGGGTTATGCAAAGATCTCCCCAGGGAGAGGGTGCCCCTTTGACCGACGCACGTCACACCTTTTCGGCGACAACCTGCAGCCAGTAGCGGGGGACCGTTGTTAGTTTCAGCTCTTTCACGGCTTCGCGAATGCCGTGCTTGAGCACTTCGGCTCCCACGTCCAGCGGCACGCTCGGCAGCACTCCTTCGATGAAGAGCGAGTAGTCGCTGATGTCTTCCAGGCTCTCTTGGGTCATTTCTACTTGCCGGCATTCGAGGTGGGTCACAGCGAAGCCGTTCTCTTGCAGCAGCGCCGAATACTGATCGGGCGAAAGCCAACGCATAGCCGTCGTCTTGGCGTCCTTGACGATTTTGACGTTGGGGTACTCGCGCCGCATCTTCTGCACCGCACGGACGACCCAGAGGCGATTGGCTTTCTCGGTGATTGGAAGATAGGCGCCGTCGAAGAAGGTCGTGTTGAAGGCGACGACTCCGCCGGGATTCAGCGCTTTGCCAATCTCTTTGAAGACGGCGTGCTTATCCTCGATGAGGTGAATGGCGTTGCAGAAGAAGAGAGCGTCCGCTGACGATACAAGCTGGGATACGTTCTCCGCGCTGCCGTTGAGAAACCTGACCATGGCGCTCGTGACGCTCTGCCGCGCTTTGTCCAAGGCTAAGGGGGATGGGTCTATGCCGAGGATTTGGGCCTTCAGTCCCAGGCGCTGCACTTTGGCAAGGACCAGTCGCGTGATCGCGCCGGTGCCGCAGCCAAGATCGACGATGCGGCGCTGTACGTTGGGATCGAGCCGCTCGAGGAAATTCAGGGCCGAATCGACCAGGTCGGTATTAGTTTCACGATAGAACTCATGCCGAGCGAATGGCTCGAAGGAGTGATCCGTTCCTCGTGTACCAGCCATAGAACACCTTCCTCTCACCGACACCAGCGCTCAATATGCTTGAGGGGTGGTATCGTATTCTCCCTTCACCTCAAGGTCTGTCGTTGATTTGGCAAGCGGCATACTACATTGCCCAAGGTCTGCGGCGAATTTCCGCATGTTGCTCACAGACCCACCACTAGCCTCCTGGCAATGGCACATCCCTATTATACGGGTATTTTTAGATGCAGGGTCAGATTTTGCCAGCCGCCTGCGCGGTGACGCCCTGCGCGGGAAACGGAACGGCTTGGAACGCAATGCTACAATGGGTGCGTGGCTGATTGCAAGATAGCAGCGGCATCCGGTTCACACCAATTAGATTCGTAACGTTTCGTTTAGCCGAAGCGAGTGACGTTCAGCATAACGTGAATGGTTGCTCTGACGGCTCAATGCAGAGGACTCGAGAATGAGAATTCGCACGGTAGAAGCAGTGCCGCTCCGCTGGCCTTTGCCAAGCAGCGGCCATGAACGCGTTTCGGACTATGGGCCGCATGATGAGGCACACGCCGTCATCGTCAGGATTGAGACGGACGACGGGCTGGTGGGACACGGCGAGGTGCATCCCGGCTACGGCTACACGCGCGGCGCGTGCTGGTCGCTGAAAGCCATCGTCGAAAAGGAACTCGGCCCCGAAATCATTGGCGAGGATCCCACACAACCCGAGTACGTCTGGGAGAAGATGTACAATGGGCCGCGCTTGGGCATCGCGCTCACGTACGGCCAGAGCGCGCCCCGCATGGGCCGCCGCGGCGTAACTGTCTGCGCTTTGGGCGGCATCGACATGGCGCTTTGGGACATCTACGCCCGGTCGCTCGGTGTGCCCATCTACAAGCTGCTGGGCGGCGGCTACCGCTCACGGTTGCCGACCTATGCGAGCGGCGGTCACGCGGCCGCGGAGGAAGCGGGCGCAGAGGCGCTTACGTACCTTGCCAAGGGCTTTCGCAATGTGAAGATGCGCGTGGGCGCCATGGACGCGCCGCGTGTCGTCGCCGATGGAATTGTGCGCATTCGGGCGGTGCGTGAAGCAATCGGGCCGGACGGCGAACTCATGCTCGATGCCCACGGCTCTCTCAACGAGTCGCAGGCAATCCGCCTGGCGCAGGCGGCGGAGGAGTACGACATTTCGTGGTTCGAAGAGCCGGTGAGCAGCGACAATTGGAACGGCATGCGCCGCGTGCGGGAGGCTACGTCGATACCCATCTCGACCGGCGAAAACGACTTTACGCACTTCGACTTTCGCGACATCATTGCCCATGAAGCGGCGGACATCTTGCAGCCAGACCTGGCCGTTGTTGGCGGGTTTACGGCGGCGCAGCGCATTGGTGTGCTGGCACATGCGGCTAACCTGCAGGTAGCGCCCCACATTTGGGGCTCAGCGTTGCTCTTCTACGCCAGCTTGCAACTGGCGGCGGCGCTGCCCAATTGTCCGATCATCGAGTTTCGCCAGGGCGGCAATCCGCTCTTTACTGAGTTGATCTCGCCGCCGCCCGCAATCGATGGCGAGGGATACGTGACGATCCCCTCAGGACCGGGCTTGGGCGTCGAAATCGATCTGGAAGCGGCGCAGCGGAAATTCCCTTTCGAGGGTTCATAGGACCGCCGTTGCTGGACACATACCCTGGAGGCACTGCGGGAGAGAGGAAAAAGCGTTGGCAACTCTGACAGGCACAATTCACGACGCGGCAACGGGCAGCCGGCTGGCGGCGAAGGTCTCGGTGCTGAGCAGCCATGGCAGGTACCTCGCGCCGGAAGACAGCCTGGCAACCATGGGAACGACCAATCCGTTCTTCTACGCCGACGGCACGTTTTCCCTCGAAGGACCGCGCGGGCAGGTGGACGTGCGCGTGGAACGGGGCACGGAGTACGCGCCTTTGGAAATGACGGTAGATCTGCCACTGCACGGTACGGTGAAACTCGATTTGCCGCTGCAACGCTGGATTAGTCTGCCGAAGCAGGGACTCTACCCGGGCAATACGCACATACACTACCGGGAGACTGAAACCCGTCCCGAGGAGCGCCTCCGCTTTGACTCCTCAGTTGAGGACCTCACCGTCACCATCATCAGCGTGTTGCAGCGCGGCGAACTGGAATACGCCACCAACCGCTTTCCCGTGGGAGAAATGGAGCATCCCACCACGCCCGGCCACGTGCTCGACGTGGGTGAAGAGACGCGGCACAATAGCTGGTCATACGGCACCGGGTATGGCCATGTGATGCTGGTGCGGCTGCAGGAGCAGGTTGAGCCGCTCAGCCGCGGTGTGCTCGTGGACGAGTCGGCGCCGGACTATCCCCCGCTGATCGATGCGTGCGCCGCGGCGCAGGAGCAGGGCGGGGTGACGATCTGGTGCCACAACGGCAAGGGGATGGAAGCGCCGATTGCCGCCGGTCTGGGGCGCTTGGATGCGGTCAATCTCTTCGATCCCTACTGGACTGACCCGGAGTACGACCTGTGGTACCACTTGCTCAACTGCGGATTCCAGTTGCCGATAAGCACCGGCTCGGACTGGTTTGTCTGCTCGGCAAACCGCGTCTACGTGCAGCTTGAGGACTCTTTTTCATACGATTCGTGGCTTAACGGTCTGAAGAGCGGGGCCACCTTTATCACCAACGGGCCGTCGCTTACCCTGCGTGTTGCCGGTCAACCGCCCGGCAGCGTCCTGGACGTGCGTACCAGCAGACGCAAGCAGGTGAATACCTTTGTGCGCTGGCAATCCTTGCGGCCGGTGCAACGCATTGAGCTAATCTGCAATGGCGACGTGGTGGCGCGCGAGGAATATAGCGAGGGCCTGCGCGAAGGCGTGCTGCGCACGAGACTGGCGGTGCCCAACGACAGTTGGATTGCCGCCCGCTGCTCGGGCCGCCAGCGTGATAGCTACGGCCACTCCCAATGGGCGCATACCAGTCCGGTCTATGTGCAGGCCGGGGGCGCCAACCCGGCTACACGGGCGTCTGCCGAGTTCTTCGTGGCTGAAATGGAGCGGGCAATCGAATGGGTTTCAACGCAAGGCCGCTTCGACCACGACGACCACCGGCAACGCATGCTGGAGATCTTCGGCAATGGTCGCGAGCAGTACGCGCGGCTCGCCAGCAGTTAGATTGCCCACGCGGTCCGCTAGCGGCTTCTCACTGTCGCACCTGTCCTCAATTCGCAAGCCCCATGCTACCTTGATCGAATGTCTCATCGTAGCGCGGGGGCTTGTCCCTCACTGGAATGAGCTTACTCGCCCAAGACAGATGGACTCCCGCGAAAGCGGGAGTGACGTGCCAATACCTGTCGATTCAGAGTGTAGACTTGGTCTAATTCTCTATTGGAATTCGGAAGTCTCCGCTATTCTACCTTCTAAAGTGAAAGTTAGGACGTAGCGCGGGGGCTTGTCCCCCGCTCTTGTCGCATTAAGCTTGTAGTGCATACCGCTGTTCCACTAAGTCCTAGGAGATGGATGAGCGTGCGCACAGCCGTTCGCCTTGAGCTTGTCGAAAGGTGAACGGCGGGTTGTTTGTGGCGCGCTGTACTACCCGTTCATACTTCGACAGGCTCAGTACGAACGGGTAGTCCGCTGCTCAGCCGCTTTATGCGACAGCATTGGGGCTTGCCCCCCGCTCTTGGGTCGGTGTGGACGTGCCAAATTGCGGATGGATTCCCGCGTGTGCGGGAATAACCATGGCCTTTCCCAGACCACACAGGTTACTGAAGAAGAACGCACATCTCTCCGTTCGTGCTGAGCCCGTCGAAGTTTGAACGGAGAGATGTGCATTGCAAGCAGTTACTCAATTCCTACGGCGTCCGCCCTTCGACGAGGCTCAGGGCGAACGGCATTGTGGCTTACTTTCAGATTAATGACGGAACCAAATCCCCTGCGATTCTGAGACAAGCTCCAATTCGTCCCCGGTAAGACACGACGGGCTAGACTTCCTCCCGCCGGTCTTCCCAGGCGTTCCAGTAGAGTGTCTCGATCTCCTCCGGTGTCGGTTGGCGGGGATTGCTGGCGGCGTTGGGTTCTTTGGCGCTGTTGGCAACCATGTGCGGCAGTTTCTGCGACAATTGCTCTTTGGTAACGCCGGCTTCTTGCAGCGAGGCCGGAATGCCGACCTGAGCCCGTAACGCTGCCAAGGCGTCAACGAGAGAAGCGATGGGATTGTCTCCGCTCAAGCCAAGGCGTGTTGCGAGGTCAGTGTATTTTTCGGCGGCTGCCCGCGCGTTGAAGGTGACGACGTGCGGCAAGAGCAGGGCGTTGGCGCGTCCGTGAGGCAGGCCGAAGGCCGGCGTAAGCTGGTGCGAGAGCGCGTGGCAGAGCCCCAATCCCGCGCGCATGGTCGCTCCGGCGATAGCCGCGGCCAGGTGCATTTCAGCGCGGGCGGCCGTATTGGCAGTCTCTTGCACCGACGCAGGCAAGTGGGCAAAGACCGTGGCGATGGCCCCTGCTCCCAGCGCTTGCGTCACGCGGTGGGATTCAATACTGGCGAAGGATTCTACGGCATGCGCCAGGGCATCATAGCCGGTGTCCGCCGCAACGTGGGCCGGCATGGTGGCGGGCACGGCCGGGTCGAGAATGGCGGCGTCGGGAACGCCGGTGAAAAGGACGCGCTTGATGGGGCCTTGCGCGGTGTTCTCCGATATCACGGCTCCGCGGCTGACCTCCGAGCCGGTGCCGCTGGTGGAGGGAATGGCAATGCAGGTCATGCGGCCGGTCTGGCGCGGCGGTGGATTGAAACCTGCTGCCACAAGCTCCGGCACCGATACCCCGGGCGTCTCACAGGCGGCGCGGACGGTCTTGGTGACGTCGAGCGTGGAGCCGCCGCCCAGACCAACGATCGTATCCGGCGCAAACTCCTCTGCCAGTTCCACGCCCGCGATGCAGGTCTCCTGTGATGGATCGGGTTCGACGGCATCGAAGACGGTCGTTGCCGCGCCCGCTTGGCGCGCCAGACCGCAGACGCGTTCGGTGAAGCCCAGTTGCGTCATTACCGGGTCCGCCACCACCAGCACCCGCTTGCCGCAGAGCGACGGCAACAATTCTAACGCACCATCCCCAAGGTGAATCTCGGTAGGCATTGAGAATGAGCGAATGTCCATGAGCAGGTCTCCTCCTGTAGGAAGAATTGACGAACTGCAATCTAACAAGGCAAAGGTGATTATGGGAACTTTGTGCTTGGAAGCGCAATGAAGCATTGTCAGAGAAAGATCGCGCCTAGGCCACAGTATACGGCATCCCTCACCCGGAGAGTGGGATCAACTATTCGCAGGACTTTTGGGTGCGAGAGTGGCGTATCTGCGGCGAGCGGGGTGTCAGGAGGGTCTTACACTACACCGCACACCGCAATAGCATGTTCCCGTAGGCCGCGTCTACTCTGGTATCATTGAAATTAGAAGAATGACGAATGTCTTGGGCCAGTTGGGTCTGTGAAATCAGACGGATGTAATTGGTAGCCGTGTCCACTATTAGCCACCGAGTATTCGCTGGCTCTTCCCGCGCAAGCGCGAATCCATCCCTTGACTATAGAGAATCACCGTGATTACCTCGCTCCGCCTCGTCAACTTCAAGAACTTCGCCGATGAAACACTGCGCCTCGGTCCGTTCACCCTTATCGTGGGGGCCAACGCAAGCGGTAAGAGTAACATTCGGGATGCTTTTCGATTCCTTGAGGGCATTTGCGACAACTACACTTTGGCGGAGATTCTTGGTGGAAGATATGGTGCTGAAGATCAGCCTGTCCGTGGCGCTGCCAATGAGGTTATTCGCTTTGGACAGGATGAATTCGCTCTTGAAGTCGAGATGGAATTGACTGAGTTGCTCAAGTCAGGCGTAAAGAGCATACGCTATTTTATCCGAATCCGACGTGATCAGGCTGGAGGTCAATTCCAAGTTATAGCCGAATCACTAAGAACTGGTGCAAGGACGCCGGATTCGCGAGTTCCTGAAATCTTGTATACGAGTGATCCGCCCCTGAATTGCAGCAAGGGAGCGGAGCTAGAGGATTCCAAGCTGCGTCTCTACCTTCCGCTGGCCGGCGAGCCGATAGAAGTCGCTTCAGATCAACCTGGCCTCAGTCAGATTGATGATTTCCTTAGTGATTTTGTCAGTATGAACGGGCCTGAAGACATTGATGACGAACAAGCTAAGGACCTTATAGCTAAGTTGACTATCTACCTGACAAAGCTGGACATCAGGAGAGAACTCTTGAGTATGCACTTTCTGGAGTTATCGCCGGAAAGCATGCGGAGGGCTGCCGTCCCTGGTGCTACTAGATTGGGCGAATCAGGCAACAATTTGGCCACAGTGCTCGAGGCAATCTGCGGTAGTGCCCAGCGCAAGAGTGTCCTTCTATCATGGTTACATGAACTTACCCCGATGGACGTAGAGGACTTGGAGTTTCCAATTGACCTGGACGGAACAGTAAACCTTCGAATACGGGAGGCTAATGGGCGAGGAGTATCGGCTCATAGTGCATCTGATGGTACACTGCGGTTTCTCGGCATGCTGGCCGTGCTTTTGAGCGAAGACAGTGCTGGCTTCTACTTCTTCGAGGAGATCGACAACGGCATCCATCCCGCGCGACTGCACCTCTTATTAGACCTCATTGAGCGGCAGACCGCCAAGGGAAAGATTCAAGTAGTTGCCACTACGCATTCGCCAGACGTGTTGAACCTCATAAATGACACGACTTTCGAGAATGCAGTGGTGGTCTATCGCGATGAGGACGCGGCGGACGCAGTCATCCGCCAGGTGGCGGAATTACCTAATGCCCGAGAACTGCGGAAGTCCCAGGGACTGGGACGCCTCCACGCCAGCGGTTGGATGGAGAACATACTCTCATTCGCGGAGGCGGATGGGGAAGGTCAGAAGGACGGAGAATGAGAGTCCTCCTGATCCCAGAAGATTTTCGCAACGATCAATACATTCTGAAGCCTATCTTTGAACGACTGTGTCGTGATATTGGCAGGTCGTCCCTGCGCGTTGAGGTTTGCCTTGACCCTTTGCTTGGCGGAGTAACTGAGGCATTGAAATCGGAACGCGTGCAAGAAATCGTCGAACAATACCCTACGATAGACATCTTCATTCTTTGCGTAGACCGCGACGGCTGTGAGGGGAGACGCCAAAGACTCGATCAGATCGAAGCCGAGTTTGGAGACGCCTTCTTTGCGGAGAACGCTTGGGAAGAGATCGAGACGTGGGTACTGGCTGGATTAGAGTTGCCCACAGACTGGAATTGGCGGGATGTTCGCGCAGAAGTGCACGTCAAGGAGACTTACTTCGAGCCGTTTGCCGCTCTACGCGAATTGTCCGAGCGCCTGGCGGCGGTCGCAAGGAAGTAGGGGAAGAGGCAGCGCGTCAGATTGGCGCGATTCGACAGAAATGCCCCGAGGACTTTGACAGTCTTGCTCGACGTCTTGAGGCCAAAGTCTAAGCAAATTGGCAGACAGAAGATCGTAAAGAGTTCCTTTGAGATATCCTTGAAGCCCTCTGAAAGGACTGCCGATGGCTACAAGAACACCACATAGCGCCCTGGTTGAACACGACACTATTGGCGAGAACGGACTGCTGCGGGTGTCTTCACTCGCGGAGTTGCAGGAGCAAGGCGTGGTCACGGCCACGGGGCACGGGCATACGGTGGCCGTGTTTTGGCACAACGAGCGGGCGTACGCCGTGGACAACCGCTGTCCGCACATGGGATTTCCGCTGGCGAAGGGCATCTGCGAGGACGGCGTGCTGACCTGTTATTGGCATTATGCGCGTTTCGATCTGGATTCGGGCGGCGCGTTCGACATCTGGGCCGGGGACCTGCGCGCGTTTCCGGTGACCGTGCGCGACGGCGAGGTGTGGGTGGATCTGCGGGAAACGCAGAGTGTTGACGAACGCTACGCGGAGGAGGTTCCCCGCCTTGAGAAAGCGTTGGAGCAGGGCATTGCGCTCAACCAAGCCAAGGCCGTGCTGGCCTTGCGGGACCTCAAGCCTGCTGAAGCGACGAAGCAGATCGTCGCTGCCACTGCCGGGTACGGCTTGCGGCGGGGATCGGGACGTAATCCGGGCGGCTGGGGCGACGGCCTCACGATTCTCACGGCCATGGCGAACTTGCAGCCGCATCTCTCCGCGGACGATCAACCGCTCTCCCTCTATCACGGCACGCGCCGCGTAGGCGGCGATGCCATGAACCGCACCGAGCGCATCCTGCTCGATCCGCTGCCGACGGCGGCGATACCGGCCGAGCGCCTCAAGCGCTGGTTCCGGGAGTACGTGGAAGTCCGCGACGCGGATGCGGCGGAGCGCACGCTGCGCACGGCAATAGCGACCGGCTGGCCGCCGCAGCAATTGCTCGACATGCTGGCCGCCGCCGCTACCGATCACTACTACCGTGACTTTTCCCACGTCATGGATACGCTCGCCAAGGCAGCGGAGCTGCTCGACATTATCGGCTGGGAGAGTGCTGAAGCCGTGCTGCCAGCGCTGACGAGCCAATGGGCGCAGGCATCCCGCGAGGAAGAACGCAACGCCTGGCTGCGACCGGAAAACCTCGTGGCAATTGTTGAAGCGGCGGTGCCTGAGCTCGAAAAGGCGATTGATCTCGCGGCAATACCAACCGGTGGCTGGGACGACAGCCTGATCGACGCGCTCCTCGGCGACGACCCGCAAAGGAGCCTCGATGCTCTACTGGCAGCCTTCCGGCAGGGCCTGGCCTTGGCCGATGGCGCGCAGGCCTTAGCCTATGCTTCCGCACTGCGTCTCACGCGCTTTCCCACCAGTAACGAATTTGGCGATTGGGATACGGCGCTTCACCACTTTACGTACTGCGCGTCGCTCGCCCAGGTTGCCAAACGCGCGCCGTCTGTGGAACTGGCGCGGGGCGTGCTGCATGGCGCCATGGTGGTCTATCAGGCGCGTTTTCTCAATATGCCCGCCGCGCGCCTGCCGCATGCAACTGCGTTGGCGGCATTGCCAAGCGACCCCAGCACTTTGCAAGAGCAACTCCTGGAGTATTGCGAGCGTCAAGGCGGCGTGGACGAGGCCGGGGCCGTCACCTACCGCTATCTCACCCTCGGCCATGATCCGGCGCCGCTGATTGCCGCGCTCGGCCATGCCGTGCTCCGCGAAGACCCCAGCTTTCACGATTTCCAGATGCTCGAAGAAGGCGTGCGTCTCGCCCAGGATCTCGCCGCAGCCGGCCATAGCGACGCTTCATATCAGACGCTGGTCGCGATTGCCCGCTGGCAAGCGGCCCACGCGCCCACACCCCGCGCCACCACCCAGACCTACACCATCGCCCGCCGTCTGCACCGGGGCGAGGCTGTGTATGCCGATTCCAGTGATGACGAGGGTGTGGCTTGAGGTGTGGGTCTTGCATTAGCTAATTGTACGGCCATTCGTCTGCTAGTTTGCGGGTCGTAGCGGATGACCGGCAACGCACTTGATTCCATAGAGAGGGCAGTCACAAGGACTGCCCCAACCGCAGGTCTGTGAAGGGTGTGCACCTGTGCCAACGGGAAGAGGGAGTGTGCGGGCTCTTCCGCGCTCGAGATTTCAACGGGCAGCGCAGTGGCATTGAGGTAGACCTACCTGATTGCACGTGCAAGCTACCGTTTTGTGAATTGCAGTTTTCGGCGACTACAATAGTCGGCTGCAAGTAGGTTAGAATGAGTGGTGAAGGCAGGCCGAATGATGGCCATGCTCTATTCATAGGTGAACGCTGCAAAGTGAGAGTCAGGTATGGCTGGAAAGACGCTGTTTGAAAAGGTTTGGGAGAGTCACGTCGTACACGAGGAGCCGGGAAGTCCGGCGCTGCTCTACGTTGACCTGCATTTAGTGCATGAAGTCACGTCGGCGCAGGCGTTCGAAGGGCTGCGGCTCAGCGGCCGCACCGCGCGGCGACCGGACTTGACAGTGGCGACGGTAGACCACAACGTGCCTACGGCGGACCGCGGCGCGCCCATCGCGGATGACATTTCGCGCCGGCAGATCGAGACCATGGAGCAGAATGCGACGGAGTTCGGCCTGACGTTCTATGGCTACCGGAACCCGAATCAGGGCATCGTGCACATCATTGGGCCGGAATTGGGCTACACGCAGCCCGGCAAGGTCATCGTGTGCGGTGACAGTCACACCTCCACCCACGGCGCGTTCGGCGCATTTGCCCTTGGCATCGGCACCTCTGAAGTGGAGCACGTGCTCGCCACGCAGTGCCTCATTCAAAAGAAACCCAAGACCATGGAAGTGCGCGTGGACGGCGCCCTGCCCCAGGGCGTGACCGCCAAAGACATCATTCTGGGCATCATTGGGCACATCGGGGTGGACGGCGGCGTGGGCCACGTGATCGAATACACCGGTGAGGCGATACGGTCGCTCTCCATGGAAGGGCGCATGACCGTGTGCAACATGTCGATCGAGGGCGGCGCGCGCGCCGGCATGATTGCGCCCGACGAGAAGACGTATGCGTATCTCAAGGGTCGCAAGTACGCGCCGGAAGGGGCCAATTGGGACGAGGCGCTCGCCTATTGGCGGACCCTGGCTACCGACGCCGACGCCACCTACGATAGCGTCGTGAAGATTGATGCGGCTACGCTGGCGCCGCACGTCACCTGGGGCACGAATCCCGGTCAGGTGGTTCCCGTTACCGGCGCTGTGCCCAAACCGGGAGAGATGCCTACGCCGGAGGAGCAAGCTGCTACCGAGCGCGCATTAACCTACATGGGACTAGAGGGCGGCACGCCCATTCAGGACATCGCCGTAGACCGCGTGTTCTTGGGATCGTGCACCAACGCGCGGCTGGAAGACCTGCAAGCGGCCGCCGGCATCGTGCGCGGCAAGCGGGTGCACCCCGACGTTAGGGCCATGGTAGTGCCGGGATCGACTCTACTCAAGCAAAAAGCGGAGTCAGAGGGTCTCAGCGATGTCTTTGAAGCTGCCGGCTTTGAATGGCGCGAGGCCGGTTGCTCTATGTGCTTGGGGATGAACCCGGACATTCTCGAACCCGGCGAACGCTGTGCTTCCACGTCTAACCGCAACTTCGAGGGCCGCCAGGGCAAAGGCGGGCGCACCCATCTCGTCAGTCCGCAGATGGCCGCCGCCGCCGCGATTGCGGGCCGCTTTGTGGACGTGCGGGAATGGTGAGAAACGATTCTACGAATGTTTTGGTGAGTTGAGATCGCCGTAGTGCCTAAGCGATGACGCGAAAACAGACTGGGGCCAAACTGAGTGCCCTAGGGCTGAGAAGATGACGAAGGAAACAGGATGGAACCATTTGTAACGCACACCGGCAAAGTAGCCGCCCTCGACCGGGTAAATGTCGATACCGACCAGATCATTCCGAAGCAGTTTCTCAAGCGGATCGAACGCACGGGCTACGGCCCGTTTGCGTTCTTCGACTGGCGCTACTTCGAGGACGGCACGACGCCGAACCCGGATTTTGAGCTGAACGACGCGCGCTACGCAGGAGCGACGGTTCTTGTAACCGGCAGAAACTTCGGTTGCGGCTCCTCGCGGGAGCACGCGGCGTGGGCGCTGAAGGAATACGGCTTTCTGGCCATCATAGCGCCGAGCTTTGCCGACATATTTGCTAATAACGCCGTGGAGAACGGCATGCTGACGGTGGTGCTGCCGCCGGAAGACGTGGCTACACTTACAGAACGAGCGCAAGACCTAGACGACTACCGGATAACGGTGGACTTGGCGAACACGACGGTTCAAGACAACCAGGGCTTTGCGGCGGCGTTTGCGGTTGATCCCACGGTTCAGCACCGCTTGCTGAACGGACTGGATGCAGTGGGTCTTACGTTGCAGCAGGAAGACGCTATCACGGCGTTTGAGGAACGGCGCCCGGCTTGGCTCACTGTTTCCTGACCGGGCACTTCAGTCCAAGCAGCTATTGACAAAGGCCGCACCGGTTTTCCGGTGCGGCCATTTGGTTGGCGTTCGTACGGTTGACCGTTGCTGACTGCTCGTAGCGCGCAGCCATTGTCTGCCAATGCGGTCGAGTTCGGTCTATTCGTCGGCGGTCAGTTGGCGCACCGGTGTCGCGAGCAGGCCGATTTCGTCGATCTCGATCTCCACGATGTCACCGGCCCGCAGCGCGGCGTCTTCCGTCACGATGATGCCCGTGCCCGTGCTCACCACCGTGCCCACCGGCACGGGGTTATTGCGTACGAGATAGGCGGTAAGGGTCTCGAAGGGATGCCGAATCTGGTCGGTATTCGCGGAACCCTCGAAGATCACCGTGCCGTCACGGCGGATGCGGGCCGTGATCTCCAGATGATAGGGATCGGTGATTTCTCCCGTCGTCACAAAGGTCGGGCCGAGGGCCGTGCACCCCAAGAAGATCTTCGACTGCGGCAAGTAGAGCGGATTCTCGCGTTCGATGTCCCAGGCCGACACGTCATCGCAGATCGTGTATCCGATGATCTCATTATCGAAGCCCAGCACGTAGGCGAGCTCCGGCTCCGGCGCCGTGAAGGTAGAGTCGACGCGGATGCCGATAGGCTCGTTCGGCCCGGCGCAGTGCTGCGTATCGCCCTTATAGAAGATTTCCGGGCGGTCCGACTGGTACACCTTGTCGTAGATGCCCATGGGCCCTTCCATGTCGGCGTCGCGAAACTCGGCGCTGCGGCGATATGTTACCCCACACCCCCACACCTGCGGCGGGAATAAGGGCATGGTGAGCCGGGGTTCGTCCGGCTCGAGAAGCTCCGCATACGCGTGCGCGCCGCCGGAGGCGTCGGCAAGCCTGTCCGCGATTACGTCATCGAGCGAGCGGCGCTGCCGGCGAGCCTCGTCCACAAAGTCCAGCGTCGTCGTGAGGTCCTGTTCCGAGTCGGTGATGTCGATAACCTGTCCGTCTTGAACGACACCGACGCGAATGCGCGAGTCCACGTCATAGTATTGCACCAGTTTCACGGCTTGGCTCCTCTTTAGGCAGATGGATTCCCGCTTTCGCGGGAATGACGGATAGTAGGCCGATGCACAATTAACACCGCACTTGTCGATTGTCGGGGACAATTGCCTCTATAGTACTTCTTTCACGATACGGATGCCGTTCAGGGCCATGTGGTAGAGGAACACGAGATGCATCAGGTCGCCGTCGTGGGGCATCACGCCGATTGTTTGCGCCACGCTCACAGGTAAGTCGTAGGTTTGGACGCAGTTTTCCGGCACGACGACCTGGCAGTCGCGCTGGGCCGCATTTGCGGTGAGACGCAAGTGCATGGCCGTCTGGTAGATACAGAGGTCCGTGCAGTCGCCAATGACGAGAAAATACCGTACCTCGGGATGCTGCTCGAGCCACTCCTGCAATACGGTGCCATGGGTCGGATGAAGCGAGTTTTTTGCGACGACCGTGAAGTGCGCGGCGGCGGGCAGTGCGGCCAGCTCCGGTACCGTATCGGATTCGCTCTGCCCTTCGATGCAGTGCGGACCGAACTGGGCGAATTCCAAGGCATCGGGACGGTGGGTGTCCTGGGGCAGCAGGTAATTGCGCACACCGCGCGCGTAGGAGCGCTCGATGACGTCCCGGACGGGCGCTATGAGTCCATTCACCCGGTCGCCTGCCAACGGGCCCTCGTGGCAGAACCCATTCACCATGTCCACGACAAGGACGACGACGTTTTCTGCCGCCAAGCCGTTTGCGGACCAATCCGCAGCCAGGTCGAGCGTCTCCAGGTCGGCGTGCCAGTCCGCCAGATATTCCAGGAACGCATTGCTGCTCAGGTTCTGCGTTCTGGTGCGTTCCGGCATGAGTGTGCTCATGTGCTGCCTCCTTTCAGGAATCCACCTTGCCGCGTGCTCTGGGATTGTGCTGCTCCCTCCCAATATACGCGCAATTACTGTGCCTCCATATTTAATACGGGGCGGGAGTCCAGACGGCACAGAGAAGATGGATTCCCGCGTGCGCGGGAATGACGATCTGGGGCACCGTCTTTCTCTTCATAGCACTACACGAATCTCTTCACCGACGTCAATGTTCAAAGTACGTGCGGCATGCGCGCTGGGCAAGGCCAATTCGATGCGACCGCCGCTATTCACCACCGCTATCAGGCCGTCGCCCGCGGCGTAGTGCGGCGTAATGCCACGAATCCCCAGGTCACGCACCCGAAAACGCGCGTCTCTAGTCTCCTTACCCAGGTCTTCCAGCCGTAGGTTGGTAATCAGGTTACCAAAGCGATCGACGTGGATCACTTCACCGCGAATCTCATCGCCACACCGCTGAGGCAGAGGCCAGGTAAGCCGCTCCATGCGGGTTGTCGGTGTTCCCAGTCGCTCAGGCCGGACGCTATTCGCCAGGTGAGCGGCTACCGGCGCAAAAACATCGCGTCCGTGAAAGGTCGCGCTCACGGCGGGCCGCCAGAATTCCGGTTTATCCAGCGTGTAGATTTGCGCAGCGTCGTTTTCAGGCATGACACTGGTCAGCACACCATTGTCCGGCGCGAGAAACCGCCCATGCACAGTCTCGACGAGTATGGCCGCCCGGTCGCTGCCCACGCCGGGGTCGACGACTACCACGTGAATGGTGTCAGGCGGAAAGTGCGGACATGCCGTCTCCAGCGCAAATGTCCCCGCCCGGATGTCGTGTGGAGGAATGTCGTGTGTGATGTCGACGAGTGTGACGTGCGGCTCCAGGCTCAGGATTACGCCCTTCATCGCGCCCACGAAGCCATCCGCCGTGCCAAAGTCAGTGATGAGCGTAATAGTCATCGACATGGGGCAGAGAGTCCGA
This sequence comes from Chloroflexota bacterium, assembly GCA_028874195.1. Lineage (GTDB taxonomy): Bacteria > Chloroflexota > UBA11872 > VXOZ01 > VXOZ01 > VXOZ01. The sequence continues at coordinate 27,856 of JAPPLM010000017.1, forward strand.
TTAAGCTCTTGACAGTCCTATTCTGCCTGCTATGCCTGAGCAAAGCAAGAGGTTGGGTGCGACATTGGTTGAGAATGGGTGGGCACTGAACGGAATGGCGCTCTCGCACCGGCGGTTAGGCTCATCAACGCGCGTGGTCACGGACGCAGCGATTAGGCCCGGACAGATAATGCGGAGCTAGCTCGCGTCGCTCTCCGCTTTGCGCGTTGTCCGCGGGCGGGACGTGGACCGTTGTGACCGGCTCGACGCCGCAGGCCGTTTGCTACCGCTACGGGAGCGGCCGGATGACGCCTGCCGGCCGCGTGATTGCCGGCTCCGTCGGACCGGACTCGTCCAAAGATCGGCGGGAGTAAGCAGAGCTTTGAGATTCTCTTCTACCTGTTTCGCGTCCAGGCCCTCGGCCTCCGTAGCGAATGCCACCGCTTCCTTGGCGACAGCACGCGTAGCGCGTTTCTTCCACACCTTGAGCAACGTGGCTACCAATTGCTCCTCAAACTGCTGCTTCCACTGCTGCTGGTACGGGAACTCGCTCGGCCACGCCATTGCGCCGGTTTGCGCAAGACACCGCACCATTGTGGTTTTGGCTAGGTCTTCCCACTTCTTCTTCCGCGCCGCGGTGGCGAGCGTGAACAAGGCTTGCGGCTGCTTGGCCAGCGCCTCAGCCGCGTCCTTTACGAGTTCTTCGTCATCTACGGCAGTCAACGCGGCGGCCAGCGCCTCGAAGGGGGCGAGGTCGCACTCAATCGAGTCAACGGCCTGTGCCGCTCTGATCGCTGCACGCGCCCACTGTAACGTCTCTTCCTTCTCCGCCGCCGCATCCGCCAAGCGCTGCGCTTCCTGCGCAGCCATCACAAGCTGTGTGGCGGGAATGTCATTCCAAACTAACGTGATCATTGGTCAATTCTGTCCTCTAGTGTTTGTTAGGTTTTTATCCCTAATCTTGTACGCAATGACTGCTCGGTAGACGAGAGCACATTGCATCGTCATGAATGTGTCGCTTGCCTCATAGTAGCGCAGGTTTGCAACCTGCGCCCGCGGCAGCCGCCGGTGGTGCTTCCAGATGAGGCCTCCCAAACCTACAGGGACAACCATCTCATTTGTAGACCGCCTTCCCTAGGCTAGCGCCGCCAAGCGCTCACGCACCTGTTGCGCGCGCAGTTCCAGGTCGCCGAGCTTTTCCCGTTCTTTGGCTACGACGGGCGGCGGCGCGCGGTTCACGAAGTTCTCATTGGCCAGCAGCCCCTGCGTGCGCTCCAGATTGGCAAGGATGTCCGCCTGTTCCTTCTCCAGCCGCTGGCGCTCTTGCTCCACGTCGCGCAGCCCGGCGAGTGGCACATACACGGCAAGGCGGCTGGTGAGCACCGAGACAGCTTGCTCCGGTTCATCGTCGAGCGCCGCGAGGACCGTCAGCGGCCGCACGCGGGCGAGCAACTCGATGACCGCGGTATGCGCTGACACTGCATCGGATTGGCTTCCGGCCACAATCGTTGCGGGAATGTAGCGGCCCGGCTCCACTTCGTACTCGGCGCGGATGTTGCGCACGCCGCGTATCGCCTCGATGAGTTCATTGAGGAAACCTTCAGCTTCTCGATCGCGCGCACCGGCCGCCGGCCACGGCGCGGCGATCAGGCTTCCCGTGCCATCCGACAGTGCCTTGGGATACAGATAGTGCCAGATCTCTTCCGTGACGAACGGCATGAAGGGATGCAACAGGCGCAATATCACGGCCAGCGTGTTCTCAAGCACGCTCTGTGTGACTGCCCGCGCCTCAGGATCGTCGCCGTAGAGGCTCACCTTGCTCGCTTCGATGTACCAGTCGCAGAACTCACTCCACACGAACTCCTGCAGCGTGCGCCCGGCTTCCCCGAGATGGAATTGCTCCAGCAGCCGTGAGACCTCCTCAACCGTGTGATTGCGGCGGCTGATGATCCAACGGTCCACGAGCGAAAGTCGGGGCGCGTCCGTCTCGGACGCAATGCCCGTCGCGCCTTCCGGGCGGTTGCTGAGCACGAAGCGGCTCGCGTTCCACAGCTTGTTTGCGAAATTACGCGCCGCTTGAATCCGCTCCGTGGTGAAGCGCATGTCATTGCCCGCCGTCGTGCCCGTGACGAGCGCAAAGCGCAGCGCGTCCGCGCCGTACTCCTCCACCATGACAAGCGGATTGATCACGTTGCCGCGCGTTTTGCTCATCTTCTCGCCTTCTACGTCCCGAATGAGGCCGTGCAGATAGACGGTGCGGAAGGGGATTTCCTCCATGTTTTCGATTCCCGTCATAATCATGCGCGCCACCCAGAAGAAGAGGATGTCGTGGCCAGTCTCCATGACCGTGGTGGGGTAGAACCTGCGCAGGTCTTCCGTGTCATCGGGCCAGCCCAACGTCGAATGCGGCCACAACGCGGAACTGAACCAGGTGTCGAGCACGTCCGGGTCCTGGCGCAGAGCGCCTGCACAGTCGGCGCACGCCTCCGGATCGCGCATGGGGTCGTCCACCGACGGCACCGCGACCGCTTCGCAAGCATCGCAGTACCACACCGGGATGCGGTGGCCCCACCAGAGCTGCCGCGAAATGCACCAATCGCGGATGTTTTCCATCCAGTTGTAGTAGATGCGCTCAAAGTGCTCCGGCAGAATGCGAATCTTGCCGCTGCGCACGGCCTCAATTGCGGGATCCGCCAGGGGCTTGACTTCCAGCCACCACTGCCGGCTCACGAGCGGTTCCACGATGATGTCGCAGCGCGTGCAGTGGCCGATGGCGTGCCGATGGGTCTCGATTTTCTCCAATCGCCCCTGCGCCTCCAGGTCGCGCACAACCTGCTCGCGGCAGGCATAGCGGTCCATGCCCGTGTAGGCGGCGCCGGCATGCTCATTCATGGTGGCGTCGAGGTTCAGCACGTTGATGAATTCCAGCCCGTGGCGTTGGCCGATTTCGAAGTCGGCAATGTCGTGGGACGGCGTTACCTTGAGCGCGCCAGCGCCAAATTCCGCCTCCACCGCGTCATCGGCAATGATTGGGATTCTTCTATCAGTTAACGGGAGTAGAACCTCTTTACCTAGAAGATGCCGGTAGCGCGGGTCGTCCGGATTCACTGCCACGGCGGTATCGCCGAGCATAGTCTCCGGCCGCGTAGTCGCCACGGTAATTGCGACGGACTCATCCTCGACAAGCGGATACGAGATGTACCAGAGGTGGCCGTCTTCTTCCTCGTGGGCGACTTCGAGATCGGAGAGTGCGGTAGAGCAACGCGGACACCAGTTGGTGATGCGCTCACCGCGATAGATGAGGCCCTTGTGATAGAGGCGCACGAACGTGGTGCGCACGGCCCGCGCCGGGCCCGGATCGAGCGTGAACGTATCCCGCGACCAGTCGCAGGAGGCGCCAAGACGGCGGTGCTGGTCGTCGATGACGTTTCCGTACTTGTGCACCCACTCCCACACGCGCGCTTCGAATTTCTCGCGCCCCAACTCCTGCTTCGAGGTGCCCTCCTCTTGCAGCAGGCGCTCCACCACCACTTGTGTCGCAATGCCGGCGTGGTCGGTGCCGGGCACCCAGAGCGTGGCGTCGCCGCGCATGCGGTGCCAGCGCACGAGCACGTCCTCGATAGCGGCCGTTAGCGCATGCCCGAGATGCAGTTCTCCGGTGACGTTGGGCGGCGGCATGATAACCGTAAACGGCTCAGCCTCAGCGTCCGCGCGGGGCGCAAAGTAGCCTCCCTCTTCCCAGAAGGGATACCAGCGCGCTTCCACCGGCGCGGGTTCGTAGGTCTTGTCCATTGTTTGTCGTGAATCTATTTCCGGTTTGGCTTTTGCCATCCTCGGGTTGTCCTTTCCGGTCTCTGTTTCTCGCCGACCCAAGTCTCGTGTTCACAGCAACAAAAACCCGCTCTCATCGCCAGACGAGAGCGGACGAACTACACCTACGACGGTTAGCAAAGCCGTTGCCGCATCTGCAGCCCAGCGCGGCAACGCTAACCAATTAGCATCCTTGTAACGGTTTCTCCGATACCCCACTGTCCATAAGCATCTTCTCTATCGGTTTACCGACAGTTACCGTGCACGAAAACAGACTTCACAGCAAGCCAGTTGCTTGCCGCGAAGTCCCAAACTTGGTAGCGCATACGGGATTCGAACCCGTGATCTCCGCCTTGAGAGGGCGGTGTCCTTGGCCACTA